>JBGSLR010000030.1:0-305896 GCA_041740615.1 Desulfobacterales bacterium
TTAAAAGAGACCTGTCGAAAAAAGAAGATCTCATCATTCAATGTGATCGTAGACGCGTTATCCGCCTATTTCAAAGAGCAACAGCCAGATTTGGCATGGATCGGATGAGTTTTACTAGTTCACCCGTCTGAATATGTACACCTATTATTTTCACAGCGTCCTGGGCATCGGAACCGTCTTTACCCATTTTTTCTATATTCCCATCATTCTTTCCGCCCTCTGGTGGCAGCGGAAAGGCATCATCGTGACGATCATTCTCAGCCTGATGCTGCTCAACAGCCATTTCCTGTATCACCCCCCTCCTCCGGCCGTCTACACTCCCTTTAACAATTATCTGCGCGTCATCATGTTCCTGATGGTTTCCATCGTCGTTGTTTCCCTCAGCGAGCAAATCGAAAGATCCCGTAAAGCCTTGAAAGCCCATGGTGACCGCCTGGAAGATCTGGTTCGGATTCGAACCGGGGAACTGGAGGCGGCCAACACCATACTGGAAAGCAATATCCGGGAATTGAAAAACGCAGAGGCGGCCATCAAGAACTCCGAACAGCAAATCCGCCGGATCATCGAAGATTCCCCCGTGGGCATCCGCATTGTTCAGGACGGTCGGTATGTCTATGTCAACTCCAAGCTGGTTACCATGTTCGGTTATGCCGCCGCGGAAGAAATCATCGGTAAACCGGTGGAGGCGCTTTTTGTTCCGGAACAGGCGGAGCTGATTCGCACCCGGGGACAGGACCGTCTGGCGGGGAAACGGGTTCCCGCCGCCTATGAACTGCAAGGAATCACACCATTCGGCGACCGATTCGAAGTCGCGGTCTGGTTGACCATCATCGATTACCTGGGGGCGCCGGCCATTCTGGGTTTTATCATCGACATCAGCCTGGAAAAAAAACTTCGACAGCAGATCTTCCAGTCCCAAAAAATGGAGTCCATGGGCGTGATGGCCGGTGGCGTCGCTCATAAATTCAACAATGCATTGAGCATGATCACCGGCAGCATCGACCTGATCAAAACGATCCATCCGGATATTCAACCAATCCGAAGATACTTGGACGCCATGCTGAACGCCGTCGATCAAATGGTCAATCTAAACAAGATGCTGGTTGCCTTTGCCCGAAAGGGAAAGTATTGGACGGAGGAAATGCACCTGAACACGGTGGTCCGGGAAACCGCCCTGATGATTCCCCGGCAGAAGGAAGAAACGCAGCGGATCGATTTCGAACTGGCCGATGATCTGCCGAATATTCATGCGGACCCCACCCAGGTCCAAATGGTTGTTACCGCCGTCGTCCAAAACGCCATAGAGGCAACCGGCAACGAGGGCGCCATCCGGATTCGAACCTTCCCGGAAACCATTACGCCTGAAACGGCCGCCCGGAATCCAGGCATGATTCCCGGTCAATACGTCTGTCTGCAGATTGAAGACAACGGGACCGGGATGAATGATGAAACCCGGCGACGGATTTTTGAACCGTTCTTCACGACCCATTTCCAGGGACGGGGGCTGGGAATGGCCGCCGTGTACGGCATCGTCAAAAATCACAACGGCTGGGTCGGCGTGGAGTCCCGATCCGGAAAGGGCACGGAGGTGAGTATTTTTCTGCCCATCGGCTTGCCCCTTCCCCTTTGAACGTTGCACGCCACTCCCTCTTGACAGCATCCCAATGGTTCTCTAAAGTGTTTTCATCCCCTAACGAAGTCCACCCATACCGGACTACTTTCGCCTGCCTTGAACGCGACGAAACGATATCATCCATGGGTGGACGCGACCCGCTCTGGACACAAAAACGATGATGGAAAATACCCGAATTCAGGAGGCCATGTCCGTCCGTCTGGATGACATCCTGCCGGATCTGCCCCCGCCGCCCGGGTTCATCCCCGGAATTCGACGAGCGCCGAAACGAAATGTCGCTTTGAACAACGCGACGTCCTGTCTGGCACTGAGGAATGCACTGCGGTATGTTCCGGAAAAATGGCATGCCGTCCTGGCGCCCGAGTTCGCGCAGGAGTTGGCCGCCACCGGCCGGATCTACGGATACCGATTTCGGCCCGCTGGCAAGATCGCAGCCGGACCGATTTCCGCGTATAAAGGCAAGTGCCTCGAAGGCAAGGCCTTCCAGGTGATGATCGACAACAATCTCGATGTTGACGTGGCCCTCTATCCCTACGAACTGGTTACCTACGGCGAAACCGGTCAGGTCTGCCAGAACTGGATGCAATATCGCCTGATTCAACGCTACCTGCAACTGCTCACCCGGAAACAGACCCTGGTGGTGGCTTCCGGCCATCCTCTGGGCTTGTTCCGATCGGCGCCCTCGTCCCCCCGGGTGATCATCACCAATGCCATGATGGTGGGAATCTTCGATGATCATGATCACTGGCAACGGGCCGCCGCCATCGGGGTGGCCAATTACGGTCAGATGACGGCCGGCGGCTGGATGTATATTGGCCCCCAGGGAATTGTCCATGGAACGTACAGCACCCTTCTGAACGCCGGCAGATCCAAACTGGGAATTCCATCCCATTGCAACCTTTCGGGTATCCTGTTTGTCAGCTCCGGACTGGGGGGCATGAGCGGCGCCCAAGGAAAGGCGGTGGCCATCGCCGGCGGCGTCGGTCTGATCGCGGAAGTCGACCTCTCCCGAATTCAAACCCGCAAAGACCAGGGCTGGATCCAGCATATCGCGGAAACACCCGCAAACGCGTTTGCTCTGGCCAGACAGTTCCAACGACAAAAAAAGGCCGTCGCCATCGCCTTTCACGGCAATGTGGTGGACCTGCTGGAATGGGCGGTAGCGCACCACGAAAAAATCGATCTCTTGTCCGATCAGACTTCCTGCCACGCGGTTTATGACGGCGGCTACTGTCCCCAGGGGTTGACCTTCGGAGAACGCACCCGCATGCTGGAAGAGGATTCCGTTCAATTCGGAAAACAAGTGGATCGATCCCTTCGACATCATTTTGACCTGATCACGCAGATGGTGGAACGCGGCGCCTACTTTTTCGACTACGGCAACAGCTTCCTCAAGGCGGTTTTCGATGCCGGCGCCAAGAATGTCTGCCGTAACGGCCGGGACCCTTCGGACGGCTTTGTGCTGCCTTCCTATGTGGAAGACATCATGGGCCCGTTGCTCTTCGATTACGGCTACGGTCCTTTCCGCTGGGTCTGCCTCAGCGGAAAGGAGGAAGATCTGCAAAAAACCGACCGGGCGGCCATGAACTGCATCGACCCCCATCGCCGATTCCAGGACCGGGACAACCATGACTGGATCCGAGAGGCCCATGGGAACCGCCTGGTGGTGGGGACCCAGGCCCGCATTCTCTACCAGGATGCCGAAGGCAGAGTGAAAATCGCCCTGGAATTCAATCGGATGGTCCGGAAAAAGGAAATCGGGCCGGTCATGCTGGGACGGGATCATCACGATACCGGCGGCACCGACTCTCCCTTTCGGGAAACCGCCAATATCAAAGACGGCAGCAATATCATGGCGGACATGGCTGTTCACTGTTTTGCGGGTAACGCGGCCCGTGGGATGAGTCTCGTGGCCCTGCATAACGGAGGCGGGGTCGGCATCGGCAAGGCCGTCAACGGTGGGTTCGGGCTGGTGCTCGACGGAAGCAAACGAACGGACGGCATCATCCGAAACGCCGTTTCCTGGGATGTCATGGGCGGTGTCGCCAGAAGGGCCTGGGCGCGAAACGAAAACGCACTGGAAACCGCTATACGGTTCAATCACCTGTCGGAAGGACGGGACCACATCACCCTGCCCTATCTTGCCGACGACGCGTTGGTAATGGAAAGCATCACCGCAGTGGAGAAGCAGAAATCGGAGCCCGAAAAAGTGATATCTCGGCCCGGTAAACGGGAAACGGAAAGGTGAAAGGAGCAGGCGCATGGAACCCCAAGGACGACCCATCGTGGAGTGTGTACCCAATTTCAGCGAAGGACGCGATTCCGCTGTCGTTGAGAAAATCGTGCAACCCTTTCGCAGCACCCGGACTGTGCGCCTGCTGGATTATCAAAAGGATGAAGACCACAACCGCCTGGTGGTAACGGCCATCGGAGAACCGCGTTTCCTGAAGGAGGCCGTCCTTGCGGCCATGGAGCAGGCGGTTGAGCACATCGATCTGAATCACCATCACGGCCAGCATCCGCGCATGGGGGCAATGGATGTGGCGCCCTTTGTTCCGGTCGCCCATGTAACCATGGAGGAAGTCGTGGCGTTGTCCGAGGAACTGGCGGCGGAAATCGCGCAGCGCTTCCAGGTACCGGTTTTCCTGTATGAACTCTCGGCCAGACGACCGGAAAGAAAGAATTTGTCCGCCATCCGCAAGGGCGAGTTCGAGGGATTGGAACAGAAGCTGAAACAGTCGGAATGGCAGCCGGATTATGGTCCGGCCAAGCCCCATCCCACAGCCGGGGCCACCGCCGTGGGTGCCCGGCCACCCATGATCGCCTTTAATGTCAACCTGAATACCGGCAATCTCGATATTGCCCGGCAGATCGCCGGCAAGGTGCGCCATTCCGGCGGTGGACTTCGGTACTGCAAAGCCCTGGGCGTGGAGTTGAAAAAACGCGGAATGGTGCAGGTATCCATGAACCTGACCGATTATACCCAAACAGCGATCTACCGTGTTGTTGAATTGATCCGCGCGGAGGCCAGACGATACGGCGTCACCATCGCCGGCAGTGAAATCGTGGGACTGGTGCCCATGGCTGCCCTGGTGCAAAGCGCGGTGTATTACCTCGGGATCGAACAGTTTACCATGGACCGAATTCTCGAAACCCATTTAATGACATAGGCGCTGATTCCATGAACGGAAATATCGTGATCCACCACGCCGCCGAACTGGTGACCTGCAAGGGGTTTGCCGCAAAATGCGGACCGGCCATGTCCGACCTGGGGATCATTCCGGACGGCGCCGTCGTGATCCGCAATGGAAGAATCACGGCCGTGGGACCATCGGATCTCATCATGGCCCGATTGGATGATACGGACACGGTCATCATCGATGCGACCGGCAAGGCGGTTCTCCCCGGCTTTGTGGACGCCCATACCCACTTTGTATTCGCCGGATACCGGCCGGAAGAATTTTGTCAACGCCTGGGCGGGGCAAGCTACATGGAAATCATGCAACGCGGCGGTGGAATTCGGCGCACGGTAAGCGCCACACGCAGCGCATCCCGGGAATCGTTGAAAACCGACGGGCTCAAGCGGTTGAACAGCATGCTCGCCTTTGGGGTCACCACCGTGGAGGGAAAGAGCGGATATGGTCTTAATCGCGATGCCGAACTGAAACAACTGGAGGTCATGGCGGAGCTGGCCGCCATACATCCCATGGATATCGCCGTCACATTTCTGGGAGCCCATGCCCTACCGGAAGAGTATTGCGACCGGGCCGACGCCTATATCGATTTCCTCTGCGATGACATGCTGCCCCGTGTCGCCGAAAACCAGTCGGCCGAATTCTGCGACGTATTCTGCGAAAAAAACGTCTTCACCGTACCCCAATCCCGCCGCCTGCTTTATAAAGCCAAGTCCCTCGGACTGGGACTCAAATGTCATGCCGATGAAATCGAAGCCATAGGGGGAGCGGAGCTGGCGGCCGAACTGGGCGCCGTGTCGGCCGACCATTTGCTGCGGTCTTCCGACAGGGGAATCCGGGAAATGGCCGCGGCCGGGGTAGTCGCCGTCCTGCTTCCCTCCACCGCTTTCTGCCTGAAAGAATCCTTCGCCCGGGCGCGGTTCATGATCGATCAGAACTGTGCCGTTGCGCTGGCCACGGATCTGAACCCGGGCAGCTGTTTTTCGGAATCCATTCCCCTGCTCTTTGCCTTGGCGACGCTGCATATGGCCATGAGTCCGGAAGAGGCGGTCACCGCCCTGACCATCAACGGCGCGGCGGCCATTTCCCGAGCGGATACCATCGGTAGTCTGGACGTGGGCAAGCAGGGAGACCTTGTCATCCTGGAGTTCCCCTCCTACCGGTACCTCCCTTACCACACGGGTGTGAATACGGTGGAAACCGTGGTCAAGGCCGGAAATATCGTCTATGAGAAATCGAAAGGAATGCACTCATGAAATTGCTGGATCTGACACTGCGGGAATTTCTGGAAAGCGCCGCCGCCGGCACTGCGGTTCCGGGAGGCGGAAGCATCGCCGCTCTATGCGGC
Source organism: Desulfobacterales bacterium (assembly GCA_041740615.1). Lineage (GTDB taxonomy): Bacteria > Desulfobacterota > Desulfobacteria > Desulfobacterales > SURF-7 > DYJD01. The sequence goes on from JBGSLR010000030.1 coordinate 6,176, forward strand.
GCCTTGGGCGCTGCATTGGCCGCCATGGCGGCTCGCTTGACAATTGATAAAAAAGGCTATGAAGAACACCGACAGGCAATGAAGGAACTGGCCGAAAAGGCGATCCATTACCGGGATCGCCTGGCGGCTTTCATGGATCAGGATGCCGCAGCCTATCAGGAAGTGATGAACGCCCTGAAACTACCCAGGCAAACGGATGCGGAAAAGGCCTTCCGTGAACAGACCCGCCAGAAAGCCCTGAAAACGGCTGCCGGCATCCCCTTGGAGGTGGCACGGGACGGCATGGCGCTGCTGGAGATCTTTACCGAGGTGATCGGCAATGGAAACCGCAACGCCGTCAGCGACGGCGCCGCCGGCGCCCTGGCAGTCCGGGCGGGAATTCTGGCTGCGCTCTACAATGTGAAGATCAATCTGACATCCATCTCCGATTCCGCGTTTGTCACCGAAACCCGCCGGGAAGTCATGCATATGGAGATAAGCGTCGAAAAGCAAGCGCAGCAATTACTAGTACTGACGGAAAAGGTCATGGGGCGACTGTGATGGGCGAACGTCTTGAATCATTTATTTGGTTGATTGTTCACATAAATATGTATAGATTGCATATCGACAAAACGGCAAAACCTCTTGAGAGTGTTCGATCTTTATTTTATCGACGGAGACCGTCCGATGCTGCACCATTTGGATTTGCACCATAAATTTCTGTCGCTGTTGTTCGCCCTTTCATTCCATCTCCTTATCACCAACCTGACGTTTGCAGCGGATTTGGCGGAAATCCGGCAAAAGGGTGTTTTACGGCATCTTGGCATCACTTATGCCAATTTCGTGAAGCAAACAAATGATGGGCATGATGGACTGGATGTGGAGTTGATCCGGCTTTTTGCAAACCATATCGGCGTTCGATATGAATTTGTGGAAACAACGTGGTCAACGGCCTTCGGCGATTTGACGGGTCAGTATGTTCTCCCGGAAGGCAACGAAGTCAAAATCGTCGGAACCACCGCCGTACGGGGAGATATTCTGGCCAACGGGCTGACGATTCTGCCATGGCGTAAACAGGTGGTGAATTATTCGATCCCGACCTTTCCGACCGGAGTGTGGCTTATCGCAAGGGCCAATTCATCCATGAAACCCATCCAGCCCACGGGAGATATCGCTATCGATATTCGTACCGTCATGTCATTGCTGGCCGGTCGCTCGGTTCTGACCATGAAGGGCACCTGTTTGGACCCGGGTCTCTATCATCTGGGATCAAGTAAAGCCGAAATACGGTTATTCACCGACAGCGAAAGCCTGAACGATATCGCTCCTGCGGTTATGAAGGGTGCAGCCGAAGCGACATTGCTGGATATTCCGGACGCCTTGGTTGCCTTGGAAAAATGGCCCGGCAAGATAAAGGTGATCGGCCCGATCTCCCATGAGCAGGCAATGGGAGTGGCGTTTGCCAAATCATCACCGGCGCTGCTCGAAGCCTTCAACGAATTCTTCCAGGCGCGCTGGAAAGACGGAACATATGAGGCGTTGGTTCGGAAATACTATCCATCTGTTTTCGTATATTTGGGCGGTTTTTTTTCCATCGACAAATACAGCGCTGAAAAAAACGGTCCGACGAAGTAACCATCGAGATTGCGAGGCGGTAAACGGATTTAAAGGAGGCGGAAATGAATCTGCATGCTCGGCACACGAAAAAAATATGGCTGTTACTGGTTGTTGCCGGTGTACTGTTTCCGGCGACAGGCCCCACAGCTTCGGCCGGGGATCTGGAAGCGGTTCTGAAAACAGGCGAGTTGCGCCATCTGGGAATTGTGTATGCGAACTTTGTCACGGAAAAGAAAAACGGCCTGGACGTAGAACTGATGCAACTGTTTTCGGCGTATCTCGGCGTGAAATACACCTTCGTCGAAACCGACTGGCAAAACGTATTGGCGGATCTGACCGGCAAGGTCGTCAAACCCAAAGGCGACACCATCGACGTACTGGGGGAAAGCCCCGTTCGGGGTGACATCATCGCTACCGGCTTCACGATTCTGCCCTGGCGCAAAGAAATTGTCGATTTTTCAGAAACCACTTTTCCGACCGGTGTATGGCTGATTGCAGGCGCCCAATCGAATCTGCAGCCCATTGCGCCGACGGACGACATCACCCGGGATATTCATACGGTCAAAAAAATGTTACACGGCATCAGCGTGTTGGGAATAAGAGACAGCTGTCTGGACCCGGATCTCTATGGTATCCATGAAACCGGCGCGACGATCAAGCTGTTCCCGGCCAACCGGAATCTGAATGACATGATACCGGCCATCATGGCAAGAATGGCGGATTCAACCCTGATGGATGTTCCGGTGGCATTGATCGCTCTGGAAAAATGGCCGGGTGACATCAAAGTCGTCGGCCCGATTTCACCGCAACAAGGAATGGCCTGTGCATTCCCAAAGACATCCCCTCGACTTCTCAAAGCATTCAATGAATTTTTTAGGCAATGCAAACAAAACGGCATTTATCAGCGTCTTGTGCAAAAATACTATCCGTCGGTATTCACGTATTACCCTGATTTCTTCGCGAACTGACATGAGCCGCGATCTTTCACTGGAATGATGAGATGGGTTTCCGTTTTTTGACATGGTTGCAATCCCGCAGACCATCCACTGTCATCTTGACCGTTTGCATTTCTTTAGGACTTTATCTTGGTTTCCTGATGATATCGAACTATCGAAACCAGACCGCCTTGCGGGAATCTACCCTCAAGCAATTTCGCCTGGATTTGGAAAAACATGCTGCATCCCTCGAATATTTTTTCTCGGAACGAAAACACGATCTGAAGTCATTGGTGTCCGCCAAGGAGTTTTCGAACTATTTCATCAATAAATCGTTGGGAATGTCCGAACAATACGGTCTGCGGGTCAATTACTTTCGAATCATCCAACTGTTTCAAAAAACCATATCGGACAAATCCATTCAAGGCGATGCCATATATGAACGAATCCTTTTCGTTGATCCCGCCGGTCGACCATTAATCGACACTGCCGAACCGAAGACACAAAACGGATTGACGTTCCATTGGGAAAAGTTCGTAACACCAGCGGGCAATTCTGCCACTGTTGTCATCCATGAGGAACAGGATCGATTGCGCATCCTGCTGACGGCTCCTTGTTTTAATAAAGAGAATTTCGCAGGAGAGCTGATCGTCTTTCTGAATGTATCCACATTGCTGACCCATTTCTTGGATATTTCTCCGGATCTTTCAAAAGAATGCTTTTACCTCGCGACAACCGATGGAACGGTGATCTGCCCTCCGGATTCCATCGGTTGTTCGGTCGCCGCCGATTTGGCGCGCATTACACCCTTTCAGAGCCCGGAAACAGCGCTTTCCTCACTGCACCAGGTCTTCGGTTTTCAGGACCGCCGAAAAACGATCGTTACAGGCCTCCCGATCCACAATGCATCCCTCACCTTATTGGCGATAACACCGGTCGAGACGGTCTTCGGATCTTTGGCGCCCTGGCAACTCCTTGTCGGGACAGGATCCCTGGCGATCGTTGCGATGATCGGAATCGCGATTCTCATGCGCTTTTATACACAAAATTTCATTCTCAAAGTCCGATACGACGAGTCGGAACGCCAAAAAACGATCTTGTCATCAAAAAACCGCCAATTAACGAATGAAATTCAAAAACGCCGGGAAGCGGAAAAAAAGCTCGAAGAACAGCGCACCCTGCGAATGCGGTCGGATCGGTTGCGATCCTTGGGGGAAATGGCGGCAGGGATCGCCCATGAATTGAACCAGCCGCTTGTCGGGGTTCGCGGACTTGCTGAACTGATCCTGTTGACGATGGAAAGCGAAGATCGAATGCCTCCGGAAGAAATTCGAGAGAATGTCCGTCTGATTGTTGAGCAAGCCGACAGAATGGTCCATATCATCAAGCATGTCCGCTTGTTTGCACGAGAATCCGGTAATCCCGAAACAGCGCTGGTGAATTTAAACGAAGTCGTCCATTCCGGCACGAGCCTCCTGAGAGCCCAATTCCGCTCCCACGGATTGACATTGGAAGATCGTCTCGCACAACACCCCCTGCCTGTTCACGTCAATTCCTTTTCTCTGGAAGAGGTAATTTTCAATCTGCTCAACAATGCCCGCGATACGGCAAAAAAAAGAATGGAGGAGGAAGGTCCCGCATATACACCTTGCATTCGTATCACGACCGGCGATGGAGATCACAATGGCCATCCCATTGCCTGGCTCATGATCAGCGACAACGGCATGGGAATCACACCGGATATTGCCGAAAAAATCTTCGACCCTTTTTTTACAACCAAAGATCCGGACAAAGGAACCGGTCTCGGTTTGGCCATCAGTAAATCCATTGTGGAAAGCTTCGGCGGTGATATCCAATTTTCATCGACGGTTGGAAAAGGAACTTCCTTCAAAATCACCTTCCCCAAACATACCAACAACGAGGCAAGCAACCATGAACCCAAATAATCCACTCAAAATACTACTGGTGGATGACGAAGAGATTGTGCGAATAACGTTACAAAAATTCATCGAACGGCTGGGACACGCAACGGAATGCGCGGAAGAAGGACTTTCGGGCCTCCGCGCTGCAAAAACAACCAAATACGATGCTGCCCTTGTCGATTTGCGAATGCCGGGTATCGACGGAATTGGATTCCTGCGCCAGACCCGAAAAAACACCCCGGAGCTGCCGATTGTGATTATGAGTGGACACGGCTCCGACGAAACCCGCGAAGAAGCCATGCAAGCCGGTGCTTTTGCATTCCTGACCAAACCCTTCCGATTCGATGAGATCAAATCGTTGATGGAGCAAATCCGTGACCTGAAGCATCCGTAGGATTACCACCAGAGACCATCGTCAATAAGGATTACCGGTAATGGGCAACCGTATGGAGAAAAAAATCATATTGGGAGAAGACGGCTTCCTGCTGGAACAACTGGTAGCCATCGCCCGACGGAAAGCCCGGGTTGGCTTGAGCAAGGAATCGGAACGTCGGATCATCAAAGCCAGACGACTCGTCGATGAATGGGTTACATCGGAGAAACGTATTTATGGAATCACGACCGGCTTCGGTGCATTAAGTGACGTCGCCATTTCCAAAAAAGACGCCGGACGCCTCCAGAAAAATATTCTCATGAGCCATGCAGCCGGTGTCGGCGACCCCCTGGAAGAAGAAATCGTCCGGGCGGTCATGGCCCTGCGCATAAAAGACATGGCCAAGGGACATACCGGAATACGACTCCAAACCGTACGGCACCTGATCACCCTGCTGAACTCCGACATTGTCCCGGTCATCCCCTGCAAAGGTTCGGTTGGCGCCAGTGGAGATCTGGCGCCCCTGGCCCATTTGGGTTTGGTCCTCATCGGTCTTGGGCAGACCTTTCAAAATGGGGAACGAATATCCGGCGCTGAAGCGTTGCGCCGCTGTTGCCTCGCGCCCCTTGAACTGGAATCCGCCGAAGGACTTGCGCTGGTGAACGGCACCCAGGTGATGACCGCCATCTTCGGCCTGGCGTTGTTTGACACCATCCAGCTGGCAAAACTGAGCGATATCGCAGCATCCATGAGTCTGGAAGTACTCATGGGTAGTCGGACGGAATTCGATCCGCGCATTCAACAGGTACGCCCCCATCCCGGACAAATCGCATCTGCGGAAAACCTGCTCCGCATCACCCGCAACAGTGAAATCATCTCTTCCCATAAGGATTGCCGGCGCATTCAGGATGCCTATACACTACGATGCTCGCCCCAGGTGCACGGCGCCAGCCGTGATGTAATCTCATACGCCCGGCAAACCCTGGAAACGGAAATCAATTCCGCGACAGGGAATCCACTGATTTTTCCCGATACCAATGATTTCCTGACCGGCGGGAATTTCCATGGACAACCGCTGGCCATGGCCATGGACGCCCTTTCCATGGCGGTTGCTGAATTCGCCAATATCTCGGAGAGACGTATCGAACGACTGGTCAATCCGATGTTGAGCGGTCTGCCGGCCTTTCTGGTGGCGGACGGCGGTCTGAATTCCGGTTTCATGATCGCCCAATATACCGCCGCCGCCCTGGTATCCGAAAACAAAGTGCTGGCCCACCCGGCATGTGTGGATTCCATCCCCACCTCGGCCAATAAGGAAGACCATGTGTCCATGGGTTCCATCTCCGCGCGCAAATTGCGGGAGATCGTCCGGAACACCGAATACGTGATCGCCATCGAACTCTTGTGCGGCGCCCAGGCCATGGATCTGTTTACCAATCTGAAGCCGGGTGAAGGCACCCTTGCGGCTTACAATACCGTACGGCAGACGGTCTCTCACCTGAACGAAGACCGGATCATCGCCGCGGATATTGAAAAAATACGCGAATTGATCCGGAGTCATGCCATCGTCGAAACGGTCGAACGGATCGTGGGGGCACTCCGATGATCTATCCTTTCAGTCTGATTTCGAAGCTTGCCCTCGCCGACGCAAACATGATATGGATATCCGACTCATCGGAATTCGATTTTATCTGCCGGAACCATTCGGTTTCAATGAAATTCCCGGTTCCGGTCATCGCGTCGCTCCTGCTGCCGCCGAAATAATTTATCATGATGCTTTTCTTCATCGGGTTCTCCATTTTGTTTTTACCAAGCCCAAATCCGTGACGGAGGTGATCATTTCATGAGCAGTAACCTGGAAGGCCGCATCAAAGGGTTGAGTCTTCCCGCTTTTTTACAGATGTCCGAAATGGAAGAGAACTCCTGCACCCTGAAGGTGACCTCCAATCGCAACGAAACCGGATATCTGCATCTGCTGAAGGGGAAGGTGATCTCCGCAGAGACCGGAGACTTGAAGAATCTGGAAGCGGTCTATAAAATCATCAGTTGGGAAGAGCCGGTCATTGAAATTCGAAAAGAAGTCGCCAAAAGTACCGACGAAATCAAAATGCCCTTGATGAACATCCTGATGGACAGCCTGCGGGTGAAAGACGAGCAGCAGGCGGAACGGACGGGGTCCTCATCATACCAGGAGACAAGTCCGTCCGAAGGCGAGTCATCACCGGAGGAAACGGAGTTGACGCTTGATCTCACTTCCGATTCCGAATCACTTTGCCTGGAAACGGATGAGGAATCTGGGATAACCGGAAGCCCGGAAGATCCCGTCTCACCGGTCGTCGCTCCCAATGGGGCATCGGAAACAAAAAAACCGCCATCCGACGAGGTTATCGAACAGCGGATTCGACTGTTTGAGGACCGGATCGCAATCCAATGCCCGCTATGCGGCGCGGGAAGGATTCTTCAAAAAACCGGCGAGAAACAGCGCATCCATTATGCCTGTTCCAACCCGAACTGCGGTTTCATCAGCTGGGAAAAACCATATATTCTGCCCTGTCCCCAATGCGCCAATCCCTTCCTGATTGAATGGTTCGACCATGCCAACAGCGCGCCGGGTCTGAAATGCCCCCGCATGGACTGTTCTTTTCGCCGGAACACACTGGCGCCGCCCCTCTCCCCCGGCCAATCGGGCGGCCGAAGCAATGGATCCCCATCCAAAACCTACCGGATCATCCGAAAAAAAGCCCCCCGCTGAAATCCACGGCCATCGCCGAACGCCCGGCGCCGGAAGGTTTTCCTATTCGGTCCCCGGCCGATCCTGGAGAAACCGATCAAAAAAACCATACCAAACCGCTTCATATCCCTTGGGCACGAAATTCCATTTTTCTCCATATACATGGATGCGCTTGGATTCTCCATGACTGTCAAATACGGTTCCTCCCTCCAGAACCCAGGCCAACAGTCCCCCTTTCAAGTTATAGAGGGTAACTCCTTTGCGGGCCATCTCCTCGGCAAACTTGCCGCTGCGGTAACTGATGGTGCAATACACGATAATGGTGCGATCAGCGAACCGCTGGGGGTTTTCCAGAAACGATTTTTTGGTGATCGCATGGGGTAACATGGACACTTTCATTTCCGCAGGATCACGCACATCTACGAAAACGGCATGATTTTCTGCAGCGAGCTTCATGGCCTCTCGGGGTTCGATGTCGTTCACTTCCGGGAAATCATTTTTAAATTCCGCATACATGCGGTAGACGATCTCCTTTTTTTGGACATCGGTCAAATCCGACGATCCGATAACCGCGGCAGGCCACAAAAAAACACAGATCCCCCAGCCGATCGGAACAACCCAACCCCTCATGGTCGCAACTCCTTTCCCTATATCGATCAACGCGAAGCTGATCGGCGGCTTCAATTGTTGAATGAATGACTCTCCCGTGGTATCCTGTTTCACGATAACCGACTTGTGTCGCTTATCATAAACAGGTCGCGATTTCAAAATGAACCGTCCATCGCCCCTGTATCGGCACGGCGGATGAAATTGAGAGGGATGTCATGAAATCGATCACGACACATGTCGACCCGCCTCCAGGCAGTTTGTCCAGGCGTCTTCTCACGTACTCCCATCCGCAACCCGCAGTCCGCAAAACGCGCGGCCGATCCCCTATGCCGGTAAAATAAGCGCTTCCAAGGGAGTGCCATGGCTGATCGAAGCCATGCCCCATGTCGTTCCGCCCATAGGCCGCACCGTGAAACTTTTTCTGGCGGGCTCGGCCGGAGAAGTGGAAGCCGAGGTGATCCGTCGGAAAGCCACGGGTATGGGAAATGTGGTTTTTCTGGGGGCGCTGCCCCAAGAGGCATTGGCCCGTCTATTGACAACCGCCGATGTTTTCGTGCTCCCTTCTTTTTTCGAAGGGTTGCCCCTGGTCGTCATCGAAGCGCTTGCCTGCGGCTGCCGGGTGGTTGTAACGGGACTTCCCGGCATGGACACTTGGATGCCGGACGGATTGTGCGATGACGGACTGGTGGAAAGAATTCCCTTGCCGCGACTGAACGGTCCGGACATACCGGTTCCCGAAGATCTCCCCGCGTTCGTTCAAAACCTGGCCCAAGCACTGATGCGCCAGCTGTCCCGAAGTCTGGATTGCGAGCGGCCCTCGGAAACGGATTGCCGGCTCGCGCCCTTTTCATGGCGCTCCGTATTTGAAAAGATGCAACGGGAATACCAAGCGTTTTCCCGCATGACGGAATAACCGTCCGGTCAGCCGACCTTCCGAACCTTATTCCCAAGCGCCGCACGTATAAATTCCCGGAAAAGAGGATGCGGGGCCATGGGACGCGATTTGAACTCCGGATGAAACTGACATCCCAGAAACCACTGTTGGTCTTTGAGCTCGACGATCTCCACCAGCTCCCCGTTGGGGGATACGCCGCTGAAAACAAGCCCGCTTTCTTCCAGTCTCTCCTTGTATTCGTTATTGAACTCATAGCGGTGGCGATGCCGCTCCGAAACTTGGTCAATCTGATACGCCTGATGGGCAAACGTATCTTTATGGAGGACGCATGGATAAGCGCCGAGACGCATGGTGCCGCCCTTTTCGGAGTTCACGTCCCGCTTCTGCATGGTGCCGGTTTTGGGATCATACCACTCCTTCATGAGGTAAATCACCGGGTGGGGAGAAGTCTTGTCGAACTCGGTGCTGTGGGCGCCTTTCAGACCGGCGACGTTCCGAGCGAACTCGATCACGGCGATTTGCATTCCAAGGCAGATACCGAAATAAGGCGTCCGGCTTTCCCGGGCATATCTGGCCGCCAGAATCTTGCCTTCCGTACCTCTTGCGCCGAACCCTCCGGGAACCAGAATCCCGTCAAACACACTCAGAATTTTGGCGGCGTTGCTTTCACCGATGGTGTCAGCGTCGATGAAATGCAGGTTCACACGACAATCATTTGGAATTCCACCATGATAGAGAGCTTCATTCAGGCTTTTGTACGATTCGGTCAGATCCGTGTATTTACCGACAATTCCGATGGAGACTTCATGAGTGGGCGACATCAGGCGTTTGACCAGCTCCTCCCATTGCTCCAGTCGCGGCGCTCTCGTCCAGATGTGGAGCAACTCGACGATTTTATCGTCCAGTCCTTCCTGATGAAACACCAGGGGCACTTCATAGATACACTCCACATCCTTGGCGGTGATGACCGCATCGACCCCCACATTGCAAAACAAGGCGATTTTGGATTTAATATCCTTGGTCAGAAAACGATCGGTGCGGCACAACAGCACATCCGGTTGGATGCCGATACTGCGCAACTCCTTAACGCTATGCTGGGTCGGCTTTGTTTTCACTTCCCCGGCAGTTGCGATATAGGGCACCAGCGTCAAATGAATGAAAAGGACGTCTTCCCGGCCCTTATCCACCCGGAATTGCCGAATGGCTTCCAGGAACGGCAAACTTTCAATATCACCGATGGTTCCACCGATCTCCACAATCACGACATCCACGTCATGGGCCACCAACATGATACTGCGTTTGATCTCATCGGTGATGTGGGGAATGACCTGGACGGTGCCTCCTAAATAATCTCCCCTGCGCTCCTTGGTGATGACGGAATCGTATATTTTTCCGGTGGTGAAATTATTGTTGCTGCAGAGTTTGGCATTGGTGAAACGCTCATAATGCCCCATATCCAAGTCGGTTTCCGCGCCGTCGTCGGTTACAAATACCTCGCCATGCTGGAAAGGGTTCATGGTTCCGGGGTCGACGTTGATATAGGGGTCAAGTTTCTGCAGCGTAACCCGCAAACCACGACTTTCCAGTAAAGCGCCGATGGATGCCGAAGCAAGTCCCTTGCCCAAAGATGATAATACGCCACCGGTGACAAAAATAAATTTGGTATTGAACGCCATTAATCAGCCCCTTTTCGATGCGACATGCACGTAAAATGATTACCCCACGGCCGCGACTCACGCAACCCGTTATTCATACATACTCTTAAAATCCTGGATGGACTTCCGAAGATCCATGAGTTCATCGGGCTTCCCGGTTTCCATGGATTCGGACGGCATCTCCCGATACTGGGATCGAAGCGTCTGAATATCAAACAAGGCATCGGGAAAAGAATTACCGATCTGAATCCGGAGGACTTCGAAAACCTGCTGCAGCCTGCCACCCCGATACACTTCGATTTTATGGGGATACCAGGTCTTATCGATTTCCCGCCAATCCAGATAGCGAAATTCCCAAAAAATGTCTCGCATCTCCAATTGCGCGGCGCGGATCAGAAGACGCCACGGGCGGTATGTTTTTTTATCGATCCATAGCTGCTGCGCTGCTGTATCCGGATATTTGGCGCCGATGACATAGCCGATGCCTCTCTCAAAGCGCCCGAGACTGGTACGGGAAACATCCACGCCCAATTCCGTCAACCGCTTCCATATCATATCCGGGTCGTTGAACAGAAGGACATCCGTAACATGGTCCACTTCGTTCTCGATGGTGGAGGTTATGGTTTTATCGATGATGGTAACGCTGCGATCCACGGAAAAAACATGAATCTTTTGCCCCAGATCGGACACGGTTTCGCTCCTGAACCTGTTCGGAAATTGGTAACGCAGCGTTTCCTGCAGCTCAACGGGGACCTCTTCCGGACCGCGGTTATACAGCAGCAATTTCTGGTGAACCAACAGGCTTTGGGGATGGCCGAGATGTTGAACCATCAGTTTCAGCATCTCCTTGCCTTCCATAATATACGCCCGGGCCGGAGCCTGAAAGAACAAAACAAGCAAGGTCATTCCAATGCATTTCAGCGATCTCGTCATCTATATGTCCGGCAATTTCGGTTATTTGGCAAGAAAGACATGCCGAGAAAAACGGGCCGACTTACCAAGCTCCTCTTCGATTCGAATCAATTGGTTGTATTTTGCGACGCGATCGGATCTGGAGAGGGAGCCGGTCTTAATCTGCCCGCTTCCCACACCGACGACCAGGTCCGATATGAAGGTGTCTTCCGTTTCACCCGAACGATGGGAAATGACGGTTGTATAGCCTGCCTGTTTGGCCATTTCAATGGCATCAAGGGTTTCGGTAAGGGTTCCAATCTGGTTCAGTTTGATCAGAATGGAATTGGCGACGCCTTTTTCAATCCCCTGGGCCAGAATGTCGGGGTTGGTCACAAAAATATCATCCCCCACCAATTGCACGGAACCTCCCAACCGATCGGTCATGAGGGCCCAATTCTCCCAATCCTGCTCCGCCAGGCCGTCCTCGATGGACAGGATCGGGTATTGCGCCACCAGGTCGGCATAGTAGTCGATCATCTCTCCCGAGCTCAGGGCCTTGTTTTCCGAAGCAAGATGATATTGTCCATCTTTATAGAATTCACTGGCGGCGGCATCCAACGCCAGGGAGATATCCTTGCCCGGCGTGTAGCCGGCGAGCTCAATGGCCTTCATGATGAATTGGATAGCGGCCTCATTGGACTCCAGATTCGGTGCGAATCCGCCTTCATCTCCCACCGCCGTATTCAAGCCTTTCTCTTTCAACAGCTTTTTCAGGGAATGAAACGTTTCCGCTCCCATACGGACCGCTTCCGAGATGGTGTTCGCCCCCACGGGAATAATCATAAACTCCTGTATATCCAAACTATTGGTAGCATGCGCACCCCCGTTGACGATATTCATCATGGGCATGGGTAAATACCGGGCGTTGATACCACCGATATACTGGTACAGGGGCAGGCAGTAAATGTCCGCGGCTGCCCGGGCGGCTGCCATGGAAACGCCCAATATGGCGTTGGCGCCCAACTTCGATTTGTTGGCGGTTTTATCCAGTTCGATCATAAACCGATCGAGCATCTCCTGTTCGGCCGCATCCATACCGATGATTTCCGGGGCGATGATGGTGTTCACGTTTTCGACCGCTTGTTGGACGCCCTTTCCCAGGTAACGATCCGGCTCTTTATCCCGCAACTCCAAGGCCTCTCTGGTGCCGGTGGATGCACCGGACGGGACGGCCGCCCTCCCGATGCCGCCGCCGGACGTGATGACGTCCACTTCAACGGTGGGATTTCCACGCGAATCCAATATCTCTCTAGCCCTTACATCAATAATTTCAGTCATAACGTCCTCCGATAGGATGTTGGATGTGATACGGGTGATGGGTTACCGAACAGGCCCGTGTTGTGCCCGTGTTGTGCTTGACAAAACCGATCGAACTGTTACTATCCTCGCACATTTCTGTCAAGAATATCACCGGAGAAAATACCGGGCCAAATCAAATGACCGGAGCAAACAAAATGAAAGCCCCTAAAAATATTTACGAAGAAGCCCATTTGGTTATTGCGGCCATCCGCGTCCTGGGACATACCAAACAGATTCCTCCGGCTGTGGAAGATATTTGCGGCACCCTCGCCTTCTCGCCGGAAGAGGGCCACCGCATCTGTCGAAAACTAAAAGACCTGGAAATTCTCGATATCGTCGAGGGCGCTTTCGGCACCAAACTATATATTCGGGACCACCTGCGTATCGAAACCCTCCCCAAGGAAAGCAAGGACAATCGACTGGAAGAGGAACTCAAAAAATTCCAGGAAGCCCAGAAGCAACTATCCAAAAAAGTCGAATCCATCCAGGCCGAACAGAACCAGAAGAAAAAAGACCTTTTTGCCAGACTGAACCAGCAGCTGAAAGAGGGTTTGGAAAAAAAATAACGATTTCCCCGTTATCTTGGTTTCACCAGTCGGAAACCCACATATGTATTGGGCGTCTCCGCCGAAAACATGTTCCGCTTCGCCGATCGGGATTCTTTCTCCGAGTGAAACCAGCTCCCGCCTCTGGCGACGCGTTCCGAACCTCCGGATTGCACAACCGGGTTGCTTTTGGAATGCTTTGCATAGGCGTCTTCGCCATACACATCTTCCACCCACTCGTAGACGTTGCCGCTCATATCATAGATCCCCAGATTGTTGGGCGTCTTCTTTCCCACCGGGTGCGTCGTTCGCTTGCTGTTATTTTTATTCCACCCCACCCCATTGGCCTGGTTCCCACCGGAGAAACGCTGGTCTCCTCCCCGATCGCGGGCGGCGAATTCCCATTCCGCCTCGGTGGGCAATCGATAGAAGCTCGACTTTCCAGCCGCTTTTCCCAATTTGCCTTTGAGTTGTTGATTCAATTTCCCGATAAATGTCTGGACCATATTCCAGGATACATTTTCGATGGGATAGTCGCCCCCTTTGTTAAAAAAAGCAGGATTGCCGCCCATGATCTGTTTCCATTCCGCCTGGGTGACTTCATAAATCCCCATCCAATACCCATTGACACAAACTTCGTGCACAGGCCCTTCGTCCGCATCCCTGCCCAATTCTTTGGGAGGCGTCCCCATCTGATAACAGCCGCCTTCTACCCAGGTAAACGCCATTCCGGTGACCGGGTCCATATAGGTATCACCGACTTTCAGAGGCACCGGATCCAGTTTGGCCGTAACGGTTTCCGTTCCATCCGGCTTCACGTCAACGATTCCCACCCAATCGATATAATCCGTTTTGGTGAGTTTGACCGTGTGTTTGCCCTTCTCGATATCGGTTAATCGTCCCGGCGTCCGGCCCTGATATTTATCATCAAAAAACCATTTGGCGTCGGCCGGTTCGCTGACAACGGAGATATTTCCGCAAACGGATTTTAAGACAAATTCCGACTCGGCGGCTTTCCCGGCCGGAATCGCGATATCCCGAATGACCGATTCATGACATTCCATACCGACTTCGACTTGAATACGCCCGCTCTTCAGCTTATCCAACTTCAGCGGCGTCTTTCCCTGCTGCTTGCCGTCGATGAGGATGGCGGCGCCGGTCGGTTTGCTGCTGATCTTCAGACTACCGTAGGCGGCAATCAGGTCTGCCGTGACTTGCACCGGTTTCCCCGGCTTGACCGTCACGGACTGCTTCCAAGCCTGGTAGCCTTCTTTCGAAATTTCGATTTCCTGCTTCCCCTCCTTGACTCGCTCCAGGGTCAGGGGGGTCTTGCCCTGATTTCTGCCGCCAAGATATACATCGGCATCAACCGGGCGGCTCTCGATCAGCAAGCTTCCGTAGACCGCTCCCAGTTCCGCGAACAATTTGATCGATTCGCCGGAGGCAATTTTGACTTTCTGATCCCAATCCTCGTAACCGGTTTTCTTTACGACGATCTCACGCAGGCCCTTCTTGACATGTTCCAGAACGACCGGCGTGATCCCGACTTTTTTTCCATCCAGATATACCTCCGCCTCCTCCGGCGTACTGGTGACATCCAAACCGCCATAGATCGTTTCCAACTCCGCAATGACTTCGGAACGCTTTAAAGCGATGATCTCAATTTCCTTGCGCCATTCATCAAACCCTTGTTTCTTCAATGTCAATGTATGCACACCCTCACTGAGATCCGTCAGGGTCGTCGGTGTCACTCCCGCCTTTTTATCGTCAAAATAAATCTCCGCTCCCGAAGGAACGCTATCCACGGCGACATCCCCGATGGTTGGCCTTTCGATTTTGATCCCCTGCACCGGCTCTTCCGTTTTTGCAACCGGAACCGCTGCCGTCTGTGCTTTGGGTTTTTCCGCGGCGGTGTCTTGAGCGACCTGTTGTTGCGAGGGGGCTTTCTCAGCCGACGGTTTCGCCGGTTTTCCTTTTTGCATCCAGAACAAACCCGCACCGGCGATAATGGCGATCAAGAGAATCCCCAAAACGATCGGCAGCATCTTGCTCTTGGATCCCGGATCCGGTGATGCGTGTTTTACGGCAGCATCCGATGGTGGGGGCAAAGGCGGTTCCGCTTCTTTTGACAGTTTCCGTGTTTCTTCTTTCGATACGGGAACCGGTTTGTCACCGACCAGCATGGCGAGGAAATCCCCCGCGCTTTTAGGACGATCGGCCTGATCCTTGGAAAGGCCGCATAAAATGGCTTGATTGACATGCTCCGGGACATCGTCGATTTTATTGACGGGATTGTTCAAAATCTGTGACCGCAAATCCCCTTCGTAAAAAGGCGGCCGGCCGGACAACATTTCATAGGCGATGGCGGCCAGCGCATAAATATCTGCAGCGCTTCCCGCTTCCTTTCCGGTAATCTGTTCCGGCGCCTTATAACCGAAAGTCGCTGCGTCCTCCGCCGCCGATACGCGGATGACCGTGTCACTGAATACGCGCGCCACGCCGAAATCGGCAACCTTGACAAGGCCCGCCTCGGTCAGCAGCACATTGGATGGTTTCAGATCGGCATGGATGATTCGTGGACGATTCTGATGCGCGAAATCGATTGCATCGGCGACCTGTTTCAACAGCGGAATCGCCTCTTCCAGTGTCAGCAAGCGATCCTTTTCCTCCATCAAATGATATAAGGAGCTGCCTGGAACATATTCATAAATCGCGAAGGTTAAATCCTTCCAGGTCTCCACATTGTACAGCCGGGCGATGTGTTCATCCGCCAATAAGAGCGCCGCGTCGGTCTCCCGTTTCAAGGAGCCCATGGCAGCCTGATCTTTCGCCACTTCAGGCGGGATGACTTTCAGGACCACATTTCGATCCATCTCCCGGTCATAGGCCAGATGGTCGACGGACATTTCATCTTCTCGAATGACCATTTTGATCATGTACCGTTTGGCGACGAGACGATGCTGAATCAGTGTTTCCGCTTTAGAGCCCTTGGATTCCTTTTTGTTCTTCGGATAGTATTTTTTCATAATCAACCCGCCTGGATGAGATGGAAGTAAAGGCTGTCGAACAGTCGCTGAAGTATCATATCGAAAATATATTGTGTGTCAACCATAGAATGAACACAAGATAGGGCATGGGTTGGATCAATGGGAAGGATCGACGCCATGGTCCAATGCCGGAGGGATAGATTACGAAAACCGAAACACGTCGACCTGCCCGGTCGAAAGGTCGATGGAGACCATCCGATTGCGAAACAACCCATCGCGTTTGAGAATGATCTTAATCACTTCCATTACTTGAAAAGTCGCCACAACGACCGGCGATACCATCGGTGTACCCAAAATCGCTTCCGGAGCAGGCGGATTCGCAGGACCGGCGTATGGGGCCTCACCGTACAGTTGATCAAGCCCGGCGTCTTCCGGGAATATGGTCATCACCCGTCCTTCGAATCCCGCAACGGCTCCGTGAACCAGCGGCAGGGAAAGTTTCCGGGCCGCTGCGGCGATGACAAACCGGTCCGGAACATTGTCCAAGGCATCCACGACCACATCCGTGTGGATCAATATTCTTTCGGCGTTGCCGGCGGCGATTTTCTCTCGATAAACAGAGACACCAACGGCCGGATTGACGATGGATATCATTTTGGCAGCCGTTTCCGCCTTTGACTTTCCCATGGAGTTTGCGTCCGCCAGAATCTGACGGTTCAGATTGGTTTCATCGAAGGTATCAAAATCGACAATATGCAATCGACCGATCCCGAGGCGAGCCAGTTGCTGAATAACATTGCCGCCCAATCCCCCGGCACCCACGACGACTACCGAGGACTCCGCCAGACGGATCTGTTCCGCAAGGGAGATACTGTCCCGATTACGCAGATATCGCTTGGGATGGATGCCGGCCCTCATGGCTTGCAGATAGACTCCGCGCAGGTCCGTTCCCAATACAACGGCTGCCTCCGCGGCCCGTTCATCGCCGATCACCCGCACGATGCGGCCGGCCGCATCCGTGATGTCAACGGCATAGTCTTCCACATCCGCACGCGTATTCACATTTCCCCCTTTTCTTCAGCCGGCGGACAGGCAAGTCCGACGAATCACTTCATCTTTCATCGCCGGCGAAAGATCGTTGAAATAGGCGGAGTACCCCGACACCCGCACCAGGAGGTTGGGGTACAGCCGGGGGTTTTTCCGCGCCTGAATCAATACGTCCGGGTCGACGACGTTGACCTGTGCCTGCATTCCTCCCCTTCGGAAGTAGGTTTTCAACAGCCCCCCAAGGGCGGCAACGCCGGTGTCGCCGCGCAAGGTATGGGGATCGAATTTTATATTGAAATTGATTCCGTTTGCAAACCGTTTGAAATCAAAGCGGTTGACGGAATTCAATAACGCCGTCGGTCCCTTCCGGTCCATTCCGTTGCCGGGTGAAATGCCGGAGGCAAAGGCCTGGCCTTTTTTTCGGCCATGGGGCAAGGCGCCGGTGATCCGACCGAAAAATTCATGGGCGGTGACCGAGTAAAGACCGGTGGTATATGCGCCTCCCCGGGTGGTGTCGCCGAGTTCGCGCAACGTTTTTTCGAAGGTTTCGGCCGCATATACCGACCAGCGATCCACCGCCGGATCATCATTGCCGAATTTGGCGAGCCCCTGCAGATAGGCAAACGCTTGGGAATCGTCGATATTTCTTTTGAGTAACGCCACAATCTGCCGTAAATGCATCCTTTTTTCCACAAAAACAGACTGTTCGATGGCGTAGAGTGCATCGCCGACATCGATGGGCGCCACGCATTGGATACCGGAAAAATTATAGGCGGCGCCCCCGGCCGTCGAACAAGTGGCGGACTCGATGCAACCTTTCAGGAGCATGCTGGTCAGCGGGGTAGGATGATGTTTGCGATTGGCGATCTCTACCGCCCGCAGGTCCCGCACCAGACGGCCGAGCATTTCCTTGAGCTGGGCTTCAAACGCATTCAGGACATGGTCCATATGGGTCATCTCGGAAACCGGACGGGTTGCGATTCCCGTTCGTATGGGAGATCCGAAACGACGGCCCTGATTCAAGGCCATTTCCAACACAATGGGCAGATTGAAAAGTGCCGCATCCGTTGAAGCAAAACTTTTCCCCTGGCTGACCGGCTCCACACACCCCACCGCCGTGTAGTCCCGGGCGTCTTCGAGGGTATATCCTTGATGACGCATAGCTGGTACAATGACATCGTCGTTATACAGGGCCGGCGAGTTGCTGCCGCCGGCCAGCAGGGTATGGAGCGTTTGATGATACTCCGGCGGTGCGTCGGCATGCACCCGTGCATGGAAATTCGGTTGCCGCATGCGCAATTCGTTCATCACTTCCAAAAAAATATAGCTGAGTTCGTTTACAGCGTCTTTCCCGGAGCGGTCCGTTCCGCCCACCGTCAGAACCTGCCCGTTGAACATGCCGCCATGGAAATTGATCAGTTGTTGGGAAAAAACAGGAATAATTTCCGAGAGCTTGATACAGAATGCAGCCACCAGGGATTTGGCTGTCTCACGATCGAGAACGCCCTCCGACAAATCCCGGACATAATAGGGGTAGAGATATTGATCCATGCGGCCAGGTGAAACCGCGTTGTCCAGACTTTCCAGATTGATAGCGATCTGGGCGAAAAAGATGGCCTGCAGGGCTTCGTGAAAGTTCGCCGCGCCGTGACGCAATCCCCGACTGCAAACCCCGGCAATGGTTTCCAGTTCTGCGCGTCGACGGGGGTCTGATTCGGCCCGTGCCATGTCGGTGGCAAGTTTGCCATAGCGCTCTCCGAACAGCGCCAACCCTTCGGCGGCAATTGCGACAGCCTCCAGAAAATGCCGGGATTCCGAGCCTTCCGCGCTATACGGTTTGCTGGCTTCCACTTGGGCTTTGATACCGTCGGTGCCCATACGGATCAATTTTTCATAGTCCGGCGCCAGATGAGAAATTCCGCCGCATTCATTGATCAAGTAAAAATGGGCCCGCAATTGATTGGCGATAAATCGAATTTTTTCCAACGGTCTGCGGTAGGCATGGAAGGCGACAAACCGAAAGGCCCAAAAGGGAATGATCGCCATCAGTTGTCGCATTTCCTTTGGGGTGATCCGAAGGGGGTTTGTTTTTCGGCGGGATAGTCGGAACAAATCCAGCATGACCGGCACCCCATGCAGTTCCGGGTAAATCGAACCACCGACGCGTTTGGAAGTGAAATTCCCCACGATCAGTTCGTCCGGGTATATGGTGATGCTTTTCTGGAGCAGAACCTGTCGCAGCGCTTCGGCAATCTGGATGGCAATGGGTTTTTGTCGATGATGTGTTTTTTGGAAATAGTCTGTCCAGAGCAGGGCTCGTTCCGTACACACCGCATAGGGGGCGTTTTGCACAGACGCTTTTAACCGGCCGATTCGGTCCCCTTCTCCCAACTTTCTCCCATTACCGGTAGATGACGACATCGATCCCCTCCTTTTCAAAGATGGCCGTCACCCATTGGGGATCGGCGGCGACCGGATTCCGTTTGCCGAACGGCTCCCTGTTCGATTGAATGCGCGCCAGCTTGGCATCCCCAAACGAATGATACGGCAGACAATGGATGCTCTTGTGACCGTTTGTCTTCAGAAAACGAGCGGTTTCGATCAGATTGCGTTCCGTATCGGTAATTCCGGGTATCAACGGCATCCGAGGCTGCAACCCACGAAACCCTTGGGAAAGTCTTCTGAAGTTATCGTGAATCATCCGGTTGTCGGACCGGGTATGGGTCAAATGAAGTACCGGATCCATCAGCTTCACATCAAAGTAGATCAGGTCCGTCATTTCCATCAGCTGTTCCATGGCGCTCCACGGGAATGCCCCACTCGTCTCCAGGTTGATATGAATCCCACGGGCCCGGAGGTTGGGTATTACCTGCATCAGAAAGTCGACCTGCATCATGGGCTCTCCTCCGGAAAAGGTCACACCGCCTCCGGAATCCCGGTAAAAATCCAGATCCTTGATCAGCTCCCGCGCCAGTGAAGCCGAATCCCAACGCTTCCCCACCAGTACCAAAGCCTGCTGCCGGCAACCGGTGCAACATTCCCCGCAGGCATTGCAACGGTCATAGTCGACACGCCATTCGCCAGACAGGATCGCGCCCCGGGGGCAGATCGCTTTGCAGTCAAAGCAGCGGACGCATCTCTCCCGATAGAAAGCGATTTCCGGCTGCATTCCGTTCGACTCCGGATTCTGACACCAGACGCATCGCAACGGGCAACCTTTTAGAAATACCGTCGTACGGATACCCGGACCATCATGCAGGGAAAAACGCTGAATGTCAAAAACCACGGCTGATACGGCGCCGGTGGGTGTCACACCGGTTTCCATGTTGTGCAAACCGTGAGATCGGGACATGCCGAATTCCATCTAAGAGATCCAAAGTGGTAATACCAATTTACTCGTTACTATCCGGTTTAATACCGCTATGTCAAGATTTTATTTAATGTTATCATTGACAGTTATTGTGTATTTCGATAGCATCGCTTTAATATATTTGGTCTTACCAAAGAAACACAAGGAAGGATTCCGGTGACACCATCCAACACTGCGGACACGCATAAAGAAAAATTGTCCCACCGTATTTCCAAGGCCCTACAAATGGACATCCTCAACGGCATGCATCCGCCGGAAAGCCGCCTGCCTTCCGAACGCGACCTTGCTCGGCAATACCAGGTAAGTCGCGTGACCATCCGGGAGGCGATTGAGAAGCTGGAACGGCTGGGCATGGTGGAAAAGAGACCCAACAGTGGTTCCTATATCCGCGACCTGCCGACAAATGCCTCCATTTCCTTGCTGATGGAAATCATGAACAACAGCGAATCCGTGGACGCCGGCCTGCTCATCGCCCTGATGGATTTCCGACAGGTCATCGAGGTTTATGCCGCCGGCCAGGCTGCCCGGAGAGCTTCGAGAGAAGACGTTGCCATCATGAAGGCAATCGTTGACACCATGAAACACAACCCCCATGAAACGGCCGTCGTCTCCCGCTTGAATGTGGACCTGCATGCCAACCTCAACCGGTTGTCCGGGAACCTGGTGATCCAGCTGTTGTTCAACTCCTTCAAACCCGTTTATCAATATTATATGGAGGTCTTCCACCGGCTGCCGAACGCATCGGAAGAAATCACCGCATATTACGAAAGGCTGGTCGACGCCATCGATTCCCATGATGATGAGTATGCGGCCCACATAATGGAAAACCTTCTGCGCCATGGCCACAACCAGGTGAAGGATGCCGCCGGGCTTTCTCAGAACGGCAAACAAGTCCGTCTGCGGCCCCGGGGGATCGCCACTACAGAGAAGATATAAAGGAATTCATGCCATGCACATTCAAGTAAACCTGTTTGCCACCCTCTCCCGTTATAAACCGGCAGGCGGAACCAAGGAAGCCTTGACCATGACCTGCGAGGACGGCGCCACCATCCAGGAGCTGCTGGTTCAAATCGGCCTGCCCATGGAGCAGGTCAAGTTGATCTTTCTGAACGGCGTGCATGCCCAAGCCGATACCGTGCTGCGCGATGGAGACAGGGTGGGGGTTTTCCCACCGGTCGGGGGCGGATAGGTCCCCCCTTACGCAGGATACGCCGGACATACCGTTCCTTTTGATGTTTCATTCCCGGAACGGCAAATATGAATGGCCGGGGCCGGACGACCGAAAGGGTCGGCAGCCCCGGCCAAAACAGTTAGGCGGGGTTGACAGTGATCTTTCGGGGAGCGGCCTTTTCCTTTTTCGGCAGCACCAGACGCAGGACACCGGTCTCCAGCTTGGCTTCGATCCTTTCCTGGTCGACCACTTCGGAAATACTGAACTCCCGTACGAAGCGTCCCACTTCGTATTCAATCACGATATCCTCTTCATCCCGCCCTTCAAATGGCGCCACATCGCCTGCGATCTTCAGAACATTTTCGTTGAGATCGATATTCAGGTTTTCCGCCTTCACACCCGGCATGTCCGCCAGAAGAACGATTTCTTTCTCGTTTTCGAAAATATCCACCTCCGGTATAAAAACAGGCCCCGGTTTGGTATGTTCGACGGGCCCGGACAACTCCTGCTTGTCCCTGACTTTCAAATCTTTGGATTCCGGCATGGTTCATCCCTCCTTTCTCCTGACCTTATTGTTTGATCATGATCTGTTTCGGTTTGTTTTTCTCGGACTTGGGCAGCACCACCGTCAGGATACCGTTGGCCAGCTTCGCATCCACCCGAGTGGGATCAATTTCGTTGCCCAGGCTGACCATCCGGGAAAATTTCCCGGCTTCCCGTTCGCGACGGTGATATTTGGAGCCTCCGTTTTCATTGGGGATTTTACGCTCTCCCATGAGACTGAGCGTTGTTCCGGTGGCCTGAATATCAAGCTCTTCGGTCTTCAGGCCCGGCAGTTCCGCGCGCACATAGTAATTGTCCTTGTCTTCGGTCAGGTTGATGAGCGGAAACACCCCCGCCTGCCGGCCGCGAACTCTTCCCATCAGGCTGTCACCCAATAAATCCATTTGCCTTTTCAGTCTGTCGAATTCTTCAAAGGGTCTCCCAAAATCCCAACCCGGTACGCCAAAAACTCTTCTGATCATCATGGCATCGCCCTCCTTTCGATTATTTCATTTTTCCATATATTCACTGCATTCAATACAATATTTATATACGCTATTTCAAATATTTATACTATTTTTTCAATCATAATTTAATGATATTTTTTCGGATGTCAATTATTAAAAATATATTTTTTTGTTTTTATTTTTTTCAATTCAAAGTAAGATAACAGGCGCCGAGAATCTTCAACTCGAAAAAGCGCCGGCGTATGATGAAACGTCCGCGCAGTTTCACACCCGCCAATCAGAAAGGAGTTCCATGATGGAGGAAGACAAACAGGTCGGACAACCGGCAAGCAACGATAAAGAGGAGTGGGATCAAGAATTGATCGATAAATCGGTTGCGTTCATCAATGAGAAAGCCAATGAGACATTATATAAAGGATCACTTGAAATCGGACGCTATATCCTCAAGTATTTCTTTCACAATGATATTCGGTTGGCGTCCTCCAAGAATCCGAAAAAACCGAACAGCTTCAAGGCCCTTTGCAGTCACAGGGATTTGGCCGTACCGTACAGCACCCTGACGGTGATGGTTCGCGTCGCAGCACAGGAAGCGTTTTTGGAAAGCAATCATATCGATACCGACAAACTCACCTACACCCATAAGGCGAACCTGATCGGCCTTCGAAACAATGAGAAAAAGATATCTCTGGCAAGACGCTGTATCGATGAGGGGCTTTCCACTCGCAGGTTGATGGAACTGGTGAAATTGTCGCGGAGAAAACTGCTCGCCCAGCAAAAGGCGACGCAGGAGGAAACCGCCCTGAAAAACATTCTCAAAATCGAACAATTGATGAGTCGCTCCGAAAAATCGGAACTCATCACAGATATCAATAAAATCAGATCGATGCACTCAAAAACACGCGAAGAATTGGGGCGAAAGGCCAAGGAATTACTGGAACGCATGGCGCAGAATACGCGGGATTGCAAACAACTTCTCAAGAATATTGAAAAGGTGAAAAAGGAAAGGACATCCGGTCCCACCATCCCGACGGCAGCGGCCTCGGATGATGCCCCATGATGCGACTGGCGTTTTTCGTTTCTGCTCCGAAACCGACGGTGATCCGCGTCAGCTGAACTCCCTGTCGCCGTCAGATGGTTTCCGCCGTACTTTTTTCACGGTATGATCCATGATTTTTTCGACAACCCCAGGCAACCAGCGCTTGGCAAAATAGAGCAGGCGGCCATCCATACTCGGGATAATCATGAATCGTTTTTTGATCATTCCGTTCATCATGTCCCGGGCGACATCCGCTGCCGACATGAGTTTGGCATTTTTGGAAATGGCGCGCGTTTCCGGCGGTTTTCCGACATTCTCCATGGCGTACCCCGGGGTATCGGTATCGGGCGGACAGAGCACCGACACATGAATACCATGGGGTTTCAATTCATTTCGCAATGCTTCCGACAATCCAATGACACCGAACTTTGAGGCGCAATAATCCGTGTAACCGAAAAGACCGAGAAATCCGGCAATGGAGGCCACGTTGACGATATGGCCCGCACCCCTTTCCCGCATGTACGGCAACAGGACGGCGATGGTATTCCATACGCCGCCAAGATTGACCCCCAGGGTCTCGTTGAAATGTGCAACGGTAATCTTTTCAAAATATTCCGGTCGGGCTCTTCCAGCCGAATTGATCAGGATATCCGGAATACCGAACGCCATGACCGCCTGATCCATCACTCGCTTCACGGCGTTCGGGTCGGCGACATCCAGGGGGTAGCAGCCGATTTTCTGATGTTCGTTCTTTCGGCTTTGTTTGACTCGTTCGACAGCCTCTTCCAGCGCACCTATCCTTCGGGCGAACATCAGCACATGGGCTCCCCGAACGGCCATGGACTCGGCCACCGCCAACCCGATCCCGCTGGAACCACCCGTGATATACACGACTTTTTCCGAAAATGGTTCGTTCACGTAAGCACTGCCTTCCGAATCTTCGTAGTGGTCCCTTTATGACAGTCCCACCTGAATCCGCAGCAAGAACTCCGTCTCTCGGGAGATCTTCGACAAGATCTCCTCCGAGGTTGCCGGTTGATCATCCAGACGGAAGTCAATCTCCGTTTCCGATAGGGTGTTCAACGCCCCGATCACTTCCGCCAGCATTTTAGCCGATATGCGAACTCCCTGCTGCAAAAGGGTGGGGCCGATTTCACTGACAATCAGATTGAAAAGTTTCACCGTCACCAGGCCCGCGCCTTGGCCGACCTGGGGTTCACCGTCGTGAAAGGAAACGTTGTCTCGAAAAACGGAATAGCGTCCGGCTCGACGAAAGGACGCCCCCACCAGTCCCGGCATGGCGGCCGACAGCGCCAGTGTATCGCCATTGGCGATCATGACGGTTTCGATATCGTCCACGGCTCTACCGTTGAGAAAGACGGTCTGGATTCGGCTTTCCACATAGTCCGGATCCAGGAGAAGTTCCCTGCACAGAAACTCTTTTATGCCGCAGCTTCGGGATATGGGGAGTTGAACCCCCTTGGACAGGAAAGGGAACAAAACCGAAACGGATGGTTGTGGAAATAAAACGGTTATCCGTGGGATTGCAACTGATTTCATATTGCATCAATGACGGCGGGTGGTCACACCTGCCGAAGAAGAGTAGCGATCAGCGGGGAACCCGTGCGCACCGGGCTCCCCGCTCCATTTCATCATCGGCTACCAGTTGAAGACCTGGTCCAGTTCTTTATCCGTCACCTGGAAAACCACGTTGTGCGGCGGCAAGGCTTCCCGTTGAAAATAACCTGGCAGACGGTCGTCCTTGGCGGTAAATCCGGCGCGGGCATTGAAATCGCGTTCAAAAGACAGGATCTTCTTGCCCAGTTCGGTTACGCCGTCTGCGGTCAAATCCTGACCGAGAAAGCCACCGATCACATCCAGCATATCCTGGAAGGTGTCCGGCTGATCCAGGATAGCGAAGGCGATGAAGAGACAATATCCGGTGGCGTCGATCGCGGCCGTCGCAATCTGAAGGTTGCGGGACAATTCGATCTGTCCGGCGGGGGTGAGCGGATTGACGGTACCCCCGACTCCCAGGACATTGGCGGTGACAGCATATCCGGCGGTATGATCCGCCCCCATGGGACTGGTGGCGTAGGTGACCCCTATTCCCTGCACGGCGCGAGGATCATAGGCCGGCATGGATTGACCCTTTACCGTGGGAACTCTTTCCACACCGAATACCTTGCCGGTGATCTCGGCACCGCTCCCGAGGATGCGTCCCAACGGCGTCCCCTTGCCGACTTCCTTGACCAGTCGAATGGCGGCCTCGCTGTCGCCGAATTGCGCCACGCCTGCTTCCATGGCGACACCAATGGTGGCTCCCATTTCAATGGTGTCGATACCGAAATCGTCATCCATGCGATCCAATTGTGCGATCACATCCGGATCATCGATGCCGCAGTTGCCCCCGTGGGCCCACACGGTTTCATACTCCGGTTGTTTGGTGAGGAATTTACCGTTTTTATCGTGGAAGATTCCGGAACACTGGATCACGCACCCACGATGACAGCCATGGGTGGGATTACCGCCGCGGGCTTTTTCCAGTTCCGCATAGGTTTCACCGCTGATTTTCGTCGCGCCGTCGAACCGCCCCGTGGCAAAGTTGCGGGTGGGCAAGGCGCCGGCTTCATTGATAATGTTAGTCAGTACATTGGTCCCGTAAGCGGGCAATCCCTGGCCGGTGACCGCATGGCGTTTCAACCCCTGTGCAAAACGCTTGTTGGCCTCCTTGAATTTCTCCGGATTTTTCGGGGAACGCATGGGGCATCCGGCGTCATCCAGGATGATCACTTTGACTCCCTTTGATCCCATGACGGCCCCGGGACCACCTCGCCCGGCATGACGCGTCGGTCGAAATTCCATGTCGGTAAAAGCGACGGAAGCCGCCGGCAGTTTCATTTCACCGGCAGTACCGATGGATATGCAGGCCACTTTATCCCCGTGATCGGCCTTTATGCGGTCGATGAGGTCATAATTCCCCAACCCTTTCAGGCTGTCATCGGGGAGAACCGTGACGCCTTCTTTGTTGATCTTAATCTTGTAGAGGGTTCCATCGGAAGGCTTTCCTTCCAGGATAATAGCGGCGTATCCCAGACGCCCGAGAACCTGGGCGGCTTGTCCGCCGGAATTGGCTTCCTTGATGCCGCCCGTCAACGGGCTCTTGCAGCCCACCGAGATCCTGCCGGATTGGGCTGCGGCGGAACCGCTCAGAAGACCGGGTGCAATCACCAGTTTGTTGTCGGCGCTCAATGGGTGGCACAAGGGCGGTACTTCCTTGGCAATAACGGCCGATGTCATACCGCGTCCGCCCAATCCGGCATATTCCCCCAATGAATCGGTGGTAACTCGAGGGCCGCCGGCAGCCCCCATATTGATCCGCAATATCTTGTCCATCAGCAGCCTCCTTTCCCTGTTTCAGGGATTCAGGTTTGATCGAACATTGCCGAAACGAGTTATCGAAACGATCCTATGAAACAAACTGTATTTATGACAATTGTGTATGGATGAAACTACGGAACAACCTATAAAAGAACCTGCTTTTTGTCAAACCATATCCACTTGAACGACGCCTGGCCCGTGTACGCGGTTTTCCCGCTTACGTTTTGAAGGCAGTCGTCGATAAACCCACGACTGCCTTCAATTTCTATGTTTTTTATCCTCACGCCCATCGATCGACAACAAGTCCGATTCATTTCTAAAATTTTAGAACAATCTGAAATTCATAAAAAAAATGAGTTTGACAGCCGCCTTGTTTTGGTCTAATGTCGGCCCCAAAGCATGCGAGTCCGGGCAGCAGGAGGACAGTCCTCCGGCACCTGACAAATGCAATCACCCGTAAATGCGAAACCACGAATCATCCATCCGGTTTCCAGGATAGCATCACGAAAGGAAATTCACCATGCAAACAAAATGGAGTCAATGGGGCATTGTTTTGTTCGTCTTTCTCTTTTTTGCCGTTCCACCCTGCTTCGGTCAGGAAACAACAACCGCATCCCAACCCGTAATGCCGGAAAGCGAGATGGCAAAACCAGCACCTCCGACGGAAACCGATCCCCCGGTCACCGCCGAAACCACGCCAGCAATCCAAACCGGTATCCAGATCGAAGACGCGGTCATCTGCCGGCATGTGGCCGATCGGATGCCCATTGAACCGGGGGACGTATTCGGGGATGATGTCAAGTCGCTTTCCTGTTTCACGCGTGTCGTGGGGGCGACTGAAAACGACGGCATCATTCACAACTGGTACTTCGGAGAGAAACTGGTCGCCGGCATCGCGCTTCACGTGGGCGCTAAAAACTGGCGGACTTTCAGCACCAAAAGCGTTTTCCCGGGGATGTCGGGTAATTGGCGGGTCGACGTTCTCTCCAAAAAAGACGGCGCGTTGCTGAAGACAATCCGGTTTGTTATCGAGTAAATCGATCGCCTTTTGTTCATTGCTTGGAGACGGTATCGGAAACGCCGGATGCCGTCTCCTCGTCAATCCAGCAAAGACAGCTGCGTCGGCACAATCGCCTCCAGACGATCCACCTTCTGAAAACCGCGCGGCAACTTGCGCCCCCTACCTCCTCGTTCTCCCCGATATTCGACGATATTGCCCGGCGTCAGGGATAAAGATCGCTTACCGGCATGGACGGCCAGCTCACAGCCGCTCGGTAAAACAAGGAGTCGAATCACCAACTCCTCCCTGGCCGCAGCGCGCTTGGACGGAATATGGATGATCTTGTTACCCTTGCCTTTGGATAAGGTCGGTAACTCCTTCACGGGGAAAACCAGCATGCGTCCTTCGTTGGTCACCGCAACCAGCAGGTCCTTGTCCGGCTCGCCGATGGATAGAACCTTCAGGGGCAGCGCCCCGGACGGGAGCCGCAAGAGGGCTTTCCCATTCCGGTTCTTGGAATACAGATCGGAAAGCGTGGCGATGAATCCGTAACCGGCGTCACTGGCGATCAGCAATTTTCGATGGGCCGCTCCCATCAGCACGGACTCGATATAGGCCCCCGCCGGAAAATGCAAACGACCGCTCAGGGGCTCCCCATACCCTCTTGCCGACGGAAAACTATGGGCGGGCAGGGAATAGCATCTTCCGGTGGAATCCACAAACACCGCCAACTCATTACTTCGTCCGTAAGCGGCATCCTTGAATTCGTCTCCGGATTTGTAAACCAGCCCGGCCGCTTCCACGTCATGCCCTTTGGCGGCGCGCACCCACCCTTTGGCGGAAACGATCACGGTCAACAGTTCCAACGGCGCCAGCTCTGTATTGGTAAAAGCCCTGGCTTCCTCCCGCATGACGATCGGCGAACGCCGGTCATCGCCGAATCGGGCCGCATCCGCCATCAGCTCCTTTTTGATCAAGCCGACCAATCGATGGGAAGAGTCCAGAATCTTCCGCAGCCTATCCCGCTCCTCGTTCAGTTCCTGCTGTTCCTTACGCAGGTTCATTTCCTCCAGTTTGGCGAGTTTTCTCAGTTTCAACTCCAGGATGGCTTCGGCCTGAATATCGCTGAGTGAGAAACGCTCCATCAGCACCGGTTTGGGTTCGTCCTCGCTGCGAATGATGCGGATCACCTCATCCAGATTCAAAAAAACGACCAGGAGACCTTCCAGAATATGCAGGCGCGAAAGCACGTTGTCCAGCCGAAATTGAAGCCTTCTGCGCACGACTTCCTTTCGATAGGTCAACCACTCCTTCAGGATCTCCACAAGGTTCTTCACTTGGGGCCGGCCGTTCAATCCGACCATGTTGAGATTCACCCGATAGGTCCGCTCCAGCTCGGTGGTGGAAAACAGGTGGGCCATAAGCGCTTCCACATCCACGCGGTTTGAACGCGGTACAATGACAATCCGGACCGGTTCCTCATGATCCGACTCATCCCGGATATCCGCCACCATGGGCAGTTTTTTGGCTTGTATCTGCGCAGCGATTTGCTCCTGCACTTTTTCACCGGAAACCTGATACGGCAGAGCGGTAATGACGATATCGCCATTGTCCCGGTAATAAACCGCCCTCATGCGCAGACTGCCGGAGCCGGTTCGATACAGATCGATAATATCCTTTCTGGGGGTGATCATTTCCGCTTCCGTGGGATAGTCCGGTCCTTGGATATGGGCGCACAGGTCCTCTATGGTCGCTTCGGGATTGTCCAGCAGATGAATACAGGCGGCAACGACTTCCCGTAAATTATGCGGCGGAATGTCGGTGGCCATACCCACGGCGATGCCGGTGGCCCCATTCAGCAACACATTCGGCAGACGTGTCGGCAGGGTCGCGGGTTCCTCCAGGGTTCCGTCAAAGTTGGGCGTCCATTCCACAGTGCCTTGCCCCAACTCGCTTAAGAGAACTTCCGTGTAAGGGGACATGCGCGCCTCTGTGTAACGCATGGCGGCAAACGACTTTGGATTGTCCTGGGAGCCCCAGTTCCCCTGACCATCCACCAGGGGATATCGATAGGAAAACGGCTGGGCCATCAACACCATGGCCTCATAGCAGGCCGAATCGCCATGGGGATGAAATTTACCGAGAACATCGCCCACGGTACGGGCTGATTTTTTAAATTTGGAAGTGGCCTTGAGTCCCAGTTCGGACATGGCGTAGACGATGCGCCGTTGAACCGGTTTCAATCCGTCACTGATATGCGGCAAGGCCCGATCGAGAATGACATACATGGAGTATTCCCGGTAGGCCCTTTCCGTGAATACCTGTAATGGTAGCCGTTCAATTCCGTTCAGACTGAGTTGCTCGGTGGTTGTCATTTATCGTTCCCAATGTCCGTTATTGTTATCTCCGGTGATTCGATGCATTCACACGATTTCATCCGGCTCTTCGGCAATTTCAAAAGCCGGTTCTCCCGGCTGTGAAAACACCATACTGTCGTTTTCCAGCCAAAACCGGCGATCCGATGCCCGCTTCTTTGCCAGCAGCATGTCCATCAGTCCCATGGCCGCCGCCTCATCCTCCACCAGCAACTGCAATAATTTGCGTGTATCGGGCGCCATGGTGGTCTCCCGCAACTGAATGGGATTCATCTCCCCGAGGCCCTTGAAGCGCTGCACGTTGACTTTCCCTTTCTTGCCGCCGGCTTCCAGGCGTTTCAACACCGCTTCCTTTTCCGTGTCATCCAGGGCGTAAAAAACGTCCTTGCCCTGATCGATGCGATACAGGGGCGGCATGGCTACGAATATATGTCCGGCCCTGACCAATGTCGGGAAGTGGCGTAAAAACAACGCGCAGATCAGCGTCGCAATATGGAGGCCGTCCGAATCTGCATCCGCCAGGATACAGATCTTGCCGTACCGAAGACCATCCAGATCGCTGGAACCGGGATCAACGCCGATGGCCACGGAAATGTCGTGAATTTCTTTGGACGACAGAATCGTTGACGATTCCACTTCCCAGGTGTTCAGAATTTTTCCCCGTAGAGGCATCACTGCCTGAAACTGACGATCCCGCGCCTGTTTGGCGGATCCGCCAGCCGAGTCGCCTTCCACGAGAAACAATTCGCTGCGGCTGATGTCCTGAATGACGCAATCCGCCAATTTCCCGGGCAGCGCAGGACCACTGATGATTTTTTTCCGGGCAACTTTTTTGCTGTCGCGCAGTCGTTTTTGCGCATTTCCGATAGCCATTTCAGCTATTTTTTCAGCCATTTCTATGTGCTGATTCAACCACAGACTGAAGGTGTCCTTGACCATGTTGGCAACAAACGTGGCTGCCTGTCGGGATGACAGGCGTTCCTTTGTCTGGCCGGAAAACTGCGGTTCCTGCATTTTAACCGATAGCACATAGCAACAATTATCCCAGATATCTTCCGCGGAGAGTTTCATCCCTCGAGGGAGCAACTTACGAAAATCACAAAATTCCCGGACGGATGCGAGCAACCCGCTGCGGAAACCGTTTACATGCGTCCCCCCCTGGGTGGTGGGGATCAGATTCACATAACTTTCCGCAACCGGCTCTCCTGACTCCCGAAGCCACACCAGTGCCCAGGAAACCGTCTCAGCCGGCCCTTCCAAGTTACCAACGAATGGATTATCAGGTATTAATTCGATAAATTGCAGGCTTTCCATCAAGTAATCTTTTAGCCCATCTTCAAAATACCATTCTTCGCTTTCGTTGTTCTGGGAATTGTGAAAACGCACTCTCAATCGCGGACACAACACTGCCTTGGCTCGCAGAATCTGTCTCAGACGTCGAACGGAAAAGCGGGGGAATTCAAAATAGCGCGGATCAGGCCAGAATCGAATCGTCGTACCGGTATTACGCTTGCCGGTTGTACCGATAAGTTGTAATTCAGATACTTTGTATCCGTTTTCAAATGCAATGGAATACCGATTGCCATCCCGCTGG
Organism: Desulfobacterales bacterium; assembly: GCA_041740615.1. Classification (GTDB taxonomy): domain Bacteria; phylum Desulfobacterota; class Desulfobacteria; order Desulfobacterales; family SURF-7; genus DYJD01. The sequence goes on from JBGSLR010000030.1 coordinate 38,661, forward strand.
ATTTCAACTGTGAGTCGTTGGGACAGGGCATTGACCACGGAAACACCGACGCCATGCAATCCACCGGAAAATTTATAATTCTTGTTGGAAAATTTGGCTCCGGCATGCAGCCTTGTCAAAATCAGTTCCACGCCGGACACTTTTTCCTCCGGATGCATATCCACCGGCATTCCCCGACCATTGTCCCGAACCTCCAGAGAATCATCCCCATGCAATATCACCTCGATCGTATCGGCATGTCCGGCAATGGCCTCATCCACGCTGTTATCGATCACTTCCTGACCCAAATGGTTGGGACGAACCGTATCCGTATACATGCCTGGTCGCTGCCTGACAGGCTCCAGCCCTTTCAACACCTCAATGGATTCCGCAGTATAGGCACTTGGTTTCATGTGTAAGTATCCTGTTTTTTTACTTGAGCCTTGCAGACTTTTCATGGTACTGTATTTGCGGTGACCTTATATTCCGTAAGACATGTTTTACGCAAGCACAAAAAAGCAACGCAACCACACGCCAAAACACGGACTGTCCTATCTCCTTGACCTGAATCTAAATCCGCCTTATGGCCAAACACTAACGAAAAACAAGGATCATTATTCAAGTAATGAATCGTATCACGCTGATTGCCTTGAGTTTGATCATTTCCGGGGCGGTCGTTATGCTCATCAGTTTTTTCAAATTCCGAAGAAGCACCCGTCTCCTCCGTTCCATTTCCCGGGAAGAACATGGGAAGCTGAGCTTTTTTTTCCACTTTCATCAGGTGTTGATCTGTTTCTTCTTCGCCGGATATCTCGTCGTATTATATGCCATTGTCATACATTCCGATCTGGTCGGTGACCTGTTCGTGGGATTGATCTTTTTCTTTGGGGCCGTTTTCGTATTGTTCGGAATTCTGCTTCAAAATCGGATGAGCCTGTCCGTTAAAAATGCCTATGACAACCTACTTCGCAGCAGCGAAACACTGAAAAACGAACAGACCAAACTGATTCGGGAAATCAAGGACCGCCAAGAGACCCAGATCGCCTTGCAGCGCTCACAATCCTTTTTGCAACACATTATCGACGCTTTTCCCGAGCCCTTGATGGTCATCAACCTCGATTACAGTATTGCGCTGTCAAACCGCTGCGCCAGGAAAAACGCCCCATCCGATTTGCATTCCCAACAGAATTTCTGTTACCAGGCTTCCCACCATAAGGCAGGACCGTGTGACGAAACAGAACACCCCTGCCCCTTACAGACGGTGATCCGCGAAAAAACCATGGTTACCGTTGAACATATCCATAAAAGCGCTGACGGCCAGCCACAGGTCATGGAAATCATCGCCGCTCCGATTTTCAACGAAAACCACGAAGTGGTGCAGATAATTGAATCCTTTCGAGATATCACCCACCGCAAACAAATGGAAGAGCAGGTGGCCCACATCCATAAAATGGATGCCATCGGCACCCTCGCCGGAGGCATTGCACATGATTTCAACAATATACTATCAGCAATCATGGGCTACACGGAAATGTCGTTGCTTGAGGTTCCCAATGACACCAGACTATCCGGAAAGTTGCTTCGGATCCTGCAGGCCAGCCAGCGGGCCAAAGATCTGGTCAACCAAATCCTGACCTTCAGTCGCCGGAAAAAAATTGAGCTGAAACCCGTCCATTTGCAGCGAACGATTCTGGAAACCGTGGACCTTCTCCGGGCGACGATTCCGTCCACGATTGATTTCCAGCAGCGACTCAACGCGGGAAACGGAGTGACCATGGCCGATCCCACCCAAGTTCATCAAGTGTTGATGAACCTTTGCACCAATGCGGCCCATGCCATGAGAGAGACCGGCGGCAGACTCACGATCTCCCTTGAAGAAACCGATATCGTTCCGAAATCCAACCCAACAAACCCGAAACCGTCGGTCGGCCCGTATTTACAACTGACGGTCAGTGATACCGGACACGGCATGGACGGGAAAACCCTTGACCGTATTTTCGAACCCTTTTTTACGACCAAGGAACCCGGTGAAGGGACGGGGTTGGGTCTTTCGGCGGTGCATGGAATTATTCAGAACATCGGCGGAGCGATCAAGGTCGAAAGCAATCCCGGGGAAGGGACCACCTTCAGGGTGTTTTTCCCGCGAATCGAAATCGATTCCACGATCGCCTCACCGGAGAACGGCATCACCCAAGGCGGGAAAGAGCATATCCTGCTGGTGGACGATGAACGCATCGTCCTTGATGTCACTGCCGATATGCTGCGCTACTTCGGTTATGAGGTGGTATCCACGCACAGCCCTCTGGAAGCCCTCGACATGTTCAGCCGACAGCCCGAGCGGTTCGATCTGGTCATGACGGATCAGACCATGCCTCATATGACGGGCGAAAAACTGACGGATGCCCTGAAACGGATCCGCCCCGACATCCCGGTCATTCTCTGTACCGGATATGGGGACCAAATCGTTCGATCCAACCCGAACAACCAACGCTTCAACGGTTTTCTCATGAAGCCGGTCGTGATGGATGATCTGGCGGCCGCCGTCCGCAAAGTGCTGGACCAAAGCGGATAGGATTTCGATGGCTTCCTACCGTCTTGAAATTGTCTTGACAATTATCAATGCGAGAGGTTAGATACCGTGCAGATTATAAAATCGTTGCGTTGAATAAGCCCGTCGAGATAATTATCGATCACGATGTTCTGATCATTGTCCCCTTCCGTTTTTTTCTCCCGACAGCCCTCGGAAGCACATCTTATTCAGCCCGATGATACGTGATTCGGTTCAGTCGACGGCATGCCCACATTGAACCAGATAAATTATTGCTATAATTAGGCTTTTATATAACCGAAGGAGGAAACGACACCGATGAAAGAAGGAACGGTCAAGTGGTATGATGAAAAAAAAGGGTACGGATTCATTGAGACCCCGGACGATGGCGATGTATTCATGCACAGCACCAGCATCAAAGACCATGGTTTTTTTACCCTGCAGAAATCAGATCGGGTAACGTTTGAATTAAAAGAAACCCGTCACGGCTTTCAAGCCGTGAACGTAAGGATCATGAAACAATAGGACGGATGATGCGGACGGATTCCACGCGATGACGATCTTCCATCAATTGGGTACGGCCGCATTTTCACACGTATTGTGTGCATAACGGTTCCGGCCATTGAATGAGGAACGATCCATGTCGAAAAAATATCATGAATGCCCGCTATATAATCATAACAACTGTAAAGATATATACATGGAGCAGATTTGTGCGATTGTAAGGGATGACAAGGTCTGCCTGAAAAAGATAAAACCCAGCCAGAAATTCAGCATCGACGATCAACCAGAGCCGATCAAAATCGGCCTGAAAATGTGAACCGGGATACGATACGCTATCCCCCAATGGGAACATCCGCAAACCAAGATTAAGGATATAGGAGATATCATCCATGCTTCTGAAATCAATCAAACCGATTGCACTGATGGCGGGCTTTCTGGCTGTCTGTTTTGTCTCGCCGACACTGGCGGCGGAAAAGAAAACAAAGCCGGAAGAAAAAGTGGCCCTTGTCAATGACATCGTCATCCCTCGATCGGATTTTGACAACGAATTAAAACAACTTCAAAAACGTATGGCCATGCAAGGCCAGACAATCGACGAGGCTCAACTGACCGAATTGAATCACACCATTGTCAGCCGCCTGATCGATCAGGAATTGTTGTACCAGGAATCCCGCAAAAAAGGGCTTTCCATCGAATCCCAAAAAGTCACGGAAGCGATGACGGACCTGAAAAAAAGTTTTCGCAACGAGGAAGATTTCAAGAAAGCGATCTCCGAAATGAACCTTACCGAAAACTCCCTGTCCGCAAAAATCGAAAAAACGATGGTCATCAAGAAATTGATCGACACGGAACTGGTGCAGAAAATCCAGGTCAAGGAGCCGGAGATCAAAGCCTTTTATGACGGCCATCCGGATTACTTCAAGGTCAATGAACAGGCAAAAGCCAGCCATATCCTCATTAAAGTCCCCGCCAATGCGGATGATGCCCAAAAAGCCAAAGCCAAAAAAGAAATTGAGGGCATCCAACTCAAGCTCAAAAACGGCGAATCCTTTGCCGAGCTGGCAAAAAGCAGCTCCCAATGTCCCAGCAGCGCCAAAGGCGGCGATCTCGGTTTTTTCCGGCGGGGCCAGATGGTCAAACCCTTCGAAGATGCCGCTTTCGCTCTCGAACCGGGGCAAACCAGCGACATTGTGGAAACCGAATTCGGTTATCACTTGATTCAATTGGCCGAGAAAAAGCCGGCCGGCACCGTACCCTATGAAGAAGCCAAGACAAAAATTTCGGAATTTCTGAAACAGCAACAAATGGAAACAAGTATCAAGCAGTATCTTGAATCGCTGAGGGCAAGTGCCAAAATAAAAGAATTCCTCTAAAAAGATATTGATTTCCTATTCAAAAGCGATATGATGCGAACATCGTTTTTTGGGTCATTATCAAGCGGTTTGGTTACTTGTTGACGGTCAAACCATTTTTCAGAGTGGACGCCTCAAGTTCCATACCAGAAGAGATCAAGAAAGGAGGATGCCACGATGGCAGATGGTATCGTAAAATGGTTCAGCGACAAAAAAGGTTATGGATTTATTGAACAGGAAGGCGGCCCGGATGTATTTGTTCATCATACGGGTATCACCGGTTCGGGATTCAAGTCCCTGAACGAAGGAGATCGGGTCACCTTTGACGTGGAAGATGGGAAGAAGGGTCCGACAGCCGTCAATGTAACCGTTGTGTAACAGCGAATCGACCAAACCCAAAGGGCATGCTTTCCTTCCGGAAGGCATGCCCTTTTTTATTGAATGGAACCGCTGAATACCTTGTTTCTCCGGCACCCTCGGCGAAAAACCATTATGCCGGCTTTTCGACCCGCATGCGCGCCGTTACCGCCGCGCCGAGGGCTCCCATCAGTTGTGGATCCAGGGAAAGCGGACGGATTTCCTCGCGTAGATATTTGGCCAGGGCACTGACCAGGCCTTTGTTCTTTGCGCATCCGCCGGTGATGGTGACCTGGGGACGGATGCCGATCTTTTTCAGCAGGCTGAAACTGCGTTTGGCCACCGATGCCTGGATGCCGGCGGCGATTTCCGCTGCCGGTTTCCGTTGACTGAGCAGACTGATGACTTCGGTTTCGGCAAAGACACTGCATTGGGAGGTAACCGGTATGATCCGGTTGGCCTTGAGAGATAATCTGGAAAATTCATCGAGTTCCATCCGAAAGATGCGGCTCATCATCTCCAGGAATCGACCCGTTCCGGCCGCGCATTTATCATTCATGGCGAATTCCAGCACGGCGCCTGTTTCATCCAATGCAATCCCCTTGACATCCTGGCCGCCGATATCGATAATCGTTCGAATCTTCGCGTCGCAATAGTGGACGCCCATGGCATGGCAACTGATTTCGGATATATTTTCGTTGGCAAACGGTACTTCATTGCGCCCATAGCCGGTGCCGATGAGATATGCCAGGCTCCGAACATCCGGGAGACCTTCAAGCCGCTCGCAGGCTTTTCGGAGGACGATATCGGCTGTATGGGCCGGATCGATTTCACTGGGAACGATGGCCGTCGCGGCAATCCCCTCCCCGTTCAGAATAACAGCCTTCCCGGTGGTGGAGCCGACGTCGCAACCGCCGTAATAGTGTTTCTCCGCTTGTCGATGCATATCGCCCCCTTTGGTCCGTTTGCCGCCGTTTGGTGCCCGTTACCGGATACCGACTACAACCGCTTGGCTTTCATGATGTTCTCCATGAAATGATCGATCTGCTCAATGATTCCCTCACGGGATACGATGCGCGGATCGGACAGATCGTAGTGGATGATCAACAGCGGTATTTCTTCCTTGCGGCATAGCTCCCGCAGCATACCGTTCAACGCCTGGGTGTTTTTACAGCCGATATGTCCGGCGACCCAGATCATATCGATGTCAAAATGCTTGGTGATGTGAAAAATGTCATTCAGATAGTTTTCAGCCGGACCTCTGGTATGGCGCGCCATGGGACCGGCCATGATGGTTTTTGCCAATCCACGCAACATGGATTCGGGGCTGTCGGTTTCGATAGGGTCGATCCGGTGGAATGTCATGCTGTCCATGATCAAGGAAATGCCGTAGGCTTTTTCCGCCCAGTTGTAAATATCGATAAAATGAATGGTCGGCGGATTCCAAAGCAGGGCTCGGTATTGTTCGCCGATGGTTGACACACCCTCTTCCAGATTTTTCTTCCCCATGGCGACGATTCGCTTGAAGGTGCGGGTGCCGTCGGCGCTTCCGGGTGTGACGTTGAAATTCCACATATGGCTCAGCCAAACCGGCTCACCGGCCATGGGAGACGGCCGGATCCGAATCAGGTCCCAGAGTTCCATCTCATAGGCCGCCATGCGATTGCGCTCCTCACAGATTTCCTTTAGACGATCCCAGTTCATGCGCCCCGGTGTATGGGTTTCCAGCCAGGTGACCAGCCGTTTCATTTCGCGGGTGAAATAATCAACGGCTTTCTCATCGGTAAAACGATAGGGAATGTCGAGTCGAACCGTGGGCAGGCGCAGCTCTTTTTCAATCAAGGCATAGGAGGACATACCCCCGTCGCAGGGCAGGTTGGAGGTGATAATGGCCAGCGCCGGCGGCAAATGACCTTTGAGGGTCAACCCCATGGTGCTTTTGGGCAGACTGCAGATATCCGGCGGAATACCGGCGTTTTCACAGGCGTCGATATAGACCTCCACCGAATGGGGACGGATCATCGGCATCAGGATGCCCATCAGTTCGGCCATGAAGGGAACCAGTCCCATGGCTCGGATGATTTCCGGCGGAATCATATCCTCATGGATGACGAGAAGCTCCCCCCTGAAAAACACGTCGTCCATCATGCGAATCACGCTGGCGACAATATCCGCCATTACCATGGCGGTCGCGATGCGATAACGCCCGCGACGTCCTCGGATAAATCGCCACAGGAGTCGGTTGACCTGCAACAGCACGAGAATCCAGGGATAGCGACGGATGTCCCGGATGGTGTCGAACGGACCGTGCTTGATCACCAGCAGGATGATCTTGAGCCAGTTGACGAGTGAATAGCGGGCGTAGATGAGGAGATCTCCAATGAGACCGACTGCCGACGGTTTTTCAGACTTGTCTTGTACCCGTTTTCTGTTCATCACTTTCCCATACTCTCGATGAAGGCCTGGATACGGGTACGCAGTTGCCCCTCGCCTCCCAAACGGTAATCCCGCTCGAGTTTCAGGACCGGGACACCGGCATCCCGCAACCCTTGGATCAAAAGAGCGGATTCAATCCCCCAGATATCACAAAATTTAAGATTCTCGATGACCACTCCATCCGCATCGAAGTCTTTCCGGATCTGCAGAATCGCCTTCAAGCGTGTTTCGAAATCCTCCATCATTCGGGGACAGGCGGTCTGGCCAAGCGTATACGTTGCAACGGCCTTCAAGGGATCAGCGGTTTCATCGATCAGTTCCATCCCCGGGATGGAGCCGGTGCAATACCGGTCGGCCACCACGATTCCACCAGTGGATTCCAGCACCTGAATAAAAGCCGTGTCATCCAGATTGCCGCCCACAACCATGAGACGCGCGCGATACGTCTGGATCCCCGGACGAATCAGCAGTTCTTCAACCATTTGGTCCAATACATCCGTCATCCGTTCACGACCGCCGGACAAAGAGGCGATCAGGATGCGCTGGAATTCGGTGCCGCTGATCGGTGGATACGTTTCCTTGCGACGGTCTCCGATGGCCTTCACCTTGCGGTTGAAATCATTGTAACGCAAAATCGCGCGGGCCAGGGCGGTTCTGCCGGTGTCCACACCGAACGCGGCGGACAATTCAGCGCATAATGCCGCCAGTTCCCCCTCATACCAGGCAAGCGCCTCCGCCCCTTGCCGATGGGGTACGTCAAGCATATGGGTGAAACCCGGTTTTGTCAGATACGAAAGATTGTCCAGGAGACGGCGGATATGATCACATCCGGAAGCAAACACCCAGCCGCCCAAAAAATCATAGAGGCCGTCCATGGCATATTCCAGCAAGCTCCTGGCATAGGAGCAGGTGACGTTCGACAGATAGATATCGGCGATTTCGGTTCCCGCCGCCCCGGGTGCGCGCATCCGCACCGGCACCAGACCTTCCACCGAAAGAATTACCTGGGGCACGTAACTGCAGGTATAGCCGACCGGAACCTTTCCAGCGGCCACGGCGTTTTTCAGGAAATCGTTTTCCGGATCCCGGAGCATCCCCGATAATTCGGATTGCCATGCATCAAAATTCATCACAACGTCTCCGCGTTCAAAACCGGTTTATGCCGGCTCGCGCAACACTCCCAACCGATCCAGGCATGCCCTGACCTCGCGAACCATCGCGCAATCGGGTATTTCCAGGAAATTCCTTCCGGTGATATCATAGCCCCGTACCGTGTCATCCTCTGGAATCCATCCCAGAAGCATCTGGGAGTCCGGAACATTCAATCGTTCTTTCTCCGCCCGGTCGCGGATCCGGTTCAGGATCAACCCGCATTGTTCGTAGCCGACGGCTTCCCTCGCCACCTCCCGGATGGTTTCCACAACGCGTATTCCTTTGGCCGAAGCGTCCGACACCAATACCAGGTGGGTAACCGTTTCCATGACCCGCCGATTGACCTGCTCGATTCCGGCCTCACCGTCAATGATGACGTAGTCGAAACTTCCGACGACGGAGGCGATGATTTCCTTCAGGAAATGGTTGACCTGACAATAACATCCCTCCCGTTCCGGCCTCCCGATGGCCAGAAACGCAAGATTTCGCCGTTCTTCCATGGCTTCCAACAATTCATAATCCATTCGGGCGATCATTTCCCGGCGGTCTTCTCCGGCGTTGTTTTTGATCCGTTCGATGAGTTCGCTTCGGATGTGGTCAACGGTCCTTTTCGCCGAAAATCCGAGAGCACCGGCCAACCCGACGGCCGGATCGGCGTCGATGGCAAGCACCTTGGCCCCCCCGGAACCGGACAGAACTTTCGTCATCACGGCGCTGATGGATGTTTTGCCCACACCGCCCTTTCCGCAGACGGCAATGACCACCGGGTCGTTCGTGTTCGGTTTATCCATGTACTTCCGCCGTTTTCCGAATTGTTTTCCGCATGGAACGCAGATCGGCAACGTCCCCACAGACATCGACATACTCACAGCTGTCGCAGTCGAATGACATTTCCACACTCATCTTATTCATCGCGCCTATAATCCGGCCGGCCTGGTCGCCGATGGCCTGCAGTGCCGACACTTTCTCACAGCTGTCGGTCACGAAAAGGATTTCCACCGCAGTGATATATTCAAGTCTTCGGTACTGATCGATGATGGCGCCCCCCAAAACCGAAAAGGAAAAACCCGCATCCAGGGCGTCCCGCGACACACGGCTCCATTCCCGTTGGTACTGGGAAACCGCCCGCATCATATATCCCTTCAGGTCCATTGCGTACCGCAGGCCTTCCATCTCCCGATAGCGCGGATAGGTATTGTCCGCCGTGAAGCCGCATCCGGCGATCATGACGACTTTCCCAAACGGCAGACTGCGTCCCGCGCTTTCCGGAAGATCAGGCCCCACCAGCCGGATCCGTCCATCCTGAACATCCGTTGTGCGTTCAGACCATAGGAGAAAGGAACCGGACGCACCTTTGGGATTTCCCAATTCCACGGCTGTATCCTGGGACAAAATCAGGTTTCGACCCAACCCCGCCGGCCAGGGTCGGACCGCTTTCCGTAACGTTTTGACCGCTTCCGTGTTTTTTTCACGGCTCAAAAAATGTCGGATTGCGCCGAACTGGGTCTCAAACAGCTCCATGAGTCATATCTCCGTTGCCCAGCCTTTTCCCTGCAATTTCACACCGGTTTCCATCATTTTCAGGAAGGTGGAGCGCAGGGCATCGCTCATCAACGCCTTCTTCACCGGCGACAACCGCAGGAATCCGCCGACGACTCCGCGCAGGAAAGATTGTGAAAGGCTTCCGGGATTGTCGAAAATCTGGTTCTGCAAGGTCCCACGTTCCAGGCACTGGAGAATGACACGCTGGAAGGTCGTCTCCGGATGGAGCACCCGTCGGTCCCTTTTCACCAGACGAAGGGCGCCCTGGGCGCATTTCAGGGCGCAGACACCACAGCCGAGACAAATACCGGTATCCACCATGGGTTTCTTGGGCTTGCGTTTTTCCCCAGGGGAGCCCGGTTGCATGTCAATGGCATTGATGGGGCAGGCCTTGGCGCATTTGCCGCACCCGACGCAGGCGTCTGCTTGAAAATCGGCGATAAAGCTGGAGGTAACCACCACATTTTCATAGCCGAACGTGTTGATGCCCTGCAATACGTTGCAGCAACACCCGCAGCAATTGCAGATGTAGGTGACATTTTTTCGGACATTGTCGGCGTTGAGCACCAACCCGAGTTCCCGGGAGCGCGCCAGATTCTCCTGCATTTCCGTCCGGGAAACCTCCCGTGCCAGATTCCTGCGAATCAGGTAGTCGGCGGCAAAACCGAAGGCCGTGCAGTTGTCCATGGGGACATCGCAGGTCTTGGCATGCACATGGGATTTTTCATGGCGACACGAGCAGAGACCGATGGAAAATTTCTCGGCCGAAGCGATGATTTCCGAGGCCTTTTCATAATCGAGAATTTCCACATGGGGTGCCTGCAACACCGTCGCTTCATGGGGCAGCGTGCGCATGAGCGACATTTTTTCACCCATACCGCAGTTGGCAGCGTAAAATCCGTCCTCCTGCTGAAGATATTCATGAAACAGCCTGGCCCAGCCTTTGTGATCCAGTCCATCCCCGGTGCGCATCATGGTGAATTCAAATATCCCGATGGCCAGCGGCGACGGAGCGTAGTGATAGGCATCCTTGATCCATATATCGATCACCAGTCCGCGGGCGCAAAGTAGTTCAAGCATGCTTCTCAGTTTTTCCATCCCGATGTCCGCAATCCCGGCAATGCGTTCGATCGGGGACATGCCGAACGGCATTTTGACCACCAGATCGGCTTCCTCGGAACTATACAGGGATTTCAGCAATTCATGAAAGGCCGGATTCCAGGGCGCCCGCAATGTCAGATTGTCGATCTTGTCTCCCAGTCTACGATAGACGTCTTTTCCCACGACATGTCCCATTCATCCGTCCCTTCCACCCATTTCTAATTCGTAATGGTTATTGCATATTCCCTGGCAAGCAGCGCCGCCCCGACGGCTCCGTTGATCTGAGGGTCGAGCCCGTCGAGATGCTGCATGGTAAGCGCCAGATGATCGGCGAGCGCCTGAAACAAACCGCTGTTCTTGGCGACACCGCCGGTCATGACCACGACTTCCTCTACCCCGATGCTCCGCGCCAGAGAGGCAACCCGGCCCGCCATGGCATGATGCAGTCCATTTACGATGTCCGGTATTTCCCGACCTTCATTGATGAGTGAAACAACCTCGGTCTCGGCAAATATTACGCATTGATTGGAAATGGATATTTTCTGATCGGAACCCTTGCCCAATTCCCCCATATCGTCGAGGCCTACTTCCATCGCTTCCGCCATGACCTCCAGAAAACGCCCGGTACCGGAGGCGCACTTATCATTATAGATATAGCGCACGACCTTGCCGTCCGCATCCATGCGAATGGCCTTGGCGTCCTGACCGCCGATATCGATAACCGTTCTGGCGGAAGGGTTTTTCCAGCGGGCCCCCTTGGCGTGGCAGGAAATCTCCGACTCCGTCCGTCGGGCGAAGGGAATTTGCGCCTTGCCATAACCTGTTCCGACGGTAAACCGAATATCGTCCATGGATATACCGGCCTGTGCCAAGGCAGCCTTCATGACCGCCTCGGCCGACTGCCCCGGGTTGGTTTTGACCCGCATGACCGCCTGGGCGACGATTTGATCTTCCTCCATGATCACCGCTTTTGCGGTCAAGGAACCCACATCACATCCGGCAACGAACATACAACCCCCTTTTTGTAATCACGAATTGTGGTATTCGATCAATTTTAAATGACATGGCATGCTTGCATTTTGGTGCCCGCCTGTTCCCTGATCCCGAATTTCCGAATCCTTCCGTCACAATTCGTCATTTGTAATTTTCTCTCGCCACGATTGCCGCTCCGATGGCTCCGGCCAGTTGGGGATCGGCCTTTCGGGACACCTTGATGCGATGGCCGATGAGCTTTGAGAGGATCTGGACGACGCCTGCGTTCTTGGCCACACCGCCGGTCATGCAGACATCGCGCTCCGCCTGGACGGAGTTGGCCAAAATGGCGATTCGATTGGCCATGGCCGCGTTGATGCCGGCGCCGATATCTTCGATGGGCACACCGGAATTTAAATACTTGATCACGTCGGCCTGGGCCCAGACCGTACACGTGGAGGCCAGGGTCACCGGTTCTTTGGCCTGGGCGGAAAGATTGCCGAGATCGTCCACGGCGATGCCGAGTACACGGGCCATGACATCCAGGAAACGTCCGGTTCCGGAGGCGCATTTGTCATTGGTGATGAACTTGAGCACCCTGCCGGATGCATCGATCCGCATGGCTTTGCAATCCTGCCCGCCGATATCGATGATGGTTCGGGCCGATGACAACAGCCATTTGGCCCCTTTTCCATGGCAGGCGATTTCCGAGACCACGTCATTCACGAACGATATTTTCCCCCGTCCGTAGCCTGTACCGACGCAAGCGGCGATTTCGTTCATGGATGTCCCCGCCATGTTCAAGGCGCCGGCCATGGCCTCGTCTGCCGAGATTTCGGGCTTCACCCGTGATTTGGTCACATGGGTGCCGACAATCCGGTCGTTTTCCATAATGACCGCCTTGGATGTCAAGGATCCCACATCGCATCCGGCTACCAGCGTCATAACAACCCCCTCACTTGAAAAAATTCATTCAACCGTTCGGCGGTGGCCGCCCAGGACTCCACTCGATCGTCAAACGCGTCCGCATACATGATATGCACCGGATAGCCGTGTTTTTCGATTTCCCGGGCAAACGGTTTCACCATGCCCCAGGTATTCCGACACCCCGGCGTACCATTGTAGATCATGCATTCGGCTTTGAAAATTTTGGCAACGGCCAGGGATTCCTCCAGCCACATATTGGGCTGATCAAACGGTCCCCGGATGGACCGTACCATGGGCAACCGGGCGTTCATCTGGGCGATGCTGTCGATCATGGCGTCCAGGGTGCCCGTTTCCACGCCATAGGATGATCCCGGCAGGTCCGCGACATAGCAGGCGTTGTCCCGGAATCCCCGGGACAGAATCCCGCCCATATGAGCGATACCGTGATCGTCCAGCCATTTCCAGAAATTCCAGTTCAATGAATAATGGTCGATATAACAAAGAAAGGCGCGCAGTTTTTCCTTGCCGGAATGCAATCCGGAACGTCCGGCCTCTGCGTTTTCGCGGGTCTTTGCGACCATCTGCTCCAACAGGCGGGTGTACTCCGGAGAGCCTGAGAATAAAAACCGACCGACATAGTTGAACAGATTGTACATGGGCGGCAAGGGGGTGGGAACCAGCCGATGCATGTCCTCCAGGTCCGCGATCAGGGCGTCCTGCTGATCGATTTCCATCAGAATTTCCCGCAATCGGTCTTCATCCAGTTGGTTGCCCGAATGTGCCTCCATAAAACGAATCATGGCCTTGTAGTCGTCCACGTGATAGGTATCGGTGCGCTTATCTCCCAGCCCCTGGGGGTAATTCAACTGGTAGAACGGTTTTTTCAGAAACGCCGCGGCAAAAGCGAACGCATTGGCATTGGTATCGCAGATACCGGGAGTGTCGCACAACACCATGTCGATTTCCTCGCCCAGACCGGCCAGATAAGCGCCAAGAGCCCCCCGTTGGGAAGAACAGGAGGTTTCGGTAAACCCGATTTCGCACGCGTAATCCAGGTAATCGAATGTTCCCCGTTTCCACATCAGCCCTCCCACGGCCGTAATCACTTCCAGGGTCACCGGTACGATATCCAGGGCATAGCAAATCGCCGGCGAAAAGCAAAAGGTCGTAATGGCGATTTTTTTGCCCCGGGAATGGGCGGTATTCACATTTTCGAGATATTGATTCAACAGTTTTAGAAAATGGATGCCGGGAGCCCCTTCCTGCAAAATCGGCTGCAAAATACCCTTGAAATAGGGAGCGAAGCGGTACATATGTTGCAGCTCCTTTGCTGTCCCGTCCGCCGTCCGGGAGGCCGGATCCAGGATTCGCCACAGCATCCAGTCATAATTGAATTCTTTCATCTCCGGTCGCATAACCACCCCTTACTTTAATTGCGAATTGCGAATTGTCTTTATTCCATTCGTTCCATAAACGCATCCAAGCGCATTCGGATCCGTCCTTTTTCCACCAGCGGGCCGTATTCCCGCTCGATCTTCAGGCAGGGAATTCCCATGGCTTCCAGATCCCGCTCGAAAAGACTGTTTTCCGAACCGTGCAGGTCACAGAAGCGAATATTCTGCATGATCACGCCTTCCACCCCGGCCCGGGCGATAATCTGTTTCAGGATTCCAAGACGCTCCTCATACTTTCCGTACATTCGAGGGCAGGTCGACTTTCCCAGATAGCCGTCGGCCAATGCCGTTACGGGATCTCCGGTTTCATCGATCTCATGGCCTTCATACCGCACGCCGAAACACAGATTCTCGGCCACGACCAGGGCGTTTGAATGCTCCTCGATCAATTGGATCAGGTCGATGTCGTCGCTGATGCTGCCGAGGGTCATGAGTCGTTTCTTGCTGCCGGCGATATCCGGTTTCCTCTCTTCCAGACTCCGGATAAGCTTTTCCAGATTTTCGGTGAACGATTCACGTGGCAGTACCGTTCCGGCCACGGCCAAGGCAAAGGCGTCTGTTCCGGTAATCCCCACATGAGGCGTCCTGCGGATGTCCTCCAGGGATTTGAGCAACCGCCGCCCTTTGTTGTATGTCACAATCGATGCGCGCAAAGAGTCATCATCGATGCGGACATCAAAATGCTCCTCGACGGCCCGGATCAGGTTGCGAATCTCTTCCCCGAACCATTGAATGCCATGGGGCGCGGTTTTGTGGGGGACGTCGAAATAATAGAAAAACGGCGGAACAATACCCGCATGATCTTCACCGGCTTTCCGCCAGCAATCGTCCAGACGCCGCATGGCGTCACATCCCGGCGTGATGATGGCGCCGTCCAGAAAAGCGAACCTCCCTTCACCTGCAAGCTGAAGAATGCATTTGGGAAATGAGCAGATATATGGACCGAAATAAGCGTCACCGATGGCCATGTTGTCCGTTTCAATTCCCCGCAAGCGTACGGGAAGTATTCCAGCGGCGTGAAACACTTCGCCCGGCACATAGGAACAAGTACACCCGACGATCTTTCTTCCCCGGGCTTTCCAGTCCCCTATCGCCCGGCCGTTCACTCGGGTGGCGGCGTCATAAAACATCTCCATCATGAAGGCACCTCCTCTCCAAGGAACATCCGACGCATCATTTCCCGGGCTTCCTGCATGTCTTCCTCGTACTCGTCTTCCGAGGGCTCCATGCATCGGCATACCTCTTTGATCAACGGGGGAAGGAACGCGCGGCCCACAGGCGCCAGGGATTCACCCAGAGTCGATACAACGGTTTCCACTGCCGACTTCACTTCCAGCAGATCCAATCCTTCGGCAAACTGGGTCGCCAGGATGATCAGGGTTTCCGGGCGCATTTCCTGGATGCGGTTGAACAATTGGGCAGCGATATTCACCACCTCGGCGGCTTCCTGCAAGTCCAGCGAGGATACGCCATGGACAATCGCCCCGACCGTTTCCTCCTCGGGAAGCCCTTCCAGGGCGGCAAGACGATGTCGCATGGTGCGGATACGTGGGTTGCTTTTATCCGCCGTTCGCCGGAGCTGATGAAACCATACCTCCGGATTGGCTTTCAGCGCATCGGCGATGGTCCTGCCGATGACTTCCCGGTCTTCCTCCAGGGCCACAAACGCCTTTGCCAGTGTGGCGCCGTCAATTTTTCCGGCTGCGTCTTCAACCAGCTTTGACAGATCCTGAACGAACTGCGGTACGCCCGGATCACCGATCAGTGCGCTTCCGGTATGGATCTTATGAACCAATCCAGCGATTTCCTGTATGCATTGTCCCAGAATGTCGCCGTCCAGATGACGCAAGAGCGACAATACAATGTCGGCGACCAGATCCGGAGACACCTGATTGAAACGACCCACGGATTCCCGCAGTAAAACACCGCTGGCATTGGCCAGATCCGGCAAGGCGGAAAGCGCCAGGACAAGCTTGGCTGGATATTGCCACATCACATCGTTGAGCATCTTCGCAAAAGCCTCCACTTCGGCGGAGGAATTGTCCAGCGCTTCCCGCAGTTCACCGAAATCGGTGTTTTCGACCAAGCATTGAAGGCCCGGCTTGATGGCATCCGTCAGGAATCGGGGGTTTTGTTCATGAAGCCGTCCGATCATGCGGCCGAGTCTTGTAATCAGAGCGCCGATGCGACCATCGGAAAAACTCGAAATACATACGGTCAGCGCTTTTTCCTGTTGATCAGGTGTCAATGCCTCCATGCCCCGAGAGACGGCATCGGCCAAATCGAACAGCGTGGAGGAGATCAAGGGCAGCACGGCCTCCAGCTTTCCGGCAATCAGTTTTTCATCCAAAATGGAGGGAAAGGGATCATTCGTCGGGGGACGAACGCCTTTGAGGATGACGCTTTCCAATGGCCGGGCGAGCATTTTCTTCAACGGACTCCGACCAGCCCAAAGGCTCATGAATTCCGGTACCAGAAAAGCGATGACCTCACGAACCTCACGGGTTCGGAGTAAATCCCGAACCAGAAAAGATGTTGTTCGGGATTCTCTTCCAACAGGATGTCCTTGCTGAGCAGTGGTAGTTGTTTGCATGGAATGACTTCCTCAGTTTCCGTCAATTTACAGGAGCGGCGCCGACTGCAGTATTCGCTGCCTTCTTTGCGGTTTCCGATAAAACTGCATTTCCCGTCAAATGTTTGGCCAATCGTTTTCCCAGGGCGACAACGGTAAAGGTAGGCGGCAATCCCCACGCTTCCGGAATCACGGAGCAGTCGCAGACATACAGATTGTCGAACCGGGTTTTCAGATCGCTGTCGAGCAAATCCCCCACTTTTACCGTCCCTCCGGGATGAGCGGCGATATACCAGCTTTTCCACACATCCGTGGCACCGGCATTTTTCAGAATATCCTTGGCGCGGGTAAAGCCACGCACGAACTTTTCCTTATCATCCGGAAGGAGTTTTTTACGCACCCCTCCTTTTTCCGTCAAACGTCCCCCCAATCCGTCTTTGATTTTAATCATGATCGAAAGGGTTTTGGAATGGGTAGCGAGCTTGTCAAAACGAAATATTTCCGCATTGAACAGCAAATGCAAGCTGAGAGGTACGGTCATATCGGTCATGACATACCCTTCTTCATCCATGTGAAGGCCTGCGGCCATGGGATATTCCTTTCCCCCTTCCAGATTGTTCACGGTTCCCATCACCGTAATCAATGGATCGAAAAACCAGTTATGGCCTGCATCCCTTATCCCGGTCTCCCGCAAAATCATGGGGGAACCTATCCCGCCGGCCGAAATGACGACCTGTGAGGCATGGGCGCGAAGGGTTGCGCCGTTCTTCCGGTATTCCACACCGACAGCCTGATTGTTTTCCAGCAATACCCGACCGACTTTGGCGCCGGTTACCAATGTCGCGCCATGATCAATGGCCTGGTTGACGAACATGCGGGCGTTCCACTTGGCGCCGAACGGACAGCCATAATTGCAGCGCCAGCAATTGGGTTGACAACGCTCCTGGTAAACGAATTTGGGCAGTGGATTCCAATCATACCCCAGGTCTCTGGCGCTTTCCATGATACGGCCGGCCATGGGACCGATGAGATGTTCCGACAGCGGTTTTGTCGGAAGCTCGCGGTGAATTTCGTCGATCTCGCCGCTGATATCGATGCCGTGTGCCTTGAGCATACCCACCGGAGGGGTGAATGCGGTTCCATAATAAAATACCGAGCTTCCTCCGGTCGTGATGCCGCGTACCATGCCGAGAAAATTATTCGTCACCATCAGACTTTTACCGGGGATTCCCGCCTGGGCAAAGAATTGCACGGCCGTTCCGGTTATGGGTGCATTGTCGCCCCACTCCAGGATCAACACCTTTTTACCCCGCTGGGACATTTCCTTTGCAACCGTCGCTCCGCCGGGCCCGGAACCGGCGACAATGACATCATAGGTTTCCGTATTTTTTTTCATTCCCCCCCCTTTTCACCGCCGTCATATTTGGTTTTTGATTTTCAGCTTTCATTCTTGCGATTCCGGCTTCAAGCGTTGAACTTCCCGTTTCAATCCTTTTTCTTTCCATTGGCGATTTTCAATGCGAACGCCTTTTCGTTTCTTGCATAGGCGCGAACCTCCTCTTCCACCTTTGCGCCCAAGCCTTGTTCTATGTAACTGGCCATATGTCGAAAAAAGATGACATTTCTCCGCAATTCGTCGGTTCGGAACATGAGCGAAGCATATTGAATCCGCCGATTGCTGGGCCAGAGCTCTTTCAGGGTCTGTTCGAGCAAGGGATTCCGGGCGGATTTCATTCCCACCTCGGCGAACTCAAAAATACCATCATAATATTCCTGGACATCGCCTTTTACGGCCGCCTGCTCTATTTTTGAAAGGGCTGCCTTCATTTGTCCCAAATCATCGGCGTCAGCACGCTCGGCCGCCTTTCGAGCGACCAGTCCATACAAGGCCTCAAAGATATCATAGAACCATTCAATATGCTGTGCGGTGATTTCGGTCACGCGGGCGCCTTTGCGCGGTATCAATTCCACCAGGCGATTTTTCTCGAGCATGCGCAGGCATTCACGCACCGGACTGCGGCTGACGCCCATTTCTTCGGCGATTTTCGCTTCCAGTATCCGTTCTCCGGGCTTGAGCTCATTGCGAATGATTTTTTCGCAGATGTCGCGTGTCAGGATTTCCGGCAGATTGTCGCGTGCGATAAAAGACATGACCAACCTTTCGATGGGTATTGCGCAAAGCCATTGTCGATTGTCGACAGTATACAATTTCTTTTTCCCTTGTCAACCAAAATCTTCAGACGGATTAAAACTGACGGATTAAAACTTGACACCCCCGGGCGCTTCCCCTATTCTGAAAAGCGACGCTCATCCTCGCATCAACATACCGGCAATAAAAGAGTTATCTCAGCCGCAACTGGTTCGACGGAAGGCCCCATGTGACCGAGCCCGACAATTCATCAAACCCATTCCAACGAGAATAATAGAAGGAGTTTCCCATGCGGTTTTGTATGGTACTTTTCTGGCTGGCTGCTTTCCATGCTGCCGTTGTGCAAGCGGAAACACTGAAATTCGAAGAATCCTATGTCTATGACGCCGGAGAGTCCGACAGCAAGTTGACCTGTCGCGCCATTTCGCTGCTGCAGGTTAAAAAACTGCTGCTGGAAAGAATCGGTGCCTACTTGGAAACGAAAACCGAAGTCGTCAACTATCAACTGACCAAGGACCAGATCACCCTGTATACCGCCGGTATCGTAAAAACCGAACTGATCGATGAGTGGTGGGATGGAAAAACCTATCGCCTCCTCGCCCGAATCGAGGCGGATCCGGATACCATCGCCAAATCCATCGATGATCTTCGAAAAAACCGGCAAGGCCGGGAAGAACTTTCCAAAGTGGAATCCATCAATGCCCAATCCCTTGAAAAAATCGAATCTCTGAAGAAGGAAACGGCGCGTTTGCAGCAAAACCTCATCGACATCAACCGGAGCTACAGCGAATCCGCAAAATTGGTAAAAGTCTGGGAAGCATACGAGGCAGGCATGGATTTTCTGATGGGGAACCAATACGCCGGAGCTGTCACCGCTTTCAGTCAAGCCATTGAAGTAAGCCCGACCTACCTGCATTACTATCACCGGGGTCGAGCCTATATGGGGATGGAAGAATACCAAAAAGCGATCGACGATTTCAACGCCGCCATTTCGCTCAATCCAGCTTTAAAAGGCGCCTATTTTCAACGGGGCAAGGCGTATCGAAAAACCGGAGCCCGTAAAAAAGGCCTGAAAGATATCGAAAAGGCGGCCGAACTGGGCAACGGACAGGCCAAACAATGGCTTCAGATCAATAAATCCCGCGTTTTTTAAGACACAAAACGGAAAAACGACACAAAGGAGAACATGAATGGAGTTGATCGACGCCATACAAACCAGAAAAAGCATCCGGGCCTTTACGACCCGCAACGTGGAAAAAAGCGTGATAGCCGATATCCTGGAATTGGCCTGCCGGGCGCCGTCGGCCATGAATAGCCAACCATGGGAATTCCTGGTGATTGCCGGCGAGCCGATGAATCGGATCCGGGCGGCCCTAGTGGAAAAACTGAACCGCAAGGCCCCCATGCAGCCCGATCATCTGGTTGTCGGGTGGCCCCCGGACAGTGTCTATCGGGACCGACAGGTGGCGCTGGCCAAAGGACTTTTCAAACTGATGGATATTCCAAGAGAGGATACAGAAAAAAGAGCCCAATGGCTGGAACGCGGGTTTCGCTTTTTCGATGCACCGGCCGCAATCATTCTGCTGACCGATAAGGCCCTGACCGAAAACGGGCCGCTGCTCGACATGGGGGCGGTCATGCAGAATATCTGCCTTGCCGCGCTGCATTTCGGTCTGGGCACGTGTATCGAAGACCAAGGGGTGTTGTATCCGGAAGTCGTGCGGGAAGTCGCCCGAATCCCGGAAACCAAACGCATCATCATCTCCATCGCCATGGGCTACCCGGACCCGGATTTTCCGGCCAACCGGATCCACACCGATCGAGAACCGGCGACCAACATCACCTCATGGGTTGGATTTGAATAAAAAAGCGCCAAGAGGTCGCATCCATGCATGTTGCGGTTTTTGCGGATATCGAAGGAAGTTTCGGCATTTGGCGCATGCGCCAGTGTAGGATGGGCACGCCGGAGTGGCAGTATGGACGCGCCTGCCTGACCATTGACGTCAACCATGCCGTTCAAGGCGCTTTTGAAGGCGGCGCCGAACAGGTGACCGTGAAGGATACCCATGAACTCGGATTCAACTGTCTGCCCCGATACCTGGACCCGAGGGCATCCTATATCGGGGGACATTTTATCAGCCCGTCCTTTTTCGGGAATCTGGCCGACTATGATCTTGTCCTGTATGTAGCGATCCACGCCGCGTCCGGAACCCGGGATGCCTTCTTCCCCCACACGCACTACGGCATCTTTTCCGAGGTTCGCATCAATGGCAAACCGGTTTCGGAAATGGATGTCTATGGGGCCTATCTGGGAGCGTACCAACTTCCGATCGGATTCGTATCCGGGGAGGATATCGCAGTGGCCCAGGCATTGAGTACCCTGCCCTGGGCAAAATCCGTCATCGTGGACAAACACAAGGACGCCTATACATCCGGGGAGCAAAGCATCCGGTACCTTTTGGAAGGCCGGCAAAAAATCCGGCAGGCCGCGGCCGCGGCGGTGCGGGAAGCCGCAACCATGCAACCCTTGATTCTTGTCGGTCCGCTTCGTTTCGAAGCGGAATTTCGCACTCGTCAACTGGCCGACAAATTCAACACCTGGGGATACAAACAGGTGGGAAATCAGGTGGAATGGGAAGCGGATGACATCAAGTCCGGTTTCGACATGTTCAACCGATTGACCTTCTTCCCGAAAAACATATATCCCTTCCGAAGACCCCTGTCGTTTCTGTTGCGACAATATTACGGATTAAAAACAAAATACTTGGCGCCCCCCCCGAATCCGGAAGGGGCGCCTGATCTTCTTCGAATAAAACGATCGGATGAGCAGGAATGAACAATGTCCGTGGGGAAAAAAACCGCAAAACGATACGATGGAGGTTATGGCCCCCATCATATCGTTTCGTACGGTAAATCCACGTGGATCCCAAAAACAATCCGAGCGGTTCGACAAACCCGTTGACCGCCGCCGAAGCTAATTCTGCCAGACAACCGCAGCCTTGGATCGATACCATTTATCGGCATACGGGCTATACGCGTCTTCCAGCTTGGAACGTTTGATTTTCATCGTCGGTGTCAGAAATCCATTTTCCGGCAGCCACCTGTCGTCGGTTACCGCCAGAAACGCCAATTGTTCAAAAGCAGGCAATTTGCTATTGACCGCTTTGAGGTGCTCGGTCAATTCCTGCATAATGGTTTGCTTCTCTCCGTTCTTCAGTGCAGCCTGTGCTTCTTCGGACAGCATCAAAATCGCATGGGGTTGGGGGTGTCCGGCGCCCGATACAACGCAGGCTTCCACGCGCGGATGGTTGGCAAGGAGGTTCTCGATAGGGGCCGGGGCCACATATTTGCCTTTGGAAGTTTTGAACAGCTCCTTGGCACGGCCGGTAATTTTCAGGCGCCCCTTCTCGTCGATCTCACCGAGATCCCCGGTTCTCAAGAAACCGTCTTTGGTAAAGGACTCCTTGGTCGCTTCGGGATTTTTATAATACCCCATCATATTGCCGGGACTCTTGACCAGGACTTCTCCCTCGGAGCTGATCTTCTGCTGCACATCCGGATAAGGCGCGCCTACATAGCCCGGTCTGACTTGACCCGGCTTGGTGCAGTGGGAGTAGGCAAAGTTCTCGGTCATCCCGTAACCTTCCAGCAGTTCAAGGCCCAATGAACGGTACCATTCAAGAATCTCCTTGGGGATAGGCGCCGATCCGGATCCGGCGAACCGCACCTGGTTGAGCCCCAATCCCTTGAGTATCTTTTTCTTCACAAGGCCTCTGAGGATTGGAATTTTCAGCAGACGATTCAACTTCTCGGGCGGAACCTTGTGGAAAACGCCCAGCTGGAATTTCGACCACAACCGTGGAACCGAGATAAACAGCGTCGGCCTCGCCCGCTGGAGATCCTGCAAAAAAGTATCCATTGACTCGGCGAACCACAGGGAACCACCCACATATATGGAGACCGATTCGACGACGAAACGCTCAAAACTATGAGACAGCGGCAGATAAGACAGGACCCGGTCCGTCTTTTTGACTTCCATATAATCTGAAAGGCCTTTGGCGCTTCGGAGCATGGCCTCGAAACTGATCATGACCCCCTTGGGTTTACCGGTGCTGCCGGAGGTGTATATAACCGTGGCCAGTTCCTCTGGGGAACGGGTGACCGGATCCTTCAGCGGCGGTTGTTTGGCGACAATATCATCCCACTTTTGATGATCGTTTTCCGGAGCCAGGGGAAAGGCGATCTTCGGCAAATCATCGGGCACGCCTTTTTTCATTTCATCCCAGACCGGATCGAGCTTGCCCACAAAAAGAAGTTTGGAATCAGAATGTTCAAGTGTGTATTGGACGATGTCCGCAGTCAAAATCGGGAAAATGGGTATACTGACGTGCCCAGCCATCCAAATGGCCAAATCGGCGATGATCCAGTGCGCGCAGTTCTTGGAACATAGAGCGATATTGCTTTTTTCCGGCAGATTGAGGCTTTTCAGATACGCGGCCATTCTTCGGGCCTCACCCACCGCTTCTTTCCAAGTCCAGGTTTTGATGTTGGCGTCGCCACCGCCCATCGGCTGTGTGAAATACACTCGATCCGGATCGTTTTTCTCCCAGTGATACGCGCATTCCAGCAAATTTCTGCAATCCTTTAAAGATCCCATTCGTTTTCCCCCATGTTTTCATTTTGTTTGAGACAGTCTGTAGAACCAGCCAAATCAACCGGTTGCCAACGGCCCGCCTTGCGGCACGATGCAATCCATTCATTCTAACCATCCACATATGTTAGATAAAAACGTGTGTCAAGACATTAAACATAGTTTGATGATCACGTTGGGGACTTCTGACTATTTGAATCCGTAAGTTGATTTCAAGACATCCAGCCCCTTCTCATCTCCGACTACCGTCAAACGGTCCCCTTCTCTCAGTACCGTTCTGCCGTTGGGTACGCTGGATTTCCCGGACCGAAACAACATGGCCACGAGACAGCCGGAGGGCATTTTTAGATTTTCCAGTGAGCGGCCGGCCATAATGGCGGTAGGCGTATCGGGTTTTACGACTATCGTCAGGAAATGCTCGTCACGCAGCAGTGTTTCCCGCAGTTCCTGTTTATCTTTGGCGGCCGCCCACTCCACGGCAAAGCTGTCTTCATCCACGCGCTCGGCGATCCGGGCCAGAATTCGCAGATGCTGGGATGGATTGCTTTCCGGGCTGACCAGGAAAAAAATCGCCTGAATCGCCGTCGCCTCCTCGGTTTCCAGTGTGAATGGATTGGCAAGGGTCATGTCGATTCCCGGAAGGGATCGCACCAGAACCATCTCGGATTGTTCAATCCGGTTGGTGCGGAAATGGGGCAATGCAACCCCGCGCATCACCGGTGTCGCTCCCACCCGGGTCCCTTCCATGATCTGCTGGATGGTGGTCTCCGGGGGTAGATGAATGATCGGTTCTATCTTGCAGGCGATGGCCTTCACGACGCCTTCGAAACTGACTTTGCCTTCAAAATCAAACACCATGCTGCGGGCGACGATTTCATCAAAGGGGTCTTCCTCACGAAGTCCTTTCTCCCGCAAGATGCTGCGCAGTTCGGTGTCGAGATCATGATGCCGATGACGCCCCAGGCGTTCAAATACATGGTAGATGGCTCCCGATCTTCTCACCCGGTGACGGGCATAGCAGAAATACCAAAGGACTCCCAGGAGGATCAGACAAATGGAAAAGAGCATGGGCACGATTCCCATTTTATAGATCAGATAAAACGGCAGAACGACCCCGACAATCTGCATCCAGGGATATAGGGGGGATCGATAACCGGGGTCATAGGATTGAATCTGACTCTCCCGCATCACGATCACCGCCAGGCAGACCAGGGCGAACATCAGCAATTGAAAGGTGCTGGCCAGCTTGGCGATCCGTGTGGGATCGAACAGAACCAGAATCAGGATGATGACCGTGGTCGTGAGGATAATGGCGTAACTCGGCGTCCCGAACCTTCCCAACTTCCGGAAAACCCTGGGCAACAAATGATCCCGACTCATGGCCAAGGGGTAGCGGGAGGCGCTCATGGAACCGGCGTTGGCAACGGAGATGAAGGCCAGAATAGCGGCTATGGACAGCAGTACCTTCCCGAAGGAACCCAAGGAAACCTGCGCCGCCGTCGCCAGTGGGGTCAGGTTTCCCTGTAACGCTTTCATCGGCACCAGACCGACGATCATCATCGTTCCTGCGCCGTATATCAAAATGGCGGTGGTCATCGCCAGGATCACCCCTTTCGGCAAGTTCTTTTCCGGATCTTTGACCTCTTCCGATAAACTCGCGACCTTGGTGACTCCCACATAGCTGATATAGACCATACCGGTGGTCGCGATAAGGGAGTCGAAACCGGCGGCAAAGAGATGTTCAAAATGATCCGGACGAAATGCAACCGTCCCACTGGAAAGAAAAACAGCCATAATACTCAGCAATGCGAAAACCAGAAAAATCTGCAGCCCGCCGCTTTTCCTGGCGCCGACCCAGTTGAGCCCCCCCAAAACGATCGCAATCCCAACGGCAATCGGACAGGTGTTCAGGTTCGGTAAAAACAGAGCGGTATACGCTCCCAGACCGACCAGCGCAAATGCCACCTTCAGAATCAAGGCCAACCAGGTACCCAGTCCGCCGATGGTCCCCATTAAGGGGCCCAGGGCCCGATCGAGAAAGTAATACACGCCGCCTGCCCGGGGCATGGCCGTGGCCAGTTCAATGACGCTGAACATGGCGGGAATCATGGGAATCGCTGCCAACAGGTAAGCCACAACGATTGCCGGCCCCGCCTGGGTGGCGGCGATTCCCGGCAGCAGGAAAAAACCGGCGCTCAGCGTCGACCCTGTCGCGATGGCGTAAACGCTTAACAGAGAAAGCTCTTTTTTCAGTCTTTTTTGCGGTTTCAGTTTCGCCATGGTCCCGTTTGAGGACGTCAATCCGCTGAGTACAGTCGGTCCTGTGGGGTTCGGACGCCTACCGGTATTTTTAGGTTTCCCGGGGCAGGTAATCCGTTCGGACCGGTGAAAATACTTCGACAGCCAGGGAGTCTTCCAGAATTTCGGCGCCGTGTTCCATTCCCCCGGGGATGCACCAACTATCTCCCGGTCGCGCCTCGTAGGCGTCCGACCCGATGAGCAGACGAATCCGGCCGCTCACCAGATACCCGGTTTGTTCATGGGGATGGGTGTGGCGAGGCAAAACGCGGCCTTTGTGCAACACGAATTCCGTCATCAACGTTTTTTCACCATATACCAGCGTCTTTTTTTCAATGCCTTCCAAGGCCGGTTCATAGCCGTCCGCATTGTGTCGTTGAAACATCTCCATATCCTTTGATCGGTTGTTGCTACATTCGGTTCATCCTGCGTTTTCAATCTGTTGGTTCGACCGTTCCGGCATATTGATATCGGGAACCGGGTCGTAGACACTCATAGGTTCGACAACGCATGGGACGTTGTTCGTATATTCGGCATATGCCCTGGTTGGTCAGATACGGACAAACGATCAGCGTTCGCACGTTCTCGAGCACCATGGGCACGGTAGCGCCGGTCTCCGGATAGCGACCGCAACATTCATAAATCTTATCGTCCAGGAGACAGTCTTCACAGGGATTCATCCGCATTCACGCTTCACCGAATTGTACAAGACATCGCTGCATATTATTTTACTACAGGGTATTCGGAGAATTTTCAATAGCCGAATCCATCTTTCCGAATGGCGACAAGAGAAGGGGAAAACGCCAGAATGCAAATTTTCCCCCGTGCGCTGACGGAAATGTGATCCCCCGCCGTCATCGTCCGCTCCTGCCCCTTGGGCCAGGAAACGAACAGGCTGCCGCTGAGGCAATTAATGTGGACGGCTTTCCCCCGCAGGGAAATGACCTGGTTCGAGTTCAAATGCACCGGTCGATTCATGGGGGTGAAAAAAACATTCGGTTTCATGTTCCGCTCCTCTTTGTATTTGAGCAAAAATAAATGAAACCAATTCGTTATTACAGCATCAATTCCGCCGGATTCTGGGGTTACAGGTCGTTTTTCCTGAAAACTGTACCCACTCCTTCCGGGGCAAATTGTGTCTTTTCTTTGCTTTCCGATTCGGTAATAGTATGATGTACGGGTGCAAGCATATCATCATGGATTTTCATATCGTAGGGGAGCAACGGGATGAAGGCGACGCGCTATGAACAAGTGGCGGAACGGATCTTGGGCCTGATCCACAACGGGGTCTTGAAGGAAGGTGACAAAGTACCCTCGATCCGCCAGCTGAGCCAGGAATTGCGTGTCAGCGTCAATACCGTGAAAGAAGCCTATTGGAAGCTGGAAAGTCAGAATCACATTACAGCCGTCCCCCAATCGGGTTTTTACGTCAAACCCCGGACGGATTCCAGCGGGACGAGGCTCGACACGAACCCATCACTGCTGGATCCCCAGAAAGTGAGCCTTTGCCGCATCTACGGCAGCTATCAAAACAACGGCCGATGCACACCCGAGATCAGTTTGAGCATTGCGTCCCTCAATCCCCAATTCTGGCCCACGGAAAAAATGGGACGGTTTTTTCAGGAAACGCTCCGACACCAGGAGCTTGAATCCTATAATTATCTCATGACGCCGGGATACGGGAACCTGCGCGAGCAGATCGCCCGGTGGAGCATCACCTGCGGACTGACCCTGTCACCCGATGAAATCGTGATCACCAACGGCTGTCATGAAGCGGTATTTCTGGCATTGATGGTACTCTGCCAGCCCGGCGATACGGTGGTCCTGGAAAGCCCCATATACTTCAATTTACTTCACCTCCTGGAACAGCTGAAGCTGAAAATCATTGAAATACCAAGCAGTCAAACGGACGGCGTGAACCTGGAAACCCTTCGGTTCGTCCTGGAAAACCATCCGGTCAAAGCCATGTTTTCCATTTCCAATTTCAACAACCCGGTGGGCTTTTCCCTGCCATCCCGGAAAAAGCTGCAACTGGTTCAGCTGCTGACAACCTTCGGGGTTCCCCTCATCGAAGATGATATCTACGGTGACATTACCTTTGGGGAAAGACCGGACGTCTGTAAAACCCATGACAAAACCGGCGACGTTCTGCTCTGCTCTTCCTTCTCCAAGACCATCGCCCCGGGACTGCGCGTGGGCTGGATCGTACCGGGAAAATACTATGACGAAGTCGTCAAGTGGAAAACCCTCCTGAATATCTCGACCGCCTCCATCAATCAGATCGCCATCGCCAAATTTCTGAGCGAAGGCGGTTACGGACGGCATCTGCGCAAGCTCTCCAAATCACTCAAAACCCAAATCGCCTCCTTACGCGCCTGTATTTTACATCATTTCCCCAAGGGGACTCGGGTGACCAACCCCAAAGGTGGATTCCTGCTGTGGATTGAACTACCGGACGAAATCGACACGGATGTCATGTATCGACAGGCCCTGGAACGAAACATCCTGTTCGCACCGGGACGACTTTTTTCCATGAAAGATCGCTACATGAACTGCATGCGCCTGAATGCCGGCTTCTGGGACCAGCGCGTGGAAAAAGCCGTCGCCCATTTAGGCGCCTTGGCCAGCGGCGGCGGCGAATGACGAAAATCGCTTTACAAATGGATTTTATGCGTTACTGTATCCTACAAAAACAGAATCATTCCGGAAGGAGCTGAATGTGGGAAATTTGATATATGCCGTTGCCTTTATCGTCAAAAATGCCTTGACCATCTATTTTTATGTCGTCATTGCCAGCGCAATCCTTTCCTGGGTCAACCCGGACCCTTACAATCCTGTGGTGCGCTTCCTGCGGAACGCCACTGAACCGGTCTATCAACGCATCCGGCGTTATTTCCCTTTTCTGATCGTGGGCGGGATGGACCTGACACCCATTGTCGTCATCGTCATCATCCAGTTTTTACAGATCGCCCTGGTCGGCAACCTGATCGATCTGGCCAATTCATTCCGGGCATCATCGAGTGGGATGCTGTACCCCTGAATTCCCCGCCCATTCTGATTCCATTTCGCATTCAAGATGGATTTACCCGATTGACGCCCGTTCGGAGATGACACCATCGCTTATCTCCCCGATTCCCGCAGAACCTCGGCGCCGGTGCCGGCAGCGGCTTCCACGGCAACGACCAGAGCCGCCTTGGCGCGCCGGTCGGCATCTTCCAGCAGGCAATCCAGCCGTTTTTTTTCTTCCACCGCAAAGAACTTGCGGAAACCGGCCTTTTCAGCGCATACCCTGGCCTCATCAGCGGCCATCATCGCCTGGGCCGCGGCCTTGGCGGCGGTTTCAGCAAAAAAAAGCGCCTGCCGCCCCACATCCTCCCGGCCCTCCGAAAGGGACTTTACATCCGCCATTTGGATGTAAGTACGCGCATACCCGGCGAACAGTTCAGCCCGTTCGGCGGCCTTGTTCGTATCATCGAGACATTGCCGGATTTTTTCAAAAAAAGGCGCCACATCCGCATCCAAGGGTGTGACCGTCACCTCGTTCCCGTCTACCGCCCGTACGATCCGATTCGCTGCATCCAGGGCCGACTGGGCCGCATCGGCGGAACAACGCAATTCCGCCTCGGCTTGCAAAGCCGCCGCCTGGACCGCTTCCGTCACCTCTCCTGACTTAACGGCCGCGATGGCCGACTGGGCCGCTTTTTCAGCAGCGGATTTTGCTTGGCGCCAGGCGTTTTCAGCAGCCGCCACATGCGGAGCGGTTTCTTCTTCAATTCCCTTGGCCCGTAAAACAGCGTTTCTGGCATAGGTTTCCGCGAACAACTCAAACTGTTTTGCCCGTTTGGCGACTTTGACCACATATATCTCGTTGACCTCGCTTCTGGCCGGCGCGATCCGCTCCGTCGATACCCCGACTGTTGCCGTATCCCCTTGTCGGACCCGGTCTATCAAACCGGTGATCAGCAACTCCTTGGCCGCCTGCGGTTCGGTCTTCGGACTTGCCTCTCGAATCTCCCGAATCTTTTCTTCGAATTCCCCTCGATCCAGCCAGATCCGTCCCTTTTCTCGCTCTATCCCGGACGAAATATCGCAACCGACGATCAGATACCATCGGTTTCGTTCGGCAATCTCAAATCCCGGATCCTCTTGAAATACCTGCCTAAAAAAATCAAACTGATTGAAATGGCGACATAATTTCTCAAGGGACAAGCTTCCATCCGGATTCCGGAAGGCAGAGACCTCCAGTTTCAACTTCCGCAGTTTCTCCGTGACAAGGCTCAGCAGTTTTTCGCGACCGTTCGAAGGGTCATCAAGGGTATGTCGTGGATCATCCATGCGCATATGAGCGTCACCCCTTCCTGTAGTGAATTCATTTTCGGTGACGGGGGCGTTACCATTCACATCGGTTTCCAAGCGCTATCGAATCTGACCGCCTGAAATCGTAGTGGCGGAAACCGGCAATTCGGTACGCTGAACCCATCGAAGCAGCAACCGCAAACTCGCGGTGGAGGCCAGGTTGCCCAAGGCCAGACCGAGCGGGCCGATAAAGCACCCCGTCAGCCCGAATATCAGGGAAACACCGCCGGCGATGACCACCGTCCCCATAAAAATCGCCTGCCCGACAATCACGGTCAAGGGTTTCCGGGCCAGACCGGCGAGCCCTTCGCCTTGGGCCCGGATCGCCACACAGAGGGGGTAGACCGACAAGGTGATTGCGGTGAAACGGACAAGGGACAAATCGGCGACCGACAGGTTCTGGAGTTGAACATAATACAGTTCGTCAAGACCGGGCAGGACAAACAGCAACGGTATGATCCCCAAGCAAGCGCCCGCCGACAGCGCGAACCGCAGTGTACGTTTCTGTTCCTCGACGGAAACACCGAAGGCGAGAACGACCTCCTGGATCCGGGTCGCGCCATAAGCCACCGGAGTTGCCAGGCCCAACGCCAGGTAGTATACGGGCAGCATTCGCTCGGGTTCTCCGGCGCGGGCGATGAAAGCGGCCAATACGATGGCGGACAGCGACAACAGATAGCCACCGATAGACAGCGGCAAATTGAACAAAAAGATGTCGCGTTTCCGGGGTATCGGCCCGACGGCCGGGAGCAGACCTTTCAAAGACGGCACGGCCAGCCAACGGGATACGGCCACTTCCAATCCCACGGGAACACTCAGACAAACGATGGCCCAGAAGGGGCCCACCAGGCCTGCTTGACAAAAAACCGGTGACAATGAGGCTGTCAACAGGATTCTCAGGATGGTGGCCATACTGGCTCGCGCAGTGCGGCGTACGTTGTACATGGCCACCTGATAGGGAATCCGGACAAAGAACAGAAACTGCAACGGTATACTGGCCATCAAGGTCAGCTGCGCTGGCCGGGCAATGGATTCAGGAAGCCCAATGAGTTTGCCGAACAGCAGATGGGCCGGATACGGCAGACTCAGAAGCAACTGGATACCGATGACCAGAAAAGCAATCTGCATGGTCACGGTTCGGAAACGGTTGAATCCCTCGCGACTTCTACCGTACACCATACCGGAAGTGATCAAGCCGAACCCGAATGTTCCTAGAATGAACATCACCGTATTGGATTGGGCCAAACCGGCCAGATTCAGCGGACCACCCTCTCCCCGGGATGCCACCATGGCCACCAGCGGATACGTCAAACCCTGGGAAGCGGCCTGAAGGGCAAGGGGCGCAAAAAACAGGCTGAAAGCGTGAACGGATCGATGATTGGTTTGTACAGAGTTCATTCCGCAATGGGATGACGTCATGGCCCGTTGGGGCTGTCCAAAGGGGCTCGCTGTTGCACCACAAATCGAATCCGCACCGTTCCGGACTGACCCGCGGCCAGCTGCAAAGGGCTTTCGGGGGCCAATTTGGCGATCAGTTCTCCACGCTTTTGAATATTGTCGAGGAGAACCTTTTCCGTATAAACGGTTTCAAACTGGTTCAACAGCAAACTCAATCCGCTGATACGAACGGACGCCGGCGTTATCGTAACTTCCGTGAGAATCAGATCTTCCCGCAGTTTTCCCACCCAGTCCACTTGAACGGCAACTTCTTTGATGATCGGCACATCGACCACCACATCCACCTTGGGCGGATCGATCCGGCTGAGCTTGATTCCGGGCGGCAGGTTGATATTGTCGGAGGTGAGTAAAAAGGTGTTTTTCCCCACCACGGCCTTTCCCAAATCGAGGTTGACCTGTACCTGTTCGGCTTTGAGGGATCGAATCAACGCCCCGGAACCGCTCAATTGCAGTTGAATGACATTGGCCGTTGTCTCGACGATTTCCACCCCGGATCTTCGGTTGGAATACCGGATGGGAATGTCGAGGGTGATGAGTGTATCCATGCTCCGCGTAAAACTGGCCCAGACACCGGTAATAAAGAAAAAGGAGAGAACGGCCGCAAGCCTCCTCTGAAACGATTCCCTTTTAAAAAAAGCGCGCGCCTGTTCTTTCCTGCCGGCCCGCCCCTCCAATATTTGTTCCAGATCCTGGCGTCGTTTGACCGGAAATATTCCTTCCCCCTTTGCAGCGGTAATGGCGCCGGACTCCTCCGAAACCGCGACAACGACGGCATCCGAAACTTCCGCCAGGCCGGCCATGGCCCGATGGCGGGTTCCGAAATAGGAAGGCAGGTCCTTACGTTGGGATAGAGGCAGAATGCATCCCACCTGCGCCACCCGATCCCCCTGTATGAGGATGGCTCCGTCGTGAACCGGATTGTTGCGCCAAAAAATGGTTCGGATCATTTCCTTGGATATCTTCCCGTTCCACAAAACACCACCCTGGATCTGCTCCGTCAGATTTTCACGACCGGGAAAAACGACGAGCGCCCCGACTTTCAACGTCGCCAATTCAAACAGTGCATCGAATAGCAGGTCCACCGGTGTTTCTTTGTTTTGCCGGGGAACACCCCACAGGACACTTCGAAAATTCTGGGTCTGGAAAACGCTTCGGATTTCATTACGGAAGATGACGATAATAATGATCGTGGCGGCGGCGGTAATCCCCTGGATCAACCAACTGGTGACGATCAGCCCCAAATAAATGGCGATTTGTTGAAAAAACCATAGGCCGGCGATTCCCAGCATGATCCGGAAGGTGTTGGTTCCACGAAAAAGGACATACAGCCGGAAAAGGATATAGCTGTTGATGGCGATATCCAGAACATCCTGCCATCGCAGACTCGAGAGAAATACCCTGATCTCATCCATATTGGTTTAATCCGCTACGCTGAATCGCAACACGCTTAATATTTCTCCGTTCTCTCCGGTAATTTCCACACGCCAGGGGCCTTTTTCCGTTTCACGAAGCGGCATGCTGCTGAATGTAGACCATTTGGGGGATTGCAGAAGCAGCTTGATGTTGGCAACCGGAACATCGCGTCGAAACCAGTTATGGTAGATGTACGACTTGCTGCGCACATCGTCGAAACTCGAAAAACAGTACATTTTTTTTCTGGATGCGGAAAATACCGCCGTCGGATTGACCGGTTGCCGATTTTCGATTTTTTCACACATGAAAGCAGCGGTCAAGAAGTATGGCTTGTCCGCCCCATGGCTTGGACCGCCAAGCTGTTGTGCGACCGTCGGACGGATACTGAGACCGATCAACACGATGAAGAACAGCAGAAAATTTGTGATTCGCCCGATTGTCATGTCACCTGCCGGTTGGGTATCGCCAGTATTCGGTTGTCGCCATATGTAGGAGATTTATCAAAAAACTGTCAACACTTATTTCCCCGCCTATCAGGCATCGGCCGGTACGTCCCCTGGAATTCGGACGGAAGCCCGTTTACAACCATTTTTTTCTTTTAAAAAAAATAACGAAAACCAGTGCAATGATTCCCATCAAGGCCCAGGCCATGGGATACCCATAGGCCCATTCAAGCTCCGGCATATATTTGAAGTTCATCCCGAAAACACCGGCGATAAAGGTTACGGGAATGAAAATCGTGGCAATCATGGTCAAGACTTTCATCACTTCATTTGTTCGGTTACCGATGGTGGACAAATACAGGTCGATCATTCCCGAAAGGATATCACGGAAAGACTCGATCGTATCTAGAATATGGACGGTATGATCATAAACATCCCGAAGATAAACGTGGGTCCCTTCCTGAATCAGGTCGCTTTCCCCTTTGGCGAGTTGGTTGACGACTTCCCGCAGGGGCCAAATTTGCTTTCGCAGGAAAATGGTTTCACGCTTCATTTCATGGATCATCTGAAGCGTTTCCGTCCGCGGGTCCTCGAGGAGTTCGGTTTCCAGGGATTCGATTTTTTCTCCGATTCGTTCCAGCATCACAAAATAATGATCCACGATCGCATCCACCAGGGCATATACCAAGTAGTCCGCGCCGCCTTCACGGATGCGACCACGACCTTTCCGAATTCTTTCGCGAATGGGTTCGAATACATCCCCCGGTTTTTCCTGAAAGGAAACAAGGAAGCGAGGCCCGACAATCAGGCTTACCTGCTCCGAATCAATCATCAGCTCTTCTTCCTGAAAGTGGAGCATTTTCAAGACCACATACACATATTTTCCATAATCCTCGAACTTGGGCCGCTGGCCGGTGTTGACAATATCCTCCAGGGTCAAGGGGTGAATTGAAAAACGCTTCCCCACCTGTTCGATGATGGAGAGGTCATGGACCCCTTCAACGGTGATCCAGGTGGTTCCGGAGGCATTCCCGGAATGGAGCGCCTCCCCGATGGATATGCCTGCCTGTTCCCGCACCTCCGTGGTATCATAACGCATCATGGAGATTCGTACGGTATCCCGCGCCACTTCTCCGATATGAACCAGGGTACCCGGTGACGCCCCGGCCTTTTTGGATGTTTTTTTGGCAAACCGTGGTATCGTCATCTTCCGTGTCCTATCTCATCGGACCGAGCCGACGGTAACGAGAGGCCGTCGTATAAAAAGGAAACAATCGGCAAAAAAACGTTTTTTATTTTGAGAGGTTGACGATTTTTTCCATTTTTTCAGCCGCCGTTTTACAGACGATACAATGGGTGGCAACCGGTCTTGCCGTCAGACGGCCGACGGAAATATCTTCGCCGCAGGTTTCGCATAAGCCATACGAACCGTCTTCTATTCTTTCCAGCGCATCCTTGATTTTGTTGATCAATTTGCGTTCTCGATCCTTAATACGGAATACAAATTCCTGACTGGCGTCATTGGACGCCTGGTCCACAAGATCGGCATAGGCATTTTCCTGGTTTTTCATCCCGGAAACCGCCTCCTGGCCGCTCTTGCGCAACTCCTCCAATTGACTCAGTAACAGATTTTTAAAAAAATCCAATTGCTCATGCTCCATCTTGCACTCCGCTTCTGAAAGTTGATGAGTTACAAACCAATGAAAAATATTGCAATTACCATACCATGGTAATTACAGGGAAACTACTTCGGCAACATTTTTTCTCGATCATCCCGTGGAAATACCGAATGTCATTACCCATGTCGGCAATCAAACCGGCTGCCGGTTTTTCCCGGAGTCATGCAGGCCCGCCAATCGGTAAATTCCTTCGATCAGTTCGGTCATATCGAGGCGCGGCCATAGGGGCAGCGTCGTATTGACTGGATCGTCGGAAACAACGGCCACAATATCATCTCTCTCGTAGAAAATCGGCCGGTTGCCGATTTCTTTGCGCCAAACCTCGATCTTTTTCCCAGGACCATCAATAAAGCCCTCCACCAATACCAGATCGGTTTCGGTGAAAAGCGGCGCAATGGCGTCAAGAGGACTGTCGTCCGTTCTGCGCGGCAAATAAACCGCCAATTGATCCTTGGTCACGACGGCGACCGGATCTGCGCCGGCTGTTCGGTGACAATGGGAATCTTTGCCCGGTGTATCCAACTCGTGGGCATGTCCGCTGTGCTTTATCGAACCGACACGGAAACCACGGCGCTTCATTTCCCGGATCAACTCGACGATCAGCTTGGTTTTGCCGCTATTTTTTCGACCAACGATATGAATCAGATTCATATGGATCATTTTTCCATATCGATATCCCGGCTATTTCCGAGATACCTGATTAATCCTGCTGCAAACCGAATCCGCCACTTTCTTCGACGATGCACCGTCCGCTCGACAAATAGGCAGAATACTTAAAACATTCTTTTTCCCATGTCAAAAACATTCTGAAGGTGACCGGCCGATTGACAAGCAGACTTCAATACAGTAGAGAACCGATATTGACATATTCTAACATGAAAAAAGGAGCTTCCGTCATGCGATCTGCATCTTCCGACCAGAAAATCTGTGGGAAATCTCGGAATGATTTCTTGAACGCCATCGAGACGTTTCACGGTTTTAAAGCGCCCGGTCTCGTTATCGGTGGATTTATGGTCGATTTGGCGCAACATCTTACCGGCCCCGGGATGGAGGCGGATGCCATCGTGGAATCACGCCATTGTTTGCCGGATGCCGTTCAAATTTTTACGCCATGCACAATCGGCAACGGTTGGCTGAAAATTTTAGACTGGGATAAATTCGCATTGAGTCTGTATGATCGTCACCGCCTGAACGGTTTTCGCGTGTGGCTCGATATTGAAAAATTGAAAGAATTCCCGAATCTGTATAACTGGTACATGCGGTTGGTGCCGAAAAAGGCCTTGCCGCTGGAAGTTCTATTGGCGGATATTCTTCAAGCAGGAAACACCATCCTGTCCCATCACCCGATCACCATGAAAAATCTCCACAACAGAGAAAAAAAAGGCCGTACAACCATATGCCCATCCTGCGGAGAAGCCTATGGCGCAGATATCGGAGAAAAATGCGCCGCTTGCCAGGGTCAATCCTATTATATCAATGCCTGAGATTTTGGGAATGTCCCTATCGAAATAAGGAAAATGGGTACCTTCTCACGTAAAGGGCAGCGTTCACGGGCGATTCAGCAGAATCGCCCGTGAAACTCATGACTTCATTTTTTATTCGATCCTGCTCGAATTTCGCGAAAAAGGGACGCAATGGATGGGGTACGACCAATCCGTCTATCCAGCCGACCGTCGATCCGGGTTTATCCGGCCCACGGACCGAATCCGGCTTTCCCTTATGATCCGGATACCGACTTCCCCGTCTTGAGGGACTTTTCGACAACGATTCGTTCTTTATTGATTTCGTAAATTTTCTGCCCGATGCCTTTGACGTTCATGATATCCTGGGGTTGTTTGAACAGCCCGTTCTTTTGGCGATATTCAACGATCTGTTGCGCATATTTGAGACCAACCTTGTCCAATTTGGCCAGCTCTTCCACCGAGGCGGTATTAATGTTGACTTTATTGATCTCCCCGGCCAGAACGCCTCCCGCAAACAGAGTGATCATGCAGAGCGCGAGACACAATACCAAAAATTTAGTCGATGCATTCATTTGCAGCCTCCTTTTTTCAATGCTGGTTGATGTTGACAGCAGACACGTCATCATTTCAGGGTACGAAAACCTTCATTCATCGTGTCCATTCGACGACAAGACATCCAGACCAACGGGAACCGGCCCTATGAAAGCGAGCCTCAATACGAATACACTCTTCTTTTGGAAAACGGATGCTACCGAAATTTAGTGCAACAACGGATGGCGGGATAAAGCGGATGCGGCTTTCGCCTTTTTCGCGAAATCAACAACGAAACGGCTGTTATCAGCATCCCCATCAATTGTCAATCTCTTTTTTCGCGCACAGTTCCGCGTCCATTCCCTGCCCTGTCGCCTCCGCTTTTCGAACTTTCGTCATGGAACCATTTTTGATATGGTTCTCCCGAAAAATCCGATGGAGTTTGGCAGACAGTCTCGTTTTCTTACATAATTGATTGCATTTGAACAGGAAATTGATGAACGCCGACCGTTTACGCTCCCTTTTGACCTACATGGCGCTTTCCCTGCAATCCGGAATTTATTCCGTCATGAAGCATGGACCGCTTGCCAAGCCCCGCTCCTTTCCATTTCTGGGGGATTGGTATGGCGCTTCAAAAAACAGTGTTTCCATTTCCAAGGCATTGATGGAAAATTTCGTACAGCAGTTCAACCCCTCTTCCTGTTCGGTTGCCTCCACCGCCGTGGTGTTGAATTCGGCACGTTCTCTATTGGGGCTTGGGAGTCCCCCAAATAGCATCACCCAGCAACAAATTCTATCAGCCGTTCATGCTGTCCATTGGAAAGCACGCGTCAGCGAAAAAGGGCATCACGGCCGTCGAGGGCTTCCCATCGAACTGCTTGGGGTGGCCGTGGAGCAGACATTCCGGCATTTCAACATCCCTTACCGCGAAATCAGGACCGTGTCGCTGACGCATCCGATAATCCATTCGAATCTGCGAAAAAAAGAGCTGCTATACAGGTTGCACACCTTTGACATCTGGGGAGACAGTTTCATTGTCGCCCATTTCAACCAGGGGGTTTTTATCCCGGGAATCCATCTGCCCCACATCTCCCCTGTGGGTGGATATGATGCGAAACGGAGACGGTTGTTGATTCTGGATGTGGATCCGCAACAAGACTCACCATACTGGGTATCTTTCGACACGTTCTTTGAGGCTCTGTGTTGGGGCTATGGCGGTTTTTTAAAACCGTATGGGTATACGGGCGGCGGTTATGTCTGGATCCGTATGGGAACATCCCCGCGGTGATGGTGGAAAATGAAACGGCTTTCAGGATATACCGCGCTCCTTCTTCACCATTTCGTATGCTTCCTGTATTTCACGGAATTTGTCGCCGGCGAATTTGATAAATTCCTCCGGTAATCCTTTGGCGGCAATTTTATCCGGGTGGTATTCCTGCACGAGTTTCCGATATTGCTTCTTTACGGTATCGTCCGAATCGTTTTTTTCACATCCCAAAATTCCGTAATATTTTTCCGTGTCGCTTATATAACGGGACTTCAATTTGCGGTATGTGTCTTCGCTGAAACGGAAAATACGGATCGCCTCCAGAATCAGCTTTTCCTCCAAGGGGCTGACATGTCCATCGGCAACGGAAACCCGCAGCATGATATCGATCATCAGGGTTAACATTTGGGGATGATGCTGAAATTGACTGTAAAATTGACCGGCAAAACTGGAAAAAGTCTCCGGCGACTGCTTGGCGGCGAGGAAAATGTTGGCGGCGACATGACGGCTTGCCGGATCCAGATTCAGATCAACCACCATAAATTGCTCGATAGCCGCGGTCTCTTTTTCGGAGATTTTTCCGTCGGCCTGAGCAAGCTTCGCCAACATGGAGAAAGCGGCCACAAAAAACGTCAGTTGCTCCCGTTGGCCATCCGATAGATAGGAAACACTTCTACCATCCGGTAATTCTTCTTCATTCAGATCGAAGGCGTGCCCGAAGGTTGCACCGGCAATGGCACCCAAAGGACCACCGAGGGCAAACCCGATTGCACCCCCTACAATTTTTCCTATCCACCCCATTTGACACCTTTTCAAAAGTATACCCGCGTATTCCACGCATCGGGAAAACCGACCGGCAATCGAAAAAAACGAGCCCTCTCCAATGGCTTCGAAACGTAAGTCTTTTTTGATTCACCGTCAAGCCCTGAAATATTTTTCATCCCTTTGCAACTTGACACCTCTTGGGCATTTCAATATGATTTTTTGTTCTTGCAAACCAGTCCAACTCCGCTTCCCATTGTCCGACCGAAACGGAGTTTTTTTAAAATGGGAAGGAATCCTAAATAAAGGAGTCGAACA
Organism: Desulfobacterales bacterium; assembly: GCA_041740615.1. Taxonomy (GTDB): domain Bacteria; phylum Desulfobacterota; class Desulfobacteria; order Desulfobacterales; family SURF-7; genus DYJD01. Next base: position 78,345 of record JBGSLR010000030.1, read on the forward strand.
TGCTTCTCCGCTTTCGCACGGCCTGCTTTCTATTGGTTTTGCTGCACGGCCCGGTGCTTTCTTCCGCATATGGGAACAGCATCGCGGACAAGGGAAGAGACATCATCGAAAAGAATGAACGTGCCGTTATCAAGGTGAAACTTGTCATCCGCTTCAAACTGCTCATGAATGGCAGCGAGATCCGAAATAATGAAACAAAAATCGAGGCCACCGGGACGGTCTTGGATCCGTCGGGACTGACGATTATCTCGTTAAGCATGACCGATCCCAGTAAATTTGCCCAAATCAATCGACAACCCCAGACGGTAAACGGCAAATGGGAGGTTGAGTCGGAGCTGAATGAAGTCACCATGGTTCTCGCAAACAAAACCGAATTACCCGCCAAGGTGGTCCTGCGCGATAAAGATCTCGATTTGGCCTTTATCAAGCCGTCGGGAAAACCAGCCCCCCCCTTTTCCGCCATCGATACAAAACAAATCGACCGTCTTCAAATCCTGGACCCCATCTTCGTACTGGGCAGATTGGGAAAGGTTGCCGGCAGTGTACCCGCCATCATCACGGACCGAATTCAGGCCGTAATGCAAAAACCGCGATTGTTCTATGTCCCTCAAAAAAGCGCGGACCTGGGTGCGCCTGTTTTCAGCCATGCGGGAAAATGGATCGGCATTATCCTGGTGAGGTCCATCAAGACGGAAGACACCTCCCCCGGCAACATGGTGGTGATTTTACCCGCCGCCGATATACTGGATGTCGCCGGACAGATTTCCTTCCATAATGAGAATTGAGGATTATTATGATTCGGAGTCACAACCGTCCATTGCTGAGAACCGTCTGTTTATGCGCAATACTGATCGCCTTGCCCGAATGGAGCACAGCCGAATCGGGTGACTTACGACATCAGATCGAAAACGCCATTGACCAGGTGGAACCCGCCCTTGTGCAAATCCATGTAATCAAAACCATCTATCAAAATGGTCGGGAAATGAAGGCGGAAGTAACGGGAAGCGGCACCATCATTACCCCCGAAGGCCATATCATTACCAATCACCATGTGGTCGGCCAGCCGACGCGCATCTTCTGCACGCTGCTGGAAAAGGAAAGGATCGAGGCCGAATTGATCGGAACCGATCCACTGTCCGACCTCGCCGTCCTGAAACTTCAATCGCAAGAGAACCGTATCTTCCCCTATGCGCGATTTGGGGACTCCAAGAAGGTCCAGGTCGGAGACCATGTATTGGCAATGGGAAGCCCGGTATCGCTCTCCCAGTCGGTGACCCTCGGAATCGTCAGTAACATCGGCATGACGCTTCCGCTCCTGTTAAAAAAGGGTCGCTATCGGTTCCTTCTGGATGGAGAGGATGTGGGCGCCTTCGTCCTCTGGATCGGACATGACGCCGCTATCTATCAGGGTAACTCCGGTGGTCCCCTGGTCGATATATCCGGCGGGATTATCGGCATCAACGAAATCGGGGTGGGATTGGGTGGAGCCATTCCTTCCGATTTGGCCCAACCCATCGCCAAACAGCTGATTGAAAAAGGGTACGTCACCCGCAGCTGGACCGGTTGGGAAGTGCAACCCCTTCTTCGTCACGACGGGAACCTGCGGGGCGTTCTTCTTTCAGGTGTGGCCGAGGATTCGGCTGCGGATAAAGCCGGTTTCGAATCCGGAGACATCATTGTCCGCATCGGAAATCAACCGGTTACCATTCGGAATCCGGAGGAATTACCGCTCTTTAATCAGATGGAAGCACGGTTGCCCATCGGTGAAAAGGTGCCGGTGGAAATTATCCGGAACAACGAGACCCGAACCCTGCATATCGTCCCGGCGGAACGCGAACCGGCCCAATCCAAAACAATCGAATTGAAATCGTGGGGAATTACAGTGCAGAACCTTTCCAGCGCAGCCGCAAGAGAGATGAAACGGATTTCCCAAGAAGGACTGCTTATCACTTCCATGCGTCCCGGTGGACCAAGCGGAGAGGCCAAGCCCGCCCTCCGAGCCGGAGACGTTATCCGGAGCGTCAACGGGGTGAAAACCACATCAACCAAGAAGTTGGAAGATATCACCCAAACGCTTTTATCAGACCATACCGACCCCATTCCGGTACTCGTGGAATTTGATCGTCAGGCGGAAAGAAACATCAGTATCGTACGGGTCGGGATTCGCGATATCAAGGATCAGGGTCTGGAAGTCCGGAAAGCATGGCTTCCCGCGACCACCCAAGTCATCACGCGGGAAATGGCGGCGATGCTCGGCATTCCGGGCCTCACGGGTGTTCGGATCACGCAGGTATATACCGAAAATTCGGTTGAATCCACCGGGTTGATGGTGGGCGATATAATCCTCTCCATCGACGGTGACCCGATCCCGGCGGCACAACCGGAAGATTATGAAATTTTTCAGAACATGCTCCGGCAGTACGCCATTGGCGCCACCGTGGTGTTGACCATTTTTCGGAACAATACGGAAATACAACTTCCGGTTCAACTGTCACGGACGCCGCAGTTGCCTCGTGAAATGCGAAAATATCATGACCTTCATTTCGAATTCACCGTCCGCGACCTGTCTTTTCAGGATGTCGCCGCCAACAAACTTCCCATAGAATTCTCAGGCGTCTGGGTGGACGAGGTTACGCCAGGCTCCTGGGCGGCCTTGGGGGAACTTGCGGTCGGGGATATCATCATTACCGTGGACGGAAAGCCGGTTCCGGACGTAGCGACGCTGAAACAAATGATGCAAACGGTGGAACGGACGCGATCGGAAACCACTGTTTTCCATGTTCTTCGCGGAGTCCATCATATTTATCTTGAACTCGAAGTGAAATGACCGCTACCGTAGCTCTTCGATTTTTTTGACCTTTGAGGCCTCAACACCGATGATGCCGTCAAATCTCTTGTAATAAATCACATCGTCGATTCGTTCATAGTTCGACGTTTGAATTTTCTGCCCGCCTTTCAGGGTTATCTCGTATTTGTTTTCTTCCGCTTCGGCGGTGACTTTCTTTTTCAATCCATCATCCGGCGGGTGCATGACCGGCCCCTTCTGTTCATACTGGTAGCAAGCGCCCGCCCATTTCTCCATGGGAATCTTGCCGACGACGATGCCGTTTCTCAAGGCGATCCAGATATCTCCGTAGTTCATAAAATCCGGGTATTCGCAACTGGTTGTGGCCCGCGGTTGCCCGGCAACGGCGATCACTTCGTTCATGGTCATGCCGGTCTTGATGAAATCCTCGGCCGTTTTTGTTTTGACACCGATGAGATATTGAATTTCCTCCAATTGATCGATCTGACGGGATAACGCTTGCCGCTTGCTTCGCAGCATCAGCGCCTTGTCACCCGCTGCTTCGGAAAGCGCGCGATGGATCGACTCGTATTCCTCCTCCTGTTTCTGGAGTCGACGCCGGTCCTCTTTTATTTTTTCCTGGAGTTCTTCGTCCGACCGGATTTCCTTCATCCGTCTGCCGATGTAGTCCGCATCGATCGTCGTCTGTAGGGAAAGCGTCACCGACAATTTCCCTTCCTCCAAGTGCCACTTATCATCGACGGTATCGATTTTCAGTAACAGATCGGCATAGATATTGATATCATCCTTGTCAAACCAGTGGTCATCGCCGTAAGCCGTTTTCTGCAGATAGTAATGCACCGATTCCAACAACTTACGTTTCGCTTCCATATAACACATTCGCCGGGCATCGTTACGGCTGTCATTCTCACCCAATTCAAAGGTGTGCTCCGCGGTTATCACTTGTTCCGCGGCAATGGCCTCCAGCGAGAGGCTGATCATGACGATCAGAAAGAGTCCGGCAATCCGTTTCATATCGAAAATAACGCTCCATCAATCCAGAGTGGTTTGGATACGATACCGAGGGGCAATATAGCCCAAAAAACGCCGGGCGTCAAAACTCTTTAGGGTTTGAAGTCTGGAGCGGCATATGGTAGATTGCAACGGGTGTAATGACCCGGAGAAGCCATATGGCGCAAATGAGACTGAGATGACAAGAAAAAAAATTGTTTGGATAGTATTCCCGTTGGTAGCCGTCACCATGATCGGTCTCCTTCTTTCCGTTCCCCGGGCGTATCCTTCATCGTCGCCGCCAGAATACGTTCCGGACGAGATCATCGTTCGCTTTAAACCCAATGTTCGCCGGACGGCCGTCCGAAATTTCGGAAACCGCTATAATTTTTCCACCCTGCGTCGCCTTGCATCAATCGAAGCTGATTCTTTTAAATTGCCGCCCGGAATGGGCATGAAGGCGGCCCTTGAAATCCTTCGCCGAGACACGGAAGTACTCTACGCCGAACCGAATTTTTATCGGTACGCTCTAAAAAAAATACCCAACGACCCATTCTTCAACAAACTCTGGGGGCTCGATAACACGGGTCAAGTCGTCAACAATACCATCGGTTCCTTCAATGCCGATATCAATGCGCCGGAAGCGTGGGACTTGTCCACGGGCAGCGAAGTGGTGATCGCGGTAATCGATTCGGGAATCGATTTTCATCATCCGGATCTGAAAAACAACCTTTGGGAAAACAAGGGAGAAATCCCCGGCAACGGTGTGGATGACGATGGGAATGGATACATCGACGATGTCCACGGATGGAATTTCACGAGTTATAATCCACCCGGCAACAAAGGAAACGACAACATCATCGATTCAAACTACCATGGCACCCATGTGAGCGGCGTCATTGCCGCCCGGGGAGACAACGGCCTGGGAACCATCGGAGTATGCTGGAATGCCAGGATTATGACCTTGAAATTCCTGGATGCTTATGGGAAAGGAAGCATTTCGGACGAAGTCGCCGCCATTGATTACGCCATCCGAAACGGCGCCAAAATCATTAACGCCAGCTTTGGCGATTTCCAGTTCAGCAACGCCGAAGCCGATGCCGTCGGCAGGGCGGAGAGAGCCGGCATTTTATTTGTCTCCGCAGCGGGAAATGACGGAAATAACAATGACAGCAATCCTCTTTACCCGGCAAGCTACCGAAATGACAATATCATATCCGTTGCGGCCTCGGATCAGCAGGATAACCTGGCGGAATGGTCGAATTTCGGGTTTGCATCGGTCGATATCGTCGCTCCGGGAGTCAATATCTATGCTCCCCAGCCGGGAAGAGAGATCGTCTGGAGCGAAAACTTTGACGACGACCTTGAAGGATCCTGGACACTGACCCCTCCCTGGTCGCATCTCTGGCCGACAGCCAACCGGAAGTCCGTCTATTCCGGAAATGGTTCCTTGACCAGCATCCCGGAATCAGCGGATAGCGCCACATATGCCTCGGCAGTATCTCCGGCGGTGGCCCTCGGCAACCGCTTCAACAGTCGCCTTGTCTTTTATCTCAAACGTCGATCGGATCAGGGCCGGGACAAACTCTTTGTGGAAATCGCCACAAGACCCGAAGGCCCTTGGAACACCCGGACCATCGAAATCCTGATTCCCCACTTGGGGACCTCGGTCATTTATGAAAACGGAATTGGCGACGACTTCATTGACTGGCGCGAAGCCATCGTGGATATCGGCAACCTGGACAACCTGCCGACAGCTTATTTTCGATTCAAAATTTCGGCCGCCGAAAATCCGGATATGGACCAGGACGGATGGTATATCGACGAGGCGACGATTTCCTCCAGTGCAACGAATTACAACGGACCGGAGACCGACTACTATCGATATTTAAGCGGCACTTCCACCGCCACCCCCTTTGTTTCCGGTGTTGCCGGACTTATCTGGAGCCGATATCCGGAACTGACGTATTGTCAGGTGAAAAGCGCCATCCTGAACGGCGGAGATATCAAATCGAGTTTGGATGGTCAGATATCTTACGATAGAAGGGTGAATGCATGGAACAGCCTGACGCTCGCCGCAGACCCGTTGTCGCTGCCGTCAACTTGCAGCAACAAGTCCGACGACGCGGGTGGTGGAGACAGCGGCGCGCCGTGCTTCATCCATGTCCTGGGAAGCCCCATTCCATAAACGATTCGAAACGATTACAAATCAAAAGGGGTCAAGCTTTCATAGGCATCGTCGGTGACCAGTATGGTCTGCTCAAATTGCGCCGACAAGGAATGGTCCGCCGAAACCGCCGTCCAGTTATCCGCCAGAATTTTGAGGCGGGCGCTTCCCAGATTGATCATGGGCTCCACGGTGAACACCATGCCCGGAACCAGTTTGATTCCTTCTCCTCTTTTGCCGAAATGGGGAATCTGGGGCGCTTCGTGGAAATTGCGTCCGATTCCGTGCCCTACGAATTCACGAACAACCGAACAGCCTTGCCCTTCGGCGTATTGCTGGATCGCCCAGCCGATGTCGCCGATCGTATTCCCGGGCATCACCATGAGCAACGCCTTTTTCAGGCTTTCCCGGGCGACCGTCACAATTTTCCGGGCATCTTCACCCGGCGTACCCACAAAAAAGGTTTGATTGGCATCCGCATAGAAACCGTCCAGAATAGAGGTCACATCGATATTGATGATATCTCCTTCCATCAGCCGCCTCTCTCCGGGAATACCATGGCAAATGACTTCATTGACCGACGTACAGACACTTTTCGGGAAACCCTTGTAATGCAGGGGGGCCGGTCTGGCATTATGGCGGATGGTAAAATCGTGGACCAACGTATTGATCTCATCCGTTTTCATTCCCGGTCGAATTTCCCGGGCAGCCATATCAAGCGTGTCCACTACCAGCCTCCCCGCCCGGCGAATCCCCTCGATTTCTTCCGGTTGCTTCAGCCGCACCTTGTATCGTTTATAATAAAGATGAGACAGGTTTATTTCAGGGGAACCGTCTTTGCCGATACAGCATTTCTTGTATTTCTTCCCGCTTCCACATGGGCAGGCATCATTGCGCCCAACTTTTTCATCATATTGTTTCACTCGAAAACCCCTCACGCATCCATCCATAGGTTCTATGGCTATCAAGCTAATTCAATCCGGCCGGGATGTCAAACAGGAATCGGGAAAATTATGCTTGATTCCTGTGCTGTTTGTCTATATTCACCCTTCAAAGGACAAGGTTTCACTATGGCGGCTTATTTCAAATCGAGTCATGTTGTCGGAGGAGGAGATCGCTTGGATTCGTATGCCGATGCGCGGATTGAATGCCCGTTGAAAAACCCGGATTGCCCGGTAATCGTGGCGCTGCAACAGACGCGAGAAGAGTGTCTCAAACTCCAGGAGTTGTCACGGACAGATTCTCTGACCGGGTATTTCAATTTCCGACATTTTTCGGAAGCGCTTGAAAGTGAGATGGAACGGACTTGCCGCACCGGCCTGCCCACGAGTCTGATCATGATCGATCTCGATCATTTTAAACGGGTCAATGACACCTACGGGCACGAAATCGGAAATGACGTGCTGTGCTGGTCAAGCGACATCTTTCGCGAAAATATCAGGCGTCTGGATATTCCCTGCCGGTACGGGGGGGAAGAGTTCGCAATCATTCTTCCGGGGACGCCGTTGATCGGTGCCATCCATGTGGCCCAACGATTGCACACGGCGCTGCAGGAGACGGCTTTCCAGAAAGGCACCGCACCGCCGCTGCCCCTTACCGCCAGTTTCGGTGTGGATGTCTATACCGGACGACAACGTTCGGGCGTCAAAGACTTCATTCACCAGACCGATCAGCTGCTGCTGGAAGCCAAGGAAACAGGGCGCAACCGCATCTGTTTCAACCAGTCCAAGACGAAAGTGGTTACTTCGGAAGTGTCCCAAGAGGAACGCAATGCACTCGGTATTTCCCGCCGAGCAAACGAAAATCAAAACGAATAGCGGCAACCTGCCGCATTCGTATGTTACGCCGCTATTTTTTTCCGTATTCATACAAGCGCATGGGAAACGTCGATCAACGTTTCTTGCGTTTCGTGCGCCTGCTTTTCTTTTGGGCTTTCCGGATAACAAAACGCTCTTTCTGTTTCGCTATCTGCGGTTTTATATTTTCCTGATAGCGATTCACCGCTGAAAAAGAGAAATAATACCCAATGATTGCGATGGGAACGCCGGTAATGGCGCCACCGATGACCAAGGCCCACAAAATCTCCGGCATGTTCAGCAGCACTTCGAAAAGGAAATGGAAATCCAGGTCCCCGGATAAATGAAATGAATTTTGGATCCCGGTCAGTTGTGCGCCGATGAAATACGTCATGCCATACAGAACCGGGGCGGTAAACGGATTCGATATCCATACGCCGGCTGCCGCGGACACCTTGTTGCATTTCAGGAGGGCTGCGATAAAAATGGCGATGGGCATTTGCACGCCCATCGTGGGAGACATTCCAACGAAAAGGCCGATGGCAAAACCAAAGGCGATCTCATGGGGCGTACCCCTGATTTTAAGGAACCGTTCGTATGCTTTTCGCCAGAGGTTCTGCAACCTATTCAGCAAACTCGGGCTATCATGGTTCGACTCCGCCATAGGTTACAATCAGTCATGAATTGCAAAAAGTGAGGTGTGGACATCCCCTGTTTTTAAACCAATTCGAATGCATTTGCAGTAAGTTATCTTCTCCCGACCACGACGGCGTTCCCGTTGGAATTCTTTTGCACCTACACCAAATCAATCGGGGTGTCAAATGAATATCGGATGGGAAAAAGCCCCGGACAGGTTCCACCATCCCATGAAACTTATTGACCTGACACCAGGCTCGTCTTATAACGCCATTACGGTTTTTAAACCATTTCCGAAGACCCCCAAGGAGTGCTATCGATGACGGACAACCAGGACAATGACTTGCAAGGTGATATGGAGGAAGCCGATTTCGCGGCCCTGCTCGATAATTATATTTCCGGTATGAACGAAGATATCAAAATCGGAGATCGCATACAGGGAAAAATCATCGCTGTTGGAACCGACAGCGTTGATATCGACACCGGCACCAAGCTCGACGGTGTGATCAGCAAAACGGAATTAATGAATGAAAACGGTGAATTCACGCTTCAAAAAGGGGATCTGGTCGATCTTTATGTGGTGTCTTTGAGCGAAAGTGAGCTCATCTTGTCAAAGGCCTTGACCGGAGTCGACGGTTCCCATCTGTTGTTTGACGCCTTCCAAAACAAAATCCCGGTGGAGGGCAAGGTGAGCGAGACCTGTAAGGGTGGATTTCAGGTGGATATCATGAAAAAACGTGCCTTCTGCCCGATCAGCCTCATGGATATCAAGTATGTAAAAGATCCGGACAGCTATGTTGGGAACACCTTCCAGTTTTTCATCAAGCGATATGAGAACGGCGGCCGCAATATCATCGTCTCCCGCCGGGACTACCTTGAAAAAGACCTGGAAACAGCGCGTCGGAAATTCCTCGAAACGCTTTCCGTTGGCAACGTGCTGCAAGGACGGGTTATCAAAGTGATGCCTTTCGGCGTTTTCGTCGAATTGTTTCCGGGTATCGAGGGGATGGCTCACATTTCCGAATTGTCCTGGTCACGCGTCACCACGCCGGAAGAAATCCTGAAAACCGAGGAAACCGCCACCTTCAAAGTCATCGGAGTGGAAACGAGTGAATCCGGAAAAGCGAAGATTTCCCTCTCCCTCAAGCAAGTGGCCGGCGATCCCTGGGAAACCATCGACGGCCGATTCCGCACCGGAGAACAGGTTTCCGGGAAAGTTACCCGCTGCGCTGCCTTCGGTGCATTCGTCGAAATCGCGCCGGGTTTGGAAGGCTTGGTGCATATCAGTGAAATGAGCTACCTCAAACGAATCCTGAGACCGGAAGATGTCGTATCACCGGGGGATCTCGTATCCGTTCTGATAAAGGAAATCGACATTGTCCATAAGCGCATCGCTCTGAGCATGCGTGACGCCGAAGGCGATCCCTGGAACGATATCCAACAGAAATACAAAGTCGGCCAGGTGGTTTCCGGAACCCTTGTAAAGAAAGAAAAATACGGCTATTTTATCAACCTCGAGCCGGGAATTACCGGGCTGTTTCCCAAATCCAAGGCCGATGCTGCCCAAAACGAGGTCTCCATGGAAACGGTAAAACCCGGCCAATCGATCACCGTGGTGATCGAGGCGATTCTCCCCTCCGAGCGCAGAATTTCACTAGGGCCGCAGCGCGCTTCCGGCACGGATGACTGGCAACATTTTAAACCCGCTATGGATTCGCCGATCGGAGATTTGGCCGCCAAATTACAACAAGCCCTGAACGGCAAAGGTGGGAAAAAACAATAATTTCGATTTCAATCAAAACAAAGCAAATCGTCCGAACACTCCGGTCGTTAGCGCCGATAGGAGAATCACCGCGGTTGCCAGAATGCATCCGAAGCCCAGCAATCGGTGGAACCGGTTTTCGCGCCTTTTTTCTTCGTAGCCCAACAGAAACGCCAGAACGATGCCGGCGACAAGTCCTCCAGCATGTCCCCAATTGTTGATGCCCGGAATGATCAGGCCGAAGATAAAGAGCATGATCACGGCTCCGCCCACTTGCCGGAAAATGATTTGTCCAAACGGGCCCCCACGACTGCGACCGTAATACAGCAGTGCTCCCACGAGGCCACAGATAGCCGCGGATGCGCCGATGGTGACAACGACCCCGGCCCAGTAAGAGATCAGAAAACCGACCACACCTCCGAGGATATAAAGCGACGATGTCCGATATACTCCGTATTGTCGAAGCACTAATGGCGCGATCTGACCGAAGGCCATCATATTCAAAAAAATGTGCAACAAGCTCCCGTGCAGGAAATTGGCGGATACCAGCGACCACCAACGATGCAGATGGCCGATGGGGTATGTTCCGGTAGCGCCCAGCAGCAACAGGCTGTGATCATCCGGTGACAATGCCGAAAGAGGTCCGGACCCGGACATCAAACCGGAGATTCGATGGCTCAAGAGCAGGGAAAGGAGATACATGCCGATATTCAGGTTGATCACGCCGCGCATCCATCCCGAAGGGGAGGTGAGATTCGATAAAAACCTTCTGGGTCCCAACAGTCTTCCGGGATGAGACATGCCGCAATGGGGGCATGTCAGCTCGTCGCTGCTGACCAGTTTCCGACATCCAGGGCACAGGATGGGACGATGGGGATCAGTCATCGCGCGGATCCGATATGCTTGGATTCACCCGAAAAGAATGGGCCGCTTCTTGGGGTCTTCTCTTCATCCGAACGGTTGATGGAAAAAAAATGTCGGGCGTTATCGCCCAGCAACTGCGAGAGTCTTGCCTCCGGAAGGCCGATCTGGGCAATTTTCTTGATTTCCCGATCCCAGGCAAAGGGAAGATTGGGGAAATCACTGCCGTACATAATGCGGTCGGCGCGCAAGGTTGTAAGATCCGGCGGCTGATGGCCGGGGAAATAATCTCCCAGGACCATGGCTGTGTCCAGCCAGAGATGGTCATATTCCTCGATCAGACGCCGGTATTCTGAAATTTCATCAAATCCCAGATGGGGGATGCACAGGCGCAACGTGGGAAAGTTTTTCAATACCCGCTCGATTTTTTCAGCACCGCAGATCCGATGGGGATCCACTGGATAGGCCGGACTCTTCGGCTCCCTGCCCCCATGTAGCACCAATGGTTTTCCTTCATGAGCGCAAACGTCATAGATCATTTCCATTTCCGGGCTGTTGAGATCAAAACCCTGCACATGGGCATGCAATTTCACGCCCCCCAATCCATTCCGGAAGGCCTCCTTCAATATGCGGTCAGCGCCCTCTTCACCCGGAAAAACACATGCCATTCCAGTGATATCCTTGTATTTCATTTGGATGTCGGCCATGAACGCATTCAAACTTTTTGCAATACCGGGTTTATGGGCATATTGCAACGCAACGACATGCCCGATCCCCCTGTCAAAGAGGAAGGCAAGAATATCCGTGGCATTCAGTTGGTATCGAATGGGCCAAGCGTGTACGGCAAACCATTTCCAGATGGATTGGAAAATCCACTCGGGGAACAGATGCACATGGGCATCAACGATGTTCGGCAGGTTCTCCGGAATCCCGGCGCCTTCCGCGTCGTCCAATTCCGGCAGCAAATTGTTCAACATATCAACACCCTCTTTCGAATACAATCGGTCATTCGAGATGCAAGGGGGTATTTATAGGCTGTTTTCCGTAGCACTGCAAATGTTTTTCGCGGGAGCAGAAGGGAACGGAGGAAGAGCGGATGTGTCTGTCAATCGGTTTGGGTTGCGACGGTCATCGACTCTGGTTGCACGATCGTAAAATGAATCGTCTGATATAATTTGCCGTTAATATAAATTTCAATCTTCTGCTCGCCCAAAGGGTCTCCCGCATCGTTGGCCGTCCAGCGCCAGTAATATCCGTCATACACCCGGGTCGGCCCCATTCTGACCAACGTGTTCCCCCGGGTGATGGCCGCATTGTCCGCGGATGCCTGTAAACCCGCACTTGGCCCATAGTCGATTGAATAGGTGCTGAAATATAGATTTTTCGACCGGATGGTATATCCCCAGCGAAATCCGGTTTCTTTCAACAGCAACGCGATGGTGCGCGTTTCTTTGTAAACATAATAGCTGCCATCCGCCCGTTGTTTCATCAGCCCGAAATCGATTTGATATTCGGACTCACTACCAGGAGAATAGCCGACGCCGTTGACGGGGAGCGGGGTTATCACAATCAGCATCATCACCACCATCAGGTTCTTTTTCATAATCGCACCTCCTCATTGCATCAAGATGATGTTACTGAAAATAGAACTAGCACAGAGCGTGCCATTCAATAATTATATATTAGTTCTAACAATTTGAGCATGTAAGCGACCATTTCAAATCAAAATTAGAATCGGTGATCGGCGCCGGATATCCCAGGACATGAAACATTTGTCCTATTTGGCAGGACTTTTTTTAAAATGGCGTCTTGCCATTTTCCATCAACCTGTTTAGGATGTTCTCAATGGAACGCGCAGCAGCAAATCGCGATACAACCAAAAGCCGACAATCGATCATAATGAAGAAAAATTCCCGATGGTATCGAATCGCCGAAGTTGAACGTCTTTCCGGTATATCCCGGCGCACCATTCATTTCTATCTTCAGCAAGGCCTGCTGCACCCTCCCAGGAAAACAGGGAAAACCATGGCCTATTACGATGATTCCCATATCGATAAACTCGGTTTTATCCAAAAATCCAAACAGGAAGGCGATCCCTTGATCGCCATCAAGGAAAAACTGGACGCCATGGCGGTATCCCGGCCGCAACCGATCGGACGTACCACACCGAAGCTTTCGGTCCGCAGAAAGGGAGACTCCGATCCGTTGCCGCGCAACCGCAAGACAAGGGGACAAAAAACCCGGGAAACCATTCTGGACATCGGTTGTGCCCTTTTCAGGGAGAAGGGGTACAAGGAAACCAGAGTCAGCGATATCGTATCGGCCATGAACGTGGGAAAAGGGACCTTTTACTTCTATTTTACCGACAAAAAGGAACTCCTTCTGGAGTGCGTCCCGCGGATTTTCAGTGAGCTGTTCGCAGGGGGTTGGGATCGCATCCGCAGAATCGATCACCCCTTGAAACGCCTGGAGATGCGCGCCAAAACCGTCATGCCGGTATTAAAGGAATTTTGCGCCATCATTCAACTGAGCAAAGAAGCCATCGAGGACAATGACCCCAAATTAAAACAGCTGGGAGAACAGACCTATCGTTCCATTTGCAAGCCCCTGGAAACCGACATTCAAAAAGGAATACAGGCCGGTCTTTTTCAACCCGTCAACCCGCGCATCGCGGCAAGTTTCATGATCGGAATCATGGAAAATCTGTATTACCTGCAACGTACCGATCCGAAGATGCGACCGGATCGGATGTGGAGCAGTGTTCTGAAACTGATCACTCACGGCATCGTCGGAGAGGAATCCGAAATGCCGACCTCCGCGGTCTGAAATCCGTACATGAATATTTTGTTGTGTTCAAAGCGGTTTTTTTGTATGGAACCTAATGTCCTGCAGGGCATACATGACCATACGGTCTTGTATCGCCCCCCTGTTACGAAAAAAACGGGAAGTTCCATGAAAAGCCGTCAGAGGAAAAAGGAATGCTCACGCAACGCTGCCTGGAAAACCTGCGAACAATTGTATCCATCCCCGGGGAAGATCATCATTTCACAAATCTTGACCATGCCGACCTGCATGCTTTCTATCTTGAAATAGCCGAAATCCCAGTACGCCTTGAAATCCGGTCATGCCGCTCTCAAAAAGCCAAATATCTGATCTGGCATTTTGGCGATCTCCTGCCGGCCGTCCAGGCGAATCTGGTAGCCTTCCTCTCCGAGCGATGGCCGCGAGCGGCAGCGAATGCCCCATCGGCGTTGGATCGACTCGATCAGCCCCCTCTAGCTGCGACCCGGCAAAAAAACGACGCAATTTTTCCCGAGCCTGAAAAAAAGGACCCCATACACCTTCCCGGGCCAATGCAGACGGGAAAACGTCAAGAGGACTGGTTTGATACTGCATTGAGTTGGATGGCGATCATTGCGAACTTCTTCCGGTAAAGACGCGGCCGGTTCCGTTACATGGGACGGCGCATGATTCCCTTCCGTTGGAAGGCGTTACAGCCGGAGCGTCCGGCTGGCATCCGGCATCACCGGACACGTCGGCATTGGCCCTTGCATTAACCCGGCCCGTCGGTTATACATACGAGGTCGATACCATCAACCCTTGGATAGGACACATGACATTTAAACGAAAACCGATCAACATCGAAGCCTTTCGACATCTATACCCCTTCAAATCCCATTTCCTGGATCGCGGCGGTTTGAAATATCACTATCTGGATGAAGGCAGTGGAGATCCCGTCATCATGCTGCACGGAAACCCCACCTGGTCTTTTTATTATCGGAGCCTTGTTCAAGCACTTTCCCCCGACTATCGCACCATCGTACCCGACCACATTGGATGCGGTCTCTCCGACAAACCCGACGATCGGGACTATAATTACACCGTTCAAAGTCGGGTAGAAGATCTGGAGGCCCTGATCGATCATTTGCGGATCGAAGGACGGATAACGCTCATCGTACATGACTGGGGCGGCATGATCGGGCTCATCTTCGCCTTGAGAAATCTCCATAAAATCAAACGGCTGGTCATCACCAATACGACCGGATTCTTCACCCCGGGGGGCAAAGGGCTTCCCTTGCGACTGTGGTTGATCCGTCATGTGGCCCCGTTTGCAACCATCGGCGTGCTCGGATTCAATCTATTTTCGTTTGCCGCTCTCTACATGGCCTCCCGCAAAGGATTATCAAAAGACGTCAAAACGGGCCTGACCGCTCCCTATAACTGCTGGTCCAACCGGATCGCCACGTTAAAGTTCGTTCAGGATATTCCGGTCCATGCCCATGACCCGAGCTACGATATGGGCCGTTTCATGGAAAACAACCTGCATAAACTGGCCCCCATCCCAAAGTTGATTTGCTGGGGCAAGCACGATTTCGTATTTACACCGGCCTTTCTCGCGGAATGGAAGCGCCGTTTCCCGGATGCGGAAGTACATTTTTTTTCAGATGCCGGACATTATCTTCTGGAAGATGTTCCGGAGCGAATTATCCCGTTGGTGAAGGAGTTTTTGCAGCAGCACCCGATTCAATCATAATCGACTGATGCCGGAAGGCGACCTGCATAGTGTCCAAGATGAAGAAAACCGGAATCGTACTGTCTGTTCTGACCATCCTTATCGCAATCGTGGTTGCGGCCGGATACATCGCCCTTCCCTACCTGCGCGACCGGAACAAACCGAACATCGATCTGACCCATCTCCGGTTGAAACCGGAAATCATCCTGTTTACATACCGAATTTGGCCGGACGCTTACAACCGGTTTATCAACCTGGACGTTGAAATCGGTCTGATCGACAAGGAGATCGATCGTCTGGCCGCAATGGAAAAAGAATTTCCGCAGCAGAAGCGGATCATTTCAGAGGAAAAATCCGTTTGGGATCGCACCGGTAAAAACCTGCATTCGGTGCTTGACAACCTCGAAACGGAAGTGGAGACAATTTATGTGACATACTCGGTAAACGAAGCGCGAGGGCTTCAGTCCATCAATGATTCCCAGGAGTCGATCCTGAAACCCGTCGCCGAAGCGCTGGCGGAATCGGCGCAGCTGACGGGGCGATTAAAAACGGAACCGGAAAAAACGTTTCTGGGTCGTATAAAAGAATTGTTTTCCGAAACCTCAAAATGAATGCCATGAATGAATCGAAAAATAAAGATATTGTAAATGTCTCTATGTACTTGAAACAAATGGCCGCGATCCGGCCCTATAAACGTGCGGTCGTTTATCCGGCCGGAAGGGACAAAGAAAATCGCGTCACCTACTCGCATTTGACCTTCCGCCAACTGGACGAGGAATCGGATCGGATCGCCGCTGGATTGACGGCGGCCGGCATTACACGCGGAACCCGCACCATTCTGATGGTCAAGCAAAGTCTTGAATTCTTCACCCTGGCGTTCGCACTATTCAAGGCCGGAATCGTGCCGGTTGTCGTCGATCCGGGGATGGGGCTTAAACGCATGCTCAACTGCCTCCAGGAGGGCAAACCCGAAGCGTTCATCGGCATTCCACTGGCCCACGTTGTGCGGATCATTTATCCCGGTTATTTTCGAAATGTAAAACGGTTCATTACCGTGGGGCGACGTCTTTTCTGGGGTGGGTATACCCTGCGACAGATCCGGGAGCTTTCGTCCACACCCCATCGCATCGCCGAGACCAAGCGGGATGAACCGGCCGCGATTCTATTCACCTCGGGAAGCACCGGTCCGGCAAAAGGGGTAGTCTATACCCATGGAATGTTCGATGCGCAGATTCAGCAAATCAAAGCACAGTTCGATATCTCCCCGGATGAAATCGATTTGCCGACATTTCCCTTGTTCGCCATCTTCGATCCATCCCTGGGAATGACGGCCATAATCCCGGACATGGATCCGACCAAACCGGCGATGGTGAACCCCCGCAACATCGTTGAAGCCATCAACAATCACGGTGTCACCAATATGTTCGCCTCCCCCGCACTCCTCAATCGCGTGGGACGATACTGCCGACGGAACGATATCAAACTGCCCTCCCTGAAACGCGTTGTTTCCGCCGGCGCTCCCGTACCACCGGCCAATATCGAACGATTTGCCGCCGTGCTCTCGAACAAAGCCGAAATCCATACTCCTTACGGCGCTACGGAAGCCGTGCCGATTCTTTCCATCAGCAGCAATGAAATCCTTTCCGAAACGAAAAAACTGACGGAAAAGGGTTTCGGCAATTGTGTCGGACGGCCTATCCAGGACACCGATATCCGGCTGATCCGCATCAGTGACGAAGCCATCGCCGTCTGGTCGGACGAACTGATAGTGCCCCAGGGTGAGACCGGCGAAATTATCGTCAAAGGCCCGGTGGTTTCCCGTCAGTATTTCGAACGCCCCGACCAAAACGCCCTCCATAAAATCAAGGACGGTGAGGGAATCTGGCACCGCATGGGAGATCTGGGATGGATGGACAAAAACGGGCGTCTCTGGTTTTGCGGGCGCAAAAACCACCGGGTTATCACGGGAAATGGAACACTTTACACCATTCCCTGTGAAGGTATCTTCAACACCCATCCCGGCGTTTTTCGCAGCGCCCTGGTCGGTATTGGGAAAGCACCCCACCAAACGCCCGTCATCTGCATCGAACTGGAACCCGGTTGCAAAACGCCCCGGAAAATCGTCGAGCAGGAACTGCTCGACATGGCGAAACAATTCGTCATCACGCAACATATCGATACCGTTTTGTTTCATAAATCGTTTCCGGTCGATATCCGCCATAATTCAAAGATATTCAGGGAACAACTGCGGGACTGGGCGACCGTCAGACTAACGAAAAAACCGCGATAAAAGGATTGTCATGGGAACGGGGAAAAAACAACGGATATTGGTCACGGGCGGCGGTGGGTTCCTGGGGAAGGCGATCGTTCGCAAATTGGTCCAACGGGGAGAAAGTGTCACCAGCTTTTCCAGAGCCAGGTACCCGGAACTCGAACAACTGGGCGTCAATCAAATTCAGGGTGACCTGGAGGATTCGGATGCAACGATGGAAGCCGTCAAGGGGATGGACCTGATATTCCATGTGGCTGCCAAGGCAGGTGTATGGGGTTCCTACGATTCCTATTATCGCCCCAACGTGACCGGAACCCGGAATGTCCTGGCGGGCTGCAAAAAGCATGGCGTACCGCGCCTGATCCATACCAGTTCCCCCAGTGTCGTTTTTACCGGCCGGGATATGGAAGGGGTGGACGAGTCCGTTCCCTATCCCGATGAATTCCACACCCCCTACACAGAAACAAAGGCCATCGCCGAACAAGAGGTTCTGGCGGCTGCCCGGGAAGGGCTGCAGGTGATCGTTCTGCGACCGCACTTGATATGGGGCCCGGAAGATCCCCATATCGTACCGCGTGTCCTCGAACGGGCCGATAAACTGGTTCGAGTCGGCAAGCGTGACAACCTTGTGGATACAATTTACATTGACAATGCGGCCGATGCGCATATTCTGGCCGCCGACTCGCTGCAAAAAACGCCCTCCCTTTCCGGAAATGTCTATTTCATCAGCAATGATGAACCCATCCCGCTCTGGGACATCATAAACGGCATTTTGAAAGCCGGCGGGCGCGAGCCTGTCACCCGCACCCTCCCCCATGGAGTCGTATGGACCATCGGCGCCGTTCTGGAGTTCATCTACCGAACATTCCGGATCAGCGGGGAACCCAAGATGACCCGATTTGTGGCGGATGAACTGGGTACGGCCCATTGGTTCAACATCAACGCCGTGAAGCAGGATATCGGCTACATCCCCGGTGTATCCATCAGAGAAGGATTGCAACGACTGGAAGCCTGGCTTCAACAAGACAAGCGGGAACATTCCCCCGTTCATCAAGAAAGACAGCAATGAAGGACAAGAAAAAAAAGAGGCTCATTTCCGGAGATTCCATGCTGTTGATAGGCGTGGGACTGGCCATTATCTACTGGCTTATCGAATCGGTCATCCATCTGTTCGTCTCTTCCGATGTTAATTTTTTACAGCAACTGTTGGGAACGAATATCTACAACACGTATACCCGGATCGTCATCCTCTGCCTCTTTGTCATCTTCGGCTCCCATGTGCAGTTTACGATCAACAAACGGAAGGAAGCGGAAAACGCCTTGCGGGAAAGCGAAGAAAAGTATCGCAAAATTCTGGAAAGCATCGAAGAAGGGTATTACGAAGTCGACACCGAAGGGAAATTCACTTTTTTCAATGATTCGGTCTGCCGGATCTTCGGCGTTTCCAAAGAGGAACTGCTCGGACGAAACAGTCAGACATATATGGATGAAGACAATGCCCGCAAGCTGGAAAAGACGTTCAATAAAGTCGCCGACACCGGCAAGCCTTTCACGGCATTCGACTGTGAGTACATTATCCAGGACGGCACCAAGCGTATTATCGAAACTTCCGTCTCCCTGATAAGCGATGTCAAAGGCAACATGCTCGGGTTCAGAGGCGTCGCTCGCGACATTACCGAAAAAAAGGATATGGAGAAGGAACTCCTCGAATACCACCGGAAGCTTCAGGACTCCCGTTCCGCGGCCATTCTGGGCCTGGCCAAATTAGCCGAGTATCGCGACAAGGAAACCGGGTCTCATCTGGAAAGAATCCGGGAATATGCGAAAGTCATCGCCCGGGAATTGTCCAAAAAACCGGCGTATCAGGGATATATCGACGAAGAGTATATCGAAGACATTTATAATTCGGCCATCCTCCACGATATCGGCAAAGTGGCCATCTCCGACGCCATCCTGCTGAAACCGGAAAAACTGACCAAGGAGGAGTTCGAAATCATGAAGCACCATACAACCATGGGTGGCCAGGCCCTGGAAGTCATCGAATCACGCACCAAGGGGCAGTCCTTCCTGACCATCGGCAAGGAAATCGCCTATTATCACCATGAGCGCTGGGATGGCAAAGGTTACCCCAAGGGCCTCTCGGGGAAAGGAATTCCTTTGTCGGCCCGCATCGTGGCGCTGGCCGATGTGTACGATGCGCTGGTGTCCAAAAGAAGCTATAAAGAGGCCATAGCGCATGACATCGTTCAGGAAAAGATTCTAAACGGCAGAGAGACCCAGTTCGATCCGGATGTGGTCGATGCCTTTCTCGCCCGGATCGACGATTTCAAAACGATTCACCAGCGGCTCAAGGACGTCTAGTCCGGCAGCAGATCGTAAAAATACACCATGGCGTCCGAGCGGGTCACAATACCGATGATTTCCCCCTTGTCAACCACCGGCAAGCGACCGATATCGTGTTTGACCATCAGACGGGCTGCTTCTACGGGACTTCGATCCGGCGAGATGGTGATGATGTCACGGCTCATGAATGCCTTCACCGGTGCTTTGAGTTGATTGTTCCGAACTTTATGAAAATCCCTGCGCGAAATCACACCCACCAACCTGTTGTTGTCCACCACCGGCAATCCGGTGCAGCCTCTCTCCCGTAAAATCTTGGCCGTCTGTGACATGCTGGTTTCCGATGGAATGGTCAATACCGGGTACGACATCAAATCACTTACCCGAACCGATGATTGTTGATTTCCTTCGATCAATTCCATGATCCAGTCTTCGATGGCCTCGGGCGATGCGGATTTGATCATGGTAGACGCGGCGCCGGGGTGACCGCCGCCCCCCATGCTCCGCATCATCAATCCGACATTCAATTCATCGACCTTGCTGCGGCCGATAACGATGCTGCGGTCATGTTCCCGATCGCTGAAAATGCCAAAGGCGGCGTCCACGTTCAGTATCTCACGGTACATATGCACGACGAGGGATAAATTTCCCACATGCCCGCTGATTTCGATGGCGTTGCAGCTGATGCTGTACCCACCGACTTTTTTACGCTTGGCCTTCTGCAACATTTCAAAAAGAATGTTTTTTTGTTTTTCCCCATAGCCCGGTCGCAGAAACGTACTCAAGACATTCAGGTCCGCCTTGCGATCAAGGAGATAGCCGGCAGTGTACGCATCTTCGGCTGTCGTGGAGGGGAAAGAGAGATTACCGGTATCTTCATACAGACCCGCAAGAAAGAGAGTCGCCTGCATGGGGGTTAAAATTTTACGCTGTTCTTTCAGTTCGCGCACCATCAGGGTGATATTCGCTCCCACCGCTTCCTTGCACTCCCAGGCTGCCTGAATATCACCTCCCGGATGATGATCCCAAACAATGATTTCGATATCCGATCGCGTTTTCAGCTTTCCGAGGCCGTCCAGACGATTCCAGGAATTCGCATCCACCACCACCAAGCGCTTCACATCGCTCAAATCGATATCACCCGGCGCACGGATATCAAACAAATCCTTATGAATGGAAAGAAATCCCTTGGCGTTGGGGTTGATCATCTTGGGAAGCACCGGTACGGCGCCCGGATACAACAATGTCCCGGCGATCACCGAAGCCAGTGCATCAAAATCGCTGCTCTTGTGCGTGGTGATGATATCCATGAAATCCTCGACATTCTTTCCCGTAGGATTTATTGTTTGACACCCGGAAAGGAATCGTCCGGCAAGGGAGACGAGTCTTTCGCCGGGTGCTCTTCCCATTCGACAGCCGGAAAGGTATCACTGTCCGGCTCTTCAAAACCGATCTGCATCGTCCGGCCCTGTTGAAATTCGAGCCGAAGCCGATATCGATCCACTTCCGCCCGGCTCTCAATCATTTTTTTTGCCAAGAGGTAGCGAAGATAAATCACCCAAACGGCGAGGCCCGCAAAAACAATGGTGACCGATAGGAAAACCCATTTGTATTGGGCGATGGTTTCAATCCCCACCCGGCCCAGGTACATCATCAGGTTCGGCACCGCCCAATAGGAAAAGATCAAGATAAAAATCAGGATACCGATGGTGTAAATATTCAGGCGGCCGACCTGGAACAACAGCTTCTCCAAACGGGAGGCCCCGCTGTCCGGTTTTTGGAGATTGTCCGCTCCATTTTTTTCACCATGAAAAAGAGCGGCATATACCTTGACGATAAAAACGAACAGCAGGATCAGGCCGACCGGAATACCGACGGCGGCTGAAAACCAGGCGCGGAAAGGAAAGGGAATCTCGCGAGAGACGAGCTTGACCTTGTACTGGTCGAAAGGTCCGAAAGTTTTTTCAAAATAATATTTATCGAAACTGCTCAGGTTGTTCCCATCGGTTTCATAAACCACCTCTCCGGCGGTATTGAGGATATGCAACCGGGATTGCCGACCGGATTTCATGGCCGCCACGGCCAATATTTCCAGCTCGATCAATAACAGGCAAACGCCGACAATAATCAAAATGGTTCTGCTGCGTCGAATGGCGAGAAATAAGTCTTTTTCGTCGGTCACCGGGTAACATCCTTGGTCATCACGTTTGGTCAGCGTCGGAACGTCCCCGCTCTTCCGGAGCGAGACGGCCGTCTTCGATCAGCCGACCGAAATATTGTCGCACAATTCCGACTGCCCGGTCAAGCGGATAGCATGATGCACGGCAGGTCATTCCTGAATCGCCGGCTGAAATCCGGCGATACTCGGAATGTCCGTCTGCAGGCCGAAGTCATCAAAATAGACGGTAAGGGCGCCATGACCATACGCATGCAAGCCCAATTCCGGCTGGGCTGAAAAAGCGGCCGCAGGAGATTGTAATTCCGACTGATTGCTGCGCAGGACCGTACCGGGTTCGGCGGCCACCGGAACGCTTTCAACGGATCCCACGGCGCTGTTGACGGCATCCCATTGCACCATTGTAAAATGATCTGTTTCGGGAGTGGTCGCCGAACCGTCTTCCGGTGGCCAGTTCAGACCGCTGCAGTCGGATTTACAGCGCGGATAGCCGTGACGATTCATGTCAAGCGGCGAGCTGTTGGGTACGCCATACCCATTTTTATCCCCATGATAAATTCGGATATAATTGTCTTTGGATCGGACACTCCCGCCCAGCGCCGTCGCCCGCTCCATCCCGCCGACCTTCAAGGCGCCGGCTCCGAAAGGAGTCACTTCCGACAAACGATTCAACAGGATCGTTCCGGCCGCACTGCCGTCCCATGTGCCGGATGACAGCAGCGGCGCTCCCACGACAACGCCGCGCGCCCCGCTATCCTGGGTGAGGATGTCCCCGGGTTGAATGGGAGCAATACCGTTGATGAACTCCAGGGAGGCGGCTTCCCGCAGGCGTACCAACAGGGAGGCCTCATTCAACGGATAATAGTCGGACTCCAGTTTCACATCATCGATGTACCATCCGTCTCGCCGAATAAGCGCATCCGTGACCAACCGAAATCGGATGCGGACATTCTCCATCAGATACGT
The DNA here is from genome assembly GCA_041740615.1 of Desulfobacterales bacterium. GTDB lineage: Bacteria > Desulfobacterota > Desulfobacteria > Desulfobacterales > SURF-7 > DYJD01. Next base: position 101,630 of record JBGSLR010000030.1, read on the forward strand.
TTCCGGGATTGAAATCACCTTCTCCTCCCAGCTGTCTTGAGGGAATTCGACGAGCAGAATCGTCCCGTTGGTATATGATGCCAACCGATCGTAGGTGACGAAATTATCCCCGGAGATTTCCACATACCCATAGTCGAAATTCGCCTCCAGATTATAGCGATGCCAGAACACCAGTCGGACATCCCTTTCCCATTTCAGGTTGAGCGGCATTGATACCAGGGAGATATCTTGATTGTTTCCGTAATTCCCTCCGGGACTGTCATGCCAGGAAGTATCCGAACTGTGGAAACTGGTATTGACCTGAGCCCAGGGTGAAACCGGCGTCCACAATGCATCTCCGAATTCCATATCATCTTGAAAAAAAATGACGGGCGTCATCCGTTTATAAGCCAGCCATTTTCGCGTAGCGCCGAAATCGGTCTGCTGCCACAGAACGATCAGGGGCACATTCTCCACCGGTACGATTTCATTGTCGATACCATCCAGCGGCGCAATCAGGTTATGGTTGCCGCGCAAAAAAGAGACCCCGTAACAATTGGCATTGTTGTCCAAACGAAACGAAACCCCGGCCGCGAAAAAAGTCGGAATGGGAATGGGGGTAAAGCCCCCCTCCGGCACCGTGGTGGAATCGAACCCGATTTTCACCTGGGCGTCATAGCTCAAAAACCGGCCTGCCGTTCCATATCTTCGTCCCAAATCCACGCCGGAAGTCTCCGGCTTGAAGGCGATCAGACTGGACTCGGGGGCCGGGCCGGAATCGACGGCGGTCACTTTAAGAACCTTGTCGCCTCCAACGGATACAATGGTGTGTCCCCCCAACGACGATGTATCTTCCCAGTGGGATTTATCTTCAAAACGATCCAGAAATTCCGATTTTTCGGAAAGGGGAATGGAATAGACAATTTCGCGACTGATTCCAGGGCTGCTGGTGCCGATGGAACGCAACTCCAGAAAGGGCTGCAGCACGATCGTTCCGGCACCCGGAGGCGCGTCCCATGTGGCCGCCGGGTCGGCCATGGTGATTCCCAGCAATTTATGGTTGGCCGGATCCGATTTCCGGTAGCGATAGGTTTGACCTGCCGCCATGATGCGACCATTGCGATCCGGAAACAGCACTACCCCACCAAGGACATTCAGGTCCCCGCCAGGTCCGAGCCCGTCATATCCGTTACTTTGCAGGCATAGTTTCGGTCTCTGGCCTACCGGGGCATTCCAACTCCCGGTACTTTTGAGGAAACGGATCACCTGCGGATCTCCGTCGGTCACATCGATGGAATCAAAGGTTTCCGGAATCGTCGGATTATCGAAAACCAGACTACCGGAAGCGCTTCCCCAATCGGGCCGGACACCGAAGGGAACTCTTGTTTCCAGTATGGATGGGTTGCTGGTTGCCGTTACTTCGAACACATAGGTTGCGAATCGAAGGATGAATCCGCCGCCCCGGTCTCCGACGGCAAAATCGTGGTTCTGCAGCGACCCGATATCCTCCCCCCGCCTTAATTTCGCGGCAGCATAGCGATAGCCGGATTCTGCCAGATAATACGCCTGATCGGCCAGATTTGCCCCGGCCAGATGTTGGGTCTGAATGGATGTCTGGGAAATCATCGCCGCTCCCAGGACGCTGAGAACCATCATGGTAATGATCAAACCGATCAGCACGGCACCCGTTTGGCCATCCCACATACATTTTCGGGATCGGTGGTGGTTGTTTCCCGGAATCATTTCATCCTAACAAGGGGTTACGGCGCATTCAGATGGAGATTGTTGCGCGGATTGACGGCCAGTGAAAAAGAGTGAACGGTCGGGACGCCATCCGTTCGCGATAAATCGAATTGAATCTGTATCAATGCCAGTTTCGTCAAATCCGGAGGATTGACCGTCACATTCCCATCCAGGTCCTCATAGGTCGCCTGGAAAGAATATACCTGATTCAGCAACACATGGGTTTCCGTTCCAACACAAGAAGAACAACCGCAGTCACCGGCGTTATCCGTCTTCAGTACCAACTCGCTACCGCGGATCGTCAACACCCGAAAAAACGGCGATAAGGGGTCAATACGATACACAATACACTGAGGACCCGAATTCAACCCATCGATATCCGTCAATTCGGAGAGTTCCCGGTCTATTCGGGCCATGGCCAGTTTGGCTTTTTGCGATATGGTCACATTTTCCCTGGTCGTTGCGAAACCCTGTACTCCCGTTACCAACCACAAGCCCGCTGTAATTGCCATAATACCGAACAATATCAATGATATTACGATCTCAATCAATGTAAATCCGCATTCGTTGCGCATCATCACGATCTATCTCACATGGGTAAAAATGGATTGCAGTATCTGCGTCTTTGAACTATCCGAAGTCAATGCGACGGATACCGTTACCTGCATAATTTCAATATCTCCGTCATTTCCCGGATCGATCTCAAATCCGGCCGGCGAGATCAGCACCGTGACGCCGCCACCGCCGTAAGATTCAGCCATGGTTTTAAAGGATCCCTGGAGGGATGCGCCCGGAGTGGTTCCTTCGAATTGCAGCCAATACCGATAATCCCGGGTAATCTTTTCCATGGTCGTCTTCAGTCGGAATCCCGCCTCGGTGCTTTCGATCATCTGGGCACTTCGGGAAAGGTTGGAACCGATGAACTGCATCAGCATGGTTCCCAGAATGGCCGCCATGGCAATGCTGACGATCACCTCGATCAGGGTAAATCCATTGCGGCGGGAATTGACCATGCGTTTCATGGGATAAACCCTGTCTCCTCCGTCACGGTGATATTGATGGACTTTCCCTCCGAGTTGAGGGAAAAAGTCGAGCCGCCCCTCATGACCCCGGCCACATCGGTGCAGGGCCGCCCCCATACATCGAATGAAATGACGACAAAACCGGTCGGGATGATTTTTTCCTCGGAAAAATCGATCAGATCCTGTTCCTCACCCGGCAGACGCATCGTTTTCTCGACACCGCTTTCATATTGAAAGAGCCGGTACGTATTCCCCGGTGAGTCGTATCGGAGACCCCAGACACTGTCGGTATTGATGGCCCTGGCCTGGGCATACCGCAGATGTGCCTTGATGGTCTCGGCTCTTGCCATTAATTCGATCGGATCCTGAAAGGAACGACTGACGACAATCGCGCCGGTAAGGCCGATAATGAACAAGACAGCAATTACCTCAATCAGCGTAAGTCCACGGCAATCAATGGCGATATGCTTTTCCGTATCTCGGATGATCCTTCGTTGTTTGGGGGTAGTCTGATATTTCTTTACAACCATTTCATATGATATAGTATTTTTTTCCAATAACATGTCAAGAAAAACCTTTGGGTTGAAATCGGTTTCCGCTTTCGAGCAAATCGTGTTACATTCATGCAACCGGCTGTTCCCCGAGGAAGACAAGCGGATCGGCTTGCGATCCGGAAAAAAATGGGTCGGAATATGATCAACCAAAAAATCACGGCAGCCGATTGCCACCCGCTGCAAAACAAGCAATACGCATTCGCCTGTATCTCCCTGCTGATCATCCTGATCCTGATTTATTATAACAGTTTTCAGGCAGGCTGGCAGTATGATGACAATGTCAACATTGTCGACAACCCCAACATTCACTTGAAGACCCTGACATGGTCGGGGATCCGTCGATCCTTTTCCGGAATCAACCCCGGTCCGGCCTTGGACAACCGTCCTCTTTCATATCTAACGTTCGCCCTGAACCACGCCATCGGGAAGCTCCATGTCGTCGGATATCATCTGGTCAATTTTACGATCCATTACTGCACGGCGATGGTTCTTTTTTTATTCATTCTCAGAACGCTTCAGCTTCCCGTCCATCGCGGTCGGTACGACGGCAATGCCTATTCCATCGCACTGCTGTCGACTTTTTTTTGGGCGGCGCACCCCATTCAGGTAACCGCCGTAACCTATATCGTCCAACGCATGACATCCATGGCGGCCCTGTTTTATATCATGGCCATGTACTGCTATCTCCGGGGCCGCTCCATTACTCTTCCGACACCGAAAGCTTTCTGGTTTTTCCTTTGCGGCCTTTCCGGGCTGCTCTCCCTCGCCTCCAAGGAAAATGCCGCCATGCTGCCCGTCAGCCTGATTCTCTATGACCTGCTCCTCCTTCGGGACAAAGGGAGAATAAACGCCGCCACTGTATTGAAGAATCTGATTGCGCCATTTTTCGCAGTCGCTATCATCGGTTTCTTTTTCTGTGATGTTCACCGGATACTGGCGGCATACCACAGTCGGCCTTTCACGCTCACGCAACGGCTCTTAACGGAACCGCGGGTAATGCTGTTCTACATCAGCCTATTGCTGTATCCGCTTAATTCGCGATTGTCATTACTGCACGATATTGACATTTCCATTACTCTTTGGGAACCTTGGACAACGCTTCCGGCAATTCTGATCTGTCTCGGCTTGGCGGTAGCATCCTTTTTTCACCATCGAAAAAATCCGCTGATCGCGTATTGCATACTTTTCTTCCTGCTGAACCATCTCATAGAAGGCAGCCTGATCCCATTGGAATTGATTTATGAACATCGGAATTACCTGCCTTCCATGCTGTTTTTCCTTCCCCTGGTTCTCTTCTTCATGCGCTGGCTCGAATATGTTGAATCCAATCGCGCCATGACCCGTCTGTCTTGCTTCGGGTTGGCCTTTTTGCTTTTTTCCCAGGCCCATACGGTCTATATGCGGAACCGTTTGTTCCAAGATGAAACAGCCCTGTGGCAGGACATTGCCGAGAAAGCCCCCGGATTGAGCACCTCCCATTTGAATTTGGGCAAATGCTACTGGAACAGCGGTTTTTTTCAGGAAGCCATGGAGGAATATCGAACCGCCGCTTTACTGAACCGGTTCATGCACCAAGATCAGTATGGCATGTTGTATTATAATTCCGGATTGTACCATGCATATTGCAGAAAAGATTACCTTGCGGCGCTGCGTCTGTTTGTGAAAGCCCTCGAAACCCATTCCGGCCACCCGCAAATCTGGTATGAAATCATCCGTTCACTGGCGATGCGGAGGGAGTACAAACAGGCCGCTACATATGCCGACAAAGCCCTTCACCATTGGCCGGAACATGCGGGATTATTGTCGGTTGCAAGTGTCGTTTTTTTCCAAAAAGGCGATATGGAGCGGGCGCTGATATCGGCGGGAAAGGCAGTCGCAGAAAATCCGCACTCGATCATGGCGCTGGAAACCATGGCCGAAATTTTCCGAAAAAAAGGAGACCTGGAAAGGTCGCTATCCGACTGGAAGAGAGTTGTGAATCTGTGTCCGCAGGATGTGCGGACAATTCTGGCGCTGATCGAGGTATCTTCCCTTCTGGGCAACAGAGCGCTCCAAGACAGATGGGTTCACGACCTGGACAACCTGACATGTGCCCGAAAGCCTGCAAGCCCCAATAAATGCATTGAAATCGCCTTGCAGGCCGCCGATTTATCCTCGTATACTCCGGATACGGTGGTTCTTGCCGCCGCCATCCGTGACTCGCGATCCCGAATCGGCATTCCATCGCGAAAGAGGGAATATCGGCCGCCCGGGAATATACCGTTGTTGGGCAGATATTAGGGCGGTGTCGGACGCGGAATTCTTCGGGTCATGGCCAAACTGGCGAGCGGTGTACCCGCTTTTCCAGTAACCGTAAGCAAAATATCGCCACTTCCCCCCGGCGGCACGCCGGGACCGGAAGATACCAGCGTGAAATCACCTAAATCCCCGCCAAGCTCTGAGGTGGCATAAGAAATTTCACTGGCGATAGATCCCCTGAGAAGCGCCAGACCGAATTTTTGATTCATCCGCCCGACGGCTTCACCCATTGCGCCGGCCAATGCCTTGGTTCTGGCTTCGCTTTGCAGATCAAAATATTTTGGAATCGCAACTGCGGCAAGAATGCCTAAGATAACCAGAACGGCGATAATTTCCACCAGGGTAAAGCCCTCTTCATTTTGTAACAATTTCTTTTTCGGTGCCCCTGCAAGTTCCATTTTCATGATTGCCATCTCCTTTTCCCCTCAGATTGCCTCATCCTCATTACCGAATTGCTACGATTGTTGATTTCATTCGGCCTGCTCTTTCCACGATATATCATTGCATAATTCGAACCAAAGATATATGTCTTCCTGAAAAAAAACAATTTATTTGATGTATTTTTTTATATTTAATAACAGTTCGTTATAAATCACACCGGGCCATTCAGTCCGCGTTCACGGCGGAGACCTCCAAATTTTGTAGCTCCAACTTCAATATTTGTCGGTTTTCAACTGGGAAACCTCGATATTGTGTTTTTTGACGCGATGCCAAAGACTGCGTGGATTGATCTTCAACATCTTCGCGGCATCCACTTGAACCCCCCGCACCCGCTTCAATGCTTCGACAATCATCCGTTTTTCCATTTCGCGTAAATAATCATCGATGGACACCATGGTGTCGATGGCGGACGAAATTTGGCTGCCGCCTCCACCACCGGCAACATGGGCCGGAATATGGTCGACATCGATCCGATCGTTACACATCACCGCAGCCCGTTCCACAGCGTTTTGAAGCTCGCGCACATTTCCGGGCCAGGCGTATTCCATAAACCGTTGCATGGCATCCGGAGAAACGGTTAGTTCCTGTTTTTGTAGACTTTTTAAAAATTCACGCACCAACAGAGGGATATCCTCCCGGCGCTCCCGCAAAGGGGGAAGAAACAAGGTGAATACATTCAAACGATAATACAGATCTTCTCGAAAACTCCCTTCCGACACCATTTTCGAAAGATTTTTATTGGTGGCCGCAATGATCCGAACATCCACATTGACCGGCCGTGTTCCCCCCACCCGATCGAATTCCTTTTCCTGCAGCACGCGCAGGATTTTGCCCTGCAGCGCCAGAGGCATATCGCCGATCTCATCCAGAAAAATCGTGCCCATGTGGGCCAGTTCGAATTTACCCGCTTTTCGACCGGTCGCCCCTGTAAAAGCACCCTTTTCGTGTCCGAACAGTTCACTTTCCAGCAACTCACCCGGTATTGCGGCACAATTCAACTTGATAAACGGCCTGCCTTTTCGATGGCTGTGCTCGTAAATGCTGACGGCGACCAGCTCCTTTCCCGTGCCGCTTTCCCCCATGATCAGTACCGTGGATTCCGTCGGAGCCACTTTGACAATCTGACTCAGAACTCCCCGCACTGCACGGCTCTCGCCGGTTATTTCAGGAAACGATTGCTGCGCATCGAACTTGCTCAACACCTCCGTTACAGTGTTGAAAATATGTTCCATATGCGCCAGTTCACTCACTTTTTTCTCCGGTTCGATCTCCTGCTTGCGGTTGGAAACAGCCGGTATCCGGTTGGCATGGGCCACGAAATGTTGCGCCGGACGCAGCAGGAACCAGACCAACACCAACCCACATAAAAAAGAGACGGCGGCAATGAAAAGGGGCCAATATACCGCCGCGTAGTCCAAACCCAGGCCCTGTTTCATGGAATATTCGGTTAGTCGATAGGAAACGAGGGCGGAAATAGAAGCCAATCCACCGAAAATAATTGGGATAATAATGTATAGGCTGATATAAAAACGATTTGTTCGGATCGACATGTCGCTAATGCACCATTTTGGTCATGTCCCACATGGGCAAAAAGATTGCCAACGCGAAAAACCCCACCACTGCGGCAAGCCCGATGGTCAGAATCGGTCCAATTGCATCGGACAACTTCTTCATGGAATATTCCAGCTCAAAATCATAATGAGTGGATATTTCCACCAGCATCTCATCCAGTTTGCCCGACTCTTCGCCGATACCGATCATGTTGACGACGATGGGGGTGAAATACGACGCATCCTTCAGCGGCCCGGAAATACCCCGACCTTCTTCCAAACGACTTGTAATTTTATCAAATTCGCGTGCAATGGCGCTGTTTCCCATGGTACCGGTCAATATCTTCATGGACTCACGAATTTCCACGCCACTCGATTGTAATATCGCGAAAATACTAGCAAATCTTGACATTGCCGCCTTCAGGAACAAAGAACCGATGATCGGTATCCGCAGGAGTATTGCATCCTTCGTATACCGGCCCGTATCCGTCCGAACGTAATAGAGCAGCAACAGGAGACCGAGCATGGCGCCGCCGATGATCGGCGGCCAATAATCGTGCAGCATCTGATACAAGGACAGACATATACGGGTCGGCAAGGGCAAGGTCAATCCGGCGCTCAGGAAAATACGGCCGAATTTTGGCAGAACGAAGGTCAGCAAGGTAAAAAAGGCGATGAACAGAAAAAGGACCACGATAAGTGGATACTGCAATGCGGCTCTTACATCCGATTTGATTTTATACTCATGCTCGATAATATAGGAAAGGCGCTCGAGTACTTCCGGAAGGGCGCCGCTTGCCTCACCTGCCTGAACCATGCTGCAATACAGAGGTGAGAATGCCTTGGGGTGTTTCCGAAACGCATCGTGAAGGCTCGCTCCCTCACGGATGTCCTCGGCAATCGCCAGAATGACGGTTTTAAGCCGGATATTATCCGTCTGACTCTCCAGGATCTGCAACAGCTTGATCATCGGAATACCGGAACGCAACATGGTTCTGAATTGTTTTGTAAAAATGATCAATTCTGGTGGTTTGATCGGTGTAAGTTGCTCATTGATGGCCTGGAAACTGAAGCCCGAGGAGGCCGCTGCCGCACTGGTGACCCGACTCGGTATCAACCCCCGGGCATTCAGCAGGTTGATCGCCATTTCCAAAGAGTCGGCATCCAGAACCCCGCTTTTTTCCGCGCCGTATTCATCGATGGCAAGATATTTGTATTTCGGCATCAAACACCCTTGGTCAATTCGTAATTGTACTTCACACCATCACCGCTGAAGCGGCCTCTTCCAAGGTCGTGAGTCCTTCCAGGACTTTATTGGCCGCATCTTCTTTCAGGGTACTGAGCGTACCGTTCCGGCGAGCGGCGCGTGAAATTTCCTGGGCGGATTGTCGCTTTAAAATCATGTCCTGGACCATCTCGTCGATTCGCAGCACCTCATAGATACCGATACGTCCTTTATAGCCCGTGTCCATGCAATTGAAACAGCCGCTGCCTTTAACGAAATTGGCGCCTTCCATTTTATCCAGCCCCCAGTATTCGAGTACCGCCTGGGGCGGTTGGTATGGTTTTTTACAATAGGGACAAACCCTTCGGACAAGACGCTGGGCAATGGAGATGAGCATGACCGAGGCAACCAGAAAAGGCTCGATGCCCATGTCGATAAAACGGGTGATCGCGCCGGCCGCATCATTGGTATGAACCGTACTGAGTACCCGGTGACCGGTCAAGGCTGCCTGAACGGCAATGGTGGCGGTTTCGGCGTCCCGGATCTCGCCCACCATAATCACATCCGGATCCTGACGCATCACCGATCGTAGGCCGCCGGCAAAGGTCATGCCGGCTTTCCGATTTAATTGAATTTGTCTTATTTTTTCGATTCGATACTCAACCGGGTCTTCCAGGGTGATGATATTGATATCCGGCTGATTGATTCGTCTCAATATCGAATACAGACACGTGCTTTTACCGCTGCCGGTCGGTCCGGTGCTGAGAATCATGCCATAGGGTTGGAAAATCATGGATTCCAATTTTCGACGATCATCGGCTGAAATACCCAGATGTTCCAGAGAATAAATCCCACCGCTGGTATCCAATAGGCGAAGAACCATGTTTTCACCATATATCGTCGGAATGGTGGAAACCCGGATATTGATTTCCTTACGATCCATCTTGACCGTAAAACGACCATCCTGGGGTGTCCTGGATACGGCGATATCCATATTCGCCAGGATTTTCAAACGAGATATAATCAACAAAAACATAGATTTAGGCGGAGCCGGCACCTCATGCAGCTTGCCGTCCACCCGAAATCGCACCTGTACGTAATCTTTTTCCGGGCTGATATGAATGTCACTGGCGCCCTCTCGAACGGCTTGGGATAAAATGGAATTTACCAGTCGGATTACGGGGGCCTCCTCGGCCATATCATGGAGCGATCCGACCTCCACGTCCTCAACGATCGCCTCCTTCTCGGCTTCATCGGACCGTTCGAACTGCATTTCCTCCATGTTTTCCAAGATACCGCCGATGCCGGAATAGGTGCCGTAAATGCTGCCGATTAAATGATTCAGTTCCTTATCCGTGCAGATCACTGCTTCCACTTCCGTATTGGTGTACACTTCAATGGCGTCCATGGCATTGATATCCATGGGATCCGTCATGGCGAGCTTGAGCAGGGAGCGGTCCTTCTTCAACGGGGCAACTTGATATTTCTGGGCAATATCGGCGGGAATCACCTTGGCAAGACTCATATCGATGGGATACGTGCCGGGATTGTATTTTTCGATTTTGAGTTGCTTGGATACGATATCCGCTATCTGTGAACCACTCACAATCCCCTCTCGAACCAACACTTGTCCGAGCTTGAAATTCTGTTTTTTATGAACGCTCATGGCCTTGGCCAGCTGTGTTTCCGTCAACAGGCCGGACTCCAAGAGCATTTCTCCCAATTTCTTTTTCGTCTTCAATTTTCGTGCACTCCGGGGATATTCATCAGTGGCGATCGTGTGATTCGATCATCCCTTGTTTCCGCTACATCACATACGGATCGGCATACAGAACGGTTTGGTCATCGCCCCATGACCGAACCCTCCTGGCTTTGCTGGAAATGGCCTGGGGGATTTCCGCCAGCCGTTTCTGAAACTCCGACTCTTCAAAAAAATACCCTTTCATAACAATCACAAACCGCAGCCCGGCATCCGGATGATACCGGGGAATCAGTCGGACGGGAATCCCCTGATCATGGTATTCGCGTATTTGTTCCAGGGCCTCCGAAAGCTCGGCCTGCTCATCCAATTGGATCCACCAACATTGCATGTCGGTGGATCCAACGGAGGTCGGGATGGCCGGAAAATGGATCGTCCTGCCGGCTTCAATTGCCTCCACCCGCCGGATAAACGGGTTGGCCTGGAGAACCGCCGCCAGATAACCATTGTTGAACTCACCATAGATCACCTGGATCAGTTGTGAAAGAGACTCACCCTTCTTCATGGCCGCTCTTCCAAGGACCCAAGGTGTTTTCCGCGCGGGTGACCCGATATCAGCGACTTCGTCGCCCTCGTTCTCCAGGTCCTGTCGCTTTATTTCCGACCTTGCCGGTTCGGATACGGTTTCGATTCCTTTCCCCGGCGTCACGATGGGTGACGGCATCGTGGAGCCTGGCGGCGCCGCCAGGCTCCGATCATCCGGAACGCGATCCCCGTCGGATGCGATCGCGACAATCGAACGCGCCCCATGAGACGCGGCCACGATTCGTTCCATACGGTTGAACAGATCGAATCGTCGATCATCGTCCGCCAATAGGATGGCCAGGGAAAAAAGCAGGGCACCCGCCATCATCATCTTCAGCATACGGAATTGTCTCCGCTTTTCCGGAAACATCCGCCGAATACAGGACCGCACCAGCCAAAATCCCGCTTCCGTACGGTTTTGAATGATCATCGTCAAGATGCAACTGTGGCACAAATTGATGATTTTACGGGGATAGCCCCCGGTGGAGTGATAAATCGCCCACATGCCGGGAACCGTGAACAGCCGGTTAATGTCGGTCCCTTCCGTGGATTGCTGCAGCCGAAAATGAATCAACCGGCGCGTATCCCGAAACGGTAACGGCCCAAGCCGGTGATATAAATTGATTCGATCCGTGAAATTGGCATGGGTCCGGGCCATGACTTCAAATTCCTGTTGCGCGAAAATAACGATTTGCAACAGTTTGTAATCATTTGTTTCAAAATTTAGAAATTCGCGCAGCAGCTCCAGGCAGGCTGCCGGGATCTTCTGGCCCTCGTCGATGAGCAGAACGATGGTTTTACCTTCATCCACCCCTTTTCGAAACAGGGTTTGCTTAATCCGCTCCTTCAATCTTGTTTCATTCCGTTCCTGAATAGCATCGGCATCCCCTTCGAACATTCCGGCAACGGTCTGGAGAAAATCCATCGCATTGGGAAACTGGGGATCCAGGATCAGATGACTTTCGATGCCGGTATCCGACCCAAGCCTGCGGATAAATTGTCGGCATAGGGTTGTCTTGCCGGTCCCCACCTCACCGACTACGACGTTCAACCCTCTCCGCAGGCGAACGGCGATTTCCAGTTTCTGCAGACAGTCCACATGCTGCCGGGACTGGAAGAAGAACTCCGGATCCGGGGAGTTGGAAAACGGCTCCCGTTTGAGGTTGAGGATTTCAAAATATTCCATACAGCACCGCTTATTTCGTAATTACCAAATATGGGTCGGCAAAAAAAACCGTGCCGTTGTCCCATCCGATTTTAATCCGCGCCCGGGTCGAAAGGGAAGGCGGCAGTTGATCCCGATGCTCCTCGGCGGCATCCGAATCTTGAAAATATTCCTCCAGAAGAATGTCGAATCGCACCCCTTCCGAGGCATTCCAATAGGGCAACAGACGAACCGGCGGATCGGCTTCGGGATAGGAGCGTATATATTGAAGGGCCTCGGCCAATGTTTTTTTCTGATCAATCCAAACCCACCAGCATTCTTTGTGATCCGTGCGCACCGCAACCGGAATGGCCGGAAAGTAGATGACCTGACCGACCCGAATGCTTTCAGGCGTCCGGATATGCGGATTGACACCCAGGACCGCCTGCAGATGAGTCGGCTGAAAAGTCCCGTATATCATTCGGATCATATCCCACAACGTCTCATGGTTTCCGGCCGCCGCGTGACCGATGACCACGGGTGGCGCTGCTTCCCCACTCAATGGGATCGTTGACGCAACGGGGGGCGTAATCAGATCCGTCTCAGGTAATTCAGCCGGCTTTACCGGTTGCGAATCCGATGTCTCCTCTGCGGGGCTTTTCCCTGTTTGGGGTTGTTCTTCGGGAGGTCTCGCCGACGAAACGTCTTCCGGCGGTTTCGGTTTCAGGATATGGGGGGTAATGAAAATCAGGATATCTTCCATCTTGTCCGAACGGCTGCTTCCCTGAAACAAATACCCCAGTAGAGGGATTTCTTTCAACCAGGGCACGCCCGTATCCGTATTCTGTTTGGTCTCTTTGTTCAGACCGCCGATAACGGTCGTCTGGCCGTCCATCAGTACAACACTGGTTTCGGCTTTTTTGGTAATAATGGTCGGGTTCCCGGCGACACTGTTTGAAAAATCAAGTTCGTCCTTGTTGGTCTTGATCTGCAGTTTGACGGTTTCCTCATCGATCACGTTCGGTTTCACTTCGAGCTTGAGTACCGCTTCTTTCCACTCGATGTTGATATTGCCTTCTTTCGATACGGTCTGAAAGGGTACATTGGTGCCGGCTTCGATGGTGGCAGTTTGATTGTTGATACTGGTGATGGAGGGGCTGGATAATATATTCAGTTTGCCTTCTTTTTGCAGCGCCGAGAGTTGCAGCGTCAAGATGTTTCCACCGACATTTTCCGCTACGTATCCGATGGTCATCCCGGTTCCGTCGGTCAGGGCGGCGGGGAAATTCGCGGCCATGCCCGCGGTTGGATTGATGGCTTCGGTCAGGGGTCCACCAATGACGCCGCTGCTCCTGGAGCCGGCCGTCACAAAATGATTGACCGTCCCCCTGCTGACAGCCAGTCCTCCCCACTGGACCCCGAGTTCCCTGGCGACTTCACGCCCGGCCTCGACGATATTCGCTTCGATGAGCACCTGGGGAGTTGGATTATCCAGTTGGTCGATCAGGAAGATCAGCTGGGTCATGTCCTCCTCGATGGCCTGGATGATCAGGGATCGGGTGTGTTCATCCACCATAATCGATCCGATGCTTTTTCCCTCTTTGTTGGTGGAGAGAAATCTTTCAAGACTGGTTTTCAGTTTTTGTTCATCGGCATAATGGATGGCAACGATATTGGTTTGGAGTGGCTCGGTCAGCTGCAGATCACGCCTTTGGGCCGCCCGCTTCAAATCCCGCTCCATATCTTCCAAGGTCATCACCCGAAGTAGATCGCCCTCCCACGTATAGGTCAGGCCGTTGGAACGCAAAATGCCGAGAAACAACTCGTCCCAGCGGGCTTCTTTCACATTGATGGTGGTTTTACCGGCGGCTTTTTCATTCACCAGAATATTCAGATCGACAGACCGGGCCAGGGCGCGCAGGATCGTCGTCACTTTGGTGTCCGACAATTTCATGGTGATCTTTCGTGTCGGCAGTTTTCGCGCCTCTACCGAAACGGCTTCCCCATCGGTGGCCTGTGCCGTATTTCGGTTTGTCAATGCGACGGAAGGCTTTTTATCCGTCGGCAAATATCCTTTGGAGGATTCCGCTTTTATGCGCCATCTCTCGAAGGCGGGATCCGCTTTCGTCCGCACGCTGTCACTGCATCCGTTCAACATGATCCCGACGATCGAAATTACGGCAACGATATCCGTAAGTTTGCAATGGTTCCGGTATCTATTCATAAATTCATCCCGCCGACGGATAATGCCGTCGCAACGCCCTTTCACGCTCAAAGGTTCTCATTCACCAACTGTAGAATCGTTTTTTCTCCCGTTGCCGCTTGCAATTCAACCTGTTCGGGTGAAATATGGCTTACCCGCTGGTCACTCTGTCCAATTCGATCACCGCTCTCGTATTCCGTACCGTTGATGACGGCTACCATGTGATTCCCAACCATCACATACCCCGTATAGGCAAGGGTAGTGTCCGGAGTCGGCGTTTTGCCCGTTTTTTCAACAGCCGCCGGCGCCGGTTCTCCGGTCACAAAGGGATCGTTTGGACAGACGGATGCGGCCTTTTGCAGAATATAATCTGCTTCGAACAGATATTTTTTGTTCAATGTCCCGGCCATGGCGACGATGAACTGATCCAATCCCGGTGAATCCTTTTGCTGGGGATCCGGTATGGTCTGAGAAGATGAACCGAAAAACTTCCAGCCCCCGAAAACAACCGTTCCCAACATGAAAAAAAGAATCACTTTCTCCCGTACGCTCATATGGATTTCCCACCGCTCCTTATTCGACCCAGACCCATAACTGTAAACCGAATTCTTTCATGGCGCCTTCCGAGTTGATGGTGATGGTTTCGATATCCTCCAGATACGCCAAATTTCCAAGTCGCATGAGAAAATCATGAAAACGGATGAAATCCCCTCTCAACACGATACGGATACGAAGGTGACCGGCATCCGTCTTCAGACTGTTGACATCCGGAACAACTTCATGACAGCGCAGGCCGCTTTCCATGGCGATATTCTGAAAAACCGATGACAGATCACCCAGCCGCGCAATGGGGAAACGCTTTTTTTCCGGAAAGGGAAGTATTTTCTTCTCTCGTTGCTGCATTGTCCGGAGGGCTTTTTGAAAAACCGGATAGAGCACGACCTGTTTTTGAATCGCTTGTTTCAGTCTTTCGACTTCCTTGTCAAGGGTTGCCAGCTGATGTTGATTCGGCAGCAGACCGGCGAGAAAAAATATCAAAATACCGGCAAAACAAAACGCCAGATACTGCACGCTTCGTTTGGGAAGCCTGGGAATGCGGTTGCTCGTTGTTTTCCACGCCATCAGATGGTTTCCACCTTTACCGTGAAACGCAGCACCTCCGCGTCCCGGTATCGTTTTACGGATTTCTGCACAACCGTTACGTGTTGGAACAGCGGCGAGCCGTTCAGTTTCATTACATATACGGCCAACTCCGACTCCCTCTCATTGGAATTGTCCATGACCATGCCTTCCATGACCAACGTACGCGTTTTCCCTTTCCCCGTTTCGATTCCACGCCCTAGTTCCAACCGCACTTGAATCAGGCGGATATTTTCAGGCGTCGACTCCGCCAGTTCGTTCAGCAACGACACGCCGAGGTATCGCTTGGCATACGTCAGATTCATCTTCTTGTCGCCCTCCACTTTAGCGACCATTTTCCCCAGGAGCTGTTCGTCAACGATGGGACTGTACTTGGCGAGTTGACTTTCCAGCCGGGCCACCTGCTCTTTTTTTTTGTCGACAACCCTTCCCTGTTGGGAAAAAACCCCCAGGCAAATGCAGGTCAGTAAACAAAACGCTGCGAAAATGATTCGATTCGTCCGTTGAATTTTAGCTTGAATCGCTTTTGACCGGTATGTATACATTAGATTCGGTGTCGTGGCGAGACTGGAAAGTGCGGTTCCGACGGCCGGGACGTATGAATCTTTTTCGGAAATGGTTTCGGGAACAGGCGGATGGTCCGCCGCAAGCAGGACTTCAGGAAATGGATTGAGATAGCTGATGGGAAAGCCCAGTTGATCTCCCATCACCTCAACCAGGCCGGTAAAGCCGCCGATTTCTCCTCCCAGATAAAACTTGCCGACGGTTTTGTTGGCAAAATGCAACGTGAAATGCCCGAGGGTTCTTTCTACCTGCCTGACCAGTCGATCCAGAACCGGAGAAATCATTTCCATGATTTCCGCTTCCGAAAAGGATTCCGCTTGGGGTTCGCGATTCCCGGACACCTTCGGCTGAATCAAGTTATAGAACAGACTCCGGGCTTCCTCACGGCCTGCGGCTTCCGCTGCAAGATCCGATTGTCTCCGGCTTTCAGACTCCTTCAAGTCCTCGGCAGAGAGCGTTTCCACTGTATCCGTTGGCATCGAGCCATTTCCACTTTGCATACTTCTGCCCGAACGGATGGATTCGATGAAACTGTTCATTCCGGTCTTGATATCCCGCGAAAGTACGAGATCGCCTTCCGAAAAGATATCGATGCGTGACCAATCCTGACCGATATATAGTGAACAGACATGCTCTTTTGTCGGATCGATCAGGCTGGTGCGAAACAAATTCTGCAGCGTAAACGGAACAATGGTAAGTCCGGTCAGCGCGAAACCAATCTCGACAAATAATTTTTTTACGGCTTCGACTTCAGCCCTCGGGGCCGAATAGGCAATCGCCCGGAGTTTGCGACTACCGCTCTCCACGACCTCTCCTAACAGCTCAAAATCAAAAATCATCTCCTTTTCATCAAACGGAACCATCTTTTTGTACGACCAATAAACCGCATTGGCAATCTGCCCCTCCGGTACTTTCGGAATTTTCACAAAACGGATTTCAACCCGGGCGGAAGGAATCGTGCTCCAGATATCGAATTTGTCGGCCGTACCGCAAAACTGTTTCAGAGCGTTCTTTAGAAAAATCGGAAATTGGGCATGACCTCTATGGATTTCAGGTTTTAAGGGAATTTTCTGAAAATCAATCAATTGATATCTGCGTTCCCCCACGCTGCTCATCATGGCCAACGTCAAATCCGCATGCCCCACGACCACACCCACGGTAACGGATTTGACAAAAGGGAATACTTTTTTCCGTAACGGCAGCAACGACACGTTTCGACGCTCCGTTCCGGAGTCGGTGTCGTCCTCCGGTTGCAGTGCAGGAGCGGTTTTTCGGATAACGCCCAGCAATTTTTCCGTAGAGGAAATATTGTCTTTCCCGGTCAAGTTGATCTCCGGTCTCTGAACTCTTTCATCCATTCGTGGGGAACAACCCGGATGATTTCCGGCAAAGTCGTCTGTTCCAGTTTCAAAATTCCGTCTTCCAGCATCGTCTTCATTCCGGATTTCAGGGCCACTTGCCGGATGTCATTGACGTTTGCACCCAAATTCAAGGCCATGGCGATCTCCCGATTTACAACCAACAGTTCGGAAATGACCGTCAGCCCCTTGTAACCGGTGGAATTGCATTCCGGGCAACCGTCACTTTTCTGAAACGTGAGATGGTTCGGATAGTACTTGAAAAGAATGGACCACTCCTCTTTGGGCGGTTTATATTGCCGTCTGCAATTGGGGCATGTTTGTCTCACCAAACGCTGGGACAGAATCCCCGATACGCTGGAAGCGATCCGGCTGCTATCGATCTCCAACTCCAGCAAGCGGGATATGGCGCCGACGGCGTCCTGGGCATGGATGGTGCTGAGCAACAGATGTCCGCTGAGCGCCGCGTCGAAACAGACACCGGCCGTTTCTTTATCCCGTAATTCCCCCACCAGAATCACATCCGGATCAAACCGCAAAAAGGACTTGAGGAGTTTTTCAAAGGTCAATCCGATCTTCGGGTTGACCTGGGTCTGCATAATATCCGGGAAGTTATATTCGATCGGGTCTTCGGCCGTTACGATCTTGATGCCAGGCCTGTCAATCTGCTTCAAGGCTCCGTACAATGTGGTCGTTCTGCCGCTCCCGGTGGGTCCGGAAACCAGTACCAAGCCCGCGGAGTTTTTCAAGAGCGCCTTGAACGGTCCCAGCACGTGATCCGAATGGCTCAAGTTCTCGAGGCCGACATCCGATTTCCGGGAATCGAGAATTCTCAGGGTTACGTTTTCCCCGATAATCGCCGGACAGGTGGCCACCCGAAAATCCAAATCGAACGCCTGTTTTTTCTCCCTGTCGAAATAGTTGATGCGAAACACGCCGTTCTGGGGTAGTCGTCTTTCAGCGATATCCAGATTGGAGATTACCTTAATCCTGGACACAACAGCCCCGATGGAATCCTGCAAACGGTCATCCAGCCACGGCAGATTCAGGGTTCGCAGCACTCCGTCTATCCGATACCGAATTTTCGGTTTGCTACGGTTTTGTTCGATATGAATGTCGCTGGCGTGATGGATAATACCGTATTTTATAATAAAATTTACCATTTCTTCTGCTTCAAACAAGCTAAGACCGTATATGTCACCGGCCTTGCCATCCACATCGATATCGATGAGTCCAAGCGTATTTGCCTGTTTCCGCCGTTCTTCTTCGATGATCGAGCGGTTAATCGCCCTTCCGTATAAATGTTCGAACAATTCCTCGAATTTGGTTTCGGAAATGAAAACACATTCGATGTTCAGGTGTGTGTATACCCTTCCCAACTCATGGACGATGGGAATGCGAAGATGGTCGAACACGGCGAGGGTCAAGGTATCCCCATGCAGCGACAAGGGCAGGACCTGATTTCTTTTTGCGTATTTGTATCCGACGATATTGGTCAGCTTCTCGATCTGTTGATCGTGAACAACGAATCCGTCCAGTTTCTTGAAGGGAATGTTATACTGCTTGGACAGGGTCTGATACAGCTGATCCACGGTAATCAATTTCTTCTGTACCAGAATCTTTCCCAACGGATCCGGTTGTTGGTGTTGTTCCCGCAGTGCAAGATTCAGTTTGGCTTCATCGATTTTTTCATATCGTATTAATATTTCACCAAATTTTAACTGTTTGCCGTATTTATGAAGGATGTAGTTCAGATCATGAGTCGTTATCCGTCCCATCTCACACAGAATTTCGCCAAGACTTCTCTGGGAACGTTCACGGCTGGAGACTTCTTCCAATTGTTTCTTACTGATGATATTCAGCTTGAACGCCAGTCGGCTGAGGGGAATCGCCTCGCGGTCCGGATGGTTTTTCAGGTTGGTCAGCTGCTTTCTGCCGATCAATCCTTTCCTGATCATATAATCGTCTTCGGAAAGCTTGGCCTCCTCGGCCTCCTCCTTCTGAATCCGAAGGGCTTCCTGCACATCTTTTTTTTTGATAAAGCCTTCTTTTAATAAGAGTTCTCCCAGCTTCAGCGCCGTAGGTCTCTCATAGACTTCTTCATCCATATGGGAGCTCCGAATTTACAAACCAATCGATCATAACATGGGAGTGAACCATCGACTCGGGCCGATGTTCCGCAAAAGGAAAGACGCGCGACTTTGAGCAATTCATATCTCATTAGAATGCTTCTTAATTCAATTCATTTGATTATTCAAGGAAAAAGTATTGCGGTGCCTGTCTATGGGAAGCCTTTGAATGGAGAACCGGTCGGACGCTAAATCGGTGCGACTTGGCTTTTCTGGACCCATCCGATTTTACCGTCGGAGAAAAAAATCCTGTAAAAATCATCTTTTTCCTTTTCAATCCGCACTTGACTGCCGGCATGCAGCAGGAAAAGTTCCGTGTCCTCTTCCGACAGACCGGATCGAACGGAAAGCGACGACGGCAACACGACGGCCTGTCTTTCAAAGAAAGATTCATAATAATTGTAAAACGCCGTCAACACAAAAATAACCGCAATGAGAGCGGTTGGATAGGCGATATAGGTCACCACCCGTCGCGATGTCAGTCGCCGGAGGGCAAAAACGAGCCAAAACATCAGGTTGCATAGGACGGCGGCCCATAGAATTTCAGGCCGACTCAGGAGATGATTCCAGAAAAAAAGAACCCGGTACAGGGGAGAACTGCTTGCCCCGGCTTCATCCTTTACCAAGGAACGAACATAGTTCAGGTTGAATTTCAAATCCGGATCCCGGGGCAGGAACTTGCGGGCGCGCTCGTACCAGAGGATGGCGCGACCGATATCACCGGTCTTGAAATAGGCATTTCCGAGGTTGTAATAAAGAGCGCCGTTTGCGACCCCAGTCTCGACAACCGCCTGAAACGACTTTGCGGCCCCTTCATAATCCTTCTTTCGATATTGTCTGGTCCCGTCCAGAAAATGCCCGGCAGTCTCCGATGCCGCGACCGGAAAGACTACAACGCAGAGAAACCAGATACAAATGCAGACGATCCCCGTCATTTTTTTCATGGGATAAGCCTCCTGACCAACGCCTGTGTTTGTTCATACAACCGATCCCGATTCCAATCTTTTTCCGCGATACCGCCGTACCTTTCGGAATCGATGCGCATCAGCATTGCAATCGTCTGCTCGATGGTTTCACCCGGCAAGGCTGCCTGCTTCAGTATTTCCGCAGCCTCGGCATATGTCGCCGCTTCCCCTTGCATCCCGGCCTTTGCGAAAACGGCCGCCATCAAGGCTTTGTGCAAAAACGATAGACATTCCACATGGGGGATATCCTTGCGGTGAGCTTTTTTCAGCGCCTTGCGCGCTTTGGCAACCATGATTTCAGACGGTTTTTTGTCTCGTCGGACAACACCCAGCAACAGTAGACCGCCAATGGACAAGAAAGCGGGAATCAAGATCAAGATGAAAAACAGGAATGGGGAAAAATCCGCCTGGTTTTCAATGGCATCCAGTCCGTCTTTGACCGGCAGGATATCCCGCTCGGAAAACTCCACCTTTTTCTTCCGGATCCGTTCGGATGGAGATGGTTGCATGGGACCGTATACTTCCAGTTCCTCTTTTTTGTCGGCCGGCACGACTTCCAGGGACAGGGATTTCGATTCCAGGGACCGATATTCGCCAGTGGAGATGTCAAAATAGCGCAGTCCTATGGGCGGTATGCGGTAAATACCCGGGGCAACCGCCACCAACGCCGAACGAAAAATTTTCTTGCCGGAATATCCGTTCGGTCCGCCAACAACTTCATCCTGTGGCTTATCCGGATAAACTTTGAACCCATCCGGTAGTTTGATGTTCGGC
Source organism: Desulfobacterales bacterium (assembly GCA_041740615.1). Lineage (GTDB taxonomy): Bacteria > Desulfobacterota > Desulfobacteria > Desulfobacterales > SURF-7 > DYJD01. Next base: position 123,003 of record JBGSLR010000030.1, read on the forward strand.
ATTTCGGCGTCCATGATATTTCCCTGCCCGGTGACCGTGATGGTCAGCGTTGCGGAGTCCCCCGCTTTCAGTTTGTTCGGCGAAAGTTGCACCTGTAGGTCAAAACGACCCACCAGGCCGGAAAAAGATGTCGCCTCCTTTTCCGGCGGTAAGGCGCGAACGGTGACTTTAAGGGGACGGGTTTTGAAAATTCTGGACTCGAGCTGCGTTCCGCCGCCAAAAAAAGAGTCGTCAAAAAATGAATCAAACGGAGGGCGGCGCGTACTCCTCGGTCGCTGTTTGACCAGGTCGCACGTCAGTACCGTGGGGGGGATTTCCATGCGGCCGGGCTTCAGGGGAACCAGAATGTAGGAAACTTCCGTAACCATGTATTCACGGCCGTTCACCACTTTTCGATAGGGTTCTTTGCGCTTGATTTCCTGGGAGGTAAAACCGTCGAAATCGGGTGGCTGCAAGCCTGCGTTGGCGATTCTTCCCGAATTATATAGCAAGAATGTATAGATAATCTGTTGCCCCACAAAGGGACTGGCTTCCGAGACCTGCGCCTCGACAAACAGGGGGCGTCCACCCGGATCCGTCTCCTTGGTTCGGGATACGGTAATCCGAATCGGGTCGGTTTGATAGGTTTTCCCATCCAGGTGGACCGTCAGGGCCGGGATGGTCAGCTCGCCTTCTTTCAATGGCAGAAGTGCATAATTGTAGCGGGCCTCCTTGCTGACTTGGCCGTTGATCACCTGGATGCTGGAACTCGTGCCTTGGGGAATCACCTTGAAATCGGTAATGACAGCGATATCCACCTGGGCGTCCCCACCGGGAACGATCACGCTCAACAGTGCCGATTCCTCCGGGCTCAACAGGACCCGGTCAACGGTGGCCGTCACGTCATCCGCCGCAACCCGGGTTGATGAAAGGAGGAGTATGATGCCGATCAGCATACTCGCAAAGATATCGTTATGGTTTTTGTTTCGCTGCAATGTTCCGCCTTTTTACCAGTCTTTTTCCACTTGTGTTTTTCCGTAACGGGGAGTCATGGCTCCGCCTGGAAGATCCTGTAACCGGTTGAGAATTCGTTCGGTCTGGTGTTTGTCCACCGTGCCGTCGGGCTTTTCCGAAGCCGCCGACGCTTTGGATTCCGTTTCAGCACCGGAAGGTTCCGGCGCCTGGGATTTCCCCTGCTTTTCCGAATCCTGACCGGCAGACTTCCCATCAGCGCCTTGGGATGGTTTTTCGGCATCCTTTTCCGGTCGGTCGTCCGGGGATGCGGATGAAGGTGGTTCCGATGTTTTCCCTGCTTGTGGATCTTCCTTCCCTTTTTCCGGCGGTTGTTTCTCTTTTTCTCCGGAGCCGGTTTTGGATTGGTTTTCGTTCGATGGTGACTTTGATTGTTTTTTCTGTTGCTCCAATGCCTTACGGGCAAATTCCAGGTTTTGTGCCGCCTGTTTGTCCTGGGGTTCGATCTTCAGCGCCGCTTCATAATCCTTGATCGCTTCGTCGATCCGATTCATGCGAAAGGAGGTGTTACCGAGGTTGTAGAAGGCTTTTTGTCGCAAGGCCGGTTCTTTGGTTTCGATGACTTTCCGATACTGTCGGAGGGCTGCATCGTACTCCCCTTTTTTATAATAGACATTGCCGATGTTATAGTTGATTTCCGGACTTTCCGGTTTTTCCAACTGGGCATCGATAAAATGCTTCAGGGCGTCGTCATACTTCCCTTTTTCATAGGCGCCCTGTCCCAGCTGCGAACTTTCCGAAAACGATTCGGCCCACAGGGGTTTCACCCCGGAAAAGACGATCATACCGGTAAGCAACAACAATAAAACGCCTCTCTTGGCCGCCGGTATGAACATTTCGGAGATCAATGCAGCTAGGGCCAACAAAAGAGGCCATTGGAAGCGATCCTCCCAAATTTGCTTCCGCTGAGTCGTCAAGGTAGCGACATCCATTTTACCCCGGATCTCCTGGTGATAAATGACATCCAGATCCATATCGCCGGCCACGGAACCCACATACATACCGCCTGTAAGCGCAGCCATTTTTTTAAGGGATTCCTCATCCAGACGGGTCAATACAATCGTACCGTTGCTTCCTTTTTGAAAACCGCCTGTTTTGGAAGGAACCGGTGCGCCTTCCGTATCGCCGACACCGATGCAGAAAAGTTTTATCCCGTCCTTAGCGGCCTTTTCGGCTGCTGCAAGGGGGTCTCCCCCGGTGCTTTCCCCATCGGTTATCAGAATGATCGCTTTTTCGGTATTGGCGGTTTTTTCAAATCCTTCCAAGGCAATATCGATCGCCGCGGACATATCCGTTCCCCCGACGGAAATGGAATCCGGTGAAAGGCCGTTCAGAAAAATGTGAAATGCCTCGTAGTCCAGTGTCAACGGACACTGGAGAAATGCCTGACCGGCAAAAGCCACCAGCCCTATGCGATCCCCTTCCAGCATGGTCAACAAATCGATGATCTCGCGTTTGGCGCGATCCAGACGGGTCGGCGGTACATCTTTGGCCAACATACTCCGGGAGCAGTCCAGGGCAATCATGATATCAATGCCTTTGCGTTCGACCTCCTGCCATCTAAAACCGTATTGGGGTCCGGAAAGGGCAACGGCCGTCAACAAGATCGCGGTCAGGATCAAACCGGCCTTGATCCATCGTCTGCCTGAACTCATGGTGATCGCAATGACGGACAGGCCTTTGGGGGTTGAAAAACGTTCCAGAATTTTCCGGCGTTTCTGAACACCCCAAAGGACCACGACGAACATAGCGGGCGCCAGCCAGATCATAAACAGCATTTGAAGATGAGCAAATTTCACGGAATCCTCAGAAATCGGGTATGGGACAACAGAATCCAGGCCGATAGCAAGCCCAAGGCCGGCAGCAGAAAGTAGGTATATAATTCCCGGTACTCCTCAAAGGACTTCATCTTGACATCGGTTTTCTCCAAGCGATCGATGGTCTCATAAATCTTGTTTAATCCAGGCAGGTCCTCCGCCCGGAAATACATGCCGCCGGTCTGGCCGGCAATTTTTTTCAGAATTTCCTCATCGATATTCACGGTCTGATACACGTATCGCTCACCAAATATCGGGTCTCGAACCAGGAAAGGGGCCTTGCCGCGGGTGCCCACACCGATGGTGTAGATTTTCACTCCTTGCTGGGCGGCCACGGCCATGGCCGCATCCGGGCTCAATTGACCGGAATTGCTCTGGCCGTCGGTCAACAGAATAATCACGTTGGATTTGCTTTGGATATCGGCGAGTCGCTTCAAACTGATACCGATGGCGTCCCCGATGGCCGTGTTCGGTCCGGCCGCCCCGATTTGAAGACGATCCAGAATGAAGGCAATGGTGTTATAATCCCGTGTCAGGGGGAGCTGGGTAAAGGCATTGGTGCCGAAAACCACCATACCGATTCGGTCTCCCTGCCGCTTGGTGATGAAATCCTGAACAACGCCCTTTACTGCCTCCAACCGATTCACGATCTTCCCATCCCGTTTAAAATCCAGCGCCGCCATACTCTCGGAAACATCCACCGCCAGAACCAGATTGATACCTTCCGTCAGGATGCTGGTTTGCCGGGTTCCCCACTGGGGCCGGGCCATGGCCGTAACCATCAAGGCAAAAGCCAGATATTTCAACAGGGGCAATAAACGACTCGCTGCAAGAATGAAGGTCGGCTTGATATCCTGGATTCCCCCGGTGTCGGAAACACGCAGGCAAGGATACGGTCGACTCCGCTTGCGATAGATAACCGCCAGGGGAACCGATGCCAGAAGCAAAAAATAAATGGGTGAAGCGAAACGAAACATGCTTTTCGAATGGTGCTCTCTTTACGGGTGTCGATTTCCGGTTGATGGTTACCAACTGTCGCTGACGGTTTTATCGAATTGAATCGCATCCGGATCAAGGAGAGTTCGCTTTATGGGTCAATGCGTCGTCTTCCACCGGCATGCTCTGCCTGACAAAGCGCTCGGCGAACGCCAAATCGGATTTCATCTTGTCCCTTTCGGCGGTAATTCCCGCGAATTTGACCGGATCGCTCCAATTCAGGAAGTCTTTTATACCACGCTCCAGATTCCGGTCAAGTTTGAGTTGCGATATTTTCGGAAGCAGCTCCTCCGTAGTCATTTCAAGGGCGTCGAGACCATAGCGTCCCTGGAGATATCCTCGAAGGATGCCGGAAAGATCGAAATAAAAATCACGACAGCCGGGATCCTTCATGGCCGCCAATGCCCGCAACTGCTGAAAGGCCAGTTCGTGGGGAGGAAGTGGCGGCGGCGCGCACTTCCCTTTCCGGGCGCGTTTGCGGAACCATCGGATAGCGGCGACAATCAAGGCCGATAGAATGACGGCAACCACGCACCAGAAGATGATGCGCGTATAATTGAACGGATATCCTATCCGTTCAAGGGGCTTGATATCGTGGATATCGGTCATTCGGGCGACGTCTCCCCCCTCGCCTTCCGTGATCGTTCGGGCGGGAGGGGAAGACGGACCGGCCGTATCGGACAGACCCACAGTGGATAGCGATAGAAAAAGCATGACCGCCCCAAAGAGTAGCCATGCCACGTTCCGATTTTTCCGTTTCATTTTCATGCGTTCTCGATATCAAGACAGCTCGCTGTCCCATCTTTCATATGACCTTCCCTCTCTGCCTTGGGATTTCCGCTACTCCGGTATCTCCACAAGCAACCGGAAGAATTCCGGTCCGGGATCTTTCCATACAAGCCCATGGAACTGACGAGAGGAATCGAACAGCAGCGGGGCTGCCTTTAAGAATCCGGCAAAACGAGAGTCGGTCAGGCGACCGTCGACCACCACCGCCCATTGGCCGTCCACCTGGACCTGATAAACGAGGTGTCTGCCGTCTTCACTGAAAACCGGCTTTTCGACCTTGTCATAGGCAGCCTCCTCCTTTCCATCCGTCACCATGCGCCACTGCGCCCCGCTTCGGGAAGAAAATGCCATTCGCTTCGAATCCTTACTAAAAATCGGCATGCCGATATCATCATAGGCGGATCCGATCTTCCCGTCGACGACCATATGCCATTTCCCGTTCTTACCGCCGGCATAGACCAGTAGCGTTCCGTCCGGGCTGAAACCGTATCCACGAATGCTCTCCCATGCCGGTCCGATTCGTTCGTTTTCCGAAAGATACCAACTGTCCCCCCGGCTCGCCGTATAAACGTGACGCTTCGAATCCGGAGAAAATTGGAGCGAACCCAGGCGATCCCAGTTCGGACTGCTTTCCCCTTCTACCACGAATCGCCATACCCCGGCCTTCATCATGCCATACCCAAACCGGTTGCTGTCGGGACTGAAGGTCGGCATACCGGCAAAATCTCCCGCCGGATACCGTTTCGCGTCCCGTACCATGTACCAGTTTCCTTTTATCTCCGCCGCATGCGCCAAGCTCCAGGAATTGGGGCTGAAGGTCAGTTGCCCGACGTTGTCGAAGACCGGCCCCGGTTTTCCGTCGCGGAGGACGAACCACTCCTTGTCGATCCGCGCCGAATAGGCATAATGTTTGGAATCCGGACTGAAAACGACCTCCCGGATATCATCGCACTCCCTCTCCGGTCTTCCATTGACAACGAGCACCAGCTTGTTGGCTTTCAGTGCAACGTAAGCGAACTGATTGGAGTCGGCGCTGAACATCAAGCCGATATTTTTGGATACCCCATCGAAGGACGGCCCTTTCCGTTCATCCAGCACCACAAACTGTTTCCGACCTTTCATGGCCCGATAGGCCAGATGGTTTCCGTCGGGGCTGAAGCGGATAGTGTCAACGGCGTCATACGCCTTGCCGGCGCCCCGGTTGGTGATGACCGCCATTTTTTTTCCCTGCACGGCGATATACGCAATCCGAGTGCCTGTTGGGTTAAATACCTGGGAATCCTTGCCGATGCCCTCGAAAACGCGACCGGACATGTCGTTCACCGCCAAGGCCATTCCTTCGGCTGAGTTGACTACATACGCGATATGCCGGACGTTCGGATCGGTGATCAGGGATTCCAGCACAATCTCGCCATTTCCCGTAGGTTTACCGATGGGAATCAGTTTTTCGACGATGCCTTGCGCTTCCAATTCGGCAGTCTTCCCCACGTTCACGTCCAGGCATACCGCAACAACCAACAAGCCGACAATAATCGGTGCAACACTACCTGCTCTGTTTCGTTTCATGGAGGATTTCCCCATCATTCCCAAAGCGTTAATGCATCCGTTTGCTTCGATATCGAAAAAACCGAACCAATGCGTCGGAAACTGCATCACCGGTACTGATTTCAATGCAGTCGATATCGGCGGTCTTCAATCCTTCCAGTTGATTTCGATGGTGCAACTTCTGTTTTTGTTCAAACAGCTGCCGTGTCCGTCTGCCGGAGGCATCCAGGAGAACGATCCGTCCGGTTTCAAAATCTTCAACCGTCAAGATGCCGGCGTCTGGAAGTCTGAAATCTCCCGGATCGGAAAGCATGACGGCGATCATATCATGTTTTTTTGCCGCGACTTTCATCCCGTGGAGAAAGTCCGTGCATAAAAAGTCGGAAATCAAAAAGGATACGGTTTTCTTTGGGCAAACATGACCGAGATATCGAATGGCGGCATTGATGTCCGTCCGCTTATGGCTTGGTTCAAAGGCAAATATCTCCTTGATCACCCGCCATATATGGGCCGCCCCCTTTTTCGGCGGGATGTAATGTTCCACCCTGTCCGTAAAAAGGATTGCGCCGACTCTGTCGTTGTTGCGGATGGCATTGAACGCCAAAATACCCGCCACCTCTGCAGCGATCTCTCGTTTGCTGTTGTTCGTGGTTCCGAAGCAGGTGGATGCGCTCATGTCGATCAGCAGCATTAAAACCAGTTCACGCTCCTCCCGAAACAGCTTGATAAAAGGCCGCCCCAGACGGGCCGACACCTTCCAATCAATGCTCTTTACTTCATCTCCGGGGCTGTATTCACGGACTTCTTCAAACTCGATGCCGCTGCCTCTGAATACCGATTTATACTGGCCGGCCATCATGGTATTGACCAAGCGGTTGCTCTTGATATGGATCGATTTGATTTTCCGGATGATCTCCATTGACAGCATACGAAACGTCCTTTATCCGTTGGCTGTTTTACCCGTCAACCCGCCAACGTCATCATTCGTAATTCGTAATTTTTTTCAAGGTACTTCCACCGAATCGAAAATCCGCCCGATGAGTTGATCGGTGGTGATGTCTTCCGCCTCGGCCTCGTAGGTCAGAATGATTCTGTGGCGCAAAATTTTCGGCGCCACCGTTTTGATGTCCTGGGGCGTCACGTATGCCCGCCCTTGAAGAAACGCGTAGGCCCTGGCCGCCAGACTCAAAAAGATACTGGCCCTGGGAGAAGCCCCGAATTGAATGTATTCGGCGATATCGATATGGTATTCTTTCGGATTGCGTGTGGCGAAAACGATGTCAATGATATAGTCTTTCAGCTTCTCATCCATATAAATATCTTTGACCAGGCCGGCAATCTCATTCAGCTGTTGCGGCGAAAGCACGGCTTTGATTTCGGCCGGCCGTTCAAACCCCACACGCTTCATGATCTCCTTTTCCTCGCGCTTATCCGGATAATCGATGAGCAGTTTCAACATGAACCGGTCAACCTGTGCTTCCGGCAAGGGATAGGTGCCTTCCTGCTCGATAGGATTCTGGGTTGCCAGCACCAGGAACGGGTCCGCCAAGGGGAAGGTGGTGTCTCCGATGGTCACCTGCTTTTCCTGCATGGCTTCCAGCAGGGCGGACTGAACCTTGGAAGGCGCCCGGTTGATTTCATCCGCCAGAATGATATTATTGAACACCGGTCCTTTTTTGATGGAGAAATCACCTGTTTTGGGTCGATAGATTTCCGTTCCGATCAGGTCGGCCGGGAGCAAATCGGGTGTAAACTGGATCCGTTTGAAATCTGCCCGGACCGTATCGGCCAGCGCCTTGACCGCGCTGGTTTTCGCCAGACCGGGAACGCCCTCGATGAGAATATGACTCTTGGTGAACAGACCGATCAACAATCCCTCGATCAGTTCGGATTGCCCCACCATGATTTTTCCGATCTCACTTCGCAAGGCGTTGACTAGAAAATATGATTCCTCGACACGTTGTTTCAATTCTTCCACGGTATGTTTCTCCTCCATCAGGATGCGATCGCATGCAATTCATCCAAGCGAATTATTGAGAATCAAATGGAATTGTCAAGGAGACATTGATTTTTTGATGATGGTTTGGGATTTCTTGTGATGGTTTTTCATTGCCGTCCGCAAAAAAAAAGGTTCCGATCACGATATGACCCAAAACCATCAACATTCAGCCGTCTCTTGGTAATGCCATTGGCCTTTTGCGACACGTCTCCCATACCAAAGCACTTCACGGAAAACAACAAAAAGATTCATGCAAAAGCAAGTCAACCGCTCCCGAGTAAGATGAATGCAAAATCGATGATGCAGTAGACGCAGCTGTATGCAATAAATGCAACGAATGGGAAAAGGGATTCCCCGACTGAAAGGTGGTCTTCTCAACATCTTGAACCATCAAGGCCGAATAAAATCCCTCATCGGCAAAACAAAACACCGGCTATCCGGATTGATTTTGTTGCTATTCCCGATTCGGCCGTCCTGTAAATTCACGACCCAGGCATTGGTTTTAGAGGGTGAGGATGTATCTTCAATAACGGTTGTGGAGGTCCAATAATTGTCAGAATTGATATATGGGAAATAATACGTATCGACCGCAGGGCTGTTGCGGCTATAATCCACCAAACTCATCAACTCATTCCGATTGGGCAACCGCCAGTCATCCCAGAGGACTGTGACCCCATCCGGAAGTTCGTATTCCGTGACGAGCTGTTTCCATTCTCCCTCGATGTAGATGATCGGGTTGCCGTCATTGTCTTTTGTCGCCCAAGAGCCGTCGCTATACAATACCAGGTTTTCGCAAAAATTCAGGGCCGCTTCCCAGGTATACCGCTCCGAATTTTCCAGGGGCTTCATCCACATCAATTCGCCATATTGATCCGTGACCGTTTTTCCATCCGCGTTTTCGATAAACGGATCACCGATCTGCGGGGCGCCCTTAACCGCAATGGTGTAAACAATCGGTTCACTCATATCGACTTCTTTGGGATAGTGGTTCACTTCCCCAGTCGCGAAATCCACAACCCATGCATCCTGCTTGCCGCTAAATATATTTTCAGTGGACGACCAATACGGGTACTGCATCATATTGGGAAAGTACAGGGAGTTAATGGCCGGAAACTGGCGCGCGCTGGTCACAATCGTCGCCAGATCCTTAATCGTGGGAACTCTCCATTGGATTTGTTGGGAGCCTCCACCGAAATTCACGGCGTTCAGGTGGTCGACATATTCCTGCGCTTCTTGCCAGGTATAGGTATTGTCCATATCATGCAGGGAATCATCATCTGTTTTGACTTCCCAGACAAGGCCGGTAACATTGTCCCGCACCATGGCGCATACGGTTTCAAATGACTCAACCTCGGCGGAACCTTCTTTTCCGAATTCATCTATCGCCGATATTCTCCAGAAATACGGTCGTTTACCTTGGCATGGCTGCCCATAGATATCCATCAAAGAATAGGAAGGTTGCTTTTCAAGCCTGTTGTAGTCACCGTCCTCGTCGGGTATAGTCGCTGTAAATACTCGTATTTGTCCGGTATCCGGAAACAGGTACGTCTTGCTATTTCCTCCATCCGCATTGGATTCGATTTCAGGCATTGTGGTTTCATTGGTATAACTCAACTCGTTCGTATATGCATCAACCAATGTATCCACGATTACGTGGTAGCGAGTGGCGCCGATAACGGGTTTCCATTTCAACGTAAAATTTTCCGAATTGAAAATAGTCCCACTGACCGGGGAGACCAGTTCCGGCGAATACGGCTGGGTATTCATGGAAGCGATGAGGGTTGTTTTTCCGGTAACCACATTGATGCCGTCGCGGAAACCGCGAAAAATGATAATTCCGCCGGCCAGCTTTCCGTAAACGACAACCTTCCGGTTTGGCCCGGCGGGAACTTCGTCTATCTTCATTTCATCCCATCGAAAAAGCTGGGGTTGTTGCCGCAACGGATTGTTTTGTTGATCATAGATGTTCACCTCCACCTCAAAAAACCGCTTGCTGGAAACGACCCAGTTCGGACCGAATTCGATTTGCCCAGTTCCGCTGTAATCAGCCGGTTGGCTTACATCCGGATTGTTGTCACTACTGCATGAAAAAAGGAGAAGGCCAATAAAGACCCCAATATAGCAATGTATCCTGATTGATGTCATCATAGTCAGGCGTATTCCTTATCGAAATCGAAAAATGATATGCGGATTGTGGCGATACCGCCATTCCTAAACATAAACATTGTTTACATTAAAAAAAACTGCTTGTCAAATGGTAATTATCACCCTACTATTCCAGGAGCAACTATTGAATACCTCATAGAAAATATAATGAAAACCGACTCCATCCCAAAATCTCTTTCGGCAGCACGAAACGATATCCCTTCCCGGAAACCAGGACCCAACCGACGAACCGTGGCTATTCTTTTTCTCTTCTTGCTGGTCATAACGACGACCGCGTATTGGCGGGTGGGGACAAACGAATTCATTGACCTGGATGATAATGCGTATGTAACGGAAAACCACCATGTGCGTCAAGGCTTGACATTCGAAAACTTCAAGTGGTCGTTTTCATTCAACAATACTGACTATTGGCTTCCGCTGACCTGGATCTCTCACATGCTCGATTGTAGTCTTTTCGGACTCAATGCAGGCATGCATCATCGAACGAGCCTTCTGATTCATATTGTCAACGGAATGTTATTATTTTTATTTCTCAATAAAACAACCGGAACTATCTGGAAAAGCGCAGTGGTCGCGGTCCTTTTTTCCCTGCATCCCATCAACGTCGACTCAGTGGCATGGATCGCCGAAAGAAAAAATGTACTCAGTTCACTATTCTGGATGTTGACCCTGTTAGCGTATTCTCGATATGTCGAACACCCGAATATAAAAAATTATCTCGTTATTCTGGTTCCTTTTATATTGGGGAGCATGGCCAAACCCATGTTGGTAACCATGCCGTTTGTTCTATTGCTGCTGGACTATTGGCCGTTGGGCCGCTTCAGCCAATCGGCATCGACCAAAATCGAAGCGCGACCATCCGCCATCCGCTTTTATGCAGGCATGATCCTGGATGTGAAACGGCTTGCATTCGAAAAAATCCCTTTATTCGCCTTATCGTGCCTTTCCATCGTGATCACCTCCCTATCTCTCCGAAAACTCGGGCACTTGATCTCCAATGATATCGTACCCATGAAATTACGACTGGCGAACGCTCTGATTTCATATGTTCGGTATATCGGTAAAGCGATTTGGCCTTTCAATTTTTCCATCCACTATCCGTACCCGACGGAAATGTACCCGGCATGGCAACTAGCTGCGGCAGCTTTCCTGCTCATGGGGATAACCGTCGGTTTGATTCATCAGATGGGAAAAAGGCCGTATCTGATAATCGGATGGTTGTGGTTCATGGGGACTTTCGTCCCTGCAATCGGCCTGACATTTTCGGGGACATGGGGTGCGATTAACGATCGTTTCGCGTATATCCCCCTGATCGGACTTTATATTGTACTGGTATGGGGGAGCGTCGATGCATTCGGGAATGGCAGATTGGCAAAAAAATGTAAAGTTGCCATTTCAACAATCTATATTCTTATATTATCGGCACTTACATGGCTGCAGGTCGGCCACTGGAAAAACAGCGAAATGTTATTCGAACACGCCCTATCCGTCACGACAGACAATTATTTTGTTCATAACCTGCTGGGAGTTTCGTTATCGAAACAAGGCAAAATATCTTCCGCCATTGAGCACTTCCAGAAATCGATTCGTATAAGACCATCCTATTTCGAGGCCTACAACAATCTTGGAATCGAATTCTCGAAAATCGGCAAACCCGATGATGCCTTGCAATCCTTTTCCTCCGCCCTACAACTATGCCCGACATTGGCATCCGCCCATAACAACATGGGGAATATCCTCGCGGAAGAAGGTAAAACCGATGCAGCGGAAAAGCGCTATATCAGAGCTATTCAGCTACGCCCGGATTACTTCGATGCTTATAACAATTTGGGAATTTTATATTATCACCAAAGAAAGTTCCGAAAAGCCATGGATAATTTTCAACATGCGCTTCGGGTAAGACCTGATTTCGAGGGTGCGCGCGCCAATCTTGAATTGGCGCGGCGACAGTTCAGCCAATCGAAATAGGGGGAAAAAACATATCTCGACACCATCATTTTTTTCTTGACAAACAAGTTTGGTCTGTGTAAACGTCGTTTACAAGCGTTATATTCATTCTATGTACAGAACCACCATCAAGGATTTGGGTTATGGATCATCAATTGATAAAATACCGAATACGGAGTTGCATATGGCTATTGCTGGTATTCGGTTTTGTCGCGTCCATGCCCCTCACTGCATTTGCATTGGAACAAATGTCGGATGTCCAGCTTGAGAATATCTACGCCCAAAATGCCGCCGACGCCCAAATTGCAGCGGGACCGATTGGGGAAACCTTATTCCACTATGACAATGCGATTAACCCCATTTCTCAAGCCGTCGGTGATCTCCAGACATCCCTTGGCGGAGCATCCGATTTGGGCCAATTCGCAGGCCCGCCTGCAGCAGTCCAAAACGCCGTCAGTGACGCCCAGACTGTCGCATCCGGAACAACCGTCGGTCTGGGGGGAATTTAGGGTTTTTCACCATCTGCTTATCACCATCCTTACTCCGAATAATGCTGTATTCCATTCGCCCACATTCATTTTTTACGGAATAAGTCAGTGTTGACATCACCTTGTTGATAAATTATGCTGACGCCCGTTGAATGGATTTCGCTGAAAACCGCAAAGTCAACTTTATACATCAAGTGGGAGCTATTTCGATGAGACAAGCAAGCAGAAATAGATGGCGTCGTATACCGGTTATCATAATTTCCTCGATCTTGTTCAGCGGTCATTGGAGTGCACAATGGCTATTGGCAGCGGAACCATCCTTCAACGAGAAATTGGTATTTTTCGGCAAACAGGATCAGCAGGTCAAGGTCTATCCGGCATCACTAACCATCAGCCCTGATGGTCGCAATATCGCTTACGTTGGCAAGAATAATAAAGGAATGTTTGTTTGCTTTAACGGCAAACCGGAAAAAGAAACATGGGTGAAAATCGGAAAAGGAATGCCCATTTTCAACGCCACGGGCGATCGGGCGGCCTATACGGCCTATGATGGCAAAAAATGGTATGCCATCGTCGATAATCGGAAAGGACCGGCATTCGATAATATTCGGGATTTCGCATTCAGTCCGGATGGGAAACATTTTACCTATATCGGCAATCGAAACAAAGACCAATACATCGTAATGAACCATAAAGTTGGATCAAAATACGATCTTGTTGACTACCCATTATTCAGCCCTGATTCCAAGAGATTTTCATATTGCGTATTTGATACGGACAAGTGGATTTTTATGGAAAACAAGCTCAAGCCGCAACAAGGCTACGCCTTTATCAGTACGGTTTCTTACAGCCAGGATTCCAGCCGCATTGCCTATGTCGCCAAAAAGGGGAAGCGCCTTACCGTCGTTCTGGATGGTGTGGAACTTCCCGTATCGGCTGATCAAATCGGAATGACCGCATTCAGTCCAAATGGCGAACATTTTGCTTATGGCGTGTTCGATGATGAAAAATGGAACGTCGTAATCGATGGCGTCAAAGGACCGGATGCATCTTTGGCGGTCCAATTTGCTTTCAGCCCTGATTCCAAGCGTTCTGCTTACAGCGCCCGTTTCGGAGACAGAGAACAACTGTTCGAAAACGGGCAGAAGGCCGCCGAGTATGCTACCATCGACACCATCAAATTCAGCCTTAATTCTGTTCACATGGCCTTCCGAGCCTCGGAATCTGGGAAATACTTTGTCGTCTATGACGGCAAAGCGCAAAAACGATATGAAGATATCGTCGGTCCCGACTTCAGTCCCGGGAATTCAAGACTATATTATGTAGGAAAGCTTGAAAACGAAAAGCGCGTTCTGGTTATAGATGGCGTTGAAAGCGAACCACATGACGGAATCGGAAAACCAATTTTCAGCCCCTCCGGGAAAAGGCTTGTCTATACCTTTGACGAGGATGGAGAAAAATACCTATTTGTCGACGGCGTCAAGTTTGGACCATATGGAAGTGTGCGGCATGTGGGTTTCAGCATGGATGAAAAACGATTCGCATTTTCAGCCGAAAAAGACGGTAGCTACTTCATCGTGGTGGACGGAAAGGAATTAAAACAACGATTCAACACGTTGCCCATCGGGCAGGTAATCTATTTTTCTTCTACAAACGCATTGCATCTTCCGATTATAATATTGAAAGGTGAAGATCCCTGGATATATCGATATGAAGTGGAAATCATGCCCCAATGATATAAACGATCGGCAAAAGGTAATTATCGTGGCGGCTGATCACCAACCGCCACGAGAATCTTTCATTTCATTCGAGCCGAGATGCTGTTTAATTCGATAGAGTTTGCTATTTTTCTTCCAATCGTATTCGCCCTGTATTGGTCTATCAATAATCTCAACCTGAAAATACAGAACGCGCTTCTATTGGTGGCCAGCTACCTTTTTTATGGATGGTGGGACTGGCGATTCCTCTCCTTAATTATCGCAAGCTCTCTTGTGGATTATTCCATCGCCAAGAAACTGGGGGGGTCGGACAACCAGAAGAAACGGAAAACACTTCTTCTTATGAGCCTTGCCATTAATTTGGGGCTTCTTGGATTCTTCAAATATTGTAATTTTTTTATTTCCAGTTTTGTTGACGCCTTTTTACTGTTCGGGAAACGATTGGATGTGCATACACTCAATATCGTGCTTCCGGTCGGAATCAGCTTCTATACGTTTCAGACTTTGAGCTATACAATCGATGTGTATCGGAAAAAAATAAACCCGACCAACGATATCCTCGCCTTTTTCACATTCGTGGCGTTTTTCCCCCAACTGGTAGCAGGCCCCATCGAAAGAGCCGGCAATCTTCTGGCGCAGTTTTATCAAAAACGAATGTTTGACTATGATAAAGCCGTAGACGGCTTACGCCAGATTCTAAGCGGCCTGTTAAAAAAAACCGTCATCGCGGACAATTGCGCCATCTATGTAAATTATATTTTCAAAAATTATCAGACACTTTCCGGCAGCACGCTATTGCTGGGAGCCATATATTTCGCATTTCAGATCTACGGAGATTTTTCCGGATATTCGGATATTGCCATCGGTACTGCACGATTGTTCGGGTTTGATATAATGCGAAATTTCGCATATCCTTATTTTTCAAGAGACATAGCGGAATTCTGGCGTCGTTGGCATATTTCGCTGACCACCTGGTTCAGGGATTATGTATATATCCCGTTAGGCGGGAGTCTCGGCAGCAAATGGCGGCAGATCCGAAATGTAATTATCATTTTTCTTGTCAGTGGGTTTTGGCATGGCGCCAACTGGACGTTTATTATGTGGGGACTTGTCAACGTGCTCTGCTTTTTGCCATTGTTACTGACGAATAAAAACAGGGTGAACCTCGATACGGTTGCCAAAGGGAAAGCACTTCCTTCCTTCAAAGAAACACTCCAAATCGTAACGACATTCCTGATGATCTGCATTGCCTGGATTTTCTTCCGGGCGGAAAATATCGGACATGCTTTTTCATATATAAACAGACTGTTCTCAACCAGTCTGTTTTACAGACCACCGGACCGATTCCTTAAATTTCATATAGTCATCATCATCGTCTTTGTTGTACTGGAATGGATTCAACGCGAAAAAGAGCACCTTTTCCAAATCAATGGCATCAGAAGCATGTTCATTCGCTGGTCAATGTACTATGTGGCGCTATTCATCGTCATACACTTTTCTAGTAATCAACAGTCGTTTATCTATTTTCAATTTTAGCGTATCGAAATGAAACGCTTTCTCATAAAAGGTCTCTTCTTTCTTTTTCCGTTGGCCACAATTCTGGTGTCCTATTTCATCTTGGATCCGTTCAAGGTCCTTCGCCGATATAGCGACTATTCGGCAAATTGGTCTGCAACTTTGGATCGTGATTATATCTCCACCGAGGTCTATCTTAAAAACAGGCAAACGTATCATTATGATTCTTTTATCTTTGGTAGTTCGCGAACGGATGCTTTCCGAACCGCTGACTGGCGACAGTATCTTCCGAAGAATGCGAGCCCGTTTGTTTTCGGAGCGTTCTGTGAAACGATCGATGGTATACATGCGAAGATCAACTTGATAGACGAGTTGAATGATCCTATTGAAAACGCCCTGATTGTGTTGGATACGGATGGCACTTTTCAGGACTTACCTCTCGGTCATCTATATGTAAAGCATCCGCGTTTAACGAAAGAGCCTTTGGTTTTGTTCCATACGGTTTTTATCAAAACATATTTTTCAAATTTTTTCTTCCTTCGCTACCTGGATTATCGTTTATTTAAAACCTATCGTCCCTACATGGAGAAATATTTGGTCAATTTTCCATTTAAAATTGACACTATAACAAATGATTTTTTTCTTATTGATCAGGAGAAGGAACAAGAAATCAATCCCTTGGATTATTATCGCAAGAAAAAAAAAATATTCTATGCGAGAGACGCCACAGTCATACAACAGGCAACAAGACGCATTTCATATAACTATATAATACTTCTGAAGAAAATTAATTCCATTTTTCAGAAGCGTCACACACGTTATAAAATTATTATCAGTCCATTATATGATCAGAAATCTATTCATCCGTATGATCTGCATGTATTGTATAGAATATTTGGCAAACAAAATGTTTTCGATTTCAGTGGGATAAATCAGTACACAAATGATATTACAAACTATTATGAAACTTCCCATTACACGGCGAAAGTCGGTAAAAACATTCTTAAAACCATTTATGCGAAATCCGGTTCCGACAACAATCAAGAATAAAACGCTTTTGAACCGTGGCCGGTCGTCACATAAGTAATTAAAGGTCGATACAGATAGTAAACCATCGGAATTTCATGACCGCTGAAAATATATTTCGTTAATAGAAATTTTGTTGTATTGGTTGAAAATACGAATATCTTCATGAAAAAGAAATACAAGCCGAAATGAATCAAAATGAGTCATATAATCGCCATTTCCCTGAATTGGACGGCATCCGTGGCATGGCGATTTCGTTTATTCTTATTTTTCACTGTATGCCGTTCAAAGGTATTCCGATCGATAGCGCTGCATTTATGCTGAAAAATTCCATGTGGATCGGCGTTGATCTATTTTTTGTGCTTTCCGGGTTTCTTATCACTCGAATATTGATGGGATTGAAAGAACAGAATAAAAAATATCTCGTTTTTTACGGTAGACGCGCCCTGCGAATCTTTCCTCTATACTATTTCTCGCTTGTATTTGTATTCTTCGTTCTAACAAATAATCAGGAAATAAAATATATACTTACCTATGCCGCCCCCAAACAGTGGTTCTTTCTTTATGGTTATAATATATATATCATGATTAAAAATTCATTTTCGATCAGCGACTATTTAAATCATTTCTGGAGTCTTTGTGTTGAGGAGCAATTTTATCTGTTTTGGCCTTTTCTTATTTTCAGTTTTACTTCCAAAAAATTACCATATGTGATGCTCAGCGCTGTATTAATATCCATTTTGTCCAAGATTTTCCTTTATCTAATGGGAATGAACTGGCCGGTCATTTTTTCGAACACAATTGCCCGAATGGATTGTTTCGCTTTTGGAGGTTTGGCCGCATATGGCTATATCAACTGGAATAACTCCAACTTTAATCAAAGAATAAAAACGCTTTTTTTCGTATCGATTGTCGTGCTGGTGGTCTACGGTGTCGTTGAAAAAGGTATACGATTGGATTCTTTCTTTACACAAGTCCTGATCACTCCCGTAATTGCAGTTTTTTTTTCCTCCTTTATATATCTTATCATCAATGGATATTTCAAATTTCTACAATGGCTATTCTTTCTTAAATGGTTGCGACTTTTAGGCAAATATAGTTATGGTATCTATGTTTACCATTGGCTTTTATTCATAACACTTGTCCGTCTTGATATTTTCAAGTTGAACATCAAGAATGCATGGCTGGAATTTTTATTGCTGCTGATTGTTACCATTAGTGTATCCGTAATGAGTTACCATGTTCTTGAACTACCCTTCCTAAAAATGAAAAGGTACCTCGATACATAGAAACGTTTTCATAATGATATCATGGATATTTAGGATAGCAAGATGAATCAAAGCAAAACCAGATATTTACTTACTAGTAATGGGTCGAATTCAATTCAAACTTTGCATTGGACATTCGCGCTTATCTCGTTATTGGCAACCTTCCTGTTCTTCATGTTTCGATACAGCCTTTGGCAGTATTGGGGAGTCCAACACTTTCAGCCGATTTTTCTAGATATGCATGCAATCCTTTCCGCCGCTGACGCCTATCGAGACGGTTACAATGTATTTCTTGAGAACCCCTATGATGTATTGAACCGCGTGCATATTTATTCCCGGGTATGGCTCTGGATCGGACATTTCGGTATCACCCGATATCACAACACATTGGTTGGTGCTATCGTTGTTACCTCTTTTCTATCTTTATCTGTCGCCCTAACCCGGCCCCGCAACCTGAAAGAGTTCCTGTTCTCCTCGATGTTGATACTTTCTCCGGCAGTTATGCTAGGTGTTGAAAGAGCAAACAACGATTTGGTTATTTTCATTTTACTGGCAATTGCAATTTTATCTCTTTTCAGCAATGTACGCGGAATACAATACAGCTCATTTTTCTTCATTTTTCTCGCAAGTATATTGAAATTCTATCCAATTGTTTCTTTTGTAGTTTACGTCCGCCATATTGATAATAATCGTAAATTCTGGATGATCGTACTTTTGGCTTCCCTGTCTTGGGGGGCGTTCGTATGGTGGTCGTTTGACGACTTTGTCATTCTGCAAAAAACGGTTATCCAACCATACGCTCGTGGTACTTTCGGGGCGGTATTATTGTTCTGTTGGCTTTTATTGCAATGGCCGATCAATAAAATCCCTTATATAATAACGGTGTGTATTGTTATTACTCTTTCATTTATACTGTCTTCCAAATTCCGAACGAACAAAAGCGAAACTAACTCGGTCAATAATCTTTTGTTCCTAACCGGTTCGCTATGCTTGGCTTTTTGTTTCTTTGCCTTCACAAATTTCGATTACCGTTGTATTTTCTTTATTCTAACCCTTCCTTACTTCTTCCAAGTACTCAGATGCAAAGATACGCCGCCTCGCACCCATTTATTAATCCATCTCTTTTTTTTATTGCTCATCGTTGTAGTATGGAACGAATTACCGCTATATTATGTCGAATCAATCACCAAAATGATGAATATATATTATCTGAACAGTAAAATAATTTATACCGCCATTCTCATCGAACATTTTTGTACATGGATCGTTATTACGATACTATTGATTTTCAGCATTGATATTATCTTGCCCGCTTTTAATCAAAAATTCTTCATCCCCTGCTCGCTAAAAAAAAGAAGGAGGTCGGTGAACAAAGCAGACAAGTAATACATTGGGAATATATTCTATTTCTTTTAAGATACCCAATAGTTCACGATGATCCGTTTTTAATACGCTTTTGTCGGTAGCGGTCAATAGGACGGACAATAACCACGATCGTCACGAGTGATAGCGCCACAGACATACCGATAATCAGTAGTATGGTAAAAAGCGATTTCCCCTTTTCCAGGGGGAGGCCAAAGAAGGGAATAATAATCAGGTGACATAGATATATCGGATAAGACAGCTCCCCAACAAATCTATCTATCTTGCTGTTATAACTATATATAAATAAATACGGCATCGCAAGAAATATTAAAAGATAGAACATAATTTTGCCATCGCTGAAAAAATTTGGGACTGTGCTTGTTTTAGGAAAGAGAGGGTAGCAAAGAGTCGCGATGATAATAAGAATCCATATTCCCAAAGGCCATTTGGAGTTGTAATCGAATTTATCTCTCAGCGCTTTGAAAATTCGGTAAGAAACGGATCCCATTAGAAAAAGGGCCAATTCTGTAGGAAAAAATGAATAAGTCCACCATCCATAATTTAATCCCTGGGAGTAGAGATAAGCCCTCGCCGAAAAACTTAGCAGCAGCAAAAAGACAATTATGTATACACGACGGCGGACAAGAAACGGTGCGATAATATAAAAACACATCTCCAAGCTTAGCGTCCACGCTTGGGGAATAAAATGAAAAAACCACACACTTGGCTGTGAGATCCATTCAGACTTTGTAAAATAGAGCATTCCGGTCTTAAAATCGATACTGAGAAAAAGAGACATGTCCTGTAAGAAAACCATGAGATTAGTAAAGAGCAAAAACAATAGGGTTGTTGGATTTAATTGATCGAAATATTCAATGAAATATCGTAGAGTCCATCCCTGAATCTGGCACCACTGGAATTTTACGCTCACAATCGATAGAAAAATTTTGATGACCAAAAAAAAATAGTAAACAGGTAGCAACCGATACAGTCGGTTTGTGTAAAAAAGATATAGCCCCTCCTTTTTATCGGCATATTTTTCACACAGTACAAAAGACATGTAAAATCCAGATATTATATAAAATCCCTGCACAGAAACCGAGCCGCCGGTTATGACGTAGTCCCGAAAACCGCCTGCATGAAATAAAACGACGGCAAGGGCCAGTAGCGTTCGAAATGATCCCATTTAGACGATAGGTTCCCCTGTGTTTTGTAGCAATTTGGTCCTGATTTGTTTCTTTACTTTCGAAACAGTTTCTCCAACGCCGATTCCGATTAAAACAGAAACCGGCATTACCAATAGATATACAAAAGCGACAAAATGTATGGACAGTTTTTCAGCTCTTATAAATATAGCAAATAATCCAGGGACAATCCGATTCAAAAGAATTTGACTCACATAAATTTCGAAACTGTTGTTACCGATCAGGGATAGACGGTTTGTAATTGTATCGAAAAACCGAAAACAGGAAACTCGTTCGAATAACGCCGCAAGCAGTTTGGAAAAAGAATACGGTATCAATATGCAGGGATACCACCACAGTCCGTATTCCCACCTGCTATCGATAGATGTAAAAAATATGATCGCCCACAGTGATGCGAGACCGGTAAAGAGAAAAGCGATATGGGTTGCAACAACGGAGCATGTCAAAACGTTATCTTCATTCGGCTTAATTACATATCCGACATATATCCCGATTATGAAAGCCGGCAAACGAGTTGTAAAAATCAGCAGGTGATTGAGAGACGGTATGACAGCTATTCCGAAAGATAATAACAAAAATATTACAATATGGGCGATCGTAATTGTGAGCTTGTTTTTTGCTCGCAAAAATATAAACACGTATATTGGAAAATAAAGATAGCATAATAAAATACAGGCGACAAACCACATGTCATACTTTCTGAACAATAAGAAATTGACACAGAGCACTTCTTGTAAAAACGATCCAATCCCATGTGATTTCCCAAGAAGGTATTCGGCAGCGAAACCCATGAGCAAGAGAAACCAGTAACTGGGGAATATCCGCAAGAGTCTTCTTTTATAAAATGAAACCGCAGTTGTCTTACCTTTGATCCAGCCCGATAGTAGTCCAAAACCAGATAAAAAGAAAAAGACATCAACTCCGATGTATCCGATACCCATTATAAAGATCATGAATCGACCGAACAATGAATTCCCGAATAAGTGATCCACATATGGGGCGTGAAAAAGCACAATCCATAGGATGGCGACTCCCATTAGGGCTGACCGGTATTGGCTGATAGGTTGAATCGGTATTCGTATATTTCTCATACAAAGATTCACGGATTATAGGTGATTAATACACGAAAACAAAATAAAAATTAATTGATATGTATTTCTGTATTTACAGTATATTATTATCTCAAAAATCAAAAATTTAGGTTTTGAAATGGCTTCAAATCAAATTCCTTTAATTCTTTCAAAAAGTATCCTGTAAACTTTTTTCCGCTTTCGAAATCCAGGTGAATCCAATCGGTAGTCCTATATTTTTCACAATTCGGTTGTTTTATATATCTGATCCTTTCGGGTGGGAAAATCTTATCTAATTCATTCCTGATGCTGTTGCTAAATAGTGCATGGCAAAATTCTTTATAAACTGGTACTTCAAAAAACACTATTCGAACGCCCTTATTCTCAAAATAATCAATGTAATTTTTCAATTTATTCAGACTCGAGTCAAATGCTTCTGTTTTGGGAGCAATATAATACCAGTCCCATTGCTTCTTCAGATCTTCATGAAATTTCCTCAATTTATTATTCGTTATTGTTTCTGATGCATTTTGGACGTTTTCTTTTTTATCCGCGCTTCTGTTTTTTTCGCCAATTTCATTCTTTGTTTCAATTTCATTCTTCTTCAATTTTGAAATTATTATATCGCGAAATTTTTTTAAAATTAATGCCAGTTTATCCCATAGAGGAATAAATAAACTCATAGGCTGGTATTTTTCTTGAAATGCCGGCAAAATGGCTTTTAAATCATAAAATATTGGCTTGTAAATCGTATTTATAAAATTCGGATGAGACTCTCTGACAAAATAATTTATTTCAACCAGGATTGTCTTAGGCATTTTATCGTTTTTTTTTATAATCTCTAAACCGTCATATATTCCCATACCCGGAAAGGACAGATTATAAAAATCACCTGGCAGCATATCAGGATTTATAAATGAGGAGAGGGAGCTTCCGACTATGACGGAATTGATTTTTTTTTCATTATAGACATACTCCTGGGCACGGATAATGTTGGTTTGCTCCATACTCTGAATTAAATTTTTTTTAGGTTTAACGATATAAATAAAGAAATTATATAATACTATTATGGCCAATGCCGATACCAATGTTTTCTTAATCATCATTTGCTCACCGACTAGAACATGAAATAAAGAAAATTGTTTGGGGAACCACTGTTGGTTAGAATAAAAAATAGCAACAGGCCATATATGATATATTCATTTTTTCTTAAAAAAGTAAGCCGCTCTTTATATAAATAGAAAAGGTGGTATAAAAAAACCGGGGTCGAGTATGCAATCGTAATAATACCAATATGCGACGGTGGGGTATTAATAGGATTTTTTAATATTGATTCAAAATATTTTATGACATGATAAAAATTGGTCAGTTTAAAAAATATCCAGGCAACCGAAACAAATGAAAAAACAAACAAAATTCTAACAAACCTTACGAATTTCGTTTTTGGCAATTCGATCCTGTCTTTCACAAACCGTTCAGTTGCAAGTGCAAAACCATGAAAGAAACCCCAAGCGGCAAAGCTCCAAGCCGAGCCGTGCCATAGTCCACCGAGGACCATTACGATCATCAAATTGATATAGGTCCACCATTTACCTTTTCTATTGCCGCCTAATGGAATATACAAATAATCTCTTAAAAATGTCGACAATGAAATATGCCATCTGCGCCAAAATTCCGTGAAAGACCTTGATATATAGGGATAATTAAAGTTTTCTTTAATCTTGTAACCAAATAAACCCGACACGGCTATTGCAATAAGAGAATAACCTGCGAAATCAGAAAACATCTGGACTGAGTATCCGAGCAATATCGTTAAAAGCGTCAGGGATGAAAACCCCTGAAAATATGGAAACAAAATATTGGCGGTTTGTTCCTTTAAATTATCTGCAATAACCATTTTCAAAAAATAACCAAGGACGAGCATCTTAAAACATCTTTCCCAATCAATGTCTTTAAATAATTTTACACCTATCTGCGGGATGAAATCCTGTGCTTTCGATATGGGACCGGCTAAAAGTTGAGGAAAAAATGAGATATAAAATTGCGCGTTCAAGGCATGATTCATGATATCATGCGGCACAAGCCCCGCCGCATCTTTTCTATAGTTGTTCTTTTCTCTATATACATCGACTACAAGAGTGATGCTTTTGAAAATATAGAATGATATTCCTACAGGTAAAGGAACAGTCAATAAAAAATTCCCTATCGAATCTTCGATCGGGAAAAATGTTTTTCCGATCATTGGGCTGTATTTAAAAAATGCCAGAATACCAAGGTTGAATGTCACACCAAGAGTGGCATACAGTTTCCGATATTTGATCGTACCTTTATAAATAATATAGCTTGTGAAAGTGGTTATTAAAATCACTGACAACAGTATAAGTAGAAGTGTGGGTCGACTAACGGCATAAAAAACCAGACTTGCTGTTATCAGAATTTCCCTTTGAGAACTTTTCAGGGTAGGAATATAGTACAAAGTAAAAGTAATCGCGATTAAAGCAAGAAAACCGAAGCTATTAAACAACATTTTATATGATTTCTCCACTGATTGATTTCGCGCTGTTGTTTCGAATGCATAAATTCATGGTATAGAATTGACGAAATTTGGGATTATTGGACTTTTTGTACGATATTTACCGCTTATCAGGGGAAGATATTTGTTCAGTAGATATATAAGAGGAAAGCATATCAGAATTGATACGACAGAAAAAATCCCACAAAAAATAAATACAGACAGCTGCCCGCCTATGATAAATAATCTAAACTGGTCAATAACCATTCTATTAATGAAATGAAAGAACAGGCCATTTAAGCCCATCAGAACAAGAGTATTTTCGCCAATGTATCTTAAAATAGAGCGGCGTCCGATCATTTTAGATAAAAAGATGATAGATATGGATCCAGATATCGCAGAGAGAGGAAACAAAAGGATATCGCCATATACAGCCGCAGAGATCAGAACAATTTTCTGCGGAATAACCTGCAGTAAATCATTATTGATATTGAATGTGACTAAAAAAATAGCCGTTGATAAAATGAATAATAGAATACCATAGTTTTTATATACTCGTTCAGAGAAAAGATTGGTTTCCGATAGAATTTTTCCGAAAAGATAAAAGCTGTAGGCCATAATGGCTTGGTAGAGAAACCAAGAGTTCCCTATCTGAGTGTAGGATGAAATAATTTCTCTCTTCCAAGGAATAATCCAACCGATCATATAAAAAGTAATTACACCGATAATCATTTTGTACTTATGGCTATAGCAAATAGGCGCAATGAAATATTGAATTATTTCCACCGTGAAAAGGCATACCAAAAACCATGTAACAAAATTTAAAATAGGATATCCGCCAAGAAGTTGAAGAAGAGGCAATAGTAATGCCAAAATATTAATTTTATTTTTGATTATCATATCTAATAGATATATTGGGACAATTAAAAGATTGAACGAGATAACGGGTATTATTCTTTTAACAAATTTTATTGTTAAATACTTTCGAAAGTTTGAATCAGGCACATGGGAAAAATAACCACTCAGAACAAAAAACAACGGAATATGAAATGAATATATTAGCTTCAGTTGGATATGGGAAATCGGATTATAGTGTAAAAAAATATTTTCTACGATATGTCCATAAAAGACGGCGATGATACCGATAGCTTTTGCATTGTCTATCCAGTAATTCCTATTTGATTGTATCTCATTATTCATTAACGTATCTTAACATTCATATTATTACTTAAATTCTACAATCTGCTAATTTTTCGATAAGATAATCCATCGCTGATGTGATAGATTATCGGAATATACTCGCTTTGAGAATTCAGGGCAGTAATTCATTATTGTTGACCGATATGTTACGTCCGCTGGTCTACCTTCAAAAAAAGTGCCACTGTTTTTGACGAATACAATATATTTTATTTTTGAGGGCAAATTTTCTAAAAACAAATCCTTATTGATCTTGTAGCCAGCTATTTCTCTATCGTATACACCATATGAATAATGATACAATTTATTATCAACCATCAAATTAACCATGGGGTGCCAAGGGAAATATGCCTCATCTGGATGTTTTACGGCAAATGCATATGCTTCTTCTTGTTGGTTGTTTGCGACATAGGGCCAAAGACCGATGTAGCGAATTTGTTGCCAAGGGCAGAGAATTATTGCAACGATACAGAACAAGACAATTTTCCAATTTTTCCATGTCGTCTGTTTGTCTGTGAGATTTTTATCTTTTTCCACTAATAGTAAAGCGACCGTGGCGATGAGGTAATAAATGGAATGATATGAGTTGACATCACCACCTATTTTCATCTTTCCGATAATTGACATGGGGAGCATCAGAATGGATATGAAAAGTAATAACAACCATGGTCGTTCTGTTACAAAGGACGAAAGCCCTTTCCGTTCTTTGAACGAATTCCTGCAGGAAGTAAAGCATAGCCATATGACGGCTATCAGCAGGATAGAAAATGGGATAAGCAACTTACCCAACTGACTGAAATCTATCGCCCATGGATGATTCCCTGGTATAATAAACAGATTGAAGAACAAGTTATATAGTCCAAATTTTCCAATTGATATCGATCCAAAAATGATGCCGATCACGGCGACAATTCCAATATATCGAAGAACGGTTTTCATTTTCCAAGCAGTCCAGATATAAATTATCTGTCCTAAAAGAATAAATATTTCATTTTGCTTTGAAAAAACAGACAAGTTTAAAAATAGTGCTGCAAAAAATAAGTTTTTGTTTTTAAGGTTATTTCTGCATCTAATTAATGAATAGCACGATAGCAGTCCGAAACTGACTGCAGCGGAATCTGCCGGAAAATATCTTAAAAAATATATTGTTGTATCATTGGTTAGCATTGCTGCAAATGCAAAAAGGAATCCAGCCATTCCATCTATATTTTTTTCTTGTTTTTCGTTTTGTTGAAAAATTGTTAAACAAAAAAAAGGAATGACAAGTAAAAAAAAATTTATTATTCCTGCAACAATGTGCTGTTCGGTTAATGTGGTGAACAGAAATGCCGGCAAATAAAGGCAAGGCGCGATAGGACCATAAATCCATCCGAAGATTGGGCCGCTGCTTGGATTACTATATATATTTAAACCCTTAGCCAATGCACTAGCTGCAGATAATCGATATGAAGCCCAATAATATAATGGGATCGTAGCGATAATTCCTGCGTATATAGAAAAGATACAATAAAATGAAATAGGAAAAATGCAGATTAAAATTTTCTTTCCATAGGTACGATTTGAAGTATCGCGTAACATTAGCAAACTGAATAGCAATGCTATCACAAAACCGGAAAAAAATATTATGGTCATGGTTTCCATATAGTAATTAGCTCAACTTCTAAATGCCAGTTCCCTGTATATCTCCTGAGACTTTTATTGTTTTTTTCAGTAAACTTATCAATTTCATTGTAATTGCTTTTTTACCTTTGGCATTAAGATGATAAACCGTATCAAAGAAAAATTCCTCAGGAAACACGAAGTCCTCCGGTGTGTTTATTATTGGAATCTTTAAATGTTCTTTTAGCTGTATACTTAAATCTCTAATCGCCGCTTCGTTTTTCTGAAATTCTTTTGACGGGTAAGCAGGATACATGAATAATATCCGCACTTTCTTTTTCAATGCATATTCATATAATCTATTTAAATTATTTATATTTATATACTCATGAATTGTGAATGTCTCTTTGCTTTTCAATTCCGTTGAAATCAGCTTTTTCAAATGGCCCACAACATCGCCATGTTGATTAAAGGACGGTCTCGAATAGACATCATCAGGATGGAGGTTGTGCGTTTCTTTTGTTTTCCCCCAATTTTCTATTATTTCATTTATATTATTTTTAAATCTATTAATAATATACTCTGTGTTGAAATTTATTGCCTCCCAGAACTCCTTTCCACTCAATTCAATCGATTTTTTATTCGTCTGGGTATAATGCGTATAAGCCCTGGAATGGGGGAAAATTTTATTCGTATAGAGGATCAAATCAGGCATTCCCTTGCCTAAAAAATACTCAATGGAAAGGATAACGATATCCTTCTCTTGAATCACATCTATCAGTTCATTGATGATAAATTCTAAACCTAAACCGGCATGCAGCGCAATGTTGATAACAGGGATCTTGAATTCTTTTTCAATTGCTTCACTGTCAGGACCAAAAGCCATGTTTGATCCTCCGGCCAGTATGATACGAGGGGCGGAAATACTTTCCAACCGCTGATGTTTATCAATAATGGCTGCCATGTATTCAGTATGCAGCGGCATTATTTTTCGATTGGGTATAAAGGCGACGAATACGATGGTACTGATCAAAATGGAAAGGAAAATGACTGATTTCACGAGAAACGTTTTCAATCTTTTATTTATCTTTCCGGTAATCATTCGGATTGTTTTCCGTTTTTTCGCAAACAGCAAGGAGCGTTTTCCCGAAATGATTCCCGGTAAGGGGATCGATCAGCTTTGATAATGGGATCAAAATGTTATCCCATGTCATGATTTGCTGTAGAGACGGCAACTGTTGCTTTAGAAACATTTTATTTGCCAAGGAGGCGAATAGCCCGACACAATCCAAATATAACAGTTTTCGAATCTCAAGATCTGCGGGAACGGTTGCCGAAAACGATTTCTTATTATAGCGACGATAATGACCGATTCCCGCATCAAACGGAGTGAACAGGCACTGATGGGCTGGAGAAATGACTATCAGACGGCCTTTGGGTTTTAGATGCTTCGCGGCATCCGTTAACTCCATTTTGTCATTATCGATATGTTCCAACACGTCAATATAGAGAATCGTATCAAACTGGTACTGATCTGTTGATAGATCCGATAAAAATCCTTTTTTGCAGGTGACGGTGGTATCCTGAGACCAAGACTGTAGGCGTTTTTCCAATTCATGCAAGAATTCTCCATCCGGTTCCAAACACAACCAGCTTTTATGACCGGCCTTGGATAGGAATCGGGTTGTCTCTCCGATTCCAGCACCTACTTCCAGTACATCTCCGGATATATATGCACGAACTTTTTGAAACACATACGCCTTCCAATGAACCGCTTTTGCAAAAAGCGTTAATTCATCCCCGACATATTTAAATTCATTCTTCACGGTCGTATGGACTCTTCCTCTGCTTTAATAAAATAATGAAAATCCCGCATGGGAATGAAATCCGCAGCGGAACGGTTTTTCAGTGTTATCACGACAATGATCAGCGAGATAACGAGCAGTTGCAAAATCACGCTGAAAGTCAACCCGAACGCATTCGTGGCCCAGCCGGGTATGGCGTAATCGGTGAAAAATCGAATCAACAGCACGCCCATAAGGCCGACTACAAAAAGGGAGATCATCATGGTGCAAAACACCATTAACCGAACACCGACTTCCTCGGCATAAACGGAGATGGCACTCAACCCATGGATGACAAAAGAAATGAAATTCATGCTGGAATGCCCTGCAATACGGTATCCCCGATCAATCGGAACAAGCTTGCAGGACAGTTTTAATTTGATTACCGAAGCGGCATAATGGTTCCAAAGTTCCGGAGCGGCAACGAGACATTCGATATGTTGAAACGGTAAGATGCTGAAATTACCGACTTGAATACCCCGACCGGTCAGGAGCCAATGCAACAGTTTGTATATTTGGTAAAAAAATCTGAACAAAAATGTTTCCGTCCGCCGGCCTCTCTTGGCAAATATCATGGCACGGCCCTGGTTATTCATATACTCCTGTATCAGTGTGACGACCCCCTCTATCGTGTCCTCGCCGTCGCCATCCATAACGATCACCGCGTCGGACTTTTTGTTCGCATGGATATGGCTCAATCCGATGGCGATTGCCCGTTGATGACCGAGATTACGACGCAAGCGTAAAATCCCGATTTTCTCTATATATTCAATCGACCGCTCAAAAACCGGTTTTCCGCTTGGTTCCGCGCCGTCATCAACCAACAAAATTTCAAGGCCAATCCGGTCGCTGAATTGCCGCAACGCCAAATCCATTCCGGTAATCAGTGTTGCTACCGAATCCCAGTCTCTGTATATCGGAATACAGACTATTATTTTTTCCTTACTCATATAAACTTTATCCTCTTGGCGGCAAACAAAACCATTTTCAGGAGCAGCCATCCATGGGACCACCTGCTGATATTGGTATCGCCATAGGTTCTTTCCCGGTACCGGATCGGTATTTCCGCTATTTTCAGGTTCAACTTGGCAGCCCCGAACAGCAAATCGAAATCGCCAAACGGGTCAAAGTCCCCAAAATACCGGCGATTGGCGACAATATGATCATAATCCTTTTTCCACAGCACTTTGGTCCCGCAGAGGGTGTCCTTGATGGGTTGCCCCAGGAGCCAGGTAAACGCCAAACTGAAAAATTTATTGCCGATAATATTGAAAAAGCGCATGGCCTTGTCTTCCATGGGATACACCAGGCGCACCCCGTTGACAAAGTCCCCTTTCCCGGAAATCATGGCCTTGACAAAACGCGGTAAATCTTCCGGCGGAACAGTCAAATCCGCATCCAATATCATTAAAATGTCCCCTTCGGCTTTTTCAAAACCAAGCCGGACGGCATCCCCCTTCCCTCTTCCGGTCTGACGGTACAATCGACATTTTTTTCCCGGAAAGCGCTTGATGGCCTCCTCGATGGTTTCATAGGTATGATCGCTGGAATGTCCTTCCACAAATATGATTTCAGTGTTTTCCCCAAGATCCGGCACGCGTGTTAGGATGTTCTCGATATTGCCGGCCTCGTTACGGGCCGCGACAATAACCGATACGGCTTTACCGCGAATCGAAGCGATCTCCTCGCTTGAGGATATGGGCCGGGCAATCATGATATTGGTCAGGCCGAACCAGTTGAACGGCATCAGATTGACAAGAAAATGGTTGGCTAGTGTCTCCAGAAACCGGATCCGCAGCGGCAGAAGAATACGCGGCGAAACGTCGATGACTTCAAAACCCGAAAGCTCCAGCAGATTGGCCACATCATGGGGAGAAAACCAGTTTTGCTCCAGGACATCGGCGCCTAACCCCAGCCGCTTCACAATTCCGAGAGGGATCCGCCAAATGTTATTGAAAAAATTAGTTATCACCCGGGTGCCGGGATGACAAAGCGTTCGAATTTTATCGAAAACTGCCTGTACATCCCAGAGGTCATTCACCAGATCGGATAGGATGATCACATCAAACGTCTCATCCAGCGGAATGTCATGGGCGTCGGCCTCAATAAAGGACAGCTGCGGATGGCGCTTCCGGGCACGAGCAATCATTTCAGGGGCGAAATCGATCCCGACGCCCATGGACGGATCCAGTTCAGCCAAGAGGTCCCCCATTCCACAGCCGATTTCCAGGATTTTTAAACCACGGGGAATCAGCAATCGATAGTAATGATGCAGCAACTCATGGTAGCAAGCGCTCCAACGCTCCGCATTCTCCTTCTGGGATACGATACGGTTCCAATGGGCGATTCTTTTTTTTTGATACTGTTGTCTAGGGCCATCGATATAGGCATTCATATGGTATCAACCTTTTTTGGCGACAATCCCAAAACCGCTTGCCGAGTTTGCGGCCAAATCTGATCCGTTTAAAAAAACATCTATATACTTGATCGGAAACAGCAATATCATCAGCACAAGAAACAAAATGTCGTGCAAGATTTTACTTCCGAACGACAACAGAATGGAAAGCCATTCCTCCAGCACATACAGCATTCCGGACGTGGGTCCGCTGCCGATAAAAACCCGGCTGACATCAAAATCGGAAAACATTTTTTTCAACCCCTGGTGGTTCCAACGGGAAAAATCATACGGAGCCGCGTGATAGGGTTGCACAAAGGGGACATAAGCTAATACTTCACCGTTTTTCTTGAGAATCCGCTGCATCTCCTGAACCACCTGTTGCGGATTGACCACATGTTCGAGCATGGCGATGCTGATGATAAAATCAACCGATTCATCCGCAACCGGCAATTTACCGGCATCGGCGACGATGTCTACTTCGTCCAGGGCAAACACATCGATGTTGATGATATCCTTTCGCCCGAAAAAGTAAGATGGACCGCTTCCAATGTTGATGATCACATGGTTTTCGTTATATTTATCAAGACACGCTTTTGCCGTTTTACGGTAAGCCGCCGACAGCAAAACCGGTCCGAATAGATTTAAAAGGGTATAATACAGCTTCCCATTCACTTTCAGCATGTCCTGGACCTTGCCCAAGAGCCCATCGCCGGATGTTTGACGTTGACTGTGGTCACCGGGAATGAAACAGTAGGAGTTGTTCTGGATCGTGTATGCTTGATTCCAATCCAGTATTTGTCGAATTTTTTCCGCTTTCGTCATCGCTGGTGATCCGTTTGCGTTTGGGCCTGATGCCCCAAATTATATAATGTTTTCAGTCCACGATTCCTAATTCGTAATTCTTAATTCATAATTCATTTTTGTCTAACGGGTCAAAAAATCATCGATCCACCCCACAATTTCCTCCTGCTCTTCGTTCCGCAGATCATAATAGAACGGCAGTCTCAACAACCGCCCGCTAAGGGACTCTGTTTGAGGCAGATCGCCGTCGCGATAGCCGAAGGATCTGCCAATGGGCGATAAATGCAAGGGCAAGTAATGAAACACGGCCAGAATTCCTTTTGATTTCAAAAAATCCATCAATCCGTTCCGAGTTTCTTCATTGTTCAGAAGAATGTAGAATAGATGGTTGTTGCTGCTGCATTGACCGGAGATAAACGGTAGTTGGAGCTTTCCGTTATCCTCCAGCGGTTTCAATGCCTTCAGGTAATAGGTAAAAATTTCAGCCCTGCGGTTGTTGATCACTTCCATGTTTTCAAGCTGCGCATAAAGGAAAGCGGCCAGAATATCAGACGGCAAGTAGGAAGAGCCTATATCCACCCAGGTGTATTTATCCACTTCGCCTCGGAAGAATTTACTTCGGTTTGTCCCTTTCTCGCGGATGATCTCAGCCCGTTCAATAAACCGGTCGTTGTTGAGGACAATGGCCCCGCCTTCGCCACAGATAAAATTTTTGGTTTCATGAAAACTGAAGGCGCCGATATCTCCGATGGTTCCCAGATATTGGTTTTTGTATTTTGCATTCACGCCCTGAGCCGCGTCTTCGATCACATAGAGGTTATGGCGCCGGGCAACCTCCATGATCCTATCCATTTCACAGGCAATACCGGCATAATGCACCGGAACGATCGCTTTTGTTCGCTCCGTAACCGCCTGCTCGATCTTCGTTTCATCGATATTCAATGTGTCCGGTCGGATATCGACGAATACCAGTTTGGCGCCGCGCAAATAAAACGCGTTGGCCGTGGAAACAAAGGTAAAAGAGGGGAGAATGACCTCGTCTCCGGGTTCCAATCGGCATAAAATAGCGGCCATTTCCAAGGCAGCCGTGCAGGAATGGGTCAGCAACACTTTCTTTGCCGCGATTTTTTTTTCCAACAATTGATGGCATTTCTTGGTAAACATGCCGTCGCCTGCCGTGTGGCCGCTCAATACGGATTGGGCAATGTAGTAAAGCTCTTTTCCCACCAGAAAGGGTCGGTTAAAAGGTATTCGCATCAAGCTCATTTCTCCGCTAAATAGTCGTGTGACATCTATATTTTTTTATATTCAAAACAGGCATCCTTACTTGATTATTCGCCCGTTCATATCGAACGGATTTTTACTACAAGCCATCTCAAAAAAAGGGTTTTGGTTCAAGATCGAGGCGAATTTGAGTTTCAAACCGGAGGCATACGCTTGTATGTCGAGGATTTGAAACTCAGATCCAACAAAGAGATGGGGCCAAAAAACTTTTTTGAGATGGCTTGTACATTTTTCCACCACAGAGATCACAGAGGGCACAGAGAACAGCATATATTTACGATATTTGTCTCCGTGATTTGTGGGCTCTGTGCAAAATTGTGTTAATTATAGTTTAAATCTCTTTACCCCGTCTATTAGTTTCTTAACGTTAAAGTTTACCAACAGCCCGGTTTTGATATCGGCAAGCTTCATGTATGTCAACAATTGAGCTTTGTGAATCTCTTTAATGGAATCCACCGCTTTCAGCTCAACGATAAGATTTTCTTCTATCATCAAATCAATCCGATAACCGCAATCCAAGCGAACTCCCTTATATTCGACCGGTAATGGGTGTTCCAACTTGAAAGCGATGTTATTTAAATCCAACTCCCGGGCCAAGCATTGCCGATAGGTTGATTCCAGAAGACCTGGTCCCAATGTTCGATGCACCTCGATCATGCATCTGATCACTTCTCCTGTAAGGGCGTCTTGCTCCATCCGTCTCTTTGTTCTCTGGGTGCTCTGTGGTAATATCTTTCTGTTTCTATATTTTTTAATTTGACAACCTCGCCCGATTATTCATCGGTCCACATTGAACAGTTTTTAAAACAGATCCCTTTGCCACCACAGAGATCACAGAGGACACAGAGAATTTTTTTGGCTTCGCCTCTGTTTTCATATCAGGTCTACAGTGACCATTCTCCTTCCACGATCGTAAGGGTTTCTTGTTACATCACTCTCTGTGCTCTCTGCGTGCTCTGTGGTGATATCTTTCTGTTTCTATATTTTATTTTGACAGCCTCGCCCGATTATTCATCGGTCCACATTAAACAGTTTTTAAAACAGATCCCTTTGCCACCACAGAGATCACAGAGGACACAGAGAATTTTTTTGGCTTCGCCTCTGTTTTCATATCAGGTCTACAGTGACCATACTCCTTCCACGATCGTAAGGGTTTCTTGTTACATCACTCTCTGTGCTCTCTGCGTGCTCTGTGGTGATATCTTTCTGTTTCTATGTTTTTATTTGACAACCTTACCCGCCTATTCATCTGTCCACAAAATCATAATAGGCAAACAAACACATTTCATCCGAATCATCATATAATTTCAGCAGCGACGTATAATTGCCCTTCACC
This sequence comes from Desulfobacterales bacterium, assembly GCA_041740615.1. Taxonomy (GTDB): domain Bacteria; phylum Desulfobacterota; class Desulfobacteria; order Desulfobacterales; family SURF-7; genus DYJD01. Next base: position 157,899 of record JBGSLR010000030.1, read on the forward strand.
GGATTCATATACGGATGGCTGATTTCAATCCGGTAATCGTGTCCCGGTTGTACTGGCTTCAAATATCGAACGGTATTCTTGACGAGCACCGCATCCACTTTCGGAAAGAACGCGGGGTCGTTTCCGGTCCCAACCATACCCAACAGAATTCGCTTCTCAAATCTCAATTTCCCGTTTGAAGTGGACGTAAGCCCTGCGTTCGCTTTAAGGGCCATGTCGGCCGCCTGTCCATGCTGTCCATTCGTGATTCGGATATCAAACCGTTTCTTGGGAATCCGTGATGTTTTCATCAAGCTGTTGATGTGGATCGTTAGAAACGCATTTTTTACATAAAATCCTTCCCGACCCCATACTTTCTGAACTGCGTAGTTGTTCACCTGTGTGGATATTTTGATTCGGGAGAGATTGTTTTCCATGCAAAACCGCTGGACAAAGCGGATCATGTCGCCATAGATCCCCTTCCCCGACTCCCGCGGCAGGACCCCGTTCAGGATTATCTCCAGCTGATTCTTTTCCACGAGGCAGGTAATTAATCCCCAAAAATCATCTCCATGGCCTACGAGCCACGAAACCTTGCCGTTGGATCGGTCCGTTGCATAGCTGCGGGCCCAATCCTGATAAATTTCGATCAGGTCTGCTTCCAAGACAGGGTTGGTCGAATAATTGTTCTGATACCCGGCGAATATTTCCCGTACCAGTCGATCGGAAATATCGAAATGATCCGATGTAAATTCTTCGAACGACAAATGTTGATTATGGTATGTCTTTGGTTGTATGGTTTGGGTATCCGCGTGGTAATACACCAGGGTGTCCGCGACGATAAAAGGCATGCCCAGGCCATTGAGCAGCGGAGCTTCGAATTGGTTTTCCGCCGGAACCCGGATGATCAACAAGTCGATTTCATTTTTCAGAATGGCCGCCAGAATCTCATCCGTATCGATCGTCTCGATAACTCCTCGATATGCATTCAATTTGAAACGGCGACTTTCAAGGGGAGCGAATGTAAAGAGTGCTTCTGGTCTCATCTGCGTTCGGTTTTTCGATTCAAAGCCGCGATCTCCCTGACCGCGTACTGGGGGCGTTTGTTGACGTTGATATGAATCCGGCTGATATATTCACCCAAAATTCCCAACGTCAGGAGCTGCACTCCGGCAAAGATGGTAACGGCGACGATCAGGGACGTAAAACCGGAAACCGGTACGCCGAAAAAAATTTTTTTGCATATAAAAAAGAGCCCGAATAGAAATCCCGTAATGGAAAAGGCGATACCGATGAGAGAGGCGATCTGAACCGGAACGATGCTGAAATTTGTCAACATGTTCAGGGACAAAACAATCAGACGTTTCAGCGAATACCCGCTTTTCCCGATTTTGCGTTCATGGTGCTCCACATATACTTTCCCGATGTTGGCCGTATACCATGAGATCAGTCCATCGATAAACGTAAAGCTTTTCTCATACGACAAAATGCTCGCTACGATTTCTTTCCGGATGATTCGAAAGGATGTCAGTCGGATATCCGTATCAAACGTCCGCATATAAACGAATTGCACGAATTCGGAACCCAGATTTCGAAAGACGGAGTGTTTCTTGTTTTTATATAGTCCGTAGACGATATCATGCCCGTTTTGGATTTCCTGATAAAGAGCCGCGATCTCTTCCGGCGGTATCTGCAGGTCGTCATCGATGGTGACGATGTACTTTCCGGAAACCTCCCCGAAACCGCACATGATGGCATTGTGTTGCCCGAAATTTCGGGTCAGGTTCACGGCGGTGACATTGCCGTTTTCCAATGCCATTTGATTCAGTATGTTCCAGGACTCATCCCGGCTGCCGTCATTGACAAAGATGATCTCGTAACGCTCCTCGACAATTTCCTTCAACACGTTTGTCAGACGTCGGTTCAAATCTTGCAAGGTACCGGAGCTGTTGTATACAGGCACAACCACGGATATTTCGATATTTTCTCTTGTCATCTCTATTCTCTTGTGTGAAGCTTGATAGTTAACGCGTAACCATATTACAAACAGTGTTTTTCCGTCAACATTTAGTTTAAGGATTACGATTGTCTATACGGCATTCAACAGCAAACACTAGTTGGGGCGACAAAGATTATTCATTATGGATCGCCCTGATTCTTGTCGGGGTATTTCTATCCGTCCTCTATCTTTCCCTGCCGGTTCGATATGAATCCAACGATGATTTCGCCATGGTAACCGAGTTAAACGGCTTTTTACCGGGAACGGATTGTTTCTTCCTGAATCCCATCACCAGCCAGCTCCTGTACAGACTCTACCGAACATTTCCCCATATTCCATGGTATGGACTCTTGCTGTACGTCACGGTCTATTGGGGATATGCACTGATCCTAAGCGCCTTTATAAGACGGAACAGCGGTTTTGCCCTACTGCTGGCGGCACCCTTTCTGTTTATCATTTTTTTCCATTGTTTTGTATTTGTCAGCTTTACCTCCGCTTCTTTACTGCTGCTGTTCGGTGTTTTCCTTTGTCTACTGGATTGGGCTCTCACCAAGCGATGTCCGACGACGTATGAACGATTATACAGTCTATTGTTAACGCTCGCCCTGATCATCTCCTATTCTTTGCGCTGGCGGTTGGTATTGTATTCATCGATACTCATCCTGCCGGTTATCCTCTATACCGACAGGACGCTTTTTCGAAAAACCCGACTTTTTTGGGCCGGCTTTTCCCTGTTGATCATGTTATCCGGTTATTTCATGTTTGCCGAACCATCCGGAAACGATCATTTCTTCGTGCAATACAATAAGGTCAGAAGTATGTTTCACGACACGGATAAAGGCGAATATTATGGTGAAATCACGCGGCACGCCATTGCAACAGCCGGTTGGGACGCGACGGATTTTGTTCTTTTTCGAAATTACTGGTTTTTGCATGACCAGACCCGTTTCAATGTCGATACGGTAAAAACCTTTTTGAAAGCAAACAACCCCATCGGAAAAATCTCGTTTTTCAAGCAAGTTGTCAATAGAACCTATTTCCATTTTCAGGGCAACAAAACGATCAGCCTGATCCTGGCTTGTACGCTGCTCTCCCTTTTCATATACGGCTTTGATTCATTGGTTCATAAAACGGCGACGGAAGCCGCAAAATTATCCATTGCGCTCGGCATCGTCATGACTATCGCGCTTTTCCTGCTTTACTACCGGTTCGTACCCCGTGTATATTTACCGCTCTTCACTTATATGGCTGGTACGATATTTCTGATGCTGAGCCCCCCTCGCCGACCGAACGCTCTTGGTCCCGCAACAAAACTCCGACGTACGGCGACCCTTTCTTTTCTGATTCTATTGACGTTGATCATGATTGGAATGACCTGGACAAAAACCGAGTCTCTTGTTCACCACCTATTCGCTCGAAACGCAGAAAAAGAAAATCTGCGACAGGCGCTCTCCAAAATAGAGGAAAACCGGCGGCAGTCGGAGCGATTGTTGCTGATTCCCCTGGACCCGAACAATAATTTATTGCAGGAAACCATTTTCCCCCTGAAAGAGGTTTCGGATTTTACGACGATTCCGCTTCTCCCGGCCGGTTGGCAAATCCATTCCCGGCGCTATTTCAGAATACTGCATCACTTTGGCCTTCACAATGGACGTGAATTGCTTGCCTGGACCATCGACAACCCGAACGTTCTCTGGTTTCAATACGTTGAAACCCCTCAAAGGACTTCCATCGCCGAACTGGTGGAAACCTATTTTCAACAGCATATGACACCTGATGGGAAACCCGACATGAAGATTGTGTATGATTTTCGGAATCGAAATGGAATCGGATTGGTATGTTACGAAATGATCACCAAGGGATGACGGATGTGGGCTTACGATTCGAATAAATTGCCAACCCTTTTCTCAATGGGGGTTTGCATGAAGTCCTCATAGGTTCGAAGAACGTTTTCTTTATTTCGTTTTCTTATCTTATGGTTACCGACATAGACGCCCCAGGGCTCCAAATTTTTGCTGACAACCGAATTCGCCCCGACCGTGGCGCCTTCTCCGATATGGACACCCGGCAATATGACACTGTTGGCTCCAATACACGCGAATCGATCGATTCGAATCGGCCCGGTTTTGACATTTCTGAAACGGGGTGAGACAGTCGGATTCCCAAAACCCCAGTCAATAAAATCTTCCGATCCGGTAAATATGCGGCAGCCTTGACTTAACCCGGAGAAACTATCCATCGTGAACCGATCAATGCCGGTAATCGACGAATGACTGGCAATATGCACATGATCTCCGATTTTCATCTGCTGTTTCGCGCTAATAAATACAAAATCGTCGATAATGACATATTTCCCGAATTCAATATGTTCGATACCAATTATTTTGGCGGAATCGAAAATCTTTACAAATGGCATGGTATGGTTTTTCATCTTGTCTTCACCGTCTTTCTGTTTTTCTATGTATGCTCTAATTGTCATGCAGTGGAGACCTCCTTTTCTGTAACCGTGAACCGTTCAGAAGGGAGATTTCCTTTTATTATCGAAAAGGTCACGCTTCGTGAGCCACCCGGCAGAGGCGGGGATTTATCGAGTTGTTATTATCACCGATTCCCAAAATGTCAATAAATTAAGTAATACAGCATATTATAAAAAGCGAACCAACCTTATTCATCTTGACATAATGGAAACTTTTATGAAAGTGTAACAGATATTTTTGAATGGCGGGGGAAAAAGACCAACAGGGGCCGACTTCGGAAAAAGCAATCGGTAGCACCTACACGAATATTTGGGTTACCGAAACGGTATAAGGGGAAAATGGTAATGGAAAAAAACGATATCCATGATTTTGCCATCCTGGGGGGCGTTCCGGTTTTTCCGGATAAACTCCATGTCGGCCGGCCCAACATTGTCAACAAGGACCGACTCATGAGTCGCATTCATGATTTACTGGAACGGTGCTGGCTGACCAATAACGGTCCTCTCGTACAAGAGTTTGAAAACAAAATTTCCGAGATCACCGGTGTCAGGCACTGTATCGCCATGTGCAACGGGACCATCGCCCTCGAAATCGCCATCCGGGCCCTTGAAATGACCGGAGAAGTCATTGTGCCGTCGGCCACTTTCATCGCCACCGCGCACTCCCTTCAGTGGCAGGGAATAACGCCGATCTTCAGTGATGTCGATCCGGCCACCCATAACATGGACAGCCGAAAGATCGAAAAGATGATAACCCCCCGGACCACCGGTATCATCGGGGTCCATTTGTGGGGACGGCCATGCGACATCGAGGTCTTGACCGATATCGCAAGCCAACATGGACTGAAATTGATTTTTGACGCAGCCCATGCATTCGGTTGCACCTACAAAGGAAAAATGATCGGCAATTACGGTCATGCCGAAGTATATAGTTTCCACGCCACCAAATTTATCAACACCTTTGAGGGCGGCGCCGTGGTTACCAATGATGACAGCTTGGCTGAAAAAATACGGTTGATGAAAAACTTCGGTTTCGCCGGTTATGACAACGTCATTTATATCGGCACCAATGGGAAAATGAGTGAAGTCTCCGCAGCCATGGGACTGACATCCGTTGAGAGTATGGACGACATCATCCGCGCCAATCAAAACAATTATCACCTGTATCAACAGCTGCTCGAAAAGATCCCCGGCATATCCCTGATCCGCTACGATACGAAAGAACGGATGAATTATCAGTATATTATTATTGAGATCGATGAAAAGGCCTCCGGTCTGTCCCGCAACCGGATGGTGGACATCCTGCATGCGGAAAACATCATTGCGAGGCGCTACTTTTTTCCCGGGTGCCACCGAATGGAACCGTATCGATCCTATTTCCCACACGCCGGCTTGTTACTGCCGGAAACGGAGGCGCTGTTGAACCGGGTCATCTCGCTTCCGACCGGCCTGGCCATAACGGAAGAGCACATCCGAAAAATATGCGCCACCCTGAGCGCCATTGTCAACAACAGCAATGCATTGCGGGAAAGGCTTCAGTAATATGAGCGAACAATCCGTTGACTACTCCATCATTATTCCGGTTTACTACAATGAAGGCAGTCTGGAAAAAACATTCGATATTCTTCAAAAGGATGTCATCAAACGGAATGAAAATCTCACCTGTGAAATTATTTTCATCGATGACGGATCCGGCGATCATTCGTTCGCGGAACTGACCGAATTGCAGAACCGCAACCCCGGCCTGGTCAAGCTGATCAAATTTACGCGTAATTTCGGCCAGCTTCAGGCGATCATGGCCGGTTTGCGGCAAGCCAGGGGGAAATGTGCCATCACCATTTCAGCCGACCTCCAGGACCCCCCGGAATTGATTAATGCCATGATCGACCATCATTTCCGTGAACATGTTGAAATCGTGATCTGCACGCGTGAAGCGAGAGACGAGTCCTTTTTCCGGCGCATGACCTCACAGATCTTCTATGCCATCATGAAGCGCCTGAGCTTTCCCAATATGCCGCAAAAGGGCTTTGATTTCGTGCTGCTAAGTGATAAAGTGAAACAGATTATCCTGAAGAACCGGGAATCCAATGCTTTTTTTCAAGGCCAGATATTGTGGACCGGTTATTCCATTAAATTTATCCCGTATGTCAGAAGGCGTCGCGAAATCGGGACATCGCGCTGGACATTCGGTAAGAAAATAAAATACCTCATCGACGGGGTATTGAGCTACTCGTATTTCCCAATCCGCATGATGTCGATTATCGGCGCCGTCACGGCATTGATCGGATTCGGGTACGCCTTTACCATTTTCGTGACCTGGTTTTTCATCGGGGGAACGGTGAAAGGCTGGGCGCCTCTGATGATCGTGATTCTGGTCCTGAGCGGCGTACAAATGCTGATGATCGGTATTGTTGGAGAATACCTATGGCGAACACTGGATCAGGTACGGGAAAGACAGCCTTACATCATTGAACAAATCGTCGAATAGGAATCGTTTGGTTCATGCAAGGATCGTTATGAATTCAAAACCAAGGTTTCACACCGGGGTTGTCCAGTTTGAAAAATACGTGGTGGTCGGCTTGCTGAACCTGCTTTTTACGTTAGCCGTTTATTTTATTTTCTTAAAACTGTTGTATGCTCACTATCTGGTGGCCTATTCGGTCTCTTGGCTGGCCGGGGTGCTGATGACCTATGTCGTCAATTTTGTCTGGGTGTTCAAACCGGAAAAACGATTGGTATTCCGCACCCGATTGACGAAATATTTCATCGTCTATATCTCTTCTTTTCTGATCAACTTTTTTTCCCTCAAAACGTTTACCGAGATGACCCAGTGGGATCCTCTGATCGTTCAGATGTTTATTTTACCCGTAATCATTTTTATCAACTTTTTCGGCATGAAATGCTGGTCGTTGAAACAACATGAGGTTCCGGATTAAACCAGGAATCGACATATCGACTGGTACCGGAGGGGTCGGAAAAGGGACGTTTCCCCTTGCCTTCGGCTTTACCGCCGGGTTGCTGCTGTTGACCCTGGTCTTTTTCCCGGTTCGCTATGAAACCAATGATGACTTTGCTCTCGTATGCGAATTATCGGGCTATTCCCCGACCCCGGTAAGTTTCGTCTTGAACCCGATCACCAGTCATTGTCTGTATTATTTATACCAATTCTTTCCGCAAATTCCCTGGTACGGATTATGGATGTATAGCTGCATCTATTTGGGGATATCCTTGCTGACAGGCACGTTGATTCGCGTAAAAAAACGACTCATAATGCTGTTGACCGCTCCCTTTTGGTTGATCCTTTTTTTTCGTTTCGTTGCATTCCCCGGCCTCACCTCGGCATGCCTGTTGCTGTTGTTTGCCGTTTTCGCAAGCTATTCGGAATGGGGACTGTTATCCAAATGCCCCTCCTCACACCCACGGGCGTATCGTTACTTACTGGTATGCGGATTGTTCATGGGGTTCTTACTGCGATGGGAATTGGCGACCTATGCACTTGTCTTTATCGTCCCGGCGCTTCTTTGTTTCAGCGTTTCAGAGCAACCATATTTCCGGTCCTTGCTGCTCGCCATTGCCTGTATCGTGGTCTCATATCCGGTTTTTACGACCTACTTGAATTCCGGAAGCAGGCTGGAATACAGTGAATACAGTAAACTAAGAAAAATCTTTCACGATACGGAAAAAGGCTTTTACTACGACGACATCACACCTGCCGCTCTGAAAAAAGTCGGGTGGTCATTTGAGGATTATGTATTATTCCGGGATTGGTGGTTCCTATATGACCATCAGACCTTCAATAAAAAAAAATTGACCACCTTCTTGAACGAAAACAAGCCGCTTCAAAAAACACCACTCTTCCAACATGTGATTCATAGAATAACGGACGCTGTTTTAAAAAGTGACCGGTATACGTTTCTGTTCCTTCTGTCGGCTCTGATTCTTTTCCTGTATCGAACCTTGTATCCGTCGCCCTTTTCAACATGGGAGGTGCTGAAACGAATCGTATCCATTTCCATGATTCTGGCAGGCATTCTGTTTTTCGCTTATTACCGCTTTGAACCTCGCATTTATGTTCCACTCTACACGTATTTTCTCAGCATGATGGTAATTCTCCTCTTCCATGGCGAAACCGTTCTCGCAGCGCAAAAAAAATCTTTGAGCATCTGGATACCCGCGGCAATCATTCTGTTGATGGCCGGTGCTGCAGGTTCGGCATTTTCCATAGGGAACATCTTGTTCGATGATCTGTCCGCATCGACCATGAACAAACAATACATTCAAAACCAGTTGCAACAAACCGACCTGAACACAATCAATAAGGACACTTCGCTCTTTATGGTTATAAATCCGCTGGACAATTTGATGATAGAAACCGTCCACCCGCTGAAAGAAAGAACAGATTATACCGATTTCAAAATTTTACCCTTCGGGTGGCAGATCAACTCTCCGCAGTATTGCAATATATTGTATAATTTTGGAGTATTAGATAAAAACACATTTCTGAAATGGACAATCGACAACCGAAACGCCATCTGGTTTCAGCTGTTCCGTGACCCAAGCGACAGTCAACGCATCCGTTTGATGGAAGGTTATCTTGTCCGGCATATTGCAGGTGGTAAAAAGGTTACCCTTCAACCGATTTTTGATTTTCGGAACCGGGAGGGAATCGGATTTGTTTTTTTTAACCTTGTTTCAGAAAAGGGAAGCGATTTGAGAGATGAACGATAACCGCCTCATTCAGAATATCGGGCCATACCGAAGCGCTCGCAATCTGTTGCTTCCGGTTCTTTTGATGCTCCTGACGCTGCTGGTATACCGGCAAGTGAAAGATTTTGAATTTTTAAACTTTGATGATCCGACATTCACCACCGCAAATTATACGGTTCAAAAAGGGATAACCATTCAAGGTCTTCGGGAAATTCTGACCAATCCGGATTATTTTTGCATGCAGCTTGCTTTTATATCGCACATGTTGGACTGCCACCTCTTCGGACTGGATGCCGGCTGGCATCATATCACCAATCTCATCTTGCATCTGTTCAATACGTTGATCCTTTTTTATACCATCAATCGGATGAGCGGCGCCTTTTGGAGAAGTGCCGTGGTCGCCGCGCTTTTTGCATTGCATCCCCTCAATGTGGAATCCGTTGCCTGGATCGCCGAACGACGAAATGTATTAAGCACTTTTTTTTGGTTTTCGTCACTATTGGCCTATTGGCATTATACGCAACGACGAAGCCTGCCGCGCTATACCGCCGTCCTTGTACTGTTTATTTTCGGTTTGACGTCCAAGGCCATGCTGGTAACCCTTCCCTTCCTGTTGCTGCTGCTGGACTTCTGGCCACTGAGACGGATTGTTCTATCAGTTCCAGGTTCAATGTTCAAAGTTCAAGGCTTACAGCCGAAAGACCGGATATCGGACTCCAATGGCGAATCGGAGCAAGCCGGACAGGGCGCAATCCCTGTTTCCATTCGAAGCGTTATCATTGAAAAGCTGCCGCTAATCGCCATCTCGGCCGCCGCAAGCTATCTAACGATGATTTCCGCCCACAATCAGGGAGGCGTCAAAGGGATCGGGGGGCTGGTCACGCTTGAATCCATCCCAATCGGTTTCCGGATCGCCAATGCGCTTGTTTCCTATCTTCAATATATCAAGCTTTTGTTCTGGCCATTGAATCTCTCGGTTTACTACCCATACCCCGAGTCCCTGCCCCACTGGCAAGTCGGCGTCTCGGCCGTTGTCATTTTCACCCTTTCCTGGTTGGCCTTTCAACGGAAGGAACAAACCCCCTGGTTTTTCGTCGGCTGGTTCTGGTATCTAGGCACATTGGTTCCGGTAATCGGTATTGTTCAGCTGGGCGGGCAGGCCCTGGCCGACCGCTACATCTACGTGCCGGCTGTCGGGATATTCATCGTATTGGTCTGGGGAATCACAGCGCTCGGATCCCGCGAAAGATCATCCGCTACATTATTGATCCTGCTCACAGTTGTCGGTATCATTGTCATGGCGTTCAACACCTGGATGCAGGTACAACACTGGCGGAACAGCCTCCAACTCTTTACATACACAACGCGCATGACACCGGATTACGCTGTTGCGCAAAACAATTTGGGGATGGCGCTTGCGCAGAACGGGAAACCCGAACAGGCGATTCCCCACATTCAAAAGGCCATCGCGCTTCACCCCGAGTTTGCGGAAGCCTACAACAACCTGGGAAACGTCCTCAGTATGGAGGGAAAAAACGACGCCGCAATCGAATGCTATCTCCATGCGCTGCGGATCAGTCCGGAATATGCGGAAGCCCACAATAATTTAGGAATCGTTTTATTCACGCAAGACAAAAAAGCCGAGGCGGTCCGGCATTTTCGCCAGGCGCTCCAGATCGATCCCGACTATCCGGACGCCCGACACAATCTGGCAATCGCCACCGGCGACACAAAACAACAACATGCTGACTGAAACCAAACGACATCATCGTTTCATGCCCCTTCGGCCCGTTGTCTGGGTATATGCCCTATTGATCCTGACGACAATGGCCATTTATTGGCAGATATCCGGCCATGAATTCATCAATTTTGACGACAATGAATACGTATATGAAAACGCCCATGTTCAGCAGGGCGTCACCCTCGAAAATATTGTTTGGGCGTTCACCTCGACGGTGGGAGCCAATTGGCATCCCGTCACCATGCTGTCGCACATGCTCGATGTTCACCTCTTCGGATTACAACCCGGTTGGCATCATCTCGTCAATTTGCTGTTTCATTTGCTGAATACCGCCCTGCTATTCCATCTATTTCATAAACTCACCCGGAAAATGTGGCCCAGCGCTTTCATGGCCGCTTTGTTCGCCCTCCACCCCCTCCATGTGGAATCCGTCGCATGGATTTCGGAACGGAAAGACGTGTTGAGCACCTTCTTTTGGATCCTCACCATGCTTCAGTATTCACGTTATGTCGAAAAACCGGGCATCATTCGATATCTCATGACGATTTTCTGCTTTATAACAGGGCTGATGGCCAAACCGATGCTCGTCACCCTGCCCTTTGTCCTGCTTCTCCTGGACCTTTGGCCACTTGCGCGACTCCCGTGGACCGGAAACGGTATTTATTGCCCAACGATTGACGGCCCTCACGACCGATCGGCGCATGACCGCCTCGACGCCCGCCGGTATCCGCCGTATGGCCTTTTCAAAAACAATCCCTATATGGCCATTGTCATAGAAAAAGTCCCCTTTTTCATCGTCGTCGTCGCCTTCTGCTGTATCGCGTTTTTCGTTCAGAGATCGGATGGCGCCGTTGCCGCGGTGGATCTTATTCCGCTCGAATCACGGATCTTCAACGCCATTGTCTCCTACGGCGCCTACCTCATTCAAATGATCTGGCCATTCCGGCTGGCCATTTTTTATCCGTTTCCGGAGATTATTCCCGTCTGGAAAGTTTGGACGTCCGCGTTGTTCCTGCTCCTGATTTCATTGTTTGCGTTTCGTCGTGTTGCGGACCGTCCCTGGATTTCCTTCGGCTGGTTATGGTATCTCGGGACACTGGTTCCGGTGATCGGTCTGGTTCAAATCGGTTCCCAGTCAATGGCGGACAGATACACCTATGTACCATTCATCGGGATATTCCTGATCATCGCATGGGAAACAGATCGACTCCTTCAACAATTCCGTCCGACACGAACCGTTCTCGTTTCCCTCGCCTGCCTGCTCCTCACATGCCTTTCCTTGCTGACATGGATACAGGCGCGCCAATGGCAAACCAGCGTCACCCTCTTTGCGTATGCGACCCGGGTTACGAAAGACAACAGTCTGGCCCACAACAACCTCGGACTGGCGTTGCTTGACCGAAACCGGTTTCAGGAAGCCATTCTACACTTGTCGTTATCAACCTGGCTCAAACCGGGGAATGCGAAGCTCTATAACAATCTCGGGATTGCACTGATGAAAGCCGGGCAGATCGAAATGGCAGAAAAAGCATTCGTTCACGCAACAGAGGTCAATCCCGGCTATTGGAATGCCCATGTCAACCTCGGGATCGTTCTCTCCCGAAGAGGGAAAAACCGTCAAGCCCTTGCTCATTTTCAAAAAGCGCTTTCCCTCAATCCGCACCAGGGCAAAGCGCATTACAATATGGCGATGAGTTTGGAAAAACAGAATCGAATCGAAGAAGCCCTGTACCATTATGCGACAGCCGTTTCCATTGATCCTCGGTTGATCGAAGCGCTGAATCGAAAAAAAAGGCTGGAAAAGAAAAGAAACCGCATCGAAATGGCTATTCGCGACATAAAAGAACAACTGCAACGCAATCCGAAAGACCCATCACTGCTGGTTGAAATCGGCAACCTGCATGGCCAAAAGGGCGCAATCGATGATGCTGTGGCCTATTACAAGCAGGCTCTCGAAATTCAACCGGACCATTATCCGGCGAAAATGCAGCTGGCTTTCGCCTATGCCCGTAATGGAGCCTATGACCAAGCCATTTCCTGGTATCGCTCCGCCCTTGCTTCGACTCCCGAAAATTCAACCATATATTACAATATTGCATGTTTATATTCGATCCAGAATAAGCAACCCGAAGCGATGCAATGGCTTCAGCAGGCGGTTGACAACGGATATCAAGATTGGAATGCAATCCGTACAGACCCGGACCTGGATTCGATTCGATCATTGCCTGAATTTGAAAAGCGATTTCAAGAAAAGAGCTTGAAGAAATAACCGTTTAATAATATGAAACGGTTATTCTGAAACACCGATATCATCCATCAGGAGGGAAAAAATGAACAACCGCGTAGCCCTTTTCTTTGTCATCACGCTTCTCTTTCTCATGTCCGCCTGTGCAAAAGATCCTAAAATAGAATGGAATGAATTGAACAATCAAGTGGCGGCCCTCTATCAAGAAGGCAAATACGACGAAGCCATTCAAGTGGGAAACAAAACGGTTGAAATGGCGGAAAAAGCCTTTGGGCCCGACCATCCGAACGTCGCCCAATCTCTCTATAACCTCGCCGGATGCTACTATATTCAGAACAAACTCAGTGATGCGGAGCCTCTTTTTAAAAAGGCGCTGAATATCAAAACCAAAGTATACGGTCCCATGCACCCGGAAGTCGCGGATCTTATTAATTTACTAGGCAATATCTTTTCCCTTCAGAACAAGAACCACGAAGCCGAGGCCGCCTACAGTGATGCATTGGCCATCAACATGAAGCTCTTCGGTAAAAACCATCCCAAAGTATCCACCGTGTTGGGCAATCTGGCCTCCGTATATTTCTCGCAGGGCAAATTCACCAAGGCCGATCGGTATTACAATACAGCCCTTCAGATAACCCCCGATGCACAAAATTTATTGAAAAATAAAAATGAACTGGAAAACACCCGAAAGAAAATCGACGTCGCGATCGCTCAGACCCTCGAAACGCTGAAAACGAAACCGAAGGATTCGGATACCCTGTGGAAATTGGGCAACTTGTATAACGAGAACAATAATCCCAATGCCGCCATCGAGAGCTACCAAAAAGCCGTCGCCGCCAAAAAAGATTTTATTGACGCCCATGTCGACCTGGCGACCGTCTATGAAGAGCAGAAGGAATTCGACAAGGCTCTTCAAGAGATCCGGGATGCAATGGAGCTAAAACCGAAACGGTTGGATCTGATGTATTGGTCCGCAGCCCTGTGCGCGGAAAAAGGAGATGCCGCCGCATCCGTGGAATGGCTCCGGAAAGCATTGGACAAGGGTTATAACAACTGGCAAAGAATTAAAACAGATGAACGATTGGCCAGTATCCGCAATGAGGAATCCTTCAAAAAGCTATTGGAGCGGGAAGAAAAAAAATCCTGATGAATCAAGCGATGCAAGAGGATACGACGCTCTGAGTTTCCATGCTGACGCCGACGTTTCGCGGATTGCCTGAAACGTCGGCGCACTCTTCAACCCTGAATATCGAATGACTTCTATTACCAAAACAATTGCGGAGACGCTCCGCGAAAACAAAATTGCAGCCTGCATTTGCCTGCTCCTCATTGCGATAACGGCAATAATTTACGGCCAGGTTGCCGGGTACGACTTTGTCGGTTTTGATGATCCCGTCTTTACGACCGAAAATGACTTTGTAAGAAACGGTTTCACATGGGAAGGGGTCAAAGCCGTCCTCACCAATCCGGATTATTACTGCATGCAGCTTTCGCTGCTCTCACACATGCTGGACTGTGAAATCTTCGGACTTGCCCCCGGCAAACACCATCTCACCAATGTTCTTTTTCATATTGCCAATGTCATCCTCCTGTTTATACTGCTAAAAAAAATCAGCGGTAATCTTTGGCCGAGCACATTGGCGGCCTTTTTATTTGCCGTCCATCCACTCAACGTGGAATCGGTGGCCTGGATTGCGGAGCGCAGGAATGTGCTCTGCACCTTCTTCTGGTTTTTAACAACCCTTGCTTACTTGCGCTTTGTCCGCTATCGAACCATTCCGAACTATCTCGTCGTCATCCTGCTATTTGTCCTCGGCCTGATGTCCAAGGCCATGCTGGTGACCCTCCCATTTACCCTACTGCTGTTGGATTTCTGGCCATTGAGACGGATTGGGCGGAACGATGTTTCCATTCGAAGCGCCGTCATGGAGAAACTCCCGCTCCTGATCCTATCGGTTGCGGCCAGTGGTCTGACCATGCTGGCGGTCCAAAATACCGGCGGCGCGCCCGGCATCGGCGGCCTTGCCTCGATAGCGTCATTACCCCTGGGTTTTCGCATCACCAATGCAGTTGTCGCCTACTGCGCTTACCTTCTCAAAACCATCTGGCCATTCGGTCTGTCCTTGAATTATCCAATACAGCGCAGCCTGTCCGCCTGGCAGATCGTCCCGGCATTCATCACATTGGGAGCCATTTCAGTCACCGCCTTTTTCAATCGGAACAAACGACCGTGGCTGATCGTCGGATGGCTTTGGTACCTTGGAACACTGGTGCCGGTCATTGGGATAATCCAGCTGGGACATCAATCCATGGCGGATCGCTATGTTTATGTACCGCTCGTGGGTATCTTCGTCATGGTTTCCTGGACCATTGCCGACTGGATGCACAAACCCGGTCGACGCATAAAACATGTTCTTCTGGCGGCGATCCTCACACTGATGGCTGCGACCGCCTGGATTCAGACGCGTTATTGGGAAAATACGATAACCTTATATGAACATGTCATCCGGATTTCTCCGAATTACAGTTTGGCGTATTACAATCTGGGAATGGCCCTCAACAAACAAGGTCGGACAAAGGAGGCCCTGGCATATTTTCTAAAAGCCCTTGACATATTTCCTGATTTTGCCGAGGCGAACCTGAATGTCGGCCTTCTGCTAAGCCAAACAGATCAAAAAGAGCGTGCAATTGCCTACTACATCAAGTCGATTCAAAAAAAGCCCGACCTGGTGGAAGCACGATTCAATCTTGCCAATCTACTGTTGGACACCGGCCGTTTGAAAGACGCACAGAAGGTCTATCAAGGCATATTGTCAAAACAGCCGAAAGATCCGGAAACGTTGAATGCCCTCGGCCGCACCTATGCAAAGCAGGGACAAATCGAACAGGCGATTCGGTTTTATCTTCAAGCAGTCCAGGAAAATCCGAATTGCTCGAAATTCCAACGCAATCTAGGATCGGCCTATGAAAGAAAGAACGATCTCGAAAAAGCCGCTTGGTATTATTCGCAGGCAATTCGAATCGATCCGACGGATGTCGATGCCTATAACAACCTGGCGGTTTTACTGTTTCGGCAGGGTAAACATGCGGAGGCCTTCGAACGCTTTTCGGAAGCGCTGAAAATAGAACCTGACAATCCATATACCCATTACAATCTAGCGACCTCGTATGCGCGGCAGAATGATGTCGAAAAAGCGTTACACCATTTCGAAAAAGTGCTTCAAATAGACCGGAGATTTGCCGATGCCGCACAACAATACGCCGAATTGAAGAAAATCATGAGGCAACGGAACCCGGATGGGATCGCCGGGAGCGCGGAATGAACCTGTATTCGTATCAAGGTGTCATACAATGTATAATACGCAAAAAGTAGTGGTCGTAATGCCGGCCTATAATGCGGCCCAAACCCTTCGCAAAACCTATGACGAAGTAATGGCGCAGGGAATCGTCGATCTTGTGATCATTGTGGATGATCATAGCCGGGATGAAACCGTCGCCATTGCCCGAACCTTCCCCCATGCCATTGTTCATCAGCATCCGGTCAATCTGGGATACGGCGGCAATCAAAAATCCTGCTACCGGATTGCAATGGAAAACGAGGGCGATATCATCATTATGGTGCATCCGGATTATCAGTACACCCCCAAACTGATTCCGGCCATGGCATCCATGATCGGCAACGGGCTGTATCACTGCGTTCTCGGTTCCAGAATTCTGGGGGGGTACGCCCTGACAGGCGGAATGCCCATCTGGAAATATGTTTCCAACCGGCTCCTCACCCTGATTGAAAACATTCTTATGGGCGCCAAGCTTTCAGAATACCATACCGGTTATCGTGCTTTTTCACGAAGACTGCTGGAGCAACTCATGCTGGAAAAAAACTCGGACGATTTTGTATTCGACAACCAGATGCTGGCCCAGATCATCTGGCAGGGATATACCATCGCGGAGATTAGCTGTCCGACAAAATATTTCCCGGAAGCCTCCTCCATCAACCTGGTCAGAAGCATTACGTACGGTTTCGGTTGCCTCGGCACGGCCGTTCAATTCCGCCTGGCCAAATTCGGACTCATGCGTTCCGAACTTTTTCCGAATGAAACGCGACCTCAGTGAAAGCCAACGGGATGGATATCGGTATGCAAACCTCCTTCAAATCCTTTCCCAAAAAATCCACCATTGCCTTATTGTTTCTGATCGTTATTACCGGTGCAGTCTATTGGCCGGTATCGAATTATCCGTTTCTACGATTGGATGATAATGTGTACGTCACGGAAAATTTTCACGTACGATCCGGAATCAACAAAGAGAGCGTCGCGGCTGCTTTCCGTTTTACGAACCCCGGCGAACAGGTTTATTATCATCCCCTCACGATGCTGTCTCATATGCTGGACGTTCAATTATTCGGCCTAAATCCATCCGGCCATCATCTGACCAATGTCGCCATTCACCTGATAAACGTTGCCCTGCTATTCCTCTTCCTGCACTGGTCCACGGGGTCGTCCCTCGGAAGCATAATGGCGGCGACGTTTTTTGCACTGCATCCGGTAAACGTTGAATCGGTGGCCTGGATCGCGGAACGCAAAAACCTGCTGAGCACGACTTTCTGGCTTCTTTCTTGCTGCGCATATACCGCTTACGGTCGTCGCCCCCATTTACTCCGATACCTCCCGGTATTTCTTCTCATGCTGTTGGGACTGCTGGCCAAACCCATGCTGGTCACCCTTCCGTTCGCCTTATTATTGTTGGATTTCTGGCCGCTGCAACGAGTACGGCTGCGACAGCCGGCATCTGACCGGGAAGCTGAAGCCGAAGGCGTTTATCCGAAGACTTTCATCGGGCTGAATTACAAACTGGTCCTTGAAAAACTGCCGCTGATGGTATTGTCCGTTCTTTGGGTTTATCTGGCGTCTCTATCCGCTCAACAATCGGGAATGGTCATTTCCACCCAGGCCATCCCGATTTGTCTTCGACTCCAAAACGCTGTCTATTCATACTTCGCCTATCTCCAAAAACTCTTCTTTCCCTTCAATCTTGCCATTTTTTATCCCTTTCCCCAGGAGATGTACCCGCTGTGGGAAATTGCAGGTGTCCTGTTGCTCCTATTGCTGGTTACCTTTCTCGCTGTCAGCCGCGCCCGAACAGCCGCCTTTTGGATGACGGGATGGTTGTGGTATCTCGGCACTCTCGTACCGGTGCTGGGTCTCAAACAACAAGGATTATGGCCCGCCATGGCGGACCGTTGGCTCTATCTTCCCGCCATGGGCATTTTCATCATCATTGCCTGGGGGATCCATCGGACAATGACCGATGACAAAGCACATGCCAGGATCGTACAAGGAATGGTCATGGGCGTCGTCTTGATCATGGCCGTGCTGACCCGCAACCAGCTGATAAATTGGAAAGACGACCTTCGAATTTCCCGGCAGGCCTTGGAGTCAACCACACAAAATTCGGTGGCCCAGCATTTGTACGGGCTTGCCCTGATTGATCGCAAGCAGACGGAAAAGGGACTGCAGCATATTGATGAAGCACTCAAGATATCTCCGTTCTACAATACAGCCCGCATCAATCTTGGAGGAATACTGGCCGAACAGGGGGATTATGAAAAAGCGATCGAGAATCTAAACATCGCGCTGAAAATAAACCCGAATCTGGCCCTCGTTCATAACAACCTGGGGGTCACGTTTAAAAAGATGGGCCGCCTGGACGACGCCGTCGCCTCCTTTTCCAAGGCCGTCTCCTTGGATCCGTATTTCGCCGGCGCCTATAACAATCTGGCAAACACCTTGAAACGGAAAGGACGGTTCGGCGAGGCTGTCCAAAATTATCGGAGAGCCCTCCAGATCAACAATGACATACCGGAAATCCATAATAATATCGCAAATGCCTATCAATCTCTCCACCAGCCGGATCAGGCAATTGCACATTATCGGGAAGCGATTCGACTATCCCCACGCCAACCGGTATTCTATATCAATCTGGGTGAAACCCTCTATGGTGAAGGAGATTTGGCGGGAGCGATTTCCAATTATGAGGCGGCCCTGCGACTCATTCCCAATGACCGGGCCACCCGCGACCGGTTTCAGACGCTACAGCGCCTGCTGGCGTCGTCGAATCGAAAACCGTAGAAAGTGGATATTCACCACAGAGGACACCGCGAGCGACAGGGACTTGGCGCCGAAAAAATCAGTGAATCCATACCGCCAACTTCAGTGAAGCCCGCACTGAAATATTTGCCGAAAATGCATCTTGAGCGTATCGTGCTACCATGCTATCACGTTTTCCATCCACCTGTTTCCGACAGCGGAAGCAAAAAATGTATCATAGTGGATAAACCGTGAATGGGTAGATCCCGTTTCAAAACCTTCAATCGCGCCCAAGGCCGAAATGCTATTCAACAGTTACCCTTTTTTGATCCTGGTTTTCGCTACGTTTTTTGTCTATTACCTGCCTCTGACCCGCGACTTCAACCTACAGCCATTGGTATTGATTCTGGCGAGCTTCCTTTTCTACGCCGCCAGCAGCCCCATTTTATTACTCCTGCTGCTGTCATCCATCGTGATCAATATCATGGTCAGCTATGGGATTGCCACGCTTCCGAGCAGCAATCGAAAATGCATTACCGGCCTCGGGGTCACCGCCAATCTTTCCCTGTTGGCATTTTTTAAATACAGCCCGTTGATTGGAGAAACTTTTTTCCCACCGGCGGATTCAATCGGCGCGTTTCTGCTGTTGATTCCCCTGCCCATCGGCATTTCCTTCTTTACGTTTGAGGCTATCACCCTGCTGGTGGATACGTTTCGAGAAACCGAAAGCCGGCGCAATGGGCGACTTGTTTCATCGTCCTTCTTTCATCACATCATCAACACGTCTCTGCTGATATCCTTTTTCCCGCAACTCCTGGCCGGTCCGATTGTCAAAGCCCGGGAGTTTATTCCTCAAATCCGTCCCAAAACGAAGGCAGACATAGATTTTATCCACTGTTTCAAGGTTTTACTGCTTGGCTATTTTTTAAAGATGGTGATAGCGGATAATTTAAAAGACCAGACATTCTGGATCGCCTTTCCCTATTTCCAGGCACAGTCAACCATCACCCTTCTCTTTATGCTTTTCGGCTATTCCATTCAAATTTTTTCGGATTTCGCCGGCTATTCACTGATCGCCATCGGTATTGCCGGCCTCTTCGGTTACCAGCTTCCCCAAAATTTTCATTACCCCTACATTTCCAGATCGTTCTCGGAATTCTGGACTCGCTGGCATATGTCCCTGTCCAGTTTTCTAAAAGATTACCTGTATATCCCCCTCGGCGGCAATCGCAAAGGCCATAACCGAACCTATTTGAATTTGATGATTGTAATGGTGTTGGGCGGGTTTTGGCACGGGGCCGCCTGGAGCTATGCTGTCTGGGGCGCATTTCATGGCCTCCTGTTGGTGGTTGAACGTTATTTCCGCCATAAATTCACGCTCCCCGATCATCCGCTGATCCGTCTCCTGCAAATGATAGTGGTTTTCTGTCTGGTGACTTTTGCCTGGCTCCTTTTCAAACTCCCGGATATTCGACAAGCCCTGGGGTTTGTCAACGCCCTTTTCCTGAACTTCCGGCTGCAGCCCAACCTGTATCTGATGCTCTATATCACCCTCTATTCCCTTCCGGTTGTTTTTTACAACTTGCTATATTTATACCGAAACAAGATTCAACAGACCACCCTTTCCCGCCTGGAGCCACTCTGTTACGGCAGCTTGTTTTTCCTGATTCTGACCAACAGCGGCTCTCCCAATAAATTCATCTATTTTCAATTTTGACAAATGGCCGCATGATGATCAAAAAATACATCCTGATAACCGTTTCCCTGTTTTTACTCTACAACCTGTTTGTATATCTGGCGCCCCTGCCCACTCTCCCCCAGAATCAGTGGCAACAGAATGTCATCCGTGCCCAGGAATATATATATGACCCAAAGGCAGACCAGATTGTCATCGTCGGCTCCTCCATGGCCGCCCGACTGGATGGCGATTTGCTTCCGAAAAATTGTTACAATCTTTCATTCGGCGGCCAAAGCGTTCAGGATGGTCTCGAAATCATCAGGAAGTCACATGCAAGGCCCCGGGCGATCCTCATCGAAGCCAACATCCTTACCGCACCGGTGAACAAGCCGTTTATCGATGGTCTGTTCACACCGGTTCTGTATTCCTTGAGAAAAGTGTTTCCGGCCTTGCGGGAAAGGAATCAACCGGTTTGTATCGTGGCCGGGTGTTTCCAACGGACCATTCAACTTGCTTCATCCATGGCACGGTATTTCAGCCTGCTGCCCGGCATCCAGGTCGCGCCGCACAAACCCGCGGAGATCCTCGATGAGGACCAGCGAAAAGTCCGTGCGGAACTTATCGCTTACGCCGTTGAGGAAAACAACCGGACGCCGGAAAAAACCTTCCTGCTGGCGCAACGGAACATCCTGATTCAATATCGGCAATTTCTCAAAACGACCGGGATTCCCGTTCTCCTGTTTGAAATGCCGGTGGACCCGCGGCTTCGAAGCACAGCGAATTACAGCATCATCCGGGAATTGACCCATGACATTTTTGATCCGCGGCAATACACGTATCTGGAGCGGATCGATAACCATCCGTTTAATACCACCGATGGCGTGCATCTGGACCGGAGCAGCGCAACGGCGTTTACCGCTTTTTTCGCGGAAGAAATTTCGAAACAGACTCGAATTCTGCACTGACGATACAATCCATTGCTTATTCCAAACAGAGTTGATTTGCATCAAACAGGACACTTGTCTCACGCCGTAACACAATCTGTTGCGCCTGACAGGATAATGACACCTGCGCTACCTTCATCCATTTCTACATATCCGTATTCTATCACTTTATCGTAAATTCAAATTCTCAAACATATTGGCCCGCTTTTTGAAATCATTCCGAAGGCGTGAGGGTACTTTCAATCGAGTTCCATCCATCTCTGCATCCTGGTTTTTCCCGATTTCACATGCACTGAGCGCCGCATATCCTCATACATCACCCCAAACCGAATCACATAAACAACCGTTTTTTAAGGAGCATAACATGATCCGCAAACCGTTTTCCCTGTTTATCATTATCAGCGTCATATTCATCCAGTCAACCATCTGTTCTTTCGCCGCCACAATCAACATAAACGCACGCACCAACGATGCTGCCAACCCGGTGGTCAGCTTTTTCACGGCGGGAGAATATGACGTCATCCCCATCGGAAAAGCCGACGGCGGATTGTATAATGCATGGAATGCATGGGGGCTTTTTCTACCCTATTGGTTCAATAATTATAGTATATCATCAGATGAATTCACCGTGGCGATAGGAGATTTTTCTATATTATATCCAACAGATATATCCGCACTCGACCATGCCGAAGCCACCCACTTCACTCTCAGCACCAACGCTCTTGTAAATTTTTATATCAATGATACACCCATATCGGACAATATCGGCGGCATCTCACTGCAAGTCAATTTTGTTCCCACCACCGCCAGTGCCGTTCCCATCCCCAGCGCTATTTGGCTTTTCAGCGCAGGTATCATCTCGTTGCTGAGTGTTTCGAGAAAAAGGAAACCCATTCAATAACCACCCCACCCGGAAGATCCGCACGACACATGAAACAGCCAAGATTATCATTGACAAAAAAACCTGCTTGCTATAAACGTTGTTTCGTTTGGCTAACTAAGTCTCAGCATCATACGGGACGACAGTGTTTTCTGCCAAAGAGTATCTATTTTTTTATTATGATTACAAATTATTAGCGTTATTTCGGCATTGTAATCCAAACTGCGGAGCTGTCTTCAGATAACCGCTAACTTACTCTCGATTATCATTTTTCCCCGATCCGCAAAGCGAATGGTTTTAGAAAAATTTTCAATTTCGGCATTTAATTACAGGTAACCTACTTTTATTTATATTTTTTAATTATGATTGGTTGCGTTACCGCCCCAACAAACCGATTCACCATCCCCTCTCTTTTTTTCCCTTTTGTTGTACCTTTGACGTAATTCGTATCATGTACCCACTCCCGATTTCATATACGAATATATGTTCGATAAAGATGAATGATTCCTCAGCAAAAGGAAATCGGCAATGACACATCCACCTTCTCATCCCGGTGAAATATTAGCGGACAAACTGGACAAGATCGGTATGAACGCCGCGGAGTTGGCGCGAGCGATCCAAGTTCCGGCGAATCGGATTTCCCAAATTATCGCCGGCAAAAGGGCTATCACAGCCGATACGGCTCTTCGGCTCGGAAAATGGTTCGACACAAGTCCGCATATTTGGCTGAAACTGCAACAGGTATACGAATTATACCATGCACGTAAAAAGATCGATCCGGTGCTGAAAAATATCGCCCAACGCTGATTCCCCTAAACAGGAAACTTTTTGATATCTTTACGCATGAACCAATTATTCCGCCCACCTGCTGCTCTGATGATCTGTATTGCCTGCATCAACGGCTGCAGGTTTGCGGCACCGATCCCGAGCGCCGATGATGACAGGCCGCCGGCTTTTTTGGGCGTTTCCTATCGGCCGGTTTCAGGAGCGGAATGCAAATCGCTTCAAAAAGTTTGCGGACTGCGGGTCATCCAGGTTTTTCCGGAATCCGCGGCAGAGAAGGCAGGTCTTCAGGTGGGTGATGTGATCGTGGGTTTCGATGGTCGAACCCTGGGTACGGAAAGTATCCCATCCGGCGACAACCTTTTTTTACAATATATCCAAAATCACAAACGGGCGGGAGATTCCCTGTTTCTGGAGATTCTCCGCACGGATACCCATATCCGGATGAAAAGGGACGGTGATGAATCGGTTATTCCGGACCTGGATAAACTGAATGACCGGTTGCGCAGACAGCCCAATGAACAAAGCCTGTCCGTTACCATTGAACGACATTCGCTGCCCCGAACCATTGCCGTCACCCTCGGGGCGTTTCAAGAATCGGATCCCACTGCCTACGAGAAAATTCGAGCACGATTTTCCCACTATGAAAATACGCCGGACCCCATCGCGGATTTGATGCAGGGGTTGATCCGCAACCATAACCTCTCTTCCCAATACCAGGACTTTCAGTCCCAGCTCGTTCAAAATGAATTACCCGATGATCGCTTCCATTTGGACATCGTTGAATACATCCGTCGCAATCCCATGAAGCTGAATACCGTTGGCTTGCAGCTATCGAAAGAAATCGTGACCATGGCCGATGGACGATCCTTTGGCGATTTGATCAACAAATCCTCCGAACTGTTGGATGTCGCGGTTGAACGGACCGCAACTCTCTTTCCACAGGACATTCCCCTGCCGCCGACTTCAACCGATTTTACAGAACATATTCAATATATCCAAACGATTCTCGCCGCCGCCCTCGCCTGCCGACACCAAGCCTTCGGCGGTATTTCACAGGACGATCAGGATTTCCTGACCCGACATATTCCCAGGCTGCTGGAAAACATCACCCAATCCTGCAATTCGGGACAAATCGACAATCCAGATACGCCCCCTGACGATCTACGATGTATCGCCCTGTGCCATCAAATTGATTATCAAAAACTGTTTACATCCGCACGAATTTCCGCCGCCTTGGTAAATCCCGCTTGGCTGGCGTTGTTTCAGGAGAGTGTAAAAGCCGCAAGGCTCCCGGCGGGAAATTCACTGCCGGGCGTCAGCGGTCAAATCATATACCAGGCTCAAACCGACTCCGGCCTCTTCCTGATCGGAGGATACGGCCCCAATCGCTATGGCCGGGATGATATTGCCGCCGTTATTGATCTGGGAGGAGATGATTTGTACGTCGATGGGTCCGGAAGTCCAAACCATCCGGTGAACATCCGGATTGATCTGACGGGCGACGATCGCTATGAGGCCTCCTCGGATTTTGCCCAAGGGACCGGATTCATGGGCGTCGGCATTCTGGCGGATTTAGCGGGAGACGATCAGTATACCGGACTCCGGGTCGCCCAAGGAGCTGGTGTGATGGGGGTCGGGATTCTCATGGATGCAGCCGGCAGCGATGTATACCGGGGACAGGAGCTGAATCAGGGAGTGGCCTATTGGGGAATGGGACTGTTGCTGGATTGCGGCGGCGATGATCGCTACGAATCCCATTTTCATTCCCAAGGAGTGGGAGGCCCCAAGGGCATTGGTTTATTGCTCGACACCTCCGGCGATGATCGATATTACGCAAGCGGCAAATATCCAAGTTGTTACGGGACGCCCGGTATGTTCCAGGGCCTCTCCCAGGGGTTCGGTTTTGGGTTGCGCGGGTACGCCGCCGGCGGGATCGGCATACTGATCGACAATGCCGGCAGGGATCGTTTCGAGGCCGGTGATTTTTCACAAGGCGGCGGATATGCACTGGGCATGGGTCTGCTGAAAAATTCCGGAAACAACGATGACACCTATATCGGCTCCCGCTATGCCCAAGGATTCGCCGCCCATTCAGCAGCCGGTATCCTCATCGACGAGGGCGGCAATGATGCCTATTCCGGCCTGGTGGGAGCGGTCCAGGCCGCTGCCTGGGACCGGGGCGTCGCCGTTCTGAACGATCAGGCCGGCGATGATGTGTACAATGCCCAAGATCTGTTCTTTGCCCAGGGAGCAGCGGCCCATAACGGATTTTCCCTGTTCATGGATGGGGCCGGTCAGGATCGCTATCTCGCTCCCAAAGACGGCAAGATCGGCGCCAACACGTATCATGGCGGTTGCAGTTTTTCCTTTTTTATCGACGGCGATGGTGATGCCATCGTCTCCGAACGCGTTACAGGGGAATATGGGTTTGTCGTTGAACGGAGGTAAAGGGATAGAAGACAGGAGTCAGGAGACAGGAAGCAGGAGACAGGAGGATATCCGCTAAAAAATTTAAAAACTTGCTGGTATGGTGAAAAACCTACCAGATCAAGCTTTGAATCTATCGAATGCGGTGATATATCCGTTTTAAAGCGGCTGATTGAAGAGTTCAGCTGGCTGCTGGCGGATTATTCTTCGCCGGCATTTTGAATTCTGACCACATGAGCGGTTATAAAATATGAAAGAACTTGCACAGTTACTAAACGACATGATGGGCGATGGCATTATTAAGAATTATGCCGTTTTTGGCGCCGTGGCGCAAATGCGCTATACGGAGGCTGTTGTCACCATGGATGCGGACATATTGATTGCAGTTGATGATTCGGAAAGCCTGGCCGTGTTAAGTCCAGTCTATAATTATTGCAAAGAGAAAGGATATCAACCTGAAGGAGAGGCTATTCGCGTTGGAGAATGGCCAGCTCAATTCATTCCCGCTTTTGACCAATTAACGAAAGACGCGATGAATAATGCGGATGAGTCGGATCTGGATGGAATTGCTATTCGTGTAGTGAAAGCGGATTATTTGGCTGTTATCGCTCTTAGTGTTGGGCGAGTAAAAGATTTTATGCGCATTCTTGCTCTGATGGAGTCGGAATCCGTATCTGGGAAAGAAATTCAAGAACTGGCTCAAAAATACAACCTAATAGATCAATGGATTCGATTTGAAAAAAGGTTTTTAAATGAATTATAATATTAAGAAATTATTGGAACGTCAGGATTGCTGGCAAAAAAATCGCAAAGCAGAGTCATGGGTTGAAAAACTGGCAAAATCCGCCGCCACCCGAAAGACATTGGTAGCATTTTCCGGTCGCGAGTTAAACTATCAAGGAGACAGGAAGCAGAAGACTGGAGACAGGAAGCAGGAGACTGAATAGAGGAGGCAGCGATGAGCGTACCTGCCAAGAGATTCGAAGACTTGCTGGTCTGGCAAAAAGCTCATCCGTTTGTGCTTGGTATCTATCGGTTTTCGCATACATTTCCTCCGGAAGAAAAATATGGTTTAACGTTTCAATGTCGCCGGTCCGCCGTCAGCATTGCCGCAAACATCGCGGAAGGCTTTCGAAAACGCGGGAAGGCCGACAAAATTCGCTTCCTGAATATCACGCAAGGTTCCCTCGAAGAATCTCGATATTACCTGATCCTTGCCAATGACCTCAAATACGGTGATGTAACCGATTTATTTCTTTTATCTAGAAAAGGAAAGTAAATTGCTGGAGTCCTATTCCAAAACCATTTTAAAATCAAAGACATATTTTCTGTCTTCTATATTCTGTTTTTTTATTCTGTCTTCTGTCTCCTAACTTCTGACTCCTAAAATATTATGCCCCCCTCCAACAACCAAGAAAACTGGACCATGATCATCCGTCCGCGCCGAGGATGGTTCGAACTCAACCTGAAAGAACTCTGGCGGGCGAGAGAACTGGTCTTTCTTTTCTTCTGGCGCGACTTTGTTTCAATTTACAAGCAAACCATCCTTGGCCCCTTGTGGTTTTTGATTCAGCCCATCCTCACAACGATTACCTTCACCATTGTTTTCGGACGCATCGCCAAACTGCCCACGGATGGTCTTCCCACTTTTCTGTTTTATATGGCCGGGACCGTGCTGTGGTCCTATTTTGCAGAGTCGGTTAACAAAACTGCCACCACCTTCATCAGCAATGAAAGTCTGTTCGGCAAAGCCTACTTTCCGCGTCTGGCCGTACCGTTTTCCATCCTGCTGTCCAATCTGTTTACGTTTGCGATTCAGTTCCTTCTGTTTCTGGCGTTTCTGCTCTACTTTCGGCTGTCCGGGGCAAGCGTACGGCCAAACTTGTGGATTTTGCTTTTACCGGTTCTGCTGTTATTGATGGCCGGCATGGGGTTGGGATTCGGCATCATTGTCTCGGCCCTGACAACCCGATATCGCGATTTGCGTTTTCTGGTCACCTTCGGTGTTCAACTGCTGATGTACACCACCCCTGTCATCTATCCGCTTTCCTCGGTTCCAGAGGCTTATAAGCCCTTGCTTCTGGCCAATCCGCTGGCGGCCGTCATCGAGACATTCCGGTATGCCTTTCTGGGTGTCGGGACCTTGAACGGGTGGGCTTTGCTGTATAGTGCAGCGTTCACGACGGTACTGGTGATGATCGGAATCTTGCTGTTCAATCGCGTTGAAGCCACATTCATGGATACGGTATGACCATCGCCATCTCCGCTGAACATATTTCCAAGAGCTATCGACTCGGCGCCATCGGCGGCAGGACCTTGGCCGCCGATCTGAATCGTTGGTGGGCGCAGGTTCGTGGGAAGCCGAACCCGCACACAAAAATCGGCGGTTCCGACCATGGGAATCGTTCGGGTGAATATATCTGGGCGTTACGGGATGTCCATTTTCAAATCTCCCAGGGGCAATCCGTTGGCATTATCGGTCGTAACGGCGCGGGAAAAAGCACCCTGCTGAAACTTCTGTCGCGTGTCACCGCACCCACCACCGGCGTCATCAAAATGCACGGAAGAATCGCCAGTTTGTTGGAAGTCGGCACCGGTTTTCACCCGGAGCTGACCGGCCGTGAGAATATCTTCCTGAACGGCGCCATCCTGGGAATGCACCGCGCCGAAATACGTCGAAAACTGGATGAAATCATTGACTTTTCAGGGGTGGAAAAGTTCATTGACACGCCAGTGAAACGTTATTCCAGCGGCATGTATGTACGACTTGCCTTTGCCGTTGCGGCGCATCTGGAAACCGAAATTTTAATTGTTGACGAAGTGCTGGCCGTCGGGGATGCGGACTTCCAAAAAAAATGCCTGGGCAAGATGGATGATGTTTCCAAGCACGGCCGAACAGTCTTGTTCGTCAGCCATAATATGGGCATGATCAACTCTCTTTGCGGCCGATGCATATTATTGAACAAGGGAGGCATCACAATGGATGGCGATGTCGCGACCGCCATCAATCATTATTATGGAGATGGAATCGATACCCCCTATTCCGTGAACTTCTCCGGGCACGACAGAACCATCGGAGACGCATATGCAACCTTGTTGGAGGCGCATATCGAAAATGAGAACGGAACGCCGGCCGGCGAAATCGATATCCGCTCTCCCTTTTTCGTTAAAATGAGATATACCATACGCCAGGATATTCATTTCGAACCGATTCCCAATTTCCATTTCTATAATTCATTGGGACAATGTGTTTTCATTTCCAGCACCAAACAGCCGGTTGTTTCCCCCATGGCCGGAACCTATGAGGCGACTTGCGTTGTGCCAGGCTATTTGTTGAATGATGAAACCTATTTGATCGGACTTGCACTGACGTTCGTGCATTCGGGGGTTCACGTCAGTTTTTTCGAGCAATCGGCGCTGGCCGTGATC
This sequence comes from Desulfobacterales bacterium, assembly GCA_041740615.1. Classification (GTDB taxonomy): domain Bacteria; phylum Desulfobacterota; class Desulfobacteria; order Desulfobacterales; family SURF-7; genus DYJD01. Next base: position 187,276 of record JBGSLR010000030.1, read on the forward strand.
ATACGCGATCCTATCGAGGAAACCATCGACCAGGAAAGAAATGGATATAGCGGCCCTATTCCCGGCGCCATCCGGCCCAAACTAAAATGGGAGGTCAAAAAAATACTATGAAAGTAGTCATCCTTGCAGGCGGTCTTGGAACGCGTTTGGCGGAAGAAACCGAAGTCAAGCCGAAACCGATGGTGGAAATCGGTGAACGTCCGATTCTATGGCACATCATGAAACACTATGCCTCATTTGGCTTTAATGAATTCGTTATCGCCTTGGGATACAAAGGAGAAGTCATCAAACGCTTTTTCCTGGAGCATGCGACACTGCAAAACAGTTTCAGCATCGATATGCGCTCCGGTGACCTGAAAACCCAAAAACGGGAGAGCGAAGACTGGACCGTTCACCTGGTGAACACCGGCCTCGAAAGCAGCACCGGTGGCCGCATCGCCAGGGTCCGGGATTACCTTGACAACGAAACCTTTTTGCTGACCTATGGCGATGGTGTTTCGAATGTCGATTTGAACTCCCTCATCACCCACCATAAAAAGCATGGCCGTATAGTGACCTTGACCGCTGTTCGTCCCCCGGCCCGTTTTGGCGGCTTGATTTTCGATGGAGATCTGATCTCCCAATTCACCGAAAAACCGCAAATCGGGGAAGGTTGGATAAACGGTGGTTTCATGGTAATGGAACCAAAAATACTGGACTACATTCCTTCCGATGCGACAAACCTGGAAGCGCAGGTACTGGAACAGCTCGCCGAGGAAAGCCAACTTGCGGCCTATCGCCATAGTGATTTCTGGCAATGCATGGACACATTGCGGGATAAGAAGCTGTTGGAAAGCTTGTGGCAAGGAGGAAAAGCGCCATGGAAAACATGGTCATGACGTCATCTCCCTTTTGGCTTGATCGGCCGACCCTTGTAACCGGGGGAACCGGGCTGGTCGGATCGTGGTTGACCAAACGTCTGGTGGACGCCGGCGGGGATGTGGTTTGTCTGGTGCGGGATTGGACGCCGCAAAGTGAAATGGTCCGCTCGGGCTTGATCGACCGGATCAAGGTGGTGCGCGGGGATATCTGTAACCAGTCGACATTGGAACGCGTATTGGGCGAATATGAGATCGACACCGTCATTCATCTTGCCGCCCAGACGATTGTCACTATCGCCAATCGCAATCCCATATCAACATTCGAATCCAATATCGCCGGCACCTGGAAACTGATGGAGGCCTGTCGCCGCAGCCCCCTGGTAAAACAAATCATCGTCGCCTCCTCCGACAAGGCCTACGGGGACCAGGAGCACCTGCCCTACAGCGAAGAGATGCCTCTTCAGGGACAACACCCCTATGACGTCAGCAAATCCTGCGCGGACTTGATCGCGCGGAGCTACGCGGTGAGCTATGACTTGCCGGTGGTCATTACACGTTGCGGTAACTTCTACGGGGGCGGGGATTTGAATTGGAATCGCATCATTCCCGGTACGATTCGTTCGATCCTGCGCGGCCAACGTCCGGTGATTCGATCCAATGGCAAATATATCCGGGACTACTTTTACGTGGAGGACGGCGCCGCGGTATATATGCTATTGGCGGAGCAATTGGCCAAAAATCCGGCGCTCAAAGGCGAGGCGTATAATTTCTCGAATGAAACCCAACTGACCGTCAATCAAGTCGTGAAACAAATCATTCGCCTCATGGGGACGGATCTGAAAGCCGAGATTCGTAACGAGGCAAGCAATGAAATCCTGCACCAATATTTAAGCGCCGCAAAAGCGCGCGAACAGTTGGGTTGGAGCCCCTTGTTCACTTTTGAGAAAGGATTGCAACGGACCATCCAATGGTATCAAGAGTTCTTTCGAGTAACCAAATGATTTCCTGTCGCTCCTGCAAAAAAACGAACCTGCGCCCGATCCTTTCCCTGGGAAGGACGCCCCTGGCAAATGCGCTGCTGACAAATGATCAATTGTCATCGCCCGAAGAGACATTTCCCCTGGACTTGGTCTTCTGTCCGGATTGCACCCTGGTGCAGATTACGGAAACCGTTCCACCTGAAAAGCTTTTTCGGGAATATTTCTATTTTTCCTCCTTCTCCGATACAGTGTTGAAGAATTCTCGAGCAATTGCCGAAAGCATGATCGCCCGGTGCCATTTGGATCAAGACAGCCTTGTGGTGGAAGTGGCCAGCAATGATGGCTATCTGCTGAAAAACTATCAAGAAAAAGGGATCCCCATTTTGGGAGTGGAACCCGCCCGCAATATCGCGCGCGTGGCGGTCGAACGCGGCGTGCCCACTATCAGCGAGTTTTTTGGCGTAGAACTGGCGGAACAATTACGGGATCAAAATCGTTGTGCGGATGTCGTTCATGCGAACAATGTCGTTGCCCACGTGGCGGGTTTGGATAGTGTCGTAAACGGCATGGCAACTCTGCTCAAGCCGAATGGTGTGGCGGTTGTCGAGAACCACTATGTGAAAGACATGATCGATCATGTGGAATTTGATTCGATCTATCATGAGCACTTGTGTTATTATTCTGTAACGTCATTCCGGAACCTGTTCGCCCAACACGGTCTGACGCTCGTGGATGTGGAACGTCTGCCGGTGCATGGCGGCTCCCTGCGGGTTTATTTTCAGCGGACAGACGGCCCGCGTTCTTTTGAAACCGATGGCCGCGGGCGGGTGGCAGCCCTGTTGAGGGAAGAAGAAAATTGGGGGGTTGACAGGTTCACCTTCTACCAGAACTTCGGTGAACGGGTGGAACGCCTGCGGATTGAGCTGCTATCGCTATTACAAAAAATCAAATCAGCGGGCAGTCAAATCGTTGTTTACGGCGCATCCGCCAAGAGTGCCACGCTGCTGAATTTTTATGGAATCGACCATAACATGCTCGATTATGTGGTGGACCGCAGCACGGTGAAACAGGGGAAATATACACCCGGCACACATCTACCGATATTCCCCACCGAAAGACTGCTGGAAGAGCAACCGGATTACGTCTTGTTGTTGACATGGAATTTTGCCGATGAAATCCTTGGCCAGCAAGCTGAATACCGGAAGCGCGGCGGAAAGTTCATTATTCCCATCCCGGAACTGAAAGTGGTATAGCACATGCGTTTCACCGAAACAAAATTAAAGGGGGCATTTCTGGTTCATATCGACCCGATCGAGGACGAACGCGGATTCTTTGCGCGTTCGTGGTGTCAGGAGGAGTTCGAAATGCATGGACTGAACCCGCGCCTGGTTCAATGCAATATCTCGTTCAATAAGAAGCGGGGAACCCTTCGTGGGATGCACTATCAAGTCGCGCCGTTCGCGGAGGCCAAATTGGTTCGCTGCACAAAGGGAAGCGTGTATGACGTTATTATTGACCTGCGGGAAGACTCCCCGACTTATAAACAGTGGTTTCCGGTTGAATTAACCGACGGCAATCACAAGGCCATCTATGTTCCCGAGGATTTTGCCCATGGCTTTCTGACGCTGACGGATCATACGGAAGTATTTTATCAAATGACGGAGTTTTACCACCCCGAATGTGCAAGAGGGGTCCGGTGGGATGATCCGGCCTTCGGGATCGATTGGTGCTTTGTGCCGATAGAAATGTCGAACAGAGATAGATATTACCCCGATTTTGGGAGCTTATCATCATGAAAGTAGTTCTCTTGGGAGCAGCAAATCCTGAAACCGCGCGGGTCATCCGGGCGGTTGAAAGATCGAACGCGAATTTCCATGTGGCTGGTTTTATCGACAACGATCCTCTTAAAAAGGATTCGTTATATTATGGCTACAAGGTTTTTGGCGGGTTTGATATCCTTGACGCCATTATCGACGACGATACTTTTTTTGTAAATCTCATTACCGGCAGCACGCGTACACGCTATGAGACCTCTCTGCATTTGGCGCGACGGGGATGCCGATTCACGAATCTCATCCACCCATCGGTCGATTTATCCATGACCGAAATTGGTACCGGCAACTATATTCAAGAAGGCGTCATTATCCAGGCTTGCGCTCGAATAGAGGATAATTCGAGCATCCATATCGGATCCTTGATTGCGCATGAAGCAATAATCGGGAATTCGGTATTCATTGCGCATGCATGCAGTATCTCCGGGAAAGTGGAAATCGGAGATGGTACCTTTGTGGGAACAAACGCAACCATCATACCGCGGATTAAAATCGGAAAATGGGCCACCATCGGAGCCGGATCCGTCGTCATACGGGATGTGCCGGATTACGCAACGGTTGTGGGCAACCCGGCAACTGTCAAAAAAATAGCGCAACCGATCCATACGGATGGAAAAATTTTCTAACCTTTCATTGGGGAAACTGTTTCAACCATGAATGAATCTGAAAAATTCAAAACAGAGGTCCAGGAAAATATCGATAGGATATCGAAGGACAGCGCAGTCCATGGTCTTTCAACGATTTGGTTGCGGGCGACTGCGCCGTATAACTATTCCTATAATTTTACCTGGATGGGACGTCCCATCATTCAGTATCCGCAAGACATGATCGCCATGCAGGAAATTATCTGGCGGGTGAAACCGGATGTGATCATCGAAACTGGGATAGCCCATGGGGGCTCATTAATCTATTATGCATCCATTCTCGAACTCATGGGCGGTGATGGTTTCATCGTCGGTATCGATATCGATATTCGCGCTCATAATCGGGAGGCGATTGAGCAACATCCGATGTTCAAACGAATCCGGATGATCGAAGGCTCCGCCATCGATGACACAGTAGTCGACCGGGTGAAAAATATGATTGCCGGTCGGAAACGCGTGATGGTCGTCCTGGATTCGAATCATACGCACCGCCACGTACTGGATGAATTGAACAAGTATTCCTCCCTTGTAACCAACGGAAGCTATTTGGTCGTCTTTGATACGGTGATCGAGGATATGCCGGAAAATTATTTTTCCGATCGTCCCTGGGACAAGGGAAACAATCCCAAGACCGCTGTACATGAATTTTTAAGGACCAATCATCGGTTTGAAATCGATACGGAAATCCATGATAAGCTTTTGATAACCGTCGCGCCCGATGGATATTTACGCTGCGTAAAGGACTAACGATCCATGAAGAAAATTCCGGTTGCAGGCCCCTGGATTACCGCCAAAGAAATTCAATATGTCACCGATGCCGCCACCAACGCCTGGTATGAAAACGCAAATTTTTACAATAATCTATTTGAAAAATCATTTTCGAATTATATCGGCTCCCGATATGCCGTGGCCCTCCCCTCGTGTACTTCCGCGATTCATCTATCGTTGCTGGCCTTAGAGGTTACAACTGGTGACGAGGTCATCGTACCCGATACCACCTGGATCGCGACGTCCGCGCCTGTTTCGTATGTCGGGGCCACACCTGTTTTTGCGGATATAGACCCAAAAACATGGTGCCTCTCCGCGGAATCGTTTCAAGCCTGTATCACGCCCAAAACAAAGGCGGTGATTCCGGTCGACCTGTACGGCGGAATGCCGGACATGGACGCTCTTTCGGCCATCGCCCGCCGCCACAATATCGCCATCATCGAAGATGCGGCGGAGGCGATTGGGTCTGAATATAAAGGAAGGAAGGCCGGCGGTTTTGGAGACACGGGCGTCTTCAGTTTCCACGGCTCCAAGACATTAACCACCGGCGAGGGCGGCATGCTGGTCACTAATCGCGAAGACCTTTATCAACGCATTTGTTTTCTGCGCGATCATGGCCGCAAACCAGGTGATAAAATGTTTTGGAATACCGAGGTCGCCCATAAATACAAAATGAGCAGCCTGCAAGCGGCGCTGGGTATGGCCCAATTGGAGCGCATCGACGAATTGCTCTCGAGAAAACGGGAGCAATTTGCGTTGTATCAGGATGAGCTGAAAAATGTCGACGGCATTACCCTGAACGCTGAGCCCGAAGGAGTCCGAAATACTTACTGGATGACTACGGTGGTCCTGGATCCACAACTCGGCATTTCCAAACAAACCATGATGGACCGTCTATCCCGAGACGGTATCGACACCCGACCGTTTTTTCATCCGCTCAGTTCCATACCGGCATATGAACATTCAGAAGCGGCGCATCAGGCCAGAAAGCGGAATACGGTTGCCTATCGCATCAGTCCCTATGCCCTCAACCTGCCTTCGGCCCTCAGTCTGGGAAAACCAGAAATCAAAACCGTCTGTGCATCATTGATCAACGCATTGCATCAATAGACAAAGATAATATTTCCATGCCTTTCTTTTCTGTATTAATGCCCACCAGGAATCGCGCGAATCTGCTTGCCGACTCGTTGAAGACTGCCGTTGGTCAGGATTTCCAGGATTATGAAATCATCGTTTCCGACAACAATTCCGTGGATCACACAAAAGAAGTGATCATGGACACCATGCGGTCGTGCGACAAAGTCCAGTACATCAATCCAGGTGCCGATTTATCGATGCTCGATCATTGGGAGTTCATCCTGAACCATGCCAAAGGCGAGTATATCATCTATCTGTGCGACGATGATGCGCTGATACCCTGCGCGCTCAGCCGTATTTATCAAGTCCTGACAAAGCACCCGATTGACATTCTCGTATGGAAGCGGGGCTATTATCACCACCCGGACGTCCCGGATGATAATCTGAAAGGATCACTCCGCTTTCGATTATGGGATGGCGGTCTCTATCAAATACAATCAAATCTGGCGACCCAGATGTTCTATGATTTCGATACCAGAATCTATGAAATTCTGCCCAAAATGTTAAACTGCGTGGTGTCAAAGAAGGTCATCGATGCTTGCAAGGAGAAGACGTCTATATTCTTCGTCCCCCCCTACCCTGATTACTCGGCGGCCTGCCATCTTTTAGGCGCCAGCAAAACCTACTATTTAATCGATGCACCGTTATACATTTGCGGCATCAGTTCCGCCAGCAACGCAGGGCTTCAGTATGGTCGAAAGCAGAAATATCATGAATACCTATCCTTGTTCAGTCATGATTTGCTGGAAGGCGTTCCATACGCCATGAAATATTTGAACACAACCTATTTTCTGGGCACGCAATATACATTTCAAACCATTTACGGAAACAGCTATTCTAAAATTAATTTTGACAGTTATTTCAAAACATTACTAAAAGAACTTTCCTTTCTTTCCAAGTACGAGGACATTGCGGAGGAATTGAAGCAAATCGAATCTTATATGGCGGATTATTACCGCTCCAAGGAACAGTTTTCAAGATTCTTTTCGGAAGCCTTCCAACCGACACTTTCCAGCGAGGTAAAGAAGCGCTTACTGGGTCTTATAAAAAGGGTCTTGCAAATCAGCCCACGATTATATGAAACTACTGAAAAAGCATTTCAGAAAATAAGGAAAAGATCCACCCAAACCCCCTTGTATCAAAATGTCGAATCAGTTTTCAGGGCGTCCCTTATCCTTAATAACTTCTTATTACAAAAGGCAAGCACAAATCCACTAGAGATCGAATACATCGATACGATGCCTGCCATGGAGAAAATAATTTGATAATTTTTTTCCTGAAACCTGTGCGGCATGCATTAAAAAGGAACAAAAACATCGGCGGTTATAAAAAAAAATAAATGGACATCACTGAATCTATTTATGGATAGGGGGTTACAAATGACAGGTACAAAAGAAGAAAAGTTTTCAATGCGTGATATCCGAGCCCAGACCGAAAAGGATCAATCGTTTGCGAAGGGCATGGGATCCTATTTTTCCAAAAGCCTGGGTACGAATATGGATAAATTGCGTAATTTTTCTAAATTTGTACCTCGACAGACTCTCTCAACATTTATAGCCAAAAACGCACTTTTTGAACGTATTCTACATGTACACGGATATTTGATAGAATGTGGCGTTTTTCTGGGGGGAGGATTGATGACATGGGCACAGTTGAGCGCCATTTACGAACCTGTCAACCACATCCGACGAGTGGTCGGATTCGATACATTCTCCGGTTTCGTCGATATTAATGACAAGGATAAAGGTGACAATCTTGAGTTTGCAGTTCCCGGGGGATTGGCAACAGAAGCCTTCGATGATCTGCAAGAGGCGATCAGATTATATGATGTTAACCGAGCTATTGGCCACATCCCGCGGGTTGAACTCGTAGTCGGTGATGCCATGAAGACGATACCGGAATATTTAAATAAGAATCCTCATTTGGTTGTTGCTATGTTGTATTTGGATTTTGACTTATACGAGCCGACAAAACTGGCTATTGAGACTTTCTTGCCCCGAATGCCCAAAGGTGCAATTTTAGCATTTGATGAATTGAACCAAGCGAGTTGGCCTGGAGAAACCTTGGCTGTCCTGGAGACGGTAGGCTTACGCAACCTCCGTATACAGAGGTTTCCCTTTGCTTCTGCACTTTCTTTCGCAGTGCTTGAATAATTTTTCATAACGTCATGACCGCTGACTTTGCTGATTCTTGTTTTTTGAAAAATATATAACGTATTATATTATTAATACAGTAAGTTTTAATATAGATTGATGCTGCTCTCAAGAAAGGACTTCTTTTTTTGGATTTAGCTCCCATCATCTTATTTGTTTACAACCGTCCGGAGCATACCCGGCAAACCATTCAGGCGCTTCAGCAAAATGCGCTCGCTGATAAAAGCGAACTTTTCATTTTTTCGGACGGCCCAAAAACTCCCGCTGCCGAATCATCCGTGAACGAAGTCCGGAGTTACCTCCGTTCCATTGAAGGATTTAAATCCATCAACATCATTGAGCGCGAACGAAATTTTGGTCTTGCCGATTCGATTATCACAGGCATAACCGAAATTGTGAACCAATATGGGAAAGTCATCATCCTGGAAGACGACTTGATCACCTCGCCCTTCTTCCTGCGGTATATGAATGAAGGACTGATAGGTTATCAAAATGAAGAACGCGTCATGGAGATTTCCGGATATATGTTCCCGGTGGAATTAAAACATCAAGGAGACACATTCTTTTTTCCATTCACATCGATCTGGGGGTGGGCGACATGGCAGCGGGCCTGGAAATATTTTGACCCCACCTTATCCGGCTATGAAACGCTCAAGCGATCCAGAAAACTCAAAAAGCGTTTTGATATTGACAACAGTTATCCATTTTTTAACATGTTGGAGGCCCAGCTGAAAGGTGAGATAAATACCTGGGATATCGGCTGGTATCTATCCGTTTTCATGGTAAACGGCCTGACGCTTTTTCCACTCGTTTCCTTCACAAGAAACATTGGTTTTGACGGCAGCGGCGTTCACTGTTCCCAAGAAGATATATTCAAATCTTCTACACTTGTATCCGACTATAATGGATTGCAATTGATTGAACACATTGGTGTGGACAAATCAAATGTAAAAAAAGTTTCCCGATATCTAAAAACACGGAATCCATCTACGTATCGAAATCTTATCGCCGCCGTCATGGCGAAATTCGGAATCCCTCCTAAAAAAAACAGATAGAATGGCAGGATATTTACTGAAAATCTATTTCTACATCCTTTCGAGCTTCAATCGATTGCTTGACCGCGTTATAAAATTCAATCGATGGAAAATGTTTTCGAATATAGCGCTGCTTCATCAGTCCGTATTCCTTTTCCCGGAGACATCCATTATCAACTCACTGGGGGAAAAAGAAGCGATCATCGTCGGTGAAAACTCTGTCGTCAGAGGAGAATTGTTCATTTTTGCCCATGGCGGCCGGATTGAAATCGGCGAAGACTGCTATATCGGACAAGGCACCCGGATATGGTCCACCGAATCCATCCGCATCGGCGATCGTGTCCAGATCGCCCATAACGTGAATATACTCGACAACAACTCCCATTCTCTGGATCCGACAATTCGGTACCGGCATTACAAACAAATCATGACGTCGGGCCATCCGAAAACCAACACCTTCGACATGCAATCAGCACCGGTCGTAATTGAGGACGATGTCTGGATCGGATTCAATTCCATCATATTGAAAGGGGTTTCCATTGGAAAAGGTGCGGTTGTCGCCGCCGGTTCGGTTGTCACAAAAAATGTACCGGCGTGCGTCATCGTAGCCGGGAATCCGGCTACGATTGTCAAAACGATCGGAATCGACTCATCACGGAGCAACCCCGGATGAACGTTCTTCATTATGCGGCGGTATTTCTTCGCAAACTATCGGCAATAATCGACCGGCAAGCGAGTAAGATCCCGGAGGGTGTTTCCATCCATCCACGGTCTTCCATTAATACCAAAAGAATCCTCATGAAGGAAAATTGCCGGATAACCATAGACCAGGACAGTCAGATCGATGGCGGCATCCTGTTTGACCGGGAAAAAGCGTGTGTATCCATCGGCAAACGTGTTTTTATGAACGGGACTCTCATTTCCGCCAAAAGTATCCGGATCGGCGATGATGTCCTGATCGCCTGGGGAGTCACGATCGTGGATCATGACTCCCATTCCCCGTCCTTTTCAAAACGGGCGCACGATGTCATGGAATGGCGCAAGGGAAGGAAGGATTGGACGCATGTAAAAATATCACCTGTCATCATATCCGACAAAACCTGGATTGGATTTGATGCGATCATTCTGGAAGGTGTAACCGTCGGTGAGGGGGCTGTCGTAGCAGCCGGTTCCGTGGTTACAAAAGATGTTCCCCCCTGGACAGTTGTTGCCGGGAACCCGGCGCACATTATCCGTGAGATTCCGGAAAATGAACGTTAATACGCTTTCGACGAATTTTCTCTTTCTTGGCGGAAAAAAATGACACCAAAAACGAAAACGATTCTCATCACCGGCGTTTGCGGCTTCATCGGCCGATATATCGCACGCCATTTTTCAAAGGCGGGCTGGCGATGTGTCGGCATCGATATCGCCGCGTCGGAGAACGCCCCTACAGCTTATCTATCCGCCTATCATTGCCGGAACCTGCCCGATCCGGACTTGGGGCTGCTGTTGCGGGACTTGAAGCCGGATGTCTGCATCCACTGCGCCGGACGCGCATCGGTGGGTTTTTCCAAAGCAGAACCCGCGGATGATTTTCACAATGGACCGGTAATGACCTTTGAACTCTTGAACGCTATCCGATTACACGCACCCGGCTGTCGCTTCATCTTTTTATCAAGCGCCGCCGTCTATGGGAACCCGACATCCCTGCCGGTGAGCGAAAACAATATACCGGCGCCGATTTCACCATACGGGTTTCATAAACTCCAATGCGAACACATCTGCCGGGAATTTTCTGAAATATATGACATCAAGACGACCAGTATTCGCATATTTTCGGCCTACGGCCAAGGTCTGCGGCGTCAAGTACTCTGGGATATTTGCCAGAAAGCGCTATCCGGAAGCATCATCCGATTGCAGGGCACTGGACAAGAAAGCCGGGATTTTATTCATGCGGTGGATATCGCCCGCGCTCTTTTGGTGATCGCCAACGGGGCGGATATGCGCGGAGAGTTTTATAATCTGGCAGGCGGCATGGAAACCACCATCGCCGACCTGTCCCACATGATCCAGTCCGCCCTGAATTGGGATGGCGAGATTCATTTCGAAGGCACCCTGCCCCCGGGAACGCCGCTGAACTGGCGCGCGGACATATCAAAGATGTCGTCCCTCGGATTTCAACCGACTATCGATTTACAAGAAGGCGTAACCAGGTTTGCGAACTGGTGCCGGACTGAATATTTATGAATCCAGAGCATCCGCTTCGAATTGCATTGCGCGTGGTTGGCGGGCAGTCCTGGATCGCCGGGGTTGAATACATTAAAAATATTGTACTGGCTCTGGCCGGCCTGCCGGAAGACACCCACTCCGGAATCCAACTCAATCTAATCTGTACCAAGGAAATCAATCAAAATTTATTTCAACAAATGCAACCCTATTTGCATCGGGTTTTTTTTGAAGAAAATGACTTCCCCCGGCCAACGATCAAAAACCGGTTATCCTGGTTGATTTCGAACAAGGTTTTTCAAAACCTGAATCCAAGAATGAATCAATTTGTAAAACAACAGGACTTTGACTTCGTTTATCCGTATTTCTCTTCGGATTGCCAGCGGAAAAAGATCCGCTCGGCCGCCTGGATACCGGATTTTCAGCACAAGCACCTGGATGGTTTTTTTCCGGCGTCGGAGCTGAAAGAGAGGGACAACTATTTCAACAAGATCGCACGGCAGGCCTCCCGGGTGATCCTGAGCAGCCAAGCTGCCGCCGCGGACTTTGCCGATTTCTTCCCACGGGATGCGCACAAGGCGAGGGTTCTGCCGTTTCGAACCGTAGCACCACCGGAATGGTTTGCGGATGATCCGGTCCGGGTTCAACGGAAATACAACCTGCCCGATCGATTCCTCATCGTCTGCAACCAGTTCTGGCAGCATAAAAATCATTTGGCCGTCTTCGAGGCCTTGCGCAAGTTGAAAGCCGAGGGGGTAACCCCCAGCGTGGTCTGTACCGGTCATATCCACGACTACCGTCAGCCGCAATTCTCCGATACGATTCTGCAGACCATCCACCAATTCGGTCTTGCCCGGCAAATCTGTCTGCTTGGGTTGATTCCACGTCTGGACCAGATACAATTAATGAGGAGATCGGTTTTCGTGCTTCAACCTTCTCTATTTGAAGGCTGGAGCACGGTTGTTGAGGACGCAAGATCACTGGGAAAACCGATGCTGCTGTCCAATATCCCCGTACATGTGGAACAGAACCCGCCGGGTTCAATCTATTTCGACAAACATCAACCCGCAGAATTGGCGGAAGCGATTTCAAGGTGTTGGGAACAATTCCAACCCGGTCCCGATTTTGATTCCGAGGAAGCCGCTCAAAAAAGAAGCCGCAACGAGATAACCGATTTCGCGCATCGGTTTCTGGAGATTGCGACCGAAAACTGAGAGTTCATCCCGTGCTCGGAGAGTTATGATCCCTCCGCAAGGAAATGATAAGACCGCATGACGCGTTTACTGGACATGATCACCATCACGAAGGATGACCTCGACGGCGTAGCCGTCACCATCGAAAGCACGGACAAATTCAACCGACTGCCCGGTTTCGGCCATATCGTCGTCGACGGCAGTTCCGAGAACACCCGGAAACAGGTGGCGCAACTGGCGGGAGACCGCCCGAACATGGAATACTTCTGGCAGGCGCCGACCGGAATCTCCGCCGCGTTCAATGCCGGCCTCCATCGCTCCCAGGCGGAATGGATCTGGTTTTTAAACGGCGGCGATACGGTGCACCCTCGGATTTCACCGGAACTGCTGTTCCCCCTGCTCGAAAACAGCACCGCCGATGCCATGATCTTTCAAATCGAGTTTGTAAACACGGGCAAGATACCGCCCCATCCTCCCATCTGGATGCGCTGGCCGCCGGTCTGGTCCTGGATACCGCATCCGGCGGCGATTGTCCGGAGAAATTTGCTGACGCGCTTCGGCGCCTTTGATGAATCCTATCGCATCGCCATGGATTATGAATTTTGGTTCCGCGGGTTAGCGAATGACGTGGTGGTGGACACCATCTCCATTCCGCTCAGTCGATTTACGATGGATGGACTTTCAGCTACTCAATGGCCGCTGACATGCGCCGAAGCAACGCGCGCCATTAAAGCCAACCTTTGGCCGATGCTCAAAATCTGGTTACGGAATGGCGCTTCCATTTTCAGCGCCTTGCTCCATTTTTACAGACAATCCAACCGTCGCTCCTGAATCCGGGTACGGAAAATGCCACTGATCGACGATTCCAACCAGCAGATCTCACAGAACAAGGAAATTCACGATATCATCGCCCCGCGGTATGATGCGTCGCATCCGGAGATTTATAACCCCACGGAACAGGCGCGAATCCAAGCGAGCCTTGCAAAGGCGATTGCCATGATTCAAAGCCGAACGACGGCTCCGTTGGTGATGGATTTCGGCGCCGGCACCGGCAACCTGACAAAACACCTTCTCGATTTGGGGGTGCAGGTAATCGCTACGGATGTTTCACAAGGGTCCTTGGATCGTCTGAACGAAAAACACACCCATCATTCCCGGCTGCAAACCGCGATACTGAACGGGCAGGATCTCGCCGGGTTCGGAGATCGAACTTTCGATATGGTGGCAACTTACTCGGTGTTGCACCATGTACCGGATTATCTGAACATCATCGGTGAATTTGCCCGGGTGCTCAAGCCGGGCGGAATCATGGTGATCGACCATGAAGTCTGCCCTTCCTACTGGGATCAACCACTGGATTATGTATCGTATCTGGGGGAACTGGGTGAGAATTTCCTCAAAACGTATCACATTGTCACCGACAACCCGTTCGTGAATCGTTTGCCCTTCGATGTAAAAACAATCCGATTTCTGCGCTTCCTGTATCGAAAGGCAATTGGCATATCAGGTCGTTTTTTAGAAATAACGCATATCTACAAGCGCCGGATGACCGGAGAGGGCGATATTCATACGTTTCAGCACGATCATATCGAATGGGATAAAATTATAACAAAATTGACGGGGTCATGTGACATCCTGTGCGAAGAGGATTATCTCGTCTGTCGTGAAACGGATCCGAATCCACCTGTCTGGTCCCAATGGCGAAGCCGTTGTTCCGATATGCGCTGTATCGTAGCGCGCAAAAGGCCTACCGGTCCCTATTCTACAAATGCAAAAAATAACGACGTAAATATTTCACCACAGAGTTCACGGAGACCACAGTGAAAAAAAGCAGGTTTGAGATGTCCGCGACCAAAGGCGTTGCCCTATGCTCCATCCATCTCTGTGCTCTCTATGTGCTCTGTGGTTTACCAAAAAGACAGTTCTGTACATGTCGCTCAAATTAGGAAGCAGACCAGTTAATTCTCCGATGATGCCCCGTTTCCTTTCCGCACGACCGGTCACTGTCGCCCATTTCAGCACCTATGAAACCATGGGTGGTGCCGCCATCGCTGCACGGAGAATTCATCGAAACCTTCGCAGAAACGGCGTGGACTCGACACTATATGTCGCCCAAAAAACATCCGCCGATTCCTCTGTTCAGGGACTTCCGCCACGATTCCGGCGGTTTTTGATTTATGTCAGCAGGGATTTGGACAAACTGCCGTTGAAACGATATCCGGGATATACCCGAGACTATTTTTCACCCGGATGGTTCACGTCCGTTTTGTCGCCGGAAATAAACCGCATGCGGGCGGACATCGTCCACCTGCATTGGATCACCCATGGGTATATGAGCATCGACACCATTGGAAAAATAACATCCCCGATGGTATGGACCCTTCACGATTCCTGGGCCTTCACCGGGGGCTGTCATATCCCCGCCGACTGTAAAAAATATGCCTTGGGATGCGGGGGTTGCCCCATATTGGGTGATAACAGGCATCATGATTTGACTTCCCGGATATTGCGGAAGAAAAAAAACAATTGGAAAAACCGGAACATTACTCTTGTTGCGCCGAGTCGATGGATGGCGGACTGCGCCGGGGCGAGCACACTTTTCCATAACAAGAAAATCCGGGTAATTCCCCATGGCGTTGATACGGAAATATTCAAACCGCTGAATAAAACAGAGGTCAGAAAACAATTTTCCCTGCCAGACCCGGGTTTTCTGATCCTTTTTGGCGCTTATAAAGCGACAAACGACAACAACAAAGGATTTGATCTTCTGTGCGAGTCGCTGCACCTGTTGCAACAACAACATCCTGCAAAAGAAATGGAAGTAATCATTTTTGGGACCACCGGAGATGTCGCCAATCTCTCCATTCCCTATAAATGCCGATATCTGGGATATCTGGATGAAGAAACCCTATCCAGGCTTTATCCGGCCGTCGATGTCATGCTGGTTCCATCCCGGCAGGAGTCGTTTTGCCAGACAGCCATCGAAGCCATGGCATGTGGAACTCCGGTGGTCGCCTTTAACGCAACCGGACCGAAAGATATCATTGATCATCGAAAAAACGGCTACTTGGCGGAACCCTATTCAACCCAGGATTTTGCCGACGGCATTCAATGGATTATCGAAAATAATGGACGGACGGTGGATCTGTCGACAAACGCAAGAGAGAAAGTTGAAACGATGTTTTCCGAACAAATCATCATCAAACAATATGTAGAGCTATATTCTGAAATTTTGATAGAGAAAAACGGAACTTCCCGCCATTGAAACAGCTGGTTGTAAAATATACCCCGAATGTGTTGATTGAAACGCTTTTCCGCTTGCAGGCGGCAACCATCCATTTGAAGGATTTTGAAACAAACCCACCCATCATTATTTATCAAATGGGCAAAGTCGGTTCTTCCAGCGTTTACCGCTCCCTGCATCAAGCCGGTTTGCCAAACCCGATTTATCATGTTCATTTTCTCGACCAGGATAATATCCGGGATATCATTCAACAGTATTACCGAAAATCGAACGTCCTGCGGCCAAAGCATTTGTTTGTGGGGATGGCGCTCGGTAAAAAGCTGTTGAAGGTAAAAAAGCGCCGACTGAAAGTCATTACCCTTGTTCGGGACCCCATTGCACGGGCCGTATCGGACCTGTTCGAAAACGCGAACCTCTTCTCCGACAATCTGATGGATGCGGAGGGTCGGTATCAGGAAAACGCTATCAAGCAATATTTGGAAGATCTGTTTGCCGATTTTGAAGAGCGGACAGACTATACCGCCACCTGGTTTGATCGGGAAATACACAAGGTTCTTAAAATCAACGTGTACACGAATTCCTTCGACCACCAAACGGGATTCGCCTATATCCGAAAAGACAATGTGGAGTTGCTGATCCTGAAAATGGAATTGCTTTCCTCAACATTTGGTCCGGCCATGCGCCTGTTTCTAAACACAACGGAAAACGTCCCCTTATTGAATACCAATGTCGGCAATTCCAAGTCCTACGCAAGCCAGTATCAGCAGATGAAACAATCACTGATCATCCCGGAAGACACCTGCCGGAAAATTTACGCAACGCGATATACACGGCATTTTTATAATGAGGCTGCCGTCCAGGCATTTGTCGAAAAATGGAGCGGTCGTAAGCGGTCAAAGGAATAGACGCAACCAAAATGGAACGCCATCCGGAACGAAATCGACGGTTCACCGTCATCACTCCCTGTTATAATGCGGAAGAACACATCGAGACGACGATCCGGTCCGTGATTCAAAACCAGGTGTTCATTACCGGCGCAGCCGATTTGGAGTATATCGTTTGCGATGGCGGTTCAACGGACCGGACCGCTCGGATAGCGGAAAAAGTCCTTTCCGAGACCGGCGGGGAAACCCGGACGTGGGAAATCATCTCTGAGAAAGACAACGGCATGTATCATGCCGTCTCCAAAGGAATTGAAAAAGCGACCGGCGACATCACAACCTATATCAACGCCGGCGATTATTTTTCCCCATACGCCTTTACCGTCACAAATGACATCTTTACCAGGAATTCTGTAAAATGGTTGACGGGCTTATCGGTATTATACAATGAGCAATATCATATCACCGGCGTATGGCTGCCCTATCGATACGACGCCCGTTTGATCCGGACAGGGTTCTACGATCATCGGCGGCTCCCCTTCATTCAGCAGGCCGGCACGTTCTGGTCGAATGATTTGAACAGGCGACTCGATCTTGACCGACTGAAATCCTTTCGCTATGCGGGGGATTATTTGTTATGGAAAACCTTTTCCCAATATGCCACGCTGTATATCATTGAAACGTGGCTGGCCGGTCATATGATTCACCACGACCAATTGTCCGCAGATATGTCGAAATACTATTCTGAAATGGAAATGATTCGCGATAAAAAAACAATTCCCGATCTTATTCAGGCCATTGCCGTAAAACCGCTCTGGTACCTGCCCAACGGTATGAAAAAACTCCTGAACCCCAAAACGCTTTTCCGCTTCGACCACAAAAAACAGGAGTATGTTTTGACTGTATAGGGTAACAATTCTATATAATAACAAAATTCCCAATTCCTAATTGCTTTTATATGTCTTTGGTCTCCATCATAACCCCTTCCTTCAACCAGGGCGCCTATATCGAAGAAACCATCCAAAGCGTCCTGGCCCAGGATTATCCCCATATCGAATACCGGATCATCGATGGCGGCTCCACGGATAATACCCTCCAAATTCTGGAAAGGTACAGAGACCGGCTATCCTTCATTTCCGAAAAGGACAACGGTCAAGCCGAAGCCATCGCCAAAGGATTCCGCAGCGCATCCGGGGATATTTTCTATTGGATCAATTCGGACGATATGCTTCTGCCCGGGGCGGTTTCCCGGGTCATGGACGTCTTCCGCGCCCAACCGGAGGTCGCTCTCGTTTATGGGCAGTCTCATTACACCGATTCCCAAGGGCGTGTTATCGGACGTTATCCTTCCGAACCATTCCATTTTCAGCGCCTTGCCGTATTCGACTTCATTCCCCAGCCGTCAGCCTTTTTTAGACGGGCCGCCTTTGAAACTGTCGACGGTCTGGATCAAACCCTTTCCTACGGTATGGATTACGATCTCTGGATCAGGCTCACAAAGCAGTATCCGAGCCGTTATCTGCCGTTGGTGCTGTCCGCTTATCGCCTTCATCCGGCATCCAAGACCGTGGACATGCATCAGGCGTTGGCAAACAGCAAGGAAATCATGGAAATAGCGCTCCGTCACTACGACTGGGCACCGGCCAACCGCGTCTACGGCTACTGCAATCTGTTGCTGGCCGCGCGGTATAAAAAATTCTCCCGGCTGCCCAAAATCCTTTCGATCCTTGTCACCGTCATTATTGCCGCCGGCAATTACATGGCGATGAACAGAAGAATTCACCCGGCGGATATTCGCCAAGTGAACTGGAATTATATCAAAAAGCTGGGAGTGAGTTGGAATGACCTATATCGGACATATTGATACTGCGGTTGATGGTGAATAGTGAATAGTTGATGGTTGATGGCTTTAAATTGGAAAGCGGGGTCGGTTGAATGCCAAGATCTCACCAGAAATTAGATGTTTGGAATAGAGCCATTCAATTTGTAAAAATATTTACGAAATAACGGCCACCTTTCCCGCTGATGAAAAATTTGGACTTGTTTCCCAGATGAGAAGAGCGGCTGTTTCGATTCCAAGCAATATCGCGGAAGGCGCAACCGGAAACAGTCAAAAGGAATTCATCAAATTCCTTTCCATTGCACAAGGAAGCGCTTCAGAATTGGAGACACAAATTGTAACGAGTCAAGAGCTTTCATTTATCAATGAAAGTATGGCCAACACGGAGTTGGAAAAGCTGGAGATCATCTCGAAACAAATTTCCGCATTACAACGATCTCTGACGTGAAACCCCACAACCATCAACCATCAACCATTCACCAGCAACCATTCACCATCAACCATCAATGAAAATCGCTCACATCATCGCGACCTTCCCTCCCTACCATGGCGGCATGGGCTATATCTGCTATCACAACGCACGGGTTTTGGCTGATCGGGGGCATGACGTCACGGTTTTTACGCTGGAGCATGGTCGATTGGGCTACGAAGGGGATCCGACAACGTTTCGAATCGAACGAATGAAGCCCCTGCTGCTACATGGAGATGCGGGCATGGTGCCGGGCCTGGTGTCCAAGTTACCGAAATTTGACATGCTCCATCTGCACTACCCCTTTTTCGGCGGGGCGGAATATGTCTATCTGACTTCGGTTTTAAAAGGAAAACAATATTTTTTGACCTATCATATGGATGTCCATGGCGACAGCCCGTTGAAAAAATCCGTGATTCGTCTCTATGAGCCGCTGTTGCTGAAACGTATCGTGCAACAGGCATCCGGCATCTGTTCCCCGGGAGTGGAATATCTGAGATCAACCAAAGCCGCGCCTTTCATACCGTGGCAGTTGCATACCGATGTCATCTACGGCGGCGTCGATACAGATCTTTTCCATCCAGGTCCGAAAAACCCGGAGCTTATCGAAAAACACCAACTCCAAGGAAAAGTAGTCGTCCTCTTCGTTGGTAACCTGATACCGTTCAAAGGGCTTCCTCTCCTCATCGAAGCTGTTCGAAACATCCGGAATGAATCCATCGTGCTGCTTGTCGTCGGCGGCGGTTATCACGAAACCGCGTACCGGGAAATGGTGGTGCGCGAACGGCTTCAAAACCGGATCATTTTTGCCGGTCCCCAATCCCCTCGAGGGCTGTTACCGGAATATTACAATCTCGCCGATTTTCTGGTCCTCCCTTCCACCCACTCCGAATCGTTCGGGTTGGTGGTTCTGGAAGCCATGGCGACCGGCAAACCGGCAATCGTTTCGTCCCTTCCAGGTCCATCCCAACTGGTGTCCCCTGGACATGACGGGCATATCGTGCCCATTGGAGACGTGAAAGCGCTTTCGGAAAGAATCATGGATCTGGCGGCTTCGGATGAGGCTCGCCGCTGGATGGGTGAAAACGCAAGGCAAAAAATTCAGGCCCACTATTCCTGGGAAAAAATCGGTGTACAACTGGAAAGCGCCTATTTGGCGATACGGGACAGATAAACAAGAGTCGTTCTCCACTGGATGTTGTTACTTCATAAAATGCTGCTGTCAAACAATCAACATGATCGTTACATGAACAAACCGGTGTCTTCCACCCCGTCATTCGCAAGCCCTGACCCGCAATCCGCATGATCATGAATCGGACAATCCAACACGACGATCCACCTGTGCCGCTCGTTGCGGCCAAGAAAATTGGAACGATATCGGTGTTCGCAGTGTGTTTGATTTCCCTATTGATCATCAATT
This sequence comes from Desulfobacterales bacterium, assembly GCA_041740615.1. Classification (GTDB taxonomy): domain Bacteria; phylum Desulfobacterota; class Desulfobacteria; order Desulfobacterales; family SURF-7; genus DYJD01. Next base: position 207,939 of record JBGSLR010000030.1, read on the forward strand.
TCAACCATATCGTCGACCCGCCATACTGGGACAGCATCTTTGTATACAGCCAGGCCGTCTGGTTAAAAAATCACGGTTTCGACGTATTGGAACTCGCCCGGCAACCAGGATATGAGGAAGGCGGCCCCAATATCAACTGCACGTACGTGATCGTTTTGGGGATCGGGGTTTTATACAAACTCTTCGATCCCCGGTCTGTTTTTCTGATCATGCATTTTTTTAATTTTTTCTGCACGGCGCTTCTGTTTTCTTTATTTTTTACCCTGCTCATCCAATATATAAGCGCGGCGCCGGCATTCATCTGGTGTCTTGCCGCGGCGTCTCAGCCCATTTTAAGCGGCCAGACGGCTGCCATCTATCTGGACTTGCCGTTGGCCGCAGGGACCGCGGCGATCATATTCTCCCTCTATCGGGAAAAATATGTCATCACCCTGGTTGCATGTATCTTCATGTATTTCGTGAAACCCTCCATTATGATTCTGGGTTTGGCGTTATTCTTTTTCGCCTTGATAAAGGCCGGAATGGAAACATGGGCTATCCCCAAATCAAAAAGGAAAGCCCTGTCGCCGGGCTTTTGGTTATTGCTGGTTCCTTTTCCGGCGTATTGGGCCCTTGAAAAAATTCGTTCTTCCAGTATGCCGACGACACTGCATTTCGACCTCCTGGCCACCAATTTCCGATACCTGTGGAACGGCTGCCCGGATCTCATTATCATCAGTGTTGTGGTGGTGGTGTTATCGCTCATGTATACGATTCGGAAATACCCATCCATTGCTGCCGACGGTTTCGAGCGGAATCGATGCTATCTGATCTTGTTGCTGGTCGTTTTTATTTCCGGATTCTGGGTCAGTTTGATTCTTTATTTAAATCCACTGTATCGATACACTACCTTCATGATATTCCCCTTGTTCTGCGTACTTGCCTTATTGGCAAGTGTATTCGACACCCGCCGGACGACAGCGCTCGCACTTGGTCTTATCGCTTTCAACATCCTGAATCAATGGGGCGCATTGTTGCCGGCGCCACCGACTTCCCTGCGCAGAAGCGGCGAAACCTTGGAACGCAGCCGGGAATATCTTGTTGATCTGAGGGCCAATCAAACGATTTGCCACACCATCGAAACGGATTTTCCGGATCGCAATATCGTCGCCAAATATCCCTATATCCAGATGTTGACCATCCCGGAACTCGGATATGTGGGGAAAAGCCTGCCCCACGTTTTTTCCGTGGCGCTTCATCCCACCTATACGTCGGCGCGGATGGTTACCGCTTCCCTGCTGGATGACGTGAATACCGTCTATTTCTTTGCTCAAAATATTTTTGAATCCACTTTTTCCCCTTCGCTTGCGCCAGATTCAGAGGATATCATACTTGCCGCGGAAACCAGCTTGAAGGGAACATTGGTATTATACAAGCGCAAGGGAGAATGGCTGAACCGCACGGAAAACAGCGGACTGGTCAAAGACTGGGCCACGATGTTTTATGTGTACGGCAATCTGTTGCTGTCGAAAAATGCGTTCCATGAGGCGATTCAATATTATGAAGCGTCATTGGGACTGAAATTGTATACCGGTGATCTTTACAATAACCTGGGTGCGGCTTTTTATCAGCTTCGGGAATACGAAGAGGCGGCGCGTCAGTTTCACAAGTCTCTCGAACTGGATCCGGACTCCGTCGAGGCAAGGCACAATCTACTGAATTGTAATCGAATACTTGAAAACAAAAATAGCTAATATTCAATCCTTCCGTGGGATTGCGGTTCTGCTGGTCCTCCTGTTCCACATGATGCTGATGGAAAAGAAATGGGGCGGCGGCCATCGTATTTTAGGCGACTTTCTGATAGTGGGGCAGTCGGGTGTGGATCTCTTCTTTGTTATCAGCGGGTTTGTCATGTTCACCATCACCCGCGACCGTTTTCAAGATCATCGGGCGATCCTGCGGTACGGTTATAATCGGTTGACAAGGATATATCCGACCTACTGGTTTTACAGCCTGGTGTTGGCAATGGTGTATTGTGTCCGGCCGGCGCTGATCAATCCCACCATGGGAAATCAGGTGAATTTCATTGCATCTTTTCTACTGCTCCCCCAGGATACGCTTCCCTTGTTGATGGTGGGCTGGACTTTGGTGTATGAGATGTATTTTTATTTTGTTTTTGCCCTGCTGATGTTGGCGCCGCAAAAGCACTTGTATAAAATCATGCTCTTGTGGGCCGCATTCATCATTACCGCAACCTGTTTCCAAAACCGAACGGGCATCCGCAACATGATTGCCCTGGATACCCTATTTACTTCTCCCCTTTGTATCGAATTCATCGGCGGATCGCTGGTTGCGAATATCATCTTCAGCGGTTTTTTCAAGTGGCGGAGGGCGTGTCTCACGATCGGCGTCGCGGCGCTTATCGGAACCAGTATCTGGGCCTGGATAAGCCCGTCCATCACGATCATCAACCCCATGCACCGGCTGCTTCTGTTCGGTTTACCCTATATGGCGCTGATCTACGGAGCCGTTGCCATGGAATTGTCCGAGAACCGCCTTGTTTGTGCTTTCCTTTCCCCGATCGGCGACGCCTCCTATTCGATCTATTTATCCCACACCATCGTCATCAATGCCATCGGTTGGCTCTGGTACAACCTGGCCGGGAGATCCTCCAATCTCCTATGGCTCTTCTTGATGCTGACCACGTCCATTGCAATCGGCCTGATCAGCTATCGCTTCATCGAAATTCCGGCACTGCAGTTCTTCAAAAAAATCGCGCCCGTATGCGGAATGCATCCGAACCCATTATCCATCAACCATCAACCATCAACCAATAACCAACCCAACCAACCATGAAAAAGTGCATTATCATCCCAGCCTTCAATGAAGGAAAAAACATCGCCACTGTCATCGAAGGCATCCGAAAACACACGGATGCCGATATCATTGTGATCAATGACGGCAGCCGTGACAATACCGCCACGCAGGCCAAGAAAGCAGGCGCTTATGTCATTTCCCATCCTTTCAACATGCGGTATGGTGTCGCGCTTCAGACCGGCTACAAGTTCGCCTTGAAAAACGGCTATGACCTGCTGCTGCAAATGGATGGCGATGGACAACATTTACCGAGTTCAATCCCGATCTTTTTTGATATGCTGGAAAAAGGGGAATGCGATGTTCTTGTGGGATCGCGTTTTTTGGGACTCGGCGGTTATCACCCGGGCATTCTCAAAACAATCGGCATCGGACTGTTTAAAGTCATCATACGCATTATGAACGGCGAACGAATTACCGACCCGACTTCGGGTTATCAATGCATGAACCGAAAGGTGTTCTCCATTTTCACGGATGATAGCTTTCCCTGTGATTATCCGGACACCAATGTGATCATTCGACTGCATCGCATGGGATTCATCGTCAAGGAGTTGCCGGTCAATATGCAGCCGAATCCGGAAGGTCGCAGCATGCATCGAGGCGCTTTTAAAATCATCTATTATTTTTTTACCATGTCGCTTTCCATCTTCATTACCATGATCAGTGACAGGGACTATCTACGGGATAAAGGAGCCCGCTCATGACGCTTTCCCAGACGGCATTCGGTGTGGTAACGGTCTTTATCATTTTTTTCACCATCATCTATCTGGTCAAAAAAGGGAAATTGAGAGAGGAATATTCATGGATGTGGCTGCTGACCGGATTGATTCTTTTGATCGTCGTATTGCGATTTGATTTTTTGGTGTATATCAGCCGTCTGATCGGAGCGGTTTCACCGACCAACACGCTTTTCGTCTTCGGCATCATCTTTCTCATTTTCCTGTGCCTTCACTTTGCCATCAAGATTTCCCTGCTGACCTACGAGGTCAAAAACCTGGCGCAAAAAGTCAGTCTTCTGGAAGCCGAATATGAGCAGGGAAAACCGACTGGAATTGGCCACCCGGAACTCACATAATAAACGACAAACAATGGGCTATCAACCATCAACCATCAAGCACACCTTTGTCGTTCTTGCATACAAGGAGTCACCGTATCTTGAGTCCTGTATCCGCTCGATAGTGAACCAGTCGACAAAAAGCCGCGTCATCGTATCGACTTCGACACCTTCCCCTTTTTTATCGGCTATCACCGGGCAATATGGACTCCCCTTACGAATCAATCGCAAATCGGAAGGGATTGCCGCCGATTGGAACTTCGCATTCAATTCCGCCCAAACCCCTTATGTTACGCTTGCCCATCAAGACGATTTGTATGCGCCGCATTACACTGAAATTTTCCTGCACGCAATGAGACAGGGCGAACCGATCATCGTGTTTTGTGATTACCGGGAACGACGAAAGAATATCACCCGAAATAGCAGCCTCCTACTGTCGGTTAAGCGGTTCATGTTGGGATTGGCATTCTTCGGCAAGTCCCGAACCGCTTCTCCAACTCTGAAAAAAGGGTTGCTTATCAGCGGCAATCCAATCTGTTGCCCTTCCATCATGTATCATAAAAAAAAAATCGGCTCTTTCGTCTTTGATACGGGATTCAATATGAATCTGGACTGGGAGGCAAATCTACGTCTGGCTGCTCTGCCGGGCGAATTTGTCTATATCCGCAAAAAATTGCTGACAAGGAGGATTCATCCGGACTCGGAGACAACCCTGTCATTATCTGCCCACACCCGAAACACGGAAGACCTGGAAATTATAAAACGGTATTGGCCCCGAGAACTTGCGATACTCTATTGCCGGTTATATGCCGTCAGCCACAAACTGAATTAGCGCCCATCCACGGGCAAAGAACTCTATGACATCGACATCATCCAATTCATACAAGACCGCGCTTTGTTGTCTGGCGTTGGCGCTTTTGACGACCGGAGTTTTCTGGCCGGTGAAAAACCTTGGCTTTATCAATTTTGACGATAATATGTATGTCACGGAAAATGCGGAAATCAACGCCGGTCTGACGGCGAAGGGATTTGCCCGTGCTTTCCGATTTTCTCGTGAAGGTGATAGTAAAACTTACTATCACCCCTTGTCCTACATCTCCCATATGCTGGATTGTGAGCTTTTTGGTCTGCAGCCATCCGGTCACCACCTGATGAACCTTGGTTTTCATATCCTCAACACGCTGCTCCTCTTCCTGATGATGCGCAAATCAGGAATACAATACCTTCAAAGCGTTTTGATCTGCGCTCTTTTCGCCGTCCATCCGCTACAGGTTGAATCGGTCGCCTGGGTGGCGGAGCGAAAAAATCTATTGAGCTCCTGCTGTTGGTTTCTCGCCGTTCTAACCTACATGAATTATGCAGCCAAACCGAACCCCCTGAAATATTTATTTCTGACGTTTCTCTTCTTCCTGGGTCTATTGGCCAAACCGATCCTGCTCACGCTTCCCTGTACGCTGTTGCTGCTGGACATATGGCCCTTGAAACGTTTTCACCTGGGCCATACGGAATCGGGAAGCCGAATATCGACTTCTCTACAAGAAGACTTGCTTACCGGCATCCGCCTCAACTTTCATCTGCTTCGTGAAAAAATTCCCCTGTTCCTCATTACGATATTATGGTTTCTGGTAAGTATCCACGCCGCCGCTTCACTCAACGAAAGTCCAACGGAATTGGATGTCCCGATGCAATTAAGAATCGCGAACGGGATTGTTTCCTATATCCATTACCTCATTAATTTTTTCTGGCCTTTTGATCTTTCCGTATTCTATCCCTACCCCCGCTCCATGCTTCCATTCGGGGAAGTTTTCGCAGCAGCTTTCGTTTTATTATTGATCACCATTTACGTTATCCGAAAGATTCGAACCAGGCCATATCTATCAACCGGTTGGTTGTGGTTTTTGGGGACTCTCTTCCCGGCGCTGGGATTGAGCCAAACCGGTTTATGGCCTGCCATGGCGGATCGCTGGATGTATGTCCCGATGGTCGGTATCCTCTTTATCCTCGCAGGAAGTATAAATAAGATGACTACGGAATGGAAGCATTCCAAAAAGGTCTTCTTCATCCCCACCGGCGCAGCCATCGGCATTCTATGTTTTCTCTCTCATGTCCAACTCAATTACTGGCAAAATCAGATGACCCTCTTTGAACATGCCGCGCGTGTGACACCGAACAACCATTATGCCCATTACGCCATCGGATTGGAGCTGTTGAACCAACACAAGAATGAAGAAGCGCTTCAACACTTTTTGCGGGCGCGTGAATACAATCCGGACTCTTTCCTGACGCTGGTCGGTATCGGTCAAGCAATGATCGCCTTGAACGAAAACACCAAAGCGATGGAAGTTCTTCAATCCGTCATCAAGTCGAGACCGAAACACGATCCGGCGCTGTTCCTTCTCGGCATGGCCTATTTCAATAACGCGCAACCGCAAACCGCATTACACTTTTTTCGTTCCGCTTTAGCGATTCGTCCCGGCATGCCCCTCTACTATAATGGCGTCGGGATGGCATTACTGGATATGGGAAATACAACAGAAGCTTCTTCTTTCTTCGTAAAAGCCCTGGCCCTTGATCCCCATAATCCGGATGCAAAACGATATCTCTTGTATATTCAAAATAGCCAAGCCGCTCATGATGAAAAAAAATAGCAATCGGACAATGGAAAAGCACCGAAAAGCAGGTTTTCTGAAATCGACGGTTTCCGTGCATGAAAAAACCAACCGGCGCACCGAATGGATACTACTGCTGCTGCTTTCCTGTGCGACTTTCATTCTGTATCTGCCGACCCTTGAGTATCCCTTTCAGTTCGATGACAAACCCAATATCCTTCAGAACACAAAAATCCAACTGACCCAAATCGGGTGGACGGAGCTGAAAGAAATCCTACAAAGCACATCCGGCCGAAACCGACCTCTTTCGGTATTAAGCTTCGCCTTGAATTATTACTTCGGAAAATTCGATCCTTCCGGTTATCGCTTGGTGAATATACTCATCCATATTGCAAGTGGAATGTTGCTGTATTTTTTTACTAAATTCACCTTGATGCTTACGGAAAAAGAGACCGAAGGCGCTGGTGGACCGATAGAACGTGAGGCTGCGATGCCTTCGTCCGCCAACGACCTTTTCCTAATTCCTTTTTTCGCCACTGCGATATGGATTTTTCACCCCCTTGCCACCAATTCCGTCACGTATATTGTGCAACGAATGAACAGTATGGCGACCATGTTCTATATGCTTTCCATGGTCTGCTACATCAAAGGGAGGACGCTTGCTATTTGTACGGAAGAAAAACCGGGAGCAATACACGGAAGATGGTTTCCACTTCCTTCCTCCGTTGCATCGAAATGTTCATTTATTTGCAGCGCCCTTGCCGCGTTGGCGGCGATTGCAAGCAAAGAAATCGCCATCACGTTGCCCTTTATGATTTTTCTGTATGAATGGTTTTTTTTTCAGAATCTGGATCGTCAATGGATCCAGAAAAAGCTGCTGTGGGCGGCCTTGATCGGCGGCGCATTCACCGCCATGGCCATTGTTTCCTTCGGTGTTGACCGGTTGATACATTACTTTGATTTGTACGATCGACTCGATTTCACCATGACGCAACGGATGATGACGGAATGTCGTATTGTCTTTTTCTATATCGGCTTGCTGTTATTTCCGCACCCATCGAGGCTCAATATCGACCATGACTTCACCATATCACATTCCCTGATCGATCCGCTGACGACCTTGCTTTCACTTGTGATGATTGGTCTTCTGCTTTTCTACGCGATCGTCACGGCGAAGCGCAACAGACTGGCATCATTCACCATATTTTGGTATTTCGGAAATCTCACCATTGAATCCACCATTCTCCCACTGGATCTTCTCTTCGAGCACCGGATCTATCTCGCATCCATGTTGGTCATTTCGTTTTTGGTATTTCGAGTTTTTCACCTGTTCCCATGGAAAAAAGTAAGCCTGACCGGATTGACCATCTGCATTGTAGTGCTGACGCTTTGGACCCAGGATCGCAACCAGGTTTGGAAAAGCCCAATTTCTCTGTGGCTGGATTGCGCCACAAAGTCCCCCGGAAAAAGCCGCCCGCATGTCAATCTCGGTGAAGCCTATGCAGCTGAAGGGGCGTTCGGTAAAGCCGTCATTCAGTACCAAAAAGCCCTGGCGATTAACCCGTATTCTGAATATACATATTACAACCTCGGCGCCGCCTGCTATGCCTTGAAAGAAACAGAAAAAGCCGTCACGTATTTTCGCCTGGCGCTCAAAAACAACCCGAATTTCGCCGAAGCCCATAACAACCTCGGCGTCGCGTTGATCGACCAGAGACAATTGGAAGAAGGCATCCATCACTATCACGAGGCGTTGCGGCTAAATCCCAATCACCCGGAGGCCCCTGAAAACCTGAGAAAAGCGCAGACCGGACTCGATCAAATCAACGCCCGTATAGCCGCCATCGAAAAAAAAGGCCCGGAAGACTTGGATGATCCGGACCTGCTGTATAATCTAGGATTTCTGTATTATCGAAAAGGGGGATTCCAGATTGCTGAAAATTGCTATCGACGCGCGTTGGAAATAAACCCCGTCTTTTTGAAAGCGCTGACCGGGTTGTCGATTCTCTTTGCCGAAACCCATAGAGAGCCGGAAGCGGTTATCATACTCCGTGAAATATTGAAACAGCAGCCAAACGACAGCGGTGCATATTATAATTTAGCCTGTATGTTCGCAAGGATGAAACAAGACAAAGAGTCGCTCGAATGTCTTCATAAGGCAATTGAAAACGGTTATCACAATTGGGAATTGATGAAAACCGATATTGACCTTGAGAACATCAGAGCCACGAATGGCTATCAAGAACTTTTTAAGGAACCGGCGCGCTTCGGAAAGACACAATAGCGCCGCAATTCGACATTGTAACCCGGCAATCAACATATAAAGGAGCACCATGGCAAATAACCAGAACTCGGTAACGACATCAAATCATTCCGACAAAAGCGATGCAAACCTTTTCAAACTGATTCTCTGTTGCTTTTTTATTTCGGGAATGACCGGTCTGACTTATGAAATTCTCTGGACCCGGATGATCGTAAAAATCATCGGAAGCGCACCATTTGCAGTCAGTATCGTTTTGACCGTTTTCATGGGCGGACTCGGGTTGGGAAGCTTTTTAGCCGGTCGAATGATCGATCGCGTCCAGGAACCCCTCAAGCTGGTTCGACTCTACGGCTTCCTGGAAATTGGAATCGGTGTTTATGGGCTGGTGCTTCCGCTGTTGCTTGTCCTTTTCAAACCGATCTACGCCGTCTTGTACAATCATCTGTTTCAGTACTTTTTCCTCTACAACTTACTGACCTTTGCAGGCTGCGCCGTGCTTCTCATCATCCCCGTTACGTTTATGGGCGCCACATTGCCGGTGTTGAGCCGCTTTTTTGTTACCAGCCTATCCCAGTTGGGGACGCATGTCGGCAGGTTATACGGGTTAAATACCATCGGCGCCGCGTTCGGCTCCCTGCTGTGCGGATTCTGGTTGATCAATTATCTTGGTGTTTGGGGTTCCTTGTTGTTTGCCATCGTTCTCAATGCCTCTATCGGTTTCCTCTGCCTTTTTTTGAGCCGACATTGGTCGCCGCGACCCCATGACGGTCAAAGAAAGGACCAATATGACTTCCCGCCGTCATCTTCGGATCCGATGGAGAGTCCGACCACTGGAAGCCGGGATCCGGTCTGGCATGCCCTCATGATTTTCGCCATATCCGGGTTCTGCGCCATGGCATACGAAGTGATCTGGGTAAAATTGCTCAGCCTGATCGTTGGCCCCACCACCTATTCCTTAACCGTCGTCCTGGTCACCTTTATTACAGGACTCGCACTGGGCAGCATTTTCTTCGGATGGCTTGTGGATCGGATGAAAAACCCCACCTTTCTTCTGCTATCGACCCAACTCGCGGCAGGTATTTTCGCCCTGGTCATCAGTCAGATTATCGGCGACAGCCAGATTTTCTTTTCCCTGCTGATCCAGAAATTTCAGGACAGTTTCATCCAATTGATGACCGTCCAGTTCCTAGTCCTTTTCGCATTCATGTTCTTCCCGACTTTCTGCCTCGGCGCCACATTCCCCTTGGTCGGTAAGATCTATACACGATCCCTGAGGAAAACCGGTCGATCCATCGGATATGCCTATGCCGTCAATACGATCGGCGCCGTCCTGGGTTCGTTCTGCGCCGGATTCATTCTCATCCCGTTTCTGGGCAAAGAAATCAGCATCCGATGTGTCGTTGGTTTTCAGACCGTGTCCGCATTGATCATTTGGGCGATTCTGATCTTTCGACAGGGGAAAAGCCGCCTTGCGCTTTTACCATGCGCCGTCTTGGCCGGATATGTAGTTGCCATCAGTCTTTTTCCATATCCCCATTGGAACCGGCTGATGCTTTCCAAAGGGAAATATCACCGTTTTGAACAAATGGAACAGCGCCATCTGGGATGGGTGGAAGCGCTGTTTTCCGGGATGGATATTTATTCCAAAGATCAGAAGCAGGAATTGGCCTATTACGGAGACGGTATCGGCGGATTTACTTCCGTTTTGAAATCCACCCCGGATATCTTCGGCCAGGTTCACTACTCCCTACTGAACAGCGGAAAAGCCGACGCCTCCAGTCAAAGGGGGGATATGGGGACCCAAACCCTGTTGGCCCATTTCCCGATGTTGGTTCATCCAAAGCCGGAAAATGTCCTGGTTCTCGGATTGGCCAGCGGCATCACCGCCGGGGAAGTGCTCCATTATCCGATCAACCGCCTGGATGTCGTGGAAATCAATTATCAGGTGATCGAAGCCAGTCATTTTTTCAGACCATGGAACAATGAGGTCTTGTCGGATCCTAGAACCGAACTGATCGTCCAGGACGGTCGGGCGCATCTGGAACTGACGGACCGCCGGTACGACGTAATCATTTCCGAGCCTTCCAACCCGTGGATGGCCGGTCTGGCTGCCCTTTTCACCAAGGAATTCATGGAACTGGCAAAAAACAAATTGAACGATCGCGGCATATTCGTTCAATGGATCCATTCCTACCAGATGAACTGGGAAACCTTTGCCATGGTGGGTCGGACCTTTTCCCAGGTATTTCCCAACGGTGTTCTGGTTTGCACCAATCCATTGAGTGTTTTATATGGTCCGGATTTCCTGTTGATCGGCATCAAAGGCGACCGGCCCCTGGATTTCGATGCCGCAGTAAAAAACCTGCGCTATTCACAGCAATCCAAAAATATTAACTTACTGAACGCCGACCTTTTATATAACCTGGTGACCAGTGAGAACCTTACAAAACTGTTCGGGGCCGGGCGAATCAATTCCGATCCTCATCCGTGGCTTGAATTTTCGGCGCCCAAGCTGCTGCATTACACCAAGTCCGCAGAAGAGATCGCAAAAAAAATACAATCCAATACGTGGCTGAGTGAATCGACGGTCGCCAGAATCAAAAACAACCGCACCGACATGGATCGACAAATCGACTTCGAGGCTTTCCGTTTTGCTTTCAACCTGCACGGTAAAACAATCCTGGATCTATCCCAGGCATCTTCGTCCCAAAAGGATCGATACATCCGGTTACTGGAAACCTATTGCACCGAAGCCCCCATATACGATTTCACATTTGTGAACGATCCGCAGATAAAACTGAAATGTATCGCAGCCAACCTGGGACGGATTGAACGCAAGGCGGCGGAAAGCCCGGACAAGGCGTCCGAATATTACTACATGGGATGGGTATGCAACAACAACGGCCTCCCCTATGAAGCCGCCAAATACTTTTTCAAGGCCTTGCATTACAGTCCGGGTGATGCAAAAGCCAATGACGCGCTGCAGAAGATCGTGGCCCAGAAGGACGCCAATCTGCTGTATCCCCTGTTTCAAGAAGAGTTACAGACACAGCCGCAAAACCCTGCCATCCAGTATCATGCGGGAAACCTCTTGCGTCGGTTCGGGCAGATCGAAGCTGCGCGCGCCCATTACGAAGCAGCGTTTTCCCTGGACACTTCTTTTATTCTGCCCCTGAATCAATTGGCCGACATTGCCCTGTCAAAGGCCGAGTACGATAAAGCCATCGCCATTTATAAGCGCATGGTTCAAATCAAACCCGCCCAAGCCACGTTCTATTACAACATCGCCTGCCTGTATTGTCGCCAGAACCAGTCCCAAGAGGCCTTGAAGTGGCTTCAAACAGCTGTGGATAAAGGATATGACAACTGGCAGCTTCTGAAGACGGATAAAGACTTGGAGCTGATTCGGAATACACAGGAATTTCAACAAATCATCGCCCAAAGCAACCCGACATAGCGTAATTAGGTTTTTTTCTTAATATGTTCCAGGTAGTTATCCACCAACCCTTTTTCAATATTTTTTTTCATTTTTTTCTTGACAAACCTAATTCAGGGGGCTATAAAGGGTATCAACAACATGAACACTGTTTACAAGGTTCAATCAAGTTCAACAAACAATTCAGTGTAATTTTTTTCTTGATTTAACCAAAAAAGGATGCTAAACAGAGTTCACAAAGTTCAATGAAGTTTAACAAGGGGAACTGTAAACCCCGAACAAACCAACAACAAGTTTTTTAGTTCGAAAAGGAGGTGATAGAATCTTTAGACCAAGGTTGTTAAGATTACGTTAGTTCCTTTTTGGAGTTGTTCTTTAGCACGTACCATAGAAGAGCCAAACCTCGGGTAACCGGGGGACGGAAAGCCGCGAGTCCACATGGGGTGGATAGTCGGGTTGCCTGTGGTAAGATTACCAACATCTTACTTTCAGGAGGAAAGACAAATGAAAAAACTGGCAATTATTCTGGCACTCATGATGGTTCCGTTCTCAGCATTCGCTCTGGACACGATCACTGACTCTGACCTCAATGACGTTACCGGTCAGGCAGGTGTGAGTATCTTCCTCAACACCATCCGCATTGAAAAAACAAGCTGGACCACAGGCTACGGTGATGAGGCAAACGGAATCGTCAACGATTACAACTGGGTGCTCATCGAAGATGAAGGCTCCACGAAAGAGATCTCTTTCCTGGGCTCCAGAACCCTGGACATCGACATCGTTTCCCGTACTGAGTTCACCGGCGCTGTCGCCACCGGCCAGATTCCTGGCGTTCAAACAGGCGACGCTGCTCGTTTCGGCGGCCTGCAGATGAGTGCTCTGAACGAAGCGCACACCATGGTTACTGATAGAGTATCCGATGTCGCGGTTGTCATCTCCCTGCCCAACGGAATCCAGATTGCTGATTTCGGCACCACCAAGAACATCTTCTTGATGGGTACGACTGGCGCTGCTACTCCGGCTGGCACCACTGGCGCTGGCGGAAACCTGATGATCAGAACCTATAGCGGCGGCGGCACCACCACCATCACCGGCGCTGGCGGCGCAGCAGCTGCTAACAACGTTCACATCGGAATCATGGCTCACGACTAATTCAACTCGCCACTGGCGGATTGTTTAGCAGAAGTGTAATTCAAAAGGTGGCGGGTCTAACCCGCCACCTTTTTCTTTTCTTTCGATCGCCGCTCCATTTCGGACGGAATTCGCCATACCCGCTGTACAACAAAGAGATAAGGCGATAACCAGCTATGAAAAAGATCGCTCGTGAAACCATACTGACCATCATGCTGCTGCTGCTTTCGGTTTCATCCGACGCATTGGAACCGCTATCGGAAGATGAAATGTATGACACTTCCGGCCAGGCCGGTCCGACCGTTTCCATCAAATACAGCGACGATCTGACGGTGGATTATTTCAACCAGAATGTGGTCGTATTTGAATCCAAGGGTGAAACCTCCATCAGTTTTGATAAAGTGTATTATAAGGCATCCCCGGAAAGCACTGCGTTTCTGGCCATTGTATGGCCCGACCGAGCCGAATTCGTTCTTGAATTCGATAAATATCCCAATTATCCCCTAGGCATCGGCGTTTCCGTTTCCGATATTATGCGCACCGGAACGGACGGCAAACCCCTGCCCCAATATTACGATCCCACAGCGCCAGCGGCCTTGCCGGCGAATACGAGCTATTTACGCACCAAACCGGCTCCGGTAACGATTAAAACCATCAAGGATTTTTCCTATATCGCTCTGGCAAAAGGCGACCCAGGTGTGGAAGGCGAGCCGGACTGGGAAGAAGCGGAAAGAAGCGGCAAACTGTTATATCGGTTCAGCAGCGGCTCACAACGAATTGAGATAATGGGGTATGTATATGTTTGGGCCCATGAAAACAGCTGGGGTCTGGTAGGCCCACTGGGAAAACAAAGATAGCCATTCCATCGACGTGAAAGTCATTTTCCTTTTTCAAGGTCTTCGCGATTTGTTTTATGCTTGACATTTTAGTTGTTTAGTATTATGGTAAGGCGTATCAGGCCAAGATGGAACATATACCGATTGAATCTGTATTGTTTCTTTTTTTTGGCCGTAGATGTAAACAATGTTTATAATTGATAATCTGGTTTTCAGATCGAAGACACATGAATCTTATGACCACCATACGGACCCTCCTTATCTCACTGATGATTTTCTGCCCGCTTTTTGGCATGGGTTCGGTTCAGGCGATCGAGGAACTGACCGATCAGGAAATGGATACGGTTACGGGCCAAGCCGGAGTGAGTATCTTTATCACCACCATGACGGTCGTCAATACGAGGTCCTCCTTTGTCGTATACGATACCAAGGGCGGCTCCATTGAGTTTACGCCTTTTAATTTATCCCTGACCGCTGCAACGAGAAACAAAACATTCGATCTGGACGTCTTCCATTATAATGAATGGTATAATGCGGAGACGACCTTCGTCGATAACTGGTCCGGTGGAACGCGAAATCTTACGGTTCAACACCCGCTCTACGACCATGTTATCATCAACGCCTCCATTGAAAACATGGACCTTTCCGTCAACGCGAGTATGGATGACATGCTTTTCAACGGCATCAACGTCGGCAAATTGGATCTGTCCAATATGCGGGTATCCGACGCATCCCTCAATGTGTTTCAATACGACGGCGCCGGCATTGACGCCACCTTAAAAACCCGTTTCACCATTGATCAGATAGCCTATACCTACGACAACGAACAGAAGATCGATCCCCGGGAGCGATTGCAATTCAATTCCATCACCGCCGCCGGATCTTTCGGCGGTGATCCGCTGCCGAGCTACAAGGACACCGTCAGCCCCGGTACACCGATCAACACTGGGACCTGGACACCCGAGGGATATCTCGAACTGGGACAACTCGAACCGGTCTGGTCGGCCGCATTTGTCGACGACCCGGTCCTGATGAACGATGCGCCGACAGCCTCCCTGAATTCTTTTTCCATTGATTTCAAAGAGGACAACTCTCCCTTCATTCGCAGACAATACATTATCGACTGGCAAGGCAATTACAATCCGGATCCGGACGGCTATTTAGGGGATGGTTCGGTGGAAAAACCACATATCGCCAATGATAGGCAGGATGAGGTATATGTGGACTTGGGAGTGCCGGTCAAAGGCTCCATTCGATTCGAAACCAGCGTACGGTTCTACGGCGGCGGACCGGCGACCGAAGCAGATTACGGCCCTTCGGCCATTGACGGCATCAACGGTTACACCCGTATCGAGGCGCCCGGATACGGGATCGGAAATTCGCCGACAACATCGAAGCTCTATGAGTGAAAACTTGAAATATAAATCAGGCCACCCTATGCCGATGCATCTAAATAAAACATTCCGACTGCCAACGTTCACCATGATTGGCGTCTTGGTCGTCGCGGTCTTGGCTCCGTTTTTCATTATTTCGCCAGCAGTGGCGGAGTTGTCCCCGTTAAACGATATGGAGATGGACAACATTACCGGCAGACAAGGGTTTTCCGAGTTCACCATTGAAGGCAATACCGCCCGCATCTTCTTTGATATGCATATCGAAACCTATATGGAAGTGGACTCACTGAAACTCGGATACTATCAAAAATCGGATGCGGGGGTTGGGACCACCGGTGATCTGAGTACCGCCAAATGGAGCGCGCTGGGCACAAAGTCCTATAACAACAATTACGCCTATGTCCGTGAATTCGGTGCCTCCGGACCCAATCTCTTTGAGGGTCCCCAGGGCGACGGCCAGAATATGAATACCTACGATTGGGATATCAACTGGGAGAACGTCAAGCTGGGTAAAAGCAAGGACGAACCGTTGATCATCAACGGATTGGTCATGCAAGTTGAATTTGATGATATCAATGCCGCCAATAAAAAATTAAAGCGGCTCGTAGTCGGAACCAACGACATGCAGGGGCAATTAAGCGCCGACATGCTGCGAACCACCGGTATGGTCAATACAATGACCACTACGGATAGCCAAGCCCGTGCCCTCGGCAGCACCAACCCGGCGAATAGCAACCCCCTGCTTCTCAAGCGCGACGGTTTCAACAGCAATTGGAACAATTATGTCCTCAATGCCGGCGATCATGACACCGGGTTCTGGATTATCCTGAATTTCGGAAACGGTCCCAACGGCGAAACCGACCATATCGGCTGGGAAGTCATTTCCGGATACGATGAACGCGCCATTAATTTCAGTTACAAAGACGGCATTGAACATGTGGACTTGTCCGGATACTGATGCAGCGATTTCGAATGTTTTCAAGATCCGTTTTTTGCATTCCCCATCATGGTGATGGACTGTCGTGCCCCCAAACGATATATCGACTTATTTTCCAACCACCCTATTTCCCATCTGTAATTTGGCAATAGTCTACGATTCGTAATTCTTAATTCTTAATTCATAATTACCCCCCTCTTTTTCTCTTGACTGGCAAACGCATTTCTTCTATATAAACAATGTTTACAATTAAAATCCCATCCAAGGATGGCCATCATAACCATTGCACCCAACCGGACGTCTTTCGACGCATCCAGCGTCCCAAGGATCGCATTATGAACATATCGATATTGATAAAAAAAATCATCCCCTCGATCGCCTGTTTGTTGACGGTTTTTTGCATGCCCCATTTTGGCGACTGCGGCGAACATGCGTTTTTATACGATGCAACGGAAGGCATGATCGAACTGGGAACCCTGGGTGGAGACGAAAGTTTTGCCCTCGATGTCAACAATAACGGCCAGGCCACGGGTTTTTCCAATCTATCGATCGGCGGTTCCAACACACATGCATTTTTATGGACTGACGATATCAGCGGCGGAACCATGACGGACCTGCATACATTGGCCGGCACACTGAGTGTGGGCCGCGCGTTGAACGATTCCGGTCAAGTCGTGGGACATTACAGAAACGCAGCCGGCCAGGATCGGGCCTTTATCTGGGACAGCACCAATGGCATGCGGAATATCATCGGCACCCTTGGCGGCACTACCAGCCAAGCCTATGACATCAACAGTGTCGGCCAAGTCGTAGGCTATTCTAAAACAGCCGGCGGATTCACCCACGCGTTTATCTGGGATTCCTCCGGCGGTATCCGCGATATCGGAACCCTCACTGGTGGTACGGAAAGCTATGCGTACGGCATCAACAATTCCGGCTTGGTGGTGGGATATTCGAACAAAACCGGTTCTTCCACCACCTTTTATCTGTTCACCTGGGACAGCACCAATGCCGCCAATCCGCTGGTGGATCGCGGCGTCGTGATTGGCGAGCGTTTGAAAAACGCCGGTATTAACACCGGCGGGCAAATCGGTGGACACTATCTGGCATCATCACCCGATTCCCATGGTTTCTTTTATAATGGATCACTTACCGATATCGGCGTCCTGCCGGGCGATAACCGCAGCCTGGCCTTCGCCATCAACGATTCCAGTCAAATTGTCGGGTATTCGGTCCCCTCGAACCATGGTATCGTGTGGAGCAGCGCCGGCGGACTGGTTGATTTCAGCGCCCCGTATCTTGGTGGAGAAGATCGCTGTTTTGCTTACAGCATCAACAACAGCGGTCAGATTGTCGGCGCTAAAACACCCAATACACCACCGAACCCGCCGATCTTTCTTTACCCCACAGACGGCGCCACCGGCATTCCCCTGACCTTCGACATTCAGACCGATGCATTCTACGATCCGGATATGGACGATCCCACGACACCGGACGATACCCATGGCCGGACCCGCTGGCAAATCAGCTCGGTACCGTTTAATACGCCGCCTGCCGCAACCGATATGGTGATGGACATCACCAGCAGCACGCTGCTGACAACCCTTCCGGTTCCAGTTTCCCTGTTGCAGGAAAACACTCTTTATTATTTACGGGCCTGTTTTTATGACAGCCGCGGCGCCCGCTCCAACTGGACCGCCATCTCGTTCACCACTGCTGCCATCGGCAACGATTTGCTGCCCAACGGCGGCAATGGCGTACCGGACGCCCAGGATGTCGACGCCACCGTGGACATGGATGCCAACGGTACTCCGGACATTGACCAGACCGATCTGCGGGCGGTGAACACACTGGTGGGTGAAGGCCGCATCGCCATCAAACGCCTGACCAACGTCTCCGCCATCAGCACCTTTCAATCCATTGATCCGGCCACCATTTCCGACATGGCGAATCGGCCGGAGATGATCCCCTTGGGCCTGCTCACCTGCCGGTTGATCGTCACCACTCCCGGCGCCACGGCCCAGATCACCGTATATCTATCCGATCCTTCGCCAAACGGCGAATGGCACAAATATAATACCATTAACGGCTGGCAGGATTACACGTCCCACGCGGTCTTCACCAACCCCTCGGAATTAACCCTTGAACTGCAGGACGGCGGGTTTGGCGATGCGGACGGCACCGCCAATGGGGTGATCATCGATCCTTCCGGATTCGCGTTCGCCGCTTCTCCCAATGCACCCGACACGCCGCTCCTGATCTCGCCGACGAATGGTGAAATCGATGTTGCCTTGGCGCCGACGCTGCAGACCGGACCCTTCAATGACCTCGATGGCGACAACCACTATCGAACCGAATGGGAGATCAGCACCGATCCGGGTTTCGGCACCCTGGTATTCCGATCGCGCACCACCACGGACCTCACCAGTATCACTTTGGCGGATGGTGTCCTGTCTTCATCCACCACCTATTACTGGCGGGTCCGTTTCACCGATCACTATTATGCCGTCTCCAACTGGTCCGCCGTGTCTTCCTTTACGACCTTGAATCTGGCTCCGGATGCCCCTGGCCCGCTTTCACCGTCGGACTTGGCCACGGATGTCCCACGATTGCCGACATTGGTCATCGACGGGACCTATTCCGATCCGGAAGGCAATCTTCACGCCCAGACCCAGTGGCAGATCAGCACCACAATCGATTTTGCGACACCGACGTATGACCTCACCAGCAGCACGGATTTGACATCCCACACCCTACCGCTGGCCGCCCTTCTGGATCGGGCCACGCTGTACTATTGGCGGGTACGCCTCTATGATGACCAAGGTAGTGTATCGGACTGGTCCACTGTTTTTTCCTTTACCACCACCGCCAATACATTGCCGGAATCGCCAAACCCGCTTTTACCCGCGGATGCGGCGCTGAATGTTGACTTGATGGCGGCACTCCAGCTTTCAGCAGACTATGCGGACTTGGATGGCGACATTCACTCTCAAACCCAGTGGCAGGTCAGCACGACTTCCGACTTTTCAACCCTGACTTTTGATGTCACCAGCAGCACCCATCTGATCGACCTGATATTGCCGGATATGGTGCTGAATGGAAGCACCCTTTATTATTGGCGAGGCCGATATTTCGATAATCAAATCCCGGCCGGTGCATCCGCATGGTCAACAGCTTTTTCCTTTACCACGCAAGCCGAATCCGGCGACTCCAATGGCAATGGCATCCCGGACACCCAGGAAGTTACGGGTCTGGTCGACCTGGACGGTGACGGCACTCCCGATAACGACCAGGCGGATATTAAATCCTTCAATACCTTGGTCGGCAACACCGGCATCGGCGTGAAAGTATCCACTGGCATAACGGCCGTCACGGCAGCCAAATCCGTAGATCCGTCCACCATCACCGACATCACCGGAAGACCGGCGGAAATTCCCCTCGGCCTGATGGGATTTACAGTCACCACCGCCAATCCGGGTGACACGGGAGAGATTCTGCTGTATCTTTCCACCCCGGTGCCTTCAACGACTTGGAGCACGTATGATACGGTTTCCGGCTGGCAGGATGCCTCCTCCCTGATTTTCTTCAATCCAGGCAACACTGTTGTTACGCTGACCATCCAGGACGGTGGGACCGGCGATGCGGATGGAAGTGCCAACGGCCTGATCGTTCACATGGGTGGTTTCGGTTTTCCGGCCTCCAATCCGCCGGATCAACCGGTTCTGCTAAGTCCCATAGACGGCACTCCGGATATGGCCCTGCCCATCACCCTGGGAACCGACCTGTTTGTAGATCCCGATCTGGATGCGCATTTCAGCACCGAGTGGCAAATCTCAACGGATGTGGCTTTCACGACAACGGATTACACCACGACCAGTATCACTGACCTGACAACCCTTACCGTACCGGACGGCGTGCTGTCCTCCAGCACGACCTATTATTGGCGGGTACGCTTTTATGATATTCATTACGCCAGTTCCGCTTGGTCCGCGGCATTCTCCTTCTCCAGCCTGAATCTACCGCCGGTTTCCCCGACCCTGCTCTCACCCGCGGATGCGGCCACGGATGTCAGCCGCACGCCGGAATTGACCACCGACTCATCATTATACTCCGATCCGGAGGGGAACCCTCACACCCAGACCCAGTGGCAGGTCAGCACTGTGTCCGATTTCGCAACGATCACTTACGACATTACCAGCAGTACGGACTTGACGACCCATACCATTCCGGTATCATCCATTCTAGATCGCACCACCCTCTTTTATTGGCGAGCGCGTTACTATGACGACCAAGGCAGCATATCGGACTGGTCCACGGTTTCTTCCTTTACAACCACCGCCAACACGGCTCCGGACCAGCCGACACTGGTCACCCCCCCGGATGCGGCCATAGATGAAATCACGAGTCCATTGCTTCAGACCGCCGCTTTCTCGGATTTGGACAGCGACGGCCATGCCATGACCGACTGGCAAGTCAGCACCACCAACGATTTTTCCGGGTTGGTGTATGATCACCAAACCACCAGCGGCCTGACCAGCATATCCGTGCCGGATCTGATTCTAAACGGTGGAACAGCATATTACTGGCGCGCACGCCATTACGACGACCAAACCCCCAACGGCGTGTCTCCATGGTCTGCCGTTTTTACCTTCACCACCGCCGCTCTGTCCGGTGACGACAACGGCAACGGCATCCCCGATGTCCAGGAGGTTTCGGCCCATGTCGACATGGACGCTGACGATACACCGGATATCAACCAGACCGATATCAAATCCGTCAACACCTTGGTGGGCGGCGGTCGTATCGGCGTAAAAACCGGCAGCGGCGTAACGGGAATCGACCTTGCCAAATCCGTGGATCCGGCTTCTATTACGGACACGACCAACCGACCGGAGGTCATGCCCCTGGGTCTCATCGGATTCAGAGGCACTGTCGCCAATCCCGGAGATACGGGAACGATTGTCGTGTATCTGTCCGACCCGGCGCCGCTGGCTGCCTGGTATTGTTACGGCGCGGATACCGGTTGGCTGGACAGTGCCTCACAGGCCACCTTCAACCTGAACCGTGACGTCGTCACCTTGACCATCCAGGACGGCGGCGAAGGGGACGCGGATCATATTGCCAACGGCGTGATCGTTCACTTGGGCGGCTTCGGTTTTCCGGCTTCCAGCCCGCCGGACCAGCCTGGGTTGCTGTCTCCGGGCGATGCATCAATCGGCGAAAGTCTGACCCCAACGCTTACCTCCGGTACCTATAATGATCCGGAAAGCAACGACCATTACAAAACCCAATGGCAGGTCAGCACCGCCTCCGATTTCAACACCCCGGTACTGGATATCAACACCAGCGACCATTTGACCCAACTGACCGTACCCGCAACCATACTGGATCCGAACACGACCTATTACTGGCGCGTGCGCTACACGGACAATTACTATGCCACATCGTTGTGGTCTTCGTCTTTTTCCTTCACAACCCTGACGACCAACGATGACCTGAATGCAAATGGCATCCCCGATCTGCAGGAGCTTGATCCGGTGATCGATATGGATGTCGACCTGGATAACAACGGTACCGCCGATCTGGGCCAGGCCGACATCAAATGTCTGCAAAGCATTGTGGGCGTCTTTGGAAACGAAATGATCGGTGTTCAAAGAACCGTCGACGTGACGAATGTCATCAAAATCAATTCCATTGATTCCGCAACCATTGCCGATACAACCGGCATGCCGGAACAAATGCCCTTTGGACTGATCAGCATGAAACTGGCTGTCGTTACCGCTGGTCAAAATGCCCAAATTATCATCCATTATTCCGATCCGGCGCCGCTTGCCGCATGGTACGCTTATGATACCGTCAACGGCTGGCTCGACCTGACGTCCATTGCCGCCTTTAGCACCGACCGCAAAACCGTGACGCTCACCATCCAGGAAGGCGGCTTCGGCGATCAGGATGGCGTAGCCAACGGGATTATCGTCCATACCGGGGGCTTCGGTTTCCCATCATCCCCCAATCCGCCGAATACTCCCGTGCTGTCGACTCCTGCGGACGGGGCCTTGGATGTCGCCTTGACACCAACCCTCCAGACGGATCCATTTGCGGATCCGGATACGGGGGACACACACTTTAAGACCATCTGGCAGATCAGTACGGATTCGGCCTTTTCAAGCCTATCCTTGGAACGGATCAGCGAAAACCAGTTAACGACGCTGATCATCCCCTTTGGGACCCTGTCGGCAAGTACGGCGTATTACTGGCGAACGCAATTCTACGATAATTACTACACGAGTTCGGGTTGGTCGGGAACCGCCGGTTTCACAACCGGAATCGATCCCAATGACCTTGATCTAAACGGCATCCCGGATGCCCAGGCAGTCGCTGACACTGTGGACCTGGATGGCCTTGACGGTCCGGATAATTTACAGACCAATATCAAAAGCATTAATGCGGTGGTTGGCGGCGTTCAAATCGGCGTGAAAGCATCCACGAATGTTGTATCCGTCGATATGGTGCAGTCCGTCGATCCCTCAACACTTCCAGCAGAGGGAAGACCGGCCAGTCTGCCGTTCGGTCTGCTTGACTTCCGAATCACGGTTGCCAATCCGGGTGATACAGCGGAAGTGATCATTTACTTTTCCCAGGCGGCGACAGACCCGGAGTGGTTTAAATATGATGCGATAAATGGGTGGCGGGATTATTCGAACCATGCGGTGTTCGCACCCGACATGCTGTCGGTGACCCTGACATTGAAAGACGGTGCTTTCGGCGACGCGGACGGCGTTATCAACGGCGTCATTATCGATCCCTCCGGCCCCGGAAAATTTGCACTCGAGCCGACGCCTGCTCCAGAAAGTAGTAGCGAGACAGACAGCGGTGGAGGATGCTTTATCGGTAGCATGATGGACTGAAAACAAAAATTGCGGAAGCGCGGTGGCCACCCGATGGTGGAGGATGTTGGTTTCGCGCCCATTGTCCTTCGAGCGCATATGACGATCTTGAACCTGTAACTTTTTTTCTTTACAATTTATTGGCTAATTGATATAGACACTTAAACAGTGTTCATTGCCGTTAATCAAGTTTGTTTGTCAGTTTCCGGAGTTGCGCAAAATATGGAAATTTTTCTCATCTTCCTTCTCATCATCGGACTAATCGGCGGGGAAGATATGGCCAAGGAGGCGCCACCCGGTGAGTTGCGGATAAATGCAGAAATTGGGAACCTGACAGTCATCAGGCCGGTCGTCAAGCCTCTGGCCGATATCCTGGATGACCGGATCATTCGACAGGAGTTTGATTACAGTTGCGGATCGGCGGCTCTATCCACCTTGTTGAATTTCTATCTTGGTGAAAAATTGTCGGAACGCCAGGTCATTCATGGTCTTCTGCGCTACGGCGACAGTGAGCAGATCGCTGAAAGGCGGGCCTTCTCGTTGCTGGATATGAAAAAATTCGTCACCGTGCTCGGGTACAAAGGGGTTGGCTATAAAGCGGAAATCTCGGATTTGGAAGAACTTGACAAACCGTGCATTTTGCCGATCAAAGTATTTGGCTATCGTCATTTTACTGTATTTAAAGGTATTTATAAAGGGCATGTCTTTTTGGCCGACCCATGGAAGGGCCACTCCAGCTATACCCTGTCGGAATTTAAGGATCTGTGGTATGAAAACGTTCTTTTCGTCGTGTATCCGGAAGGCGGCAAAGAGATAGACGCTCTGCGCCTCAAGGAATCAGACCTGCGGTTCATCGATGAAGATACGACATATTATTACCTTTTCAAGCAACCACCCTTACAAAATGTACCTGAAAGGCGGATCGATGATATACCGGGGACACTACAATACTATAAACAACATTGATGCATCAGAAACCAATCGGCCATGCTGGGATCAATTCAGGAGGCGGCCCGTATGATGGATAAGAACAGGGGAAACATGACAAACCGATCTGGAATGAATCTTGTCGCCATATTGACGGTCGTTCTTATGACGCTATCCTTCTTTGTTCCCGACGGCCAGTCGGAACAGCTATCCGGGGAATTCGCGGTTACCGGAAAACCCCGTACCGCCTTATCCCCGAACACGGAAAGGACCGCACCCACCGGATATGCGATTCAAACCGGGGTTTACCTGATAAAAGAAAACGCCCAGAGTATGGTTAGGACGCTGCGCATGAAAGGGTACGAACCCTATGTTTTTCAAACACTGAACAACAAAGGACAGAAATTGTACGCGGTCAGAATCGGAGACTACCGCACCTTGCGACAGGCCGCATCCGCCGCAAACCAATTTAACAAGTTGGAGCGCCTTCCATCGACTATTACGGCCATAAACTCGATTACGCCGGTGGACACACCTGTTTATCTGTCACAAACCACGAAAAGGGGCGTCATATCAACGGAAGAGCTTTCGGAAATCAACGGCGGCGCGGGTTCACTGATCGATTCCGAAGAACTGGCAAGGATCGACGGGCAGACCGGCGCCATCCTGCAGACCGAAGAATTATCACAAATCGCCGCTCAGAGCGGTACCGTCATTTCCACCGACGAAATGGCCGTTGTGGACGGTCGAACCGGTACAGTCATGCCATCGAATGAAATGGCGACGGTGGACGGTCGAACCGGCACGGTGGTTTCGCCCGGGGAACTGGCCACCGTTGACGGCCGAACAGGCACCGTCGTTCCTTCCAACGAGCTGGCCACTGTGGACGGACAAACCGGACAGACCATCCCCAAGGGAGAACTTTCCAAGATACGCGCGCAGTCGGCCGGAGTTTCTTTTTCCGCCGCTGATGACGCCGAGCCGTTTGTATTTTCTCAGAAAGCTACCAAGGAAGACACCTCCCAAACGGATGACCCTTTTGGTATTTCCCAACAGGGAGAGGAAGGCACTGTCGACAATGCCACCGCCCGCCAGTTGAAAGACCAGATCGAATCCCTGCAGGAAAAAGTAAACGAGCTGCGGGAGGAGGCGGACGTTCGTAAAATTCTGGAAATCACCCAAGAGGAAAAACAGGAAGAGGAGGAGGAGATTCTTTCCGCCACCGGGCGTGATTATACCATGGCCAAAAAAGGCAGCATCGGTTTTGATTACGGTCTTTCGTATACCTACAACTCATTCGACTCCATCAAGAACGCCGCCAGTCTGACCAAGATCGAACATCGCAGTCAACACAATCTAACCAACTCACTCGGTCTTTTTTACGCCGCACGCGACAACGTCAGTGTAAGCGCCAGTATCCCCTTTGTCTACAACTACGACAGCATGGGTACGGAAACCCCGAAGAAGGTTACGGATCTGGGCGACATTTCTCTCAGCCTGCAATGGCAGCCCCTCAAAGCCGGCGGGACCCTGCCTCCGGGAATTCTCAGCTTCAGTTTCACCATGCCCAGTGGTCGCAGCCCCTATGAAATCAACCCCGATGAAGAGCTTTCCACCGGTGGTGGTGTCAAGGTTCTGTCCGGTGGACTTTCCCTGAACCAGCCCATGGATCCGGTCGTAGCCTACGGTGGAATCAACTTTTCCCATACCTTGCCGATAACGAATATCAAAAATGCCCGTTACAGCGACTTCCTCCAGGAAGTCCGTCCCGGCCAATCCATCGGTTTCCGTATCGGACTCGGCTATGCACTCTCCTACCAGTTGAACATGAACCTCAATTTGAGCTATTCGTATCAGTTCGGAGGAGAATATGTCTATTTATACAGTGGGAAAGTGCCGACACCGGATTCCGCCAATGCTTCCTTTACCATCGGAACAGGCTGGCGGCTTTCGCCCACGCGTTCTTTCAATATATCGCTTTCAAAAGGGTTGAGCAATGACGCATCGGATTTTTCGCTGTCCCTATCCGTTCCCTTCAATTTCTAGCGACGAGCGTAAATCATGATCACCAGAGGATCGGACATCCAACAACAGTCCCCGCATAAAACGTCATTTCGGATCGGAGCCGCAACTCTTTGCCTGCTGCTTGCCCCGATCCTCGCCCATGCCGCATTCAACGAACAAATGATCATAGACCCGATTTCGGTCTCACTGGGCAATACGGTCACCGCCCGTCCGCCCGGCGTGGCGGCCCTGCATTTCAATCCGGCCGGATTGACCAAACTTCCCGAAGGCAAGCTCAAAGGCAGTGGATTGACCGTCGCCCAGACCGTTCGAAAAGTAACGACCTATCCGGATCAGAATTTCGGCGGTTTTATGAATACGTTCGGACCGGCGGAAAAGGGCATGCGACCGGACCCCCTCTGGGGTGTGGAAGGAACCAGCACCAGTGTCGACTTATTCATTCCCATCAAGGGCGCGATCCATTTTTCCCCCTTTCTGGCCCTGCCGACTTCCACCCAGGCATATACCAAACCCGGTTCCCGATGGTCCTTTGCCAGGGGGGTGATTTCACCCTTTTCAGGCGGCTTTTCCCACAAACAAACCAACGACCCGAACATGTTTTTTGCAAGGGAATTGTATTCCCAGCGCATCAATTACCTGTCCCCAGGCGCGGGATATCGGGTCAGCGA
Organism: Desulfobacterales bacterium; assembly: GCA_041740615.1. Lineage (GTDB taxonomy): Bacteria > Desulfobacterota > Desulfobacteria > Desulfobacterales > SURF-7 > DYJD01. The sequence continues at coordinate 234,959 of JBGSLR010000030.1, forward strand.
CCATTTTTCAGTCGGGTTGACCGTCGCCGCCGGCATGACCAACTTCGGCGTCAAGGGTTTCCGCCGCAGCCCCAGCCATATGACCGCACTTACCAAAATTCTCGGCGAAGCAACCAAAAACTTGAATATACCGATTATTTCCCAGGAGACCCTCCCTCCTCCATGGTTCGGCGGTGGGATCAGCCCCTGGGAGCCGGTCATGGAAATGCAGGTCCGCATGAACGACTGGTTCAGCCCCAGCTATAACATCGGAATGCTATGGGAACCGAATCAGTATTTTTCGTTCGGAGCGGTGTATCAAAGCGAAATCCGCAATGAGATGACCGGTCAGTACATTTTCTCCTATACCGAGCCCTTTAAACGCATGGTCGATTGGTACGGATCATCTCCCCTGCTGCAAACCCAGTCCGCCATTCTGGATCTGCCGACCCAGGCCGTTCCCTACCAGAAAGGAACGGTGGTATCCGAATACAGTTTCCCCCAACGCATACAAACCGGCATCATGCTGTCACCGACCAAAAAACTCCGCTTGCTATGTGATTTTCATTGGGCCGACTGGTCGGTCTTCCCGGAAATAAAGCTCCATTTTGACCAGGATATCCAAGCCTTACGGATCGCCAAACTCTCCGGGCACACTGAAGGCAACCGAGCCGTCGTATCGGAAACCGGTCTTTTCGACGACTTCCACTGGAGTTACGGACTGGAATATGATTTATCCCCTACATTCTGCCTGCGGCTGGGTTATGAAGACCGCCAATCTTCCGTACACATCCAGGATTTCAGTCTCTCCAGCCTGCCGGACATTAAAAAATACGGTATCGGTTTCGGCGTCAAAATGAAAAACGGTGCCACCCTGGATGTCGGGTATTCGTATGCGGATACCGGCGATTACTGGATTCCCAACGATACCAGCGTCAACCTCAATTCCCTCAAGTTCACCAAATCCTCCAGCAGTCAATACGCCGGTTCCAATGTCAAGTTCCGTTTTTTCGCCCATCTTTTCAGTTTTGGTATCACCAAGCCGGTAACCGTACCCGAGGAAACCGCAGTCCGGGAGAAACAAAAATTTAAAAAACTGAAACAGAACCTCAAATTCACGATGGAAAAGTTGAAAGCTTCTCTCAATCCGTTTAAAAAATAGATGGGGAAGCGTTCATACTGATTATCATCGGGAATCCGCATGGAATCCCGCCCTGAAAAAGGATTTTTCACAAGTGCGTGTTACGGAGAAGCGATCGACGGCAATTTCCCGAATTGTTATCGCCTTTACCGTCTGTGCATTGATCGGCATATCGATTTTCCTGGTATACTCCCAGACGATGCATTTTCATTTTATCAATTTCGATGATCCGATTTATGTCCGGGACAACCCGCACGTCAAAAAAGGCCTGACACTGGAAACGATTCGTTGGGCGTTCACGGACTCGACCTTTATTTCAAATTATTGGGCGCCGGTAACATGGATTTCGATCATCAGTGATTTTACGTTTCATGGGATGAACGCCGGTGGATATCATCTAACCAATCTGATGCTACATACTGCCAATAGCATATTGTTATTTTTTGTCTTTCTACAATTAACACGCGCCATGTGGAAAAGCGCTTTCATCGCGGCACTTTTCGCCTTGCATCCGCTTCATGTAGAATCCGTTGCATGGGTTACGGAACGCAAAGACGTACTGAGCACTTTTTTTTGGTTGCTGACGATGCTCAGTTATAATCAATACGCGCGCTCACGAAATACCACATATTACATTCTTGTTTTGTTATCGTTTATTTTGGGTCTCATGGCCAAACCAATGCTGATAACCCTGCCGTTCGTATTGCTCCTGATTGACTACTGGCCGCTCAACCGAGTAACGTTTGAATTTCAAAACACCGCTTTTTCTGAAACGACTCAAGAACAGACGCGCCGTATTGGTTCCATATTCCACAATGGATTAGGATTTATTAACCGAAACAGATGGCTGCTGATCGAGAAAATACCGTTTTTTATTCTCGTAGTCATGGTCAGTATTGCAACTTTCCTGACCCAGAAAATAGGCGGAGCAATACAACCGCTTGACCACTATTCGGTTTTTGTCCGGCTGCAGAACGCCTTTATCAACTATCTGGTATATATTTACAAAACGTTTTGGCCGTTTGATCTTTCGGTGATTTATCCGCACCCAGGCGCCTTGCCGCTTTGGGACACCCTCATCAGTGTACTGCTTTTTGTCGCCGTTTCCGCATGGTCGATAAAAAACTACCGCAGCATGCCCTGGTTGATTGTGGGGTGGTTATGGTATGTTGGAACGCTTGTGCCGGTTATTGGGCTTATCGTCATCGGTCCGCACTCCATGGCGGACCGCTATACCTATGTACCTCATATCGGATTATTTTTGATATTGGCCTGGGCAATACCAGCGTTGACCGACAAAATGGATTTCGGTAGAAAATATGGACTGATCGCGATACCCGCCTTATTCATCCTCTCAATCCTCTCGTGGATCCAAACGAACTATTGGGTTGACAGTGTCGTACTTTTCAAGCACGCAATTGCGGTCACGAAGCATAATAGTCTGGCCCATAATAATTTAGGAACGGCTTTGGAAGAAAAAGGAGAAATTGATCAAGCGATCGTGCAATTCAGGGAGGCCCTTCGCATTCAATCTCATGATACGACAACGCACATCAATTTGGCAAACGCATTGAATGAAACCGGCAGATCCCAGGAAGCATTGCTGCATTGCCGAATCGCCCTTGGAAATGAACCGGACAATCCGGAAGCGCATGTCGTGATGGGAAATATATGGATGAAGGAAAACGAATTCGATCGCGCAGTTCGCCATTATGAAACGGCATTGAGGCGTCAACCGGAAAGCTCTATCATACATAATAATTTAGGCGGCTCGCTGCTTCGAACCCATCGTATTGCCGAGGCGATCGATCATTTTCAACATGCGACCCGATTGGATCCAATGAATGGCAATGCCCGTCATAACCTTGCGTCTGCCTTGAAATTGCGACAGGAACTCGATGCTGCCATAAGCGCGATAAAAAAAGATTTGGTAAAAACTCCGGATAATGAACGACTGTATTTGCAATTGGGGACGCTGTATCAACAAAACGGTCTTTACGATCCGGCAATGGAGGCGTATCGAAAAACCCTGACAATAAAGCCGGATTACTTACCCGCATTGACGGCGTTGGGGGTTACACTGGTAAAAAAAAACAAGCCGGAGGAGGCCATCTCAGTGTTTAAACACATCCTTTCAATTCAACCGGATAGAAAGGAAGCATATTATAACATCGCCTGCCTGTATGCAAAAACAGGAAAAACCGACACCGCGCTTGCCTGGTTGAAATTAGCGGTTGACGCAGGGTATGATAATTGGGACCTCATGAAAAAAGATCCGGATTTGGATTCAATTCAAAACCTGCCTGCCTTTCTGAAGCTGCTGCAAGTTCGTCAATAATCAGGGCAGCATTCGTTTTCTAATGGCAAGGGGCAAGGATGTCGAGAAAATCCGAGGAAAAGAATTGTTTGACATACGGTAGGGGAAATCCTATATTGGATGCGTAAAAGATTATTCTTTGGAGTCCCTCCAAAGAATCGACTTGTTCTTTGACAAGCTGCCGGGAAACCATGCCTGTTCTTTGTCAAGCCACAAAGAATGGACATGGGTAAAAGAGTAACAAGCACGCCAAACCATGGGTAACCATGGGACGGAAAGCCACGGGTCCTGACGCGATCAGGATAGCCGGGTTGCCTGTTGATAGCACTGTACCGATTTTTTTGGCCAAACCATGGGCGACCATGGGACGGAAAGCCACGGGTCCTGACGCGATCAGGATAGCCGGGTTGCCGGATTTGTCTATAACAGATTTTTACAACAAGCCAAACCACGGGTAACTGTGGGACGGAAAGCCACGGGTCCTGACGTGATCAGGATAGCCGGGTTGCCTCCTTCTCAATGCCAAACCATGGGTAACCATGGGACGGAAAGCCACGGGTCCTGACGCAGTCAGGATAGCCGAGCCGCCTGTGAGTTTCACAGAAGGGAGAATCAATATGAAAAAACGTAGTTTCCTAATGGTAGCAATTATTTGGGCAATCGGACTGTTACTGACCCCCCAGACCGGTCATGCGAAACTGATGGAAATGTCCGACGCGGATTTAAACGAGGTCACCGGCCAGGCCGGCTTCTCGATTCAAGCCGGTGAAATGATCGGCCTGCATATCGAAAGCGAGTCCTTTACTTGGGCGAATCCGGATTCCATAGGTCCGAACGGCTTACCCGCCGCTCTCACCTTTGCGGATACGACCATGAACGGTTGGATCTCGTCTCCGAACGGCATGAACATCGACTTCGTGACCGAAAAAACTGCGGCAGGAACCAATGTTACCGCACTCAGCGTTAATATGCAGGACTTAACGGTTGCAATCGATGACTTTAAAACCAATATCAAACTGGGGGATTCCAGTCTCGGTGTTTTTGGTATAATGGGAATGCGCGCCCAAATTTCAGGAAACGTGCGTATATATACCCGCAACGATTTTTAACTGCGCGGGTATAAGTACCGTTACTCTTTTACCCTCTTTTTATCAAACAGATCGATGGGCTGGTGTTTTTAGCCATCCGAACGGTATCCATTCGGATTTTGTGATTGCCATCGCCAAGCATCGCGACACATCTCATCGATACCCAGCTCCGCCGACCAACCGAGCTCCTTACGGGCCAGGGAAGGATCCGCATAGCATGCGGCGATGTCTCCCGGACGGCGGTCCACAATTGTATAGGGTACTCGCTTGCCGGAAGCCTTTTCAAACGCCTCCACCATCTCCAGCACACTGTATCCCCGACCGGTTCCGAGGTTGACCGTCAACAAACCCGGCGACGTTTCCAGTTTCTTCAGGGCCCGAATATGACCCTTGGCCAGATCCACTACATGGATATAATCGCGGACGCCGGTGCCGTCCGGTGTCGGGTAGTCACTTCCGAAAACAGACAGTTCCGGTAATTTCCCCACCGCCACCTGGCTCACAAAAGGCATGAGATTGTTGGGAATGTCATTGGGGTCCTCTCCGATTTGACCGCTGGGATGGGCGCCGACCGGATTGAAATACCGCAGCAAAGCGATATTCCAGCTCCTGTCCGCCGCGTATACATCCCGCAATATTTCCTCGATCATCCATTTGGTGCGACCGTAAGGGTTGGTGGGGGAAACCGGGAAATACTCCCGGATGGGAACCGTATGGGGATCCCCATAAACCGTGGCCGAGGAGCTGAAAACCAGATTCCGCACACCGCAGGAAGTCATCACCTCCAGCAGATTCATGGTGCCGGTGATATTGTTGTGATAATAGGTCAATGGAAGCCGTACCGATTCTCCCACGGCCTTCAATCCGGCAAAATGAATGACTGCCTGGACATCGGTTTGGTGAAAAATGTCTTCCAGCGACTCCTTGTCAAGCAGGTCCGTTTCATGAAAGACCAGGTTGCATCGGGTGATCGACTCAACCCTTCGCATGGATTCGCGGTTGCTGTTGCATAGATTGTCCACCACAACGACTTCATGACCAGCAGCCAGCAATTCCACGCAGGTGTGGCTGCCGATATAGCCAGCTCCCCCGGTTACCAGAATCTTCATAAAACCTCCGCGTTCACAGGAACCCTTTTTGTCCAAGATATAACAATATTTCCTGGGCCGCCTCATCCGGTGTCAAATCCGTTGTGTTGATACGCACTTCCGGACTTATCGGGCTTTCGTAGGGATCATCCACACCGGTGAAACCCTTGATCAGGCCGGCCCGCGCCTTGGCGTACATACCCTTGCGATCCCGCTTTTCACACTCTTCAATGGGTGTCGCCACATGGACTTCGATAAAGCCGCCATAACTCTCTATGTTTTTTCGTATTTCCGTTCGTGTTGCCGAATAGGGGGCTATCGGTGCACAGATGGCAATCCCCCGATTTTTGGTAATCTCGCTGGCCACGAACCCGATCCGGCGGACATTGATATCCCGATGCTCCTTTGAAAAAGACAGTTCACTGGAAAGGTTGTGACGGACGATGTCCCCATCCAGCAGGGTAACCGGCCGCTCCCCGATCTCCAGGAAACGAGAGTATAATACTTTGGCGATGGTTGATTTCCCCGCGCCGGAAAGACCCGTCAAGAAAACGGTAAAGCCCTGCTTTTTAGGAAGGGGGTACGCCTTGCGCAGCTCTTCGATCACATCGTTGAATGTCGCCCAATCCGGAATATTCCGCCCCGATCGGATTCGCTCCCGGATGTCCGATCCGGACATGGAAATCGTCTTGGTTCCTTCGGGCACTTGATCGACAAAACGATATTCATCCTCAAAGGGCAGGTAAACCATCTCCTTGAAAGGCAAAATGGCGACCCCCAACTCCTCGGAGAATTCAATTGCCGTCTCGCCGGCCGCATCATTGTCGTAGTAGCCCTTTCCCGTAATTCCCGGCTTCGGGTTGGCGTGACCGTGGCCGATTATAAAATGGGTGCAACCAAAATTTTTTCCGACAATCACATGCAGCAGCGCATCCCTGGGACCGGCCATACGCATGGCCAGCGGAAGCAGGTTCAAAATATGCGAATCCGGCGGATAGTGCTGGGCCACCTTGCGATAGCAGCGCACGCGGATGTAATGATCAAAATCTCCGGGCTTGGCCATTCTCTCGACCGGCAGAAGCAACAGATTGGCGCCGGCCTGTCGCATGGCCTGAATGGTCATTTCAAATTGGGGACGGTGAAGGGGTTGGCTGGTCTGAAATCCCACCACCCGTTGCCATCCCAGTTTTTGATAGATGGCTCTGACTTCCATGGGAGACATGCGGATCTGCTTGAAATCAAAATGGAGGGGCAGACTGATGACCTCCAACCGTCCGCCGACGTAAAAATCCGCTACGGTATTGAATAAATAATGGACGCCGGGATGATCCGTTTCGGTGGTGCCGAAAACCAGACGACTCTCTTTTTGTCGATCCACCGGCCAGATGTCGTCGATATGCATCACCGCCAGCAGATATCCCTCCGGATCCCGGACAGCAACCGACTGCCCAGCTTCCAGATTACGCGCCGTTGCTGCGGGAATATCCAAACAGATCGGCAACGGCCAAAGCAATCCGCTTTGCAACCGCATCCGATCCAAAACCGATTCATAATCCGCCCGGGTTAAAAAACCGTCCAGAGGGGAAAAGGCGCCGGAAGCAATCAGTTCGAAATCGCATAACTGCCGTTCGTTCAGGGAAATATCCGGCAGATTCATGGCGACCTCTTTTAAAACCGATACCCGCGCTTCATCTGCCAGCAACTGAACCATTGAACCGCCATGAGGTTCAACCATTATATGAGCATTCATTGGTATCACCTTCTATATTCAATACAATTTAAGATTATGGCAGAATCCTTCGAACGGTTCATATCGAATTTTATAGATGTTCACGGAAAAACCAACTGGGTTCTGTACACTCACGAAACCAACGGTACGCTTACGATGAAAGTGGTGCCCTTCCCAGGACTGCTCTGGCATTCGATTTGCCCACCCAGCGTTCGGGTGACCAGATTATAAACGATATTCAATCCCAATCCGGTGCCCCCCTGCCCTCGCCGTGTCGTAAAAAAGGGATCGAATATCTTTTTCAATGTGTCCGCATCCATTCCCCTGCCGTTGTCTTGATGAATTAAATACAGGAAGGCTCCTTCCAGACGAATATCGATCTTGATTTCACCGGACGTCATGCCATCAAGACCGTGGGTCAGGGAATTCACCAACAGGTTGGTGATCACCTGGGAAAACACTCCCGGATAGCTGTCGATTTCGATGTCGTCCGGGCAATGCACGGTTACCGTATGCGGGGTTCGTTTGTATTTGGGGCGCAAACTGATGAACAGTTCATCGATATATTCTTTCAGCATGAACTTCCGGCGGGCTTCTCCGGACTGGTCGACGGCCACCTGCTTGAAACTGCGGATCAGGTCGGCTGCCCGATTCAGATTGTTCAGAATGATGGTGGACGCTTCCGCGGCAATATTCATATATTTCCGTACGTCCGATTTACTCATCTCGTTAACGGACAGGCGTTTTGCGTATTCTTTGGTTTTCTCTTCCAAGAAGGAAGAAGCTGTCACGCCCACACCCACGGGGGTATTGATTTCATGGGCAATTCCGGCAACCAATCCTCCCAGGGAAGCCATCTTTTCCGACTGAATCAGTTGATATTGGGTCTGTTTCAGCATCTTCAACGATTCCTGCAGGGCGCGATTGGCGTCTTCGGCCACTTCCTTGGCCTTGCGCAACTCGCTCTCGCTCTCTTTCTGCTCGGTGATGTCCCGGGCGATGCTGACGATCCGCATTTTCCTTTCGTCTTCATCCCGCAACAATGTCATGGTCATCATGGAAACAAAGACGGTTCCGTTCTTGCGCATATGACCGACTTCACCGCTGTTGGCGCCTTTTTCCTTCACCGTCTCGATGAACGGGTTCAATTCCTTCTCTACCTGTTCTTGACTGTGACAGATGGTGATATGGCCGCTGATCAATTCCCGGGGTTCATATCCGTGCATGGCCGCCCAGGCACTGTTGACGAACTGAATCTTGCCGTTCATATCGGAAACGGTAATACCGTCACCCGATTGTTCCACAGCGCTCTCCAGCATAAAGGTTTTCTCTAGTGGACGACTGATGGAGCGAGTTACGATCAGAATGATCAGGCTGACGGCGCTGATAACCACCATAAAAAAAACGATCAGATTCAAGTAGCGCTGTCGGAGAGTAAGACTACCGATATCCGCCAACTCCTTTTTCAGCTCATCGGAAAAATCCGCAGACAGGGCATCCAATTCCTTTCCCAGATACTCGGTTTTTTTTGCCAGAGCAAAGGCTTGGTTTTCCAGTTTTTCTCTCTCATGAAAGATATCTTCGGCATCGATCTCGGATACATAGTCCAGAAAGGCACTGAGTTTCGAATATACCGGCCAGGCAGCGGTATTGAATTCCTTCAGGGCTTTCTCGAGATTGCGAACCCGCTCCTTTTTCTGCAAATTGATGTCCCGCAACCCCAGAATAATCGTGAGCGCCTTGCTCACCTCACCGGCTTTTACCTCGGCGGATTCGATAAAGGCCATTTCGCCCAACAGTACGCCATCGTTAAAATTTTTAATCTGCTCCTTAAACGCCATCTGGGCCAGTTGGCTCTGTTTGGCGGCGGAGAATAGCGAGTCGGAAACAATATTGAGACGCAATTCGGCCTGCTGGCCTAAAATAAAACCAAACAACATGGAAATGAAATATCCGATGACCAGAATACTCAGGCTCAGCCAAATCTTTGTGGATATTTTTAGTTTCCGGTACATAGATTCCGCAATGGGGGTTGAGAAGCGCCCCTTATCCTATCATGATGATTGTTTCAGCACCCATCTTTCGATTACCTCGAACACCATTTCTCTTTTAATCGGTTTCGCGATATAGTCATTCATACCGATTTCGAGACACTTGTTCCGATCCTCCTTCATGGCATTGGCGGTTACGGCAATGATTGGAATTGGCGGTTGATCGGTAGGTTTTTTTTGTCGACTATTTTCCAATTTTCGAATTTCCCTGGTGGCGGTAATCCCATCCATTTTGGGCATCTGGATATCCATCAAAATGATGTCGAACGTATTCCGGTGATTGGCAAACTGTTCCAGCGCCTCCAACCCGTTTTGGGCGATGGTCACCTGATAACCGGCTTTTTCAAGCATTACTTTCACCAGGTGCTGGTTGACCGGATTGTCTTCCGCAACGAGAATCCGGACAGACCGTTTCATGTCCTCCCGAATGGAATATTGGGTCATGATCTGCCGGTCAACCGGGGCTTCCTCTTTGATCGTCCTCTCCCCGATCAGCTGCTGGATCATCTGATACAAGCGCGGTCTCCGGATGGGTTTGGAGATAAACCCGTCAAATCCTGCATTTTCACATTCTTTGGCACAACCCGGCAACGGAGAGGCCATGGCCAATAACGATATGCGTGCAATGGGAAGGGGCTGCCGTCGAATATCCCGGACCAGCTCAAATCCATCCGGACCCAACATATGGGTGTCAATTATGCAGATATCGTATGGTTTTAAATCCTTATCGTCTTTCTGCAGGGTTGGAATCACATCACTGGTGCGATTTTTGGCCACCACGCTCATTCCCTTGGCGGTCAAGGCCTGTTTCAAGATATTCAGATTGGTGAAATTAGCGCCGACGATCAGAACCCGTTTCCCTTTTAACGCCACCGGGCTCGACCGCTTGATATCGCCTTCCACCATTTTTCGCATGAGTACGACGAAAGAGAAGGAACTCCCCTTTCCGGGCTCGCTTTCCACCCAAATTTCCCCCCCCATCAAAGCGACGATCTTGCGACAGATCGAAAGGCCCAGTCCGGTGCCGCCGTATTCCCTTGCCATGGATCCAATGGCCTGCTGAAATGGCTCGAATATCAAATCGAGCTTGTGGGAGGCGATGCCGATTCCCGTGTCACTCACGGTTGTCATCAGCTTGACCCTGTCTTCCTGTTCCTCCTCCACATCAAGTCGTAGATCGATGGTGCCATACTCGGTGAATTTGGTTGCGTTGCTCATCAGATTCAGCAAGACCTGTCGAAACCGGAAAGGATCGCCGCAAATTTTGGCAGGCACGCTATCCCCGATGTAACATCGGATCTCTACCGGTTTATCGTGAACACGCGGCCGAATAAGATCACAAACATCGTAACAAAGCACCTCTGGATCAAAAGAGATATTCTCCAGGTTCATTTTACCGGCTTCGATCTTGGATGCGTCCAGAACATCATTGATCAGGGCCAGAAGCGCTTCGCTGCTCACCTTGATGGTCTTGATATAATCGCGCTGCTCCTTGTCGAGATTGGTATCGATCAGAATGTCGGTAAAACCGATAATGGCGTTCAAGGGAGTCCTGATTTCATGAGAGATGCTGGCCAGAAATTCGGTTTTCGCCAGGGAAGCCAGCTCCGCTTTTTGCGCCATTTTATTCGCCTGATCGATTGTCGCGGCTAATTCCTGATTGACGCTCTTTAGTTCCTGCATGATGCGTTTTTCACGGTCAACGCGATCAATCCTGGCGAGCAGCTCGACCATATCGAATGGCTTGCTCATGTAATCGGAGGCGCCGGCATTGATGATATCCCCATAGGTGTACACCGATGAGTAGCCGGTCATGATGATGAAATCCAGGTCGGGGTTGTCCGCCTTGGCGGCGCGCATCAATTCAACGCCGTCCATCCCGGGCATTTGAACATCCGAGATAACGAGATCATAGGTTTCTTGCTGAAGAATCAGAAGCGCGGCTTGGGCGTCCGCCGCCGAAAGGCAGTTGTAGCCTTTCTGCTTCAAGATTGTCGTCACCGCCAGACGGAACTGCTCATCATCGTCAACCACTAGAATTTTTTTCATCACACCGTTTTCCATATCACCAGAAATCCGGGAGCCCGTTCTTCTCCCTCAAGAAGACAAGCAGTGTGCATGCATCCGGGGCAAGAATCATGACGGTGTCAAACCGAAAGAGGACTATTTCTTGACACGCTCCACATATTCTCTCGTCCGGGTGTCGATCCGAAGGATTTCTCCTTCTTCAATGAAAGGAGGCACTTGGAGAGTATAACCGGTCTCAAGGGTTGCCGGTTTCGTGCTGCCGGAGGCGGTGTCTCCCTTGACCCATGGATCCGATTGAACCACTTTCAGCTCGATAAAATTCGGCAGGGAGAGGCCGATAGCCCTGCCGTCAAAAAAAAGAATCTGGCAGATCGTGTTTTCCTTGAGCAACTCTTTGGCATCCCCGACCTGCGTCTCGGTGAGAAACTCTTGTCCATAGGTGGATGTATTCATAAAACAATATGTATCACCATCCGCGTATAAATATTCCATTTCATGTTCTTCAAGCTTGGCCTCATTGAATTTTTCTCCGGAACGATAGGTGCGATCGAACTGGGAACCGGTCACCATGTTCTTCAGTTTGCATTTGTAAAGCGCCTGGCCTTTCCCTGGTTTGACAAACTGGAATTGCACAATCACATACGGCTCGTTATCGATTTCGATTTTAAGCCCTTTTTTTAAATCCGCACATTCATACATAAAACCAATTTCCTCCTTTGGTAATTTCACATTTGGAAAAACGGACGTGTATTTCCATAATATCATATCCGCCGATCGCGATCCAATTGAAAATCGAGCGGCGACATTACCCGTATTCTTTTTGGACCTGTCGCACCGCTTTAACGAATTGGGCCACCTTTTTGAAATCCTTCTGAAACCGGATCGGATTTCCTTGGTCATCGCATGTATTGGTCAAGGTACAGCTATCTACGCCCGCAGGGGTGACTTGCCGGATGCCGTCCGCCACATTCGCGGGGGACAAGCCGCCGGCCAGAATGACGGGAATCCTGCTGGCCTGTACAAGCCGACGCGCCGACTGCCAATTACATGGTTTACCGGTAATACCCACGAAGCCCTGGACCGGCTGATTGTTCCCGGCCAGGAGATCCGCTCCCGGCAAGACCGTGTCCGTCAGGAAAAAATCACTCACCGGTTCGAACAGACGGGCGGTTTCGAGATACGGGAAAGGTGTTTCCGCATCTGGTGTTGAGATCGGAATGGAACGCATAATCCCGATCTGCGAATAGCGATCCTTAATGTTGGACTGCAATTGCAGCAACCGATGACAACTCTCTTCCGGAACGCCGTTTGTATGACGCAGGACCTCACAGAAATGAACAATGTGCGGTTGATAGTAATCCAATGCCCGAAAAACGACCTCCGGATCATTGAACAATAAAATCAGACTGCTGCATCGGCCGGATTTACCTACCAGGTCAACGGTTTCGCGAATCCCGGTTTTTTTCCAGTCGACTGCGGATACGATCACACTACCGATGCGATCCACGCCGATTTCCATCAGGTTCTCGGCCTCCTTCGCATCTTGAATTTCATAAATCTGAACGATTATCGTCTTCATTCGATCATCCGCATCCCACCAACACTGAGCAGGTTCGTGCAACTGATTGTCTTGATTGAAACAAAATTGACCGTTGACTTTTGAGGCTGGGTCTACCATATTCATAATTTTTTGGCAAATTATTTAAAGGACTTGATTTTTATTGGTTTCATAGGTATTTCGCTTTCAAGATCAACAGCGTTGGAAGTGGTGTAACGGACACAAGATACAAGATTGGGGATGAAGGAACGCTATGATACTGATCATTGATTTCGGCTCACAATTCAATCAGTTGATTGCACGGCGTGTGCGGGAATGTCGTGTGTATTGTCAAATCGCACCGCCCGGGATCACGATTCCGGAAATCAATGCGATAAAACCGGAAGGCATCATCCTGTCGGGAGGCCCTTCCAGCATCTATGAAAAAAACAGCCCCCGAATGGAAGCGGATATTTTCAATCTGAATATCCCCATACTCGGCATCTGTTACGGCATGCAATACATGGTTCATTCTCTCGGGGGCAAGGTAAAAAAAGCAAATAAGCGTGAATACGGCTTTGCGGAATTGAAAATAAAAGAAAGCGAAGGGCTTTTCCAGGACATCCAAAACAAAGCCATCTGCTGGATGAGCCATGGGGATTCCATCGAAAGCCTTCCTTCCGGTTTCCGCATTACCGCTTCCACCGACAATACGGCCATCGCCGCGACGGTGAACCACCGCAAGAAATTTTATGGTGTCCAGTTCCATCCGGAAGTGCAGCACACGCCCAAGGGCAAGTTGATACTGCAGCGGTTTCTTTTCGATGTCTGCGGATGCCGCCGCAACTGGACAATGAAGAATTTCGCCAGGGATGCCGTTCGTCAGATCCGGGAATCCGTCGGCGATAAAAAGGTGATCCTCGGCCTCAGTGGCGGGGTAGACTCCACCGTAACCGCCCTGCTGATTCATCATGCCATCGGACGAAACCTGACCTGCATTTTCGTCGACAACGGGTTGCTCCGCAAAAACGAAGCGGTCCAACTGAAAAAGAGTTTCAAGCAGCATCTGAAACTGAACATCCGTTTTGTCAATGCCGCACAGCCGTTTTTGCAGGCCCTCGCCGGTGTCGTCGAACCGGAGAAAAAACGCAAGATCATCGGCAAGATTTTCATGGATGTTTTTGAAGCCGAAGCCCGGAAATTAGCGGACGCCGAATTCCTGGCCCAGGGAACTCTCTATCCGGATATCATCGAATCCCAATCCGCTTTCGGCGGTCCCACTTCGGTTATTAAATCCCACCACAATGTGGGGGGATTGCCCCAGAAAATGAAATTGAAACTGGTGGAACCGCTGAAGTATCTGTTCAAGGATGAAGTCCGGTTGCTCGGGAAAGCACTGGGTCTCGAAGAAAATCTGATTTGGCGCCAGCCATTTCCCGGTCCGGGACTTGCCATACGCATCATCGGAGAAATAACGTCGAAACGGCTTTCCATTTTGCGGGAAGTGGACGCCGTGCTTCAGGAAGAGATCCGGGCCGGCGGATATTATCGAAAACTGTGGCAGTCCTTCGCCGTTCTACTCCCAATTAAAAGCGTCGGTATCATGGGCGATAAAAGAACATACGAAAATATCGTTGCCATCAGGGCCGTAACCAGCAAAGACGCCATGACCGCCGACTGGGCGCGTCTGCCCCAAAAACTACTCGCCCGGATTTCCAATCGCATCATCAACGAGGTCCAAGGCGTCAACCGAGTGGTTTACGATATCAGTTCCAAACCCCCCAGCACCATTGAATGGGAGTAGACCTGTATGCAAGACAACGACTCAAAAAGATTTACATTTCGGATCCAGGAAGAGGAGCCGGAGCCCGTCTATCCGGTCGCGGATCAACCGTCCGAAACCCAGGAGATCCCCTTACGCAAGACCAACCAGCGCATCGCGACTCTGGCGGTTCTCCTGCCGATACTCACCGGTCTGATCGTATTCTACGGGTACAACGATCTCAAACAAAGGATTTCCGCCCTCCAGAACACAGGGCAGACGGATGTTGAAAAGCTGACCAGCCAGGTCGATACAACCATTTCCTCGATCTCCCAACAGGTTGAACAACTGAAAGAAGAAACCGGGAAAATGCAGGAACGTCTGATAAAAGGACTCGACGCCACCAGCAAACAGATGGCGACCATCGTCAAAAAAGTGGAAAAAGAATCCGCTGAAATGAAAGCATTGACTGCGGGGGCCGCGGATAAAAAATCCGTTGAGACGGCTGTCAGCGATCTGAACAAAAAGATGGAAGCCACCCGGAAAGAAACCCAAACCGCTGCAGGAGACATCGATCTGCTGGATGAGCGTCTGACCCGTGAATTGGCCGTCTTTACACAAAGAATCAAGGTGCTGAACACGGAATTGGAACGCATGCAACAGGAATCCGCCGCCCAGGTAAAAAACCAGGTCAGCCAAAACGAGTTGAAGGCAGCCCTTGAAAAGCTGCAGACCCAATACCGGGAAGAGCTGAAAAAACTGTCCCAGTTCGTTGAAAACAAATTACTTTCAATGGAAAAGAAAACCGCGCCGGCCCTGATTCCACCGACCAAGCCACCGTCACTATCCACCACTCAACCTCCGCCCGCTCGGTCGCCGGCCCCGGTTCTCAGAACCCAGCCCGATATCCAAAAGAAGCCCTCCTCCAGCAAAGGGGGTATCGTTGAACAGAACATCGAATAGGGGAAAACCGGCATGACCTCCGAGCTGGATTTACCCATGCTGCAGAAACGCATCGACGACTGGGTGAAAACCTATGGCGTTCGGTACTTCTCGGAACTGACCAATCTGGCCATTCTCATGGAAGAGGTAGGCGAACTGGCGAGAATCATGGCGCGGACCTACGGCGAACAGAGCTTCAAACGAAAACAGCCGGAAGTCGATCTGGCGGATGAACTGGCCGATGTTCTGTTTGTCCTGGTTTGCATTGCCAATCAGACCGGTATCGACCTGTCGGAAGCAATTCACAGGAATCTGCTCAAAAAGACCGCCCGGGACAAGGATCGACATCGATCAAACCCCAAGCTCGGCGATCCATCCGCCATCAAACCCTGATGTTGCGCAACACTCGGCCTTCTCCGTTCAGGAGAAAGATCAAAAGGTTGTTCTCGGATGCATAACGGACCAGATCTTCATAGATAATGGCTTGGGGCTCATATTTTCTCCCTGGCTGTCGCACCAGGAAATTGAGACACTGAAAGGCCTCTTCCTTACGCAAGAAGGTCGGAATAAAGGAAAGATCCTTTTCATCATCCCGCTGACCGACAATTTGCGCATCCGCTTCCGGATCCTGAATCACAACCCACATCCAGTCTTCATTTTGAATGGTTTCGTTCATCCGCGACTCCTTGCATAATGACATTTCTATTGTAAATCCAGATCCCAGTTCCACAAACCGGGTCTATTTTTTACCTCAATGCTCCTGGGAACCGGCTCCGAAAGGTGGACAAACAATTGATAGCCGGATTTGATCAATGCCTCCCGGTTGGGACTGATATCCAGTCGCCAATTGGGATAGACCCAGTAGTCCCCGTCATATGCCCGCATCCATGCCTGCTCTCCCTTGGGGCTCGTAAATGGCTTTTCCAGTTGAATTTCGCTGGAAGTCGTCCGGGATACACAGAGGGGCCAATGACCGGACAGAACGATACCCAGCGGCAGCGGGCTTGCCGAAGCCAGAAGTTCGTAATCCTTTCTGCCCAGTTCGGGACTGACGATGACTCCGTGAAATCCGATCCCGGCCATTTGCTCCAGGGCCGGAAGGTTCGAAATATTGCAAAAAGGACCAGCCCAAAAGGTCGTGGACATATCACCGTCAAACAGTGCCATCTGCCAGGGAGCGTTAAGAACGAACCGTCGCCCACCCCGCTGCAGCACTTGTTGGACGAGTCCCCTCCAGGTCGATTCCCGCTCCGGCCATATCACCGGCGGCAGCCACCACCAACAGGACGCCGTTTCCTTTTTGGACATCGGGCCGGCGCTGGATTCCGACAACCAAAGACCGGTTTCCCCATCTCTCCGATGTTTTCCCGTCCGACGGAAGACCGTCATTTCTAAAGCCGCGCCCGGACGACTTTTCCTGCCGGAGACCGACCTGCGTTTATAAGATATCGTAATACCGGATGGTTCCACTGCCGGTAACGGGATCTGTTCGAGCCTCTTTTCCAGTTCCGCCAATTGCACCGATACGATCGGTTCGCGGCGGTCGATCAGGAACACGGGCGCACCGGAACGTGGCAATTTCCCCGTTGCCGATGTCAGCACCATTCTTCCATTCTTGGGTATCGGTCGCTTCACCCGGTACGTCTGATGTCCGGCCTCATCTTCGTATCCAAAGCGCAGAATATCACCGAAGAGCAGCTCCAAATTGGGACGGAAAAACGGTTGTTTCAGCGAACCCTGGATTTTGCCGACCAAACGGCCGGACCCGGTCTGGATATCGGTGCGCACCGGTTCCTGAGGGCGCTGGTTTAAAAAATGATAGTGCGTTCCGGGACGCCCCAAGGCGTTGGCCAACAATCCCATGGCCTCTTTTTTGGCGGCCGGATCGTTGCCGTGATCTCGGAACAGACGATAGGCGCTGACCACCGAATAAACGTAATGTGGACCTTTTTTTCGGCCTTCAATCTTCCAGGCGCTGATTTTTTCTTCCGAAAGGAGGATTTTCGCCAGCACATCAAGGCTGAAATCCTGGCAGGAAAAAAACCGTTTTGTTTCACCGGCACTCCGATACATCCGCCGGCATGGTTGAACGCACCGGCCCCGGAGTCCGCTCCTCCCTCCCAAGTAGCTGCTCCAGTAGCATCTTCCGGAAACGCCATAACATAGTGCGCCATGAACGAAAATTTCCAAAGAGAGATTTTCCGGACAAGCGGCCGCCATGCGTTTCACTTCATTGATGCTGAGTTCCCGGGGGATAACCACACGATGGATCCCCGCAAGTTTACCGATAACTTCAAGTGCTGCGGGAAAGCTGGCGTTTGCCAGGGTCGACAGATGCAATTCTCCGTTGAAGCCGACTTGCCGCGCCAGCGCGACAAAAGCCAGGTCCTGGATGATCAAGGCATCCGGACGAACATGTAGTCGAACCTGGTCCATCAAGCGGGCAGCGGTATCCACTTCATCCGGTTTCAGCAACGTATTGAATGCCACGTACACTTTCACGCCCCGGCCATGCGCCAGGGATGTGAGCCGGGACAATTCCGCTACGGTAAAGTTTTCCGCCGCCATGCGCGCTGAAAACAGTTTCAGACCGCAATAAACGGCATCCGCGCCGGCTGAAAGCGCCGCAAGAAAAGCGTCTTTCCCCCCCGCTGGTGCCAAAATCAACGGTCGTATTCTTTTTTCAGTCCCTTGCATCATGCTCCTCGATCGCTCCGCGGGTGTTCGCAACAGCGGAACGTCCACTCTTCTCCCCCCAAATCCGGGGTCAACCAAGGGGAACCTACCAAATCAAATACCGCCTTGCAATCCCCTTCTGTTGACGGAAGAAAAGCCCCGCCTTTTCCCGGGTATCGCTTGCACTTTGCCCTTAGATGGTTATATTATTCATCGATCTGCCCAAAACGATAAAAAGGAGAATTCAATGAAAATCGCCGTCAGCGGCAAAGGCGGAGTCGGCAAGACGACGTTCGCCGCCCTTCTCATCCGCACCCTGAATGATCAAGGCAAGCACGTTCTGGCCATAGACGCTGATCCGGATGCCAACCTGGCCGCGGCTGTAGGCATTGCGGAAGCCGACAAGATCGTTCCCATATCCGAAATGAAAGAGCTTATTTTTGAACGAACCGAAGCCAGACCAGGCACCATCGGCGGCTTCTTCAAATTAAACCCCAAAGTCGATGATCTGCCCGAAGCCTTGTCCAAACGCCTCGGCAACATCAAACTCATGCGCCTCGGCGGCGTAAAAAAGGGCGGCTCCGGCTGTATCTGTCCGGAAAGCACCTTGCTGAAAGCGCTTGTCACCCATGTGGTTCTTGCCCGGAATGAAATTGTGGTCATGGACATGGAAGCCGGCATCGAACATCTGGGACGCGGAACCGCCCAGGCCGTCGACAAACTGATCGTCGTGGTGGAGCCCGGCCGTCGCAGCATCGACACGGCCAACCATATTAAACAACTGGCTTCGGAAATCCGGTTGAATGCCATCACCATCGTCGGCAATAAAATCCGCAGCCCACAGGATGAGGAATTTCTCAAAACCCATCTATCCGGCTTTGAATTCCTCGGATTCATGCCTTATGACAACCAGTTGATCGAAGCCGACTTGCACGGCGAATCACCCTATGAGGTGGAATCGACCGCTAAAACCCGCATGATCCAACTCATTAACAAATTGATGCCATCCGAATGATAAAAAAGTATTACAAGCCCAAAAAACGCGATTCCTTCCCGCCCCGGAAAAAAAAACTTTCTAAACTAAAGCCCGGGCGGGATCCGGAATTGAAAGTCGTTTTCGCGGAAATCGGCAAGCCGGAGGAGGCGCCTTTTCAGCCCGATCCGTTTCAATTGGAAGCCTTGTCCGCCATCGAAACCTCCGATTGTCTGGTAACGGCTCCCACGGGATCCGGGAAAACCTGGATCGCCGAGACCGCCATCGCCACCATTTTTTCCAAAAAAGGCCGCGCCTGGTATGCGTCGCCCCTGAAAGCCCTGACAAACGGCATTTATTCCATTTTGTGCAATACGTTCGGACGGGAGCATGTGGGCATTCTGACCGGCGATCGCAAGGAGAATCCCACCGCGCCTCTGATCGTCGGCACTACCGAGATCCTCCGCAACCATCTGTATGACGCCATGGTCAGCGGAGAAGATCTGGCGACGGATTTCGTCATTCTGGATGAAGCCCATTTTCTGGGTGACGAGGATCGCGGGGTGGTGTGGGAAGAAATCATGATCTATCTGCCCTATCGCATCCCCTTGCTAATGCTTTCCGCGACCATCGGGAATGCCCGCCAGATAGCCGATTGGCTCAAATCCATCCGCAAACGGAACTGCATCATCGTGGAAGAAACCCAGCGTCCGGTTCCGTTGTTTCCGCTCTTTCTGCATCCGTCGGGCACCCTGCTTCCCCTGCTCACCGAGAGCGGGAAACAGACCAAACAGCTCATTCATAAAAAAGTGGTATCCTATCTCCATGATCATCGTCCCCAACACATGGGAAAAGGCTTCAAGCTGCCGCCCCTGGGAGATATCATCCATGTGCTCGGCCGCCACGATCTGTTGCCGGCCATTTTTTTCATGAAATCGAGAGCCGATTGCGATCAGGCATTGGAACTCTGTACGGAAGAAAATCTTCTAAACGATCCGGAACGGAAAGTTGCCTTGGCCCAACGAATCGAATCCCTGGTGGTTCAAAGCCCCCATATCGCCAACCATAAACAGCGATGGCAGTTGGAGCACCTGGCGGTTGGCGCCCATCACAGCGGTCAATTGCCTGCCTGGAAGATCGTTATCGAAACCCTGATGACCGAAGGGCTGCTGGATGCCGTGTTCGCCACATCGACGGTTGCGGCAGGAGTCAACTTTCCGGCCCGCAGCGTGGTGATTCTGAATTCGGACCGCTTCAACGGCACGGATTTCCAACCCCTCAGCCCCACAGAATTTCACCAGATGACCGGTCGCTGCGGTAGACGGGGCAAGGACAATATCGGTTTCGCCATCATGCTCCCCGGAAAATTCATGGATTTGCGACTCGTGGCGGATTTGATCCACTCCCTGCCGTCGGATGTGAACAGCCAGATCAAAATCAATTTTTCCATGGTGTTAAACCTGCTCATGTCCCATACACCTTCCCAGATCGAAGAGTTGCTGGAAAAATCCTTTGCGGCCTTTCAGCTGGCAAAATCGCGGAAACGAAAAAACAACCGCATCTTCATTGAGGACCGCAGTTATCTATGGCGTGATTTCCAGCAGCATCTCCATTTTTTAAAATTACATGCCTTCGTCACGGAAAAGGAAGAATTGACCGAAGACGGCCGCTGGACCGCCCGTTTGCGAATCGATCAACCCCTGTTAATTGCCGAAGGTTTCCGTCGGGAGATCTTCCCGGGTACGGACCCCGCCCTCCTGGCCGGACTCATCGCCGCTTTTGTCAATGAACGGGAAACCGCCGACGAGAGCCTGGATGCAGCCGTTGTTCCCAAAACCGTGCTCCATCATTTTCTGAATGTCAAAAAAATGCTGCGACCTTTCGCGAAACAAATGACTTCCGAGGGGTTCGAGGCCAGGCCCATCTGCCTCCAGCCAGCCGTTACCCTGCATGCATGGGCCGAAGGCCGATCCTGGGAAGATTGCCTGCGTATCTCCGGCTTGGTGGAAGGCGACCTGGCACGTCTGATATTGCGTACGGCAGACAATTTACGGCATATTCGAAATCTTGCGGAAGTTTTTCCCCTGGTTGCTCAAAACGCCCAGGCCGCCATCGACGCGATCATACGGGAACCGCTGGTCTCTTTTTACGAATAAAAACAACCCGTACCACGTTCAACCTTGCGCTTTCAGCTTTTGGCTTTCCATCGAAGCAGTTGCTCGATGCGGGGGATATCCTCTGGCAGGTCCACTTCCGGGGAATCATATTCGCTGACGATCACCTTGATGCGGTAGCCGTGTTCCAAGGCGCGCAATTGTTCCAGTTTTTCGATGCGCTCCAGCTTGCCTTCCGGAAGATTTCGGAACAGATCCAGGAACCTTCGGGTATAAGCGTACACGCCCAGATGCTTGTATGTCTGGAAGGAGACATCGCCGTCGCGGTCAAAGGGGATGGTGGACCGTGAAAAATAAAGGGCGAAACCATTGCAATCGAAGGTGACTTTGACATCTTTGGGATCGGTGATCTCTTCCTTGCGCACGATGGCAAAGGCCAGGGTCGACATTCCCAATTCCGGATCGGCAAAAAACGGTTCAATCACCGCGTCCAAGCAGCGCGGATCGATAAGGGGCTGATCTCCCTGAACATTGACCACCAAGTCGGTGGGCGCCAATCCCAGAAGCGCGGCCGCTTCCCCGACGCGGTCGGTCCCGGAACGGTTTGCAACGGACGTAAGAACCGCCCGGCCGCCGAAATCTTCCACTGCCGCCACAATACGCAAATCGTCGGTCGCTACGACGACATCCGTGACCCGTTTTGCGGCGCTTGCATTCCGATACACCCGCTCGATCATCGGCCGACCGTCTATCTTGGCCAGGGGTTTGCCGTCAAAACGGGTCGACCCGTATCTCGAAGGAATGATCACAGCTGTTTTCATATCTATCTTACCTTCCATTGACCCGCCGTTGTTTTTGGGATATGAGTTTTGCGTTCACCCCAATTGAAACGGAAAGAAGCCTCATGAACCATGAATTGCTGAAAAAAATACTGGAACAAGTCGCCGGCGGCAAGTCCTCCGTTCTGGAAGCCGCCGAGAAACTCAAGCACCTAGCGTTTCAGGATATCGACTTTGCTCATATAGACCATCACCGCTCCCTGCGCAAGGGATTTCCGGAAGTCCTTTTCGGAGAAGGCAAAACCGTGGAACAGATCATCGGCATTCTGGAACACATGCTGCCCCAGGAACAGACGGTGCTGGTTACCCGACTGTCCGACCAAAAGGCGGAAAAAATCCTGCCGCGTTTCCCGGAGGCGGAATACTTTCCGGATGCCCGCATGCTGGTCTGCAGCCGTCAGGAAATACCGGTCTCCGGCAAAGGAACCATTCTGGTCCTGTGCGCCGGGACCTCCGACATTCCCGTGGCCCGGGAGGCCTTTCTCACGGCCAAATACATGGGGAATTCCGTTGAAGCGGTTCATGACGTCGGAGTTGCCGGGATTCATCGCCTGTTGAGCCATAAGACGCTGCTGGACGAGGCTACGGTGATCATCGTCGTGGCCGGTATGGAAGGTGCCCTGCCGAGCGTGGTGGCCGGCCTGGTGGACCGTCCGGTCATCGCCGTACCCACCAGTATCGGCTACGGCGCCAGCCTGGGCGGCCTGACGGCCCTATTCGCCATGTTGAACAGCTGCAGTTCCAATGTGGCGGTGGTCAACATCGACAACGGCTTCGGCGCCGGGTACATGGCCGCGACCATCAACAAAATCGGCGCTTAACAAATCCCACCGAAGTTGAATCCACGTTTCATCCAATCGTTTCAACCGCCGCAAATTCGGGTTCGTGCAGCGGCAGCAGGATTTCGGCCATGTTGCGGACTTCCTGCATGATGTCATAAGCTTCATAGACATTCACGTGGGTTCCCGGCGGGATGACGTCCATTTCCATGGCCTTGATCTCCACAGGCGGCCGGAAATTGTCATTGATCACGCAAAAACCGGTGATGGCGGCTTTTCCCTTTTCGGTATCGACGAGCACCGTCATGCCGCCCTTGGTATGCACCGGTGTGTGGATGAGGCGTATGCCGGCCAGCAGGTCCGTGTCGCCTTCCAGAACATGAACCTGCCCCCGCTCCTCCACATCCAGGATGTAATCCTCCAGATAACGGTAGTCGAGGGGATGGGGATGGTGGATGCTTTCCATTTCCAGGGCATGAACATAAATCTTCGCGTTTTCGCACTTGTAATCGTTTTCGCAATGATCGTTGTGTAAATGGGTGTGAATGATGACGTCGATGTCCCCGGGTTTCAGTTGCCAGCGGGCCAACCCCTCTTCAAATGTATATATCGGGCCGCCGATGGCCTTTTCCCGCTCCGGGGATCGGATGGGGCTCATTTCACCCGTATCCACCAGGATCGTTTGATCACCGCCTTGAATGTACCAGCAATAAATCGGTATGGTATAGGGAACTCCCTGGCCGTGCTGATAGGTCATCATGCTTTTGTCGAAGATTTTTGTCCCCATGACAATGGGATGAATCTTGTATGTCGGCATGTCGCCCCCGTTCTTCACTGAAAATTGCCGCCCGAATTTTCAAACAGTTTTTCCACATTCAGCTGATTGATCATATCGTTGTACAATTCGGAGACGACCTTGTCGGCATCTCCGGTACCGATAATCTGGGTGCGTTCAGCGCTGCCTTTGATACCCTGTCGGCCGCGAATCTCGCCCCCGACGACCAGTTGCGCCTCATAGGCGAGTCTCACCTTCCATTTCCGATCCGCATAGTCCAGTTGGAAATCCTGTAACACCAACCGGACGATGGGATGTTCCGGAGCCGGGTGGGGAAGCACCGCGACGCCGGCATTCTCCAGTCGCTTGGTCAGCGTCAAGGTGATCACACGCGGTAAATCCAGGATACCGGTGGTCTCCGTCTCGGCCCCTTGGGTTACGGAAAAAGAAAATTTACCGGTAAAGGTATAGAACTCCTGCAAGGCTTCCTTGGTCAGGAAATTTTTATCCGAACGTTTATCCTCGAAATCCACGCCCGCCATCGTTCCCTGCATTCCAACGCCGGGCTGGGGCAACTGATAGTAAATGTACAAATCCCGTTTGCCGGCACAGGCCAGTGATCCAATCAGGATGACAAGTACCAGAAACAACTTCACCATATTCCGCCTTGGCCTTTTCATATCCGTTTCCTCCACATTTCAATATTTGAATGCCCTGACAACCAGCAATTGTAATCCGGTTCGGTACAAGCCGGTTCAAGGATATAAGCGGACGCCGCCCATCAGCATCCCGGCGATCTCATCCCTGGAATTCAGGAACGTATAGGATTCCGTATTTCGCCATTTCCATGTCTTGCCCAGGATATAATGTCGAATGGTCGATTCCGGCGCCTTGATGCGCATACTATCCGAAACGACGGAAATGGCCTGGGCTCCGTGACCGTCCGCTCGGGTGAGCCTTGATATCACCAGCAGGTCGCCTTTCACGTAATAAATTTCTTCGATCCGGATCTTCCATGCCATATCAGGAACGGTAACGGACACCGATATCGTCCGATCCTGCCCCACTTCGGATGAACCGACGGCAGCGCCCATGCAGGCGGCACAAACCAGCACGAGAAAAAAGCCGATGATTTTCACAACACCTCCTTATCTTTTTGGACAACCGGGAAGTGACTTGAAAATGAGGTATTTTATCAGTTTTTCAAAAATCGACAAGGAAAATTCGATGGATGGCAATTCTTCTCTGTACGCGAATGCATTATACAAAAGATCCGATAAGGTCGCCTATGAATTCGTGGGCACTTCATCATCTTCGAGGCGGGCATAGGCGGCGACATAGGAAAATTTCAGCGTCTCCTTGACCATGCGGATATATTGGTCCCGGTCGAGATTCAGCATGGGCATGAAAAAACTCTGACCGGAAACGAAATTATGCATGGTGTTCATGATGGTGAGCACCTTCATTTTGGCCTCGGAAGTCACCCTGCTTTTGTCCCTGGCAAGCCCCATGGAATAGGCGATATCGGAAATAAATTCCGGAACGCGCGCATCCAGGCTGGTCTTGTGTCGGGTCTTCGTGAAATAGCGAAAAATCGTCATATTCGAAATCTGAGGAAACTCGAACAAATACTGGGTCATCTCGTCGATGGCGTATTCCAGTCGTTCGGTCAATGGGCGCCCCCGGATAACCTTCTCCACCTCGATCAGTTTTTGACGAAGGCCTTCATTGATGTCCAGCACCACCGCTTCGTACAGATCGGTTTTTTCCCCCCAATGGTAGTATAAGGTTGAAATATCGATCCCCACGTATTTGGCGATCATACGGGTTGTCGTACCGTGGAAACCATATTCTCCAAACAGTTTCCGGGCGGCCGCCAGTATTTTGCCTTTCATGGATTTCGGGTTCTGCCTGGCTTTTTCAAGCGGCGTTGCCATAGTGCACTCCTTACAGATATAAAGGCTGAAGAACAATCTCCATGCTGTCCGGCCGCCAGACCATGCACAACCCTCTGGTCAAGGCACCGCAGGTTACGATACAGGGCCGGCGTTCATCCAGCGCGATCCTTTTTCCCAACACAACCGGCTCTGTGTTGATCCTTCCTTTTCGGCGCCATCTGATCTCCGGATCATGGCTGTGCCCCCGGAACAGAATGGCGTTCGGATACTCCCGGAAAAACCAGGCGGATTCGTTATTACCCAGCGTCCGCACCATAGCGGAAAGGCCAAGTTCCTCCTCAAAGGGCAGGGAGTGGGCGAAAACCACTTCCCCCTCCCAGACCTGGATGGGCAGGCTGCTCAGATAATCGATGGTTTCGGGGGATACGGAATCGCCCGTGACATCCGGCCGGTTGACGACCAACGTATAATCATTGTTGCCCTTAATGGAGATGACCGACTGGGCTTGGAGTAGACGAACACAGTCATCGGACATGGCCGGCCGGAATGAATCACAGATATCCCCCAGATGGACCATCTTTCCACACCCTATCCGCTGAAAAAAATCCAGCGCACCGGCAATGGCTTTCACCTGCCCGTGACTGTCCGCCATAATGCCGACAGGAACGCCGGCGCTTGATCCGCCGGCGTTCTCCGGTTTCGTGTTACAAGTTTCCCCGCCGTCACGGGTTCCAGTGGTTGAAATCACCCCCCGAAGGCCGCTTCCGGAATGTCGATTACGGCGCTGCTGCCTGCCTTAATGGCTTTCATTCTTCCATGGGTGACCGGTAGAATGGCCTGGATGAAATATTCCGCCGATTTTACCTGGCCTTCATAGAAGGCGGCGTTTTTGTTTTTCTGGATTTTTTCCAATCGCTCCGCACCCTGGGCATCGCCTATCAGTTTATCCAGGGCCGGTTTAGCGACCGTGGCGCGCCACAACAGCATCCAGGCCATGATCACATCTCCCATGGCTTCCAGAAATGGGGAAGCGAAGGAAAAAGCGATCTTGAAGTCAGCGCTCATAGCGGTTTTACCCAGGTGCATGGCGACTTCACCCAGCCTGTTGAGGGCCATTTCAAGGTCCCCGCCCAAATCGGCGAGCCCGGGAGTTTCCTTGGCTTTGGTGATGGTCTTTTGAACTTCCCCCATGAACTGCATGAATATCGCCCCTTTTTTCATGCCCATCTTTCTGCCCAGCAAATCCATGGCTTGGATTCCGTTGGTGCCCTCATAAATGGAATTGATCTTGGAATCCCGCATGAGACGCTCCACCGGATAATCGGCGGTATAACCGTACCCGCCATAGACCTGCATGGCCAGAACAGTTGCTTCAAAACCGCGATCCGTACAATAGGATTTAATGATGGGGGTCAACAATTCGATCAAATCATTGCAGCTTGTCCGCTCGGCCTCATCGGTGGTGCACATGACCTTGTCGAACAGATAGCCGGTATAATATACCAGGCTGCGCATGCCTTCCATATGGGATTTCATCCAGAGCAGCATCCGTCTCACATCCGGATGCCGAATGATATTCACCGAGGCGGCGTCCTTGTTGAACATGTCGCCCAGATCCCTTCCCTGGACCCGTTCCCGGGCATAATTGACGGCATACAGGTAGGCGCAGGACGCATTGAAGAGCCCCAAGGCGCCGACGCCCAAACGGGCTTCGTTCATCATGTGAAACATGACATGCATGCCTTTGTTTTCCTCTCCCAGCAGCACGCCACGGCATTTGCCCTTACCGCCGAACGTCAACTGACAGGTCGGACTGGCATGCAGACCGAGTTTTTCCTCGATTCCGGTGCAAACGACGTCGTTGGGTTCCCCCAGACTACCGTCGTCATTGACCCAGATCTTCGGCACTATGAACAGGGAAATACCCTTGGTGCCTTTGGGGGCGCCTTCGATTCTCGCCAGCACCGGATGGACGATATTCTCGGTCAGATTATGTTCTCCGCAGGTAATAAAAATCTTGTTGCCGGAAATGGAATAGGTGCCGTCGGCATTCTTCACGGCCGAAGTGGTCAGATTGCCGACGTCGGAACCGGCTTCGGGTTCGGTGAGCACCATGGTGCCGCCCCATTCACCGGAATACATCCTGCGCATATAGAGGTCTTTCTGTTTTTCCGTGCCGAAAATTTCGATCATCTTGGCTGCACCGTGGGTGGCAAATCCGAAAGCGGCAAAGGAAAAGTCCGCGCCGATGATATATTCCAGAGCCGCCTGGGCCACCAGATTGGGAAGCCCCTGCCCGCCGATTTCCGGGTCTTCGGTCATGGCGATCCATTCCCCTTCCCGCAGGAGCTCATAGGGTCGGTGGAAACATTCGGGCACCGTAACCTTGTTGTTCTCGAAAATGAGTCCCGTCCGGTCGCCTTCTTCGTTGACCGGCAGAATTTCCTTGATGGCGAAATTGCGGGCCTCGGTAATGATCATATCAAACATCTTACGGTTCATGTCCTTATAACGGGCAAACTTGGTCAGGTTTTCCCCTTCCAATTGCTCGTATAAAACAAAATCCACATCCCGTCGATCAGCGATTTGTTGTGCCATGGTGTTCTCCTTTTTCCGATGTTATGATTTTTTGGAACTTTCTTATATTTCACAAAACGAGTTTCTCCGCAACTGTCATTCGGGCCGGCGTCGCCTCCCGAACAATGGTTTCCATCAAATCCGAAACCGAGGGCGTATGGCGGATATTACCGGTCACCTGCCCCATTAGAAAAACGCCTTTTTTGAGATCGCCGGTTTCCATACCCTTCTGGATCGGTTTAAAGGACCGTGTCAATGTTCAAACAACTCCTTTTTTCGCCAACTCTTCGATTTCATTTTCGGTATAACCGAATTCGGACAATACCGCGCGGGTATTTTGGCCGAACCGCACCGGCGGAGTCCTCACCGACCCAGGTGTTTCACTCAGTTTGACGGGAATACCGATGGCGCTGGTTTTTTTTCCCGCGCCGGTTTCGATCTCGAGAATCATCTCCCGACTTTTCAGCTGTGGGTCCTGCAGGGCTTCATCCAGATGTTTGACCGGTCCATAGCAAATATCCAGGCCGTCGAATTCCGTTTCCCATTCCGCCAAGGTTTTACTCCTGAAGGTCTTCCGCATGGCTGCAATGATTTCCTTCCGCCGGGTATCATCATACTGCAGAGGGATATACTCGGGAACGCCCAGATGGTCGCACAGTACTTTCCAGAAACGCAATTCCACCGCCCCGATGGAGATATGGCGGCCATCGGCCGTTTCATAGGTATTGTAACAGGCATAGCGATGGGAAAGCAGGGTATCGGCTCTTCGGGGAATCATACCGGTCAACTGCTGGAAGAAAAGCGGCACTGCCAGCATGCCTACCATCCCGTCGGTCATGGAAATATCGATATACTGGCCCTTACCGGTCTTTTCCCGGGCATACAGGGCCAGTAAAATACCGATCACGGCGTTCATGCCGCCGCCGGCGATATCGGCCAACTGGACACCCGGTATGGAAGGCGGACGATCCGATTCACCGATCAAGTCAAGAACTCCGGCCACGCTCAGATAGTTGGCATCATGGCCGGCCCGATCCCGATAAGGACCGGTCTGTCCGTAACCGGTGATGGCACAATAAATGATCCCGGGGTTGATACGCCGAACCGCCTCATAATCCACCCCCAGACGTTCGACCACTCCCGGACGAAATCCTTCCAAAACGACATCCGCATTCTTGACCAGACGGAAAAAAACAGCCTTCCCCTCCGGGCTCTTCAAATCCAGTGACATGTGCTCCTTGTTGCGGTTGACCGTTGCCAGGAAAAGGCCCTCGGCCTTATAGCGTTTATCTTCGATGGCGATGACCCGCGCCCCGTGATCGGCGAGGACCATGGAACAATATGGTCCGGGGAGCAGACGGGACAGATCCACTACCGTAATTCCCGCCAGGGCGCCTTGTATCTTCGATGAATTTTCCAGCATGGTATCCCCTTTCCCATTTCTACAAAAAATTGACCTGCGTCACCATTTCTTTTTTCCGGATCAAAGCGCCGATCTCCGCCTGCAGAGCCTCATCCTGTATCCGCTCAACCCTGGATATCGGCGAACCATCTTTGTCACACCGATATTGCCAATCACGCACAAAACCTTGCACCAATGCATAGCCGCATCCGGCCGTTCCGCAACAGGAGCTGTCCACCATGGCGCACCCGACCAGGTAAAGCACTTCCCCCTCCATCATTTTCAACCGAACTTCCTTGAACAGGATATAGCGTCCGCCGATGGCGACTATCTCTTGATTCAGGGGTTGATGGATGTAGTCTGTCATACCTGGTTCGCTTCTCATGGCAACGCTATCTGATATGGTTGCCGGTCGGCTCGTTGGCCGGATCATTATCAAATAGATCAAAACCCTGCATTCGTAATTCCCGATTCAAAATTGCATTTACCGCAGCGCCTTCTTATCCACTTTACCCACCGCCGTCAACGGTATCTGATCCACCAGTTCCACGATCTTGGGTACTTTATACGGAGCCATGTTTTCCCTGCAGTAGGCCATGATGTCCGCCTTCACTTGCGGATGATCCTTTTCCCGGGATGCGCTCTTCAGTTGAATGACCGCCTTGACGATTTCGCTTCCGGGTCGGTTCGTGTCCGGCAGCCCCACGATGGCGCAGAATTCGATATCCGGGTGCTGGTACAGGGTCTCCTCCACTTCCCGTGAAAAAACCTTATATCCGCCGACGATGAGCATATCCTTGGCCCGGTCCACGATATAAATAAACCCGTCCTCGTCCATGCGGGCGACGTCTCCGGTATAGAGCCAGGTCTTGCCTTCAAATTGACGAAGGGCGTTGGCCGTTTCGTCAGGTCTATTGCGATAACCCTTCATCACCTGAGGGCCGTGGGCGATCAGTTCGCCGGCCTCCCCGATCGGTACTTCCCTGCTTCTGGATTCCAGATCGACGATTTTAATATCCGTATTCATCAACGGAACACCTACGGAACCGATTTTTTTCCGCCCCGCATAGGGATTCATGGTCAATAGAGGGCTCGTCTCGGTCATACCATAGACCTCCAAGACTTTTCCCTTTCCCACGACCTTCTCAAACGCCTGAATGCCTTCCACGGAAAACGGCGCCGCGCCGGAAGCGCAGATTTTCACCATGGAAAAATCCAGCGTCTTGAAGACCGGGTTGTCCAGAAGCATCTGATAGAGAGTCGGCACATTGGCCATCGCCGTTGGCCTGTGAATTCTGATTTCATTGCAGAAATGCGTAATATTGCGGGGGTCGGGAATCAGACACTGGGTATTGGCAGTGCTCATGGCCAACATTCCGAAAGCAAGACCCGCCAGATGAAAAAACGGAAAGGCGGAACAGAGGACATCTTCACCGATCTCCCAACCGACCCATTCCCGGACATGCAGCGTATTGGCAACCAGGTTGCGATGGGTGAGTTCCGCGCCTTTGGGCAATCCGGTGGTGCCGCCGGTGTATTGAATCAGACATGTATCTTCAGGTGAAATCCGGGGTTCGACATCTCCCGGTGGATAGGAAGACAGGATCTCCTTGAACCGCAGCACTTCCTTACCCTCGATGGGCATGATGTTTCCCGTCGGTATTTTCTTCAGGGCCTTTCCGAGAAAGCGCTTGACCCAGGGAAGAAAGTCCCCCACATTGGCCACAACGACATGTTTCAGTCCCGGAACACTGCCGGCGATTTTGAGCAGCCGTTCTTCGAATAGATTGTCCAGAATCACCAGAACACTCACCCCGGCGTCTTGCAGCTGATATGCCAGTTCCTTGGGAGTGAGCAACGGGGATATGCCGGTGACGGTGCACCCTGCCCGCAGGGCGCCCGTCAGAGCGATGGGATACTCGGGAATATTGGGCAGGTTGATGCCGACAACGTGTCCCGGACCATAGCCGTGATTTTTCAGAAAGGTCACGAACCTCCCCGACAGAGTCAGCAACTCTTCGAAGGTAATGGTTCTCCCTAAAAAATGCAGCGCCGCCCGCGTCGGTTTTGCCTTGAGTCCGTCAACGAGCATATCGGTAAAAGTGATGTCCGGAATTGGAATTTCCGGAAGCGTCCTCTGATCATAGTGCGTTATCCAACGCTTGTCAGCAAGTCCCATTCGTCCGAATCCTTATTCCTTTTATATAATAGTGGACAGTATACCACCCTCGGCATTTCGGAATTCCCAATCCCGAATTATCATTCTTACATTCCCATAAACTTGGCCGCAATGCCCTTCATAATCTCATTGGTCCCGGCAAAAATCGACATGACGCGGACATCCCGTTTGGCCCTGACAATCGGACAGGATTCTAGCGTACCGACTTCACCTACAATTTCAAGGGAACGATCGGCAATGCGGTTGACCATCTCCGTGGTCCAGTATTTTGCCATGGAGGTCTCGATGACGATATTCTGGCCTTCGATATGATCCATCACCAGCTTTTCCATGAAAGTCCGCCCCAGTTTCACTTCCGTCATCATCTCTACCAGGGCGAACTGGATTGCCTGGGACCTGATCAGGGGTTTGCCGTTCCGCAACAGTTTCCGGCAGCTGTCGACAGTCCATTCCAGAATCATTTCCGCAGCGGGAACGGCCCCCAGCACACAGGTCAAGCGCTCCTGCTGCAGCTTCTGCATCAACATGATAAAACCGCTGCCATTTTCCCCCAGACGATTCCCCTTGGGAATCCGGCAGTCGTTGAAAAAAAGTTCGGCTGTATCCTGACTGTGCCAGCCCATCTTTTCCAACTGTCGGCCCTTTTCGAATCCCGGCGTTCCGGCTTCCACCAGATAGAGCGAAACCGCATGGTGTTTGCTGGCGATTCCCGGATCCCGGGCCGCAATGATCAGCAGATCACAGATGACGCCGTTGGAAATGAAGGTTTTGGAACCGTTGATGATCACTTCGTCTCCTGCTTCCACAGCTGTGGTTTTCATGCCGGCCACATCGCTGCCGGCATCCGGTTCGGTCATGGCCACCGCCGTAACGATATCTCCGGAGACGCAACCGGGTAGGTACTTCCGCTTTTGTTCGAGGGCCCCGAAGGAATCCAGATAGGGCACCACCACATCGCTATGGAGTGATGCCGCAAGGCCGGTGCAGCGGGTGCGGGACATTTCCTCGGCCACGATCACCGCATAGCGATAATCGCCTCCGATCCCTCCGTATTCCTTGGAAACCGACGGACACAAAAAGCCCCCTGCGCCCATTTTTTGCCAGACGGTCTTTGGCACGATGTGATCCGCTTCCCATTGATCCACATGGGGCGTCACCTCGTTTTCCAGAAAAACCCGCAGCCTTTTTCGGAACGTATGATGTTCCGATGTGTATGTAATGATCTCCATATATATTCCTCCCAACCGCTGCCTTGCTATTTCAGCTTGCCGATCACGATATCGGCGATACGGTCTTTCTGACTCTCCCGCGTACCCAGACAAAGCTCGATGGTTTTGGCTTCCCGGTAATACCGTTCGACTTCCTGTTCGGTCATGTATCCATAGCCGCCGAACAACTGAATGGCCTCATCCGAAACTTCCACCGCCATCCGAGCCGCCGCCATCTTGGCCATGGCACTCATGGCCGGATCCGGCTTGCCGGTGTCGAAATCCGACGCAGCGCGATAGGTGATCAACCGAGCCAGTTCTACCTTGGTGGCCATATCGGCAATTTTGTGACGGGTGATTTGGAATTGGGCCAGCTTACGGTCGAACTGTTCCCGTTGCTTTACATAGGCCAGCGCACGATCGAATGCTCCGGCAGCGATTCCCACAGCCCTGGCCGCCGCCAGGATCTTGACTTCATCGAGAAACGCTCTCGCCTGTGCGATCCCCTTGCCTTCCTTTCCGAGCAAATTGCTCATCGGCACCCGTACCTGATCAAAGGTCAGGTCGGCGATGGCCACCGAATTGAGGGCAAGTTTGTCTCCCAGAGGGATGCAACCAATTCCCGTTCGCCCCGCTTCCACCAGAATCATGCTTGTCCCGTTGTTTTCATCACACGTTTCTCCCGTGCGGCAAAGGACGATATAAAATCCGGCCGTTCCTCCATTGATCACATATCGTTTTTTCCCGTTGACGACCCACTCCTCACCAGAGCGGACCGCCGTTGTGTCCAATACGCTGAAATCATCCCCTCGCTCCGTTTCAAAGAGGCCGATCCCGGTCAGGATCTCCCCTTCGGTCACGCGCGGCAAAAAAGATCCCCGCAGTTTCTCGTCGCCGAATCGATGCAGGCATTCCGCACCGAAAGACGCCAGGGACAGGGCACTACCCATGGTGGAATCCTTCCGACAGAGAGTCTCGGCCACAAGACAGGCATCCAAGATCCCGAGGCCCCCGCCACCGTATTTCTCCGCGAACTGAATGCCGATGAACCCCAGTTCGACAGCCTTCTTCCAGATTTCGGTCGGATACGTATGACTTTTTTCCAAGTCGACGGTCACTTCCTTGTCGAATTCCCCCCTGGCGAATTCCTGGGCGGCCTTTTGTATTTCTTTTTGCGATCTTGTCAGTTCAAACATCCTACCCCCTTTTGTTACATTCCCATAAACTTGGCCACAATCCCCTTCATGATTTCATTGGTGCCGGCAAAAATCGACATGACACGAACGTCCCGAAAAGCCCTTACCGGCGGAGTTGTTTCCAGCGTGCCCCCTTGGCCGAACAAGTCGAGAGCCCGGTCCGCGATCCGTTTGGCCAGGTCGGTCGTCCAATATTTCGCCATGGAAGTTTCAATGACGATTTGTTCACCGGCCATGTGTTCGGCAATCAGTTTATCCAGGAACGTCCTTCCCAGCTTGATATCGGTGCTCATCTCCACCAGGGCGAAAGCGACCGCCTGGGAACGAGACATCGGTCCTTTGGGTCCTGCGGTTTCTCGGCAATACCGCATGGACCATTCAAAAATCTGTTCGGCGGCGGCGACGCCCATGACGGCGCACACCAGCCTTTCCTGCTGGAGTTTTTCCATCAGCATGTAAAAACCGTCGCCGTCCTCCCCCAGACGATTGGTTCTGGGTATACGACAATCATTGAAAAACAGCTCGGCCGTATCCTGGCTGTGAAAACCCATCTTCTCGAGGCGGCGACCTTTTTCGAATCCGGGCGTGCCGTCTTCGACCAGGTAAAGGGAAATGGCCTTATGCGGATTGCCGGCCAAGGGATTTCTGGCGGCGACGATCACCAGGTCGCAATTGATACCATTGGTGATGAAGGTTTTGGAGCCGTTGAGTACGATGTCGTCTCCATCCGCTTCCGCCGTGGTTTGCATGGAGACGAGGTCGCTGCCGGCATTGGGCTCGGTCATGGCCACGGCCGTTATCACATCTCCGGAAGCACATAATGGCAGATAGTGACGTTTCTGGATCTCCGAAGCATAGGATTCAATGTAGGGGACCACGATGTCGCTGTGCAGCGGCGTGGCAAGACCGCTGTGGTTGGTACGGGATATCTCTTCGATCACGATCGTGGAGTGAAGAAAATCCCCCCCGGCGCCCCCGTATTCCTTTGAAAGAGCCGGACAGATGAAACCTTCCCGACCCATCTTCTTCCAGACATCCCTGGGAACGATGTGATCTGTCTCCCAGTCATCCACATGGGGAACGACTTCTTCGGCCAGAAATTTGCGCAGACGCGCCCGAAAACGATGATGATTCTCTGTATAGGGCAGTAGTTGCATGCGAATTCCTTCTTCGAAGTTCACGTATGTAGACCAAAGGCTGAAGAGACCGAACCGTGCAGGCACGATTCAAATCCTCTTCAGCCGCCAGTCATCATCTTCAATCCTTCATCTTTTCGCTTTCCGCTTCTCGCTTCTTTCAGCTTCCATATTTCCCGACAATGGAAATGGCGCAGATGTTCTGGAACGGAAAGCCGCCCAGGTTATGGGTCAAACCGAATTTGGGGTCTTTCAACTGCCGTTTATCTGCCCGGCCGTGCAGCTGCAGGTACATCTCGTAGATCATCCGCAATCCCGAGGCGCCGATGGGATGGCCGAAACATTTCAAACCGCCGTCCACCTGACAGGGTACTTGACCGTCCATGTCATACATACCGTTCAGTGCGTCTTTCCAGGCCTGGCCGCGCTCGGAAATGTGCAGATCTTCGTAGGTCACCAGCTCGGTGATGGAAAAACAATCATGGACCTCCATCATACTGATTTCCTTGCGAGGATCTGTTATACCGGCTTCCTTGTAAGCGGCAAGGCTGCACTTGGAAGTGGTCATGAAATGGTCGCCGTCCCATTCGTTATAGGCCGCTTCCTCGCCGCTGCTCAGAGCCAGCTGGATCGACTTTACCGTGACGAAATCCTTTTTACCGAGCTTTTTGGCGATTTCCGGCGTGGTCACGATGGCGCAGGCCGAACCGTCGCTTACACCGCAGCAGTCGAACAAACCCAACGGATGAGCGATAATGGGTGCCGCCATGACCTGCTCAATGGTAACGGCCTTGCGCAGATGCGCTTTGGGATTCAAGACACCGTTGGCATGACTTTTTACAGACACATGCGCGATGGCCCGTTTCAGATCCTTATCCGAAACCTTGTACTTTGCGGCATAGGCGCTGGCCAGTTGGGCGAAGGAGCCGGGCGCCGACAAATTCGGCCACCACTGCCAGGATAGACTTCCCGCGCCGGAGCCCGGATTGGGCAATCCGCCGTAACCGGTATCCTTCAATTTTTCGACACCCTGGGCCAGACAAATATCGTAAGCGCCGGAAGCCACGGCGTAGCAGGCACCCCGAAAGGCCTCGGTTCCGGTGGCACAGTAGTTCTCCACTCGGGTCACCGGAATCATCGGTAGTCGCAATGTCACGGCAAGCGGCATGCCGGTCTTGCCCACATTGATCTCGTCCATGCATGTGCCGAACCATGCCGCCCCGATATCCTTCTTTTCAATTCCCGCATCCGCCAGACATTCTTCAAAAGCCTCCACCATCAATTCCTCGGCTCCCATATCCCAGCGTTCGCCGAACTTGGTGCATCCCATACCGATAATTGCAACCTTGTCTCTAATTCCTGTTGCCATGTTTTTTTCCTCCTATCGATTCAGTTTGAACAGCTTTTGAATAAGCTGGGATTTCATGACATCGCCGTCGATGGCCAGTTTCCCCGTGGTGAAGGCCTTCATGGGATCCAGTTTGCCGGTTACCATTGAAACGAAGTCGCTGTCGGCCATCTTGATGGTGCAGGTCGCCTTGGGGGCTTTACCGGCTTCCACTTTGCAGGCCCCGTCCTTGACGGTTACGACCCAGTCGCCGCCCTTTTCGCCGGAAATGGCATATTGGAAAACCACATCCACGCCGGCAGCCGCGTCTTTTTGAAATACGCCGGGCATCTGATCAAAAATCTGCTGCGGAGCCACATCGCCGCCACCTGTTGCCGGCGCCGCTTCCTTCTTGGAACCTACCGGCGTCATCATGGCAAAAAGGGCCGCATTCAGATCGGTCATCTCCGTAGCTCCTTCGAGATTGTTGATCTGATCAAAATGCTCATGGATCATTTCCGGAGTGGGCGTTTGCGCGGCATCACCCACCTGCACGGCGGCGCCGGTCATCATGGCGGCTCGGTTGAAATAACCCATGCCGGCATTATAGATCTGACCGCTTTCCTTGCACGTTTCACTGCACAAATACACAACCATGGGGGCCACGTACTCCGGTTTCATTTTGGCGAAAACTTCCGGCGGCATGATGTCTTCGGTCAGGCGTGAGGCCGCCAGAGGCGCGATGGTATTCACCTTGATATCGTATTTGGCACCTTCCAGCTTCAGGGTGTTCATCAGGCCGATCAGTCCCATCTTGGCGGCCGAATAATTGGTCTGGCCGAAATTGCCATAGAGGCCGGCGGCGGAAGTCGTCATGACGATACGGCCATAGCCCTGCTCCTTCATGGCGATGAACGCCGGTCGGGTCACATGAAAGGCGCCGTTCAAATGCACATCCAAAACAGCCTGCCAGTTCTGTGGATCCTGTTTCAGGAAACTTTTGTCCCGCAGGATTCCCGCGTTGTTGATGACGATGTCCACCCGGCCGAAAGCATCCAGGGCTGTCTTAATGATGTTCTCGCCACCTTCCGCCGTGGCCACGTTGTCATAATTGGCCACGGCTTTTCCTCCCAGGGCCTCTATCTCCGCCACCACCTGCTGGGCCGGCGTGGCCGAGCCGGTACCGGAACCGTCACGGGATCCGCCCAGATCGTTCACCACGACCTTGGCACCGCGTTTGGCCAGTTCCAGGGCATACACCCGCCCCAATCCGCCGCCTGCGCCGGTAATGACCGCTACGCGACCGTCGAAATTGATCCGGTTCATTGCCTCGGCGGCGCCGGGAACGGGTGCCGCCTTCCAGAAGTAATTGACGAACCCGCGGTCCTTATCCTGCACTCGTTTGCGGAAAACCATCTGCATGGGCAACCCGACCTTGACTTCGTCCATTTTGCAGTCGGTGAAATCTGCCATGAAGCGGCCGCCGCCCTTGAACTGCACCATACCGTAGATATGGGGTGGATCAACCGAAACCGCCAGTAGATCGCCGGTAAAGGTTTTGACCGCGGCGGGGATGTCGGCGAACTCGTAATCATCCTGGCTGCGAATGGCTCCGCAGTCGGGCTTGACGCAGATATCCATCTTGGGAAACTGGGCCGTACCGCATTCGCGACATTTACCGCCCACCAGACCGAGAATCATCTTGCGCTTGCGCCACAGAACGGTCATGGCCGTCTGGGTGGGCGCCTCGGCGCGGATGCCCATTTCCGTGGGTAGAAGATCCCTGAACTTGAGGAACTTGGTATAATTGTCCACGATGTCCTTGTTGGCGAGAGAACCCTTGACGCCGCTGCGGGCCGAAAGTTTGCCGATATGGTCGGTCACCCGGAAATACAGGGCGTTGCATCCCTGACCAAATCCGGCCATGAGAATACGGTCGCCTGCTTTGGCGTCCTGCAGGGCCGCCGTCAACATCAACAAGGCGTGCGCCGTTCCGGTTTCTCCGCAGACTTCATGCATATTGTCGATCACCTTCTCCGGTCCGGCGCCGAGCTTTTTGGCGATATTCTTGTGTTCGGCCTTGAAAAAACAAGGATACACGAGCTTGTCGACTTCTTTCATGGTAATGTTGAGTTTTTTCATCAGCCCGTTGACCGCTTCGGGAATGATCATGGAATAGCCCTGATCCCTTGCCCAGCGTTCTTCCCAGACGTAATCGAACTTGTTGTCGCTACCCCGGTAGTGATCCACGAAATCACAGGAAACCGAATAGGATCCCAGGTATTCAGCGATTACGTCCTGGCTGCCCACGGAAACGGCGGCGGCGCCGTCGCCGTACCACATTTCGTAGAAATAGGCAGACTTGGTTTCCCGACGGTCGGCGGCGGCAACCAGGATATGATTGCGCTCACCGCTCTTCACGGATTCGAGAGCCGTGAGCAACGCGGTGCTGCCTGCTTTCTGGGAAGATGTAAAATCGGAAGTAACGATGTTTTCACTCAAATTCAATGCCGTGGCCACGACTCCGGCATTCTGGCGGTCGGCGAAAGGCATGGTGGTGGAGGCCATGTACAGACCGTCCATTCTGGATTTATCGGTTCCTGCAAGGCAGTCGCGGGCAGCGGCCACCGCCATGGTAATGGAATCCTCGTCCCAATTACACATGGACCGTTCTCCCTGGGCCACCATCATAATGGCGGGCGCGAACCAGCCCATGCTCTGGAAAATGGACATCCGGTTCAATCGTAAACGCGGAATATATGCGCCATAAGAAGTGATACCAATCATTGCGGGTCTCCTCTTTTGTTCAATTTTGGTTAGTAATTGGCAATCAGCCGACGGCTAACAGCTTATACCGAACAGCTTATAGTTTAAAAACTTTCTCGATCAGCTGGGATTTCATGACATCGCCCTCGATGGCCAGTTTTCCCGATGTAAAGGCTTGCATGGGATTCAGTTTACCGTTCATCATATCCAGAAAATCACTGTCCTTGATCTTCAGGGTGCAGCTCGGCTTTTCGTGTTTCCCGGCCTTGACGTCGCAGGCCCCTTGTTGGACTGCGCAAATCCATTCACCACCCCCGCCGCCGGAGATGAGATATTGAAAAACGACGCTCACACCGGCTGCCTTGTCGGCCTGAAAGGCGCCGGGCATGGCTTCGAAAACCGCGGCAACGGAAGTAAATCCCGCCGTCGCTCCGGTAACCGCATCACCTCCGGCAGCGGCATCCGCGCCTGCCGGAGGACCCGTGAGGGCCGTGAACACGTCGCCCACCTGGTCGTTCAATTGGAAGTATTCCTTGCCGTTTTTGAGGCTGCTGATTTTTCCCAGAGTTTTTTGAACATCTTCCACCGTGGGAATTGCGGCCCCGTTCGATATCACGGTTCCGGGACCGGTTACCATGGCCACCCGGTTGTAGAATCCCATTCCGGCGTTGTAGATATTGCCGCTGACCGGGCACTTATCGGAACAGAGATAAATGGTCATGGGCGCCACATATTCGGGTTTCATCTTCTCGAAAAGATCGGGGGGCAGGATATCCTCGGTTAACCGCGAAGCCGCAACCGGCGCGATGGTATTGACCTTGATGTCATATTTCTCGCCTTCCAGTTTCAGGGTATTCATGAACCCCACCAAGGCCATCTTGGCGGCCGAATAGTTGGTCTGGCCGAAATTGCCGTAGAGACCTGCCGCCGACGTGGTCATGACAATACGACCGTAGCCGTTGTCTTTCATGGCCGCGAATGCCGGACGAGTAACGTTATAGGCGCCGCCTAAATGTACTTTCATGACGGCCTGCCAGTTTTCCGGTTCCATTTTGATAAAACTCTTGTCCCGCAGAATGCCCGCATTGTTGATCAGGATGTCCACTTTCCCAAATGCGGAAAGGGCGGTCTTGACGATATTTTCACCGCCTTCAGGGGTGGCTACGTTATCATAGTTGGCGACTGCTTTGCCGCCAAGTTGCTGTATCTCCTTAACCACTTTGTCGGCAGCAGAGGAAGATCCTCCACCGGAACCATCCCGGGAGCCGCCCAGATCATTGACCACGACCTTGGCACCGCGTTTGGCCAGTTCCAGCGCATACACTCGCCCCAGGCCGGCGCCAGCGCCCGTTATGATGGCCACCCGGTCATCGAAGCGAATCTCGGCTTTGGGGATATCGCCGTACTCGAACTCGCCCATGTCGATGACCACTTCACCGTTCTGGGAATTGAGGACCCGCCAGACCGCTTTGCCTTCTCCGGTTTTCCAGATCAAGATCTGGATCGGCGTTCCCGGATATAAGGTTTTTGAAAAACGGCAGTACATACGCCGGGCTTTTTCCGGCGCACCCGGGATGAGATTGTTGATCAACGCACGACAGGCATAGCCATGGGTGCACAGGCCATGCATGATCGGCATCTCAAAACCGGCCATTTTGGCGAAATCCGGATCCGCATGCAGGGCGAACAGATCGCCGGACAGACGATACAAGAGGGGCTGATTGCCGGCCGGCGCTTCCTCCACCACAAAATCCGGCTTCCGGTCCGGAAAAACGACCTCTTTCTTGGGAGCGTCGGGGCCTCCGAATCCACCGTCCAGACGGGCAAAAATACTGAGGATACTGGTGAACAGTTTTTTACCATTGGAATGCCGGGTTTCGCTTTCCCCTACGACCAAGGCGCCTTTTTTCTTGCCCTTGTCATAGTAATGGGTCAGCTTTCCTTCGGTGGTCAGGGTGCCTTCGGTGGGGATCGGATTGTGAAAGATCAATTCCTGCTCACCGTGCAGGATGCCCGCCAGATTCACGCCGGATTCGATACCGAACTGGGCGATAAACTCAAAAATCGATGCAATGGAAAA
The DNA here is from genome assembly GCA_041740615.1 of Desulfobacterales bacterium. Classification (GTDB taxonomy): domain Bacteria; phylum Desulfobacterota; class Desulfobacteria; order Desulfobacterales; family SURF-7; genus DYJD01. The sequence continues at coordinate 276,546 of JBGSLR010000030.1, forward strand.
ACTCGGAATGACCTTCAGGTCTTTTTCATAACAGTATTCCAGATTGGAAAATCCGGTTCCCACGCCGAGGGCGTAAAGGACCACATCCTTCCAGCTGTAGTCCTTTGAAACAGGACCGATCTTTTTCCCCAATGCGTCCATGTTCAAGGCCATATCCATCCCTCCTTCCGGTTAAACGGTCAATAAGTGGTTAACAACGAATAAAGCGCCATAATCCGATCTACGCAGGCAGGTTTGCCCCCACCTCCGCCGAGTTCCATCATAAATGTACCACGCTTTGTTTCCATCATTTGATGGATTTTTCTATAAACGCAACCACCGACGGTTGTCAAGTCTCTTTTTCGGTTGCTTTTGACCCGGCTTTGACCTACAGGATCGGACAAAACATGAAAGGATTTCAGCGTTTCAAACTTGAAATCCGGTAGTTGCGGTTCTTCCGCTCAACTCTGAAATGTGAACACATTTTTTGTCATGTCGCTGAATCTGTTTGCTCTTACCTGCGCCGAACTGGCTGCCGAGTTACGCCGCCGATACGGAAAAGGAATGTTTCATGCCGCCGGGATCTATCGGGAGGTTTTCCAAAAAGGCGGTTTCCGGTTAGCGGATATCCCTGCGTTTCTATCTTCGCCGGACCTGGCCCGCACCATCGAAACGGACCTATTCACGCCGGACTGCCGCATACAGGGGCAATGGGAAGATGGGGTCATGAAATTCGCGTCTCTTCTTGCAGACGGGAATGCCATCGAGTCGGTGGTCATACCGGCAAAGAATCGCACCACCCTCTGCGTATCCTCCCAGGTCGGCTGTCGCATGGGATGTCGTTTCTGTACGACCGGTCACATGGGACTTATACGGAATCTGACGGTGGAAGAAATCGTATGGCAGGTGCATGCCGCCCGGTTTACCCTGAAACAATCCATTGACAACATCGTTTTCATGGGAATGGGGGAACCTTTCGACAATTTCGACAATGTCTTGAAAGCCGTCCAGGTTCTTACCGATCAGCGCGGCCTGGATATCCCCCTCCGCCGCATCACCATTTCCACCGCCGGACAGGTGGATGGCATCCGCGAACTGGCTGCCCGAAACATGCCGAATCTGCGTTTGGCCGTATCCCTCAATGCCGCCGACAATAATTTACGCAGCGCCCTAATGCCCATCAATCGAAAATATCCCCTGGAAGAAATAAAGAAATCACTGGCCGCTTTTCCCCTGGGAAGGGACAGTGTCCTGTTCATCGAATATGTGTTGCTGAACAAGGTCAATGATTCCCGCAAACATGCTTTGGAATTGGCCGCCTTTTTACAAGGGCTGCCGGTACGCGTCAATCTGATTCCCTTTAATCCAAGCCCTTCGACATCCTATGCGTGCCCGTCGGCGGAAACCATCCGCCGGTTCCATAACCAACTGATCGAAAAAAACGTATTCACTCGTCTGCGGCGGCCGAATGGCGAACGAGTCATGGCGGCCTGCGGCCAATTGGGGGCTTCGTTTTCCGGGAAAAGAGGTGGAAGCAGGGATGGATAGCCCAACCGAAAACATGCTCCCCCTGGAAATCCTGTATCGGGACCCTTATTATGTGGCCGTGAATAAGCCGGCCGGCTTACTGGTACATCGGAGTCCGGTGGATCGGCGTGAAAAGCGCTTCGCACTCCAGATGGTACGAAACCTGGTTGGACGGCACGTCTATCCGGTCCATCGGCTGGATCGGGCCACATCCGGCATTCTATTGTTTGCCCTGTCACCCGAAATCGCCGGGAGAAGTGGTATCTTATTTCAAACAGGAGGGATGCAAAAGGAGTATATCGCTGTCGTGCGGGGATACATGGACGAAGGCGGCAGGATCGATCATCCTGTCAAAGAAGTGCGGGACAACTTCATTACCGGTCGGAAATTATCGTCGGCGCATGAATTTTCCGCTGTTACGGAGTTCAAACGCTTGGCGACGATTGAAATACCGGTTATGGTGGATCGTTATCCCACCAGCCGTTATTCCCTCGTGGTTCTATGGCCTCGAACCGGACGCCGGCATCAATTGCGGCGCCACATGAAGCATGCCGGACATCCGATCATCGGCGATACCAAATACGGCAAAAGCGCCCATAATCATTTTTTTAAAAAACAGTTTGACTGTAGTCGTTTGTTACTTGCAGCGGTTAAACTGAAATTCCACCATCCGATAACGGGGAAGGATGTTACGATTGCAGCAAAACTCGACAGCGGTTTCGCTTCCATATTACGTCAATTCAATTGGGAGGGGTGGATCGAAAACCACGAGGCTTGACCACACTTACAACAGGGGTTCTTCACCCGCACCCATTTTATGTTTTACTCGATTTGGGTGTCCGGCGTTCCTTTCCGGCGACGGATTACCGTAGCCCCATAGGATTTTACCTCTGCCGGCCGATTCTCTTCCGAAGAATTCTTCTCAGCCGCGATCATCTGTCTCAATTTTGCCTCAATTTTTTTTCTTTTATCTTCTTCCATGTTCCTTTTTTACCTCGATCAATATGTTGTTCTTGTCTTCATTATGTTTGTTGTACTTGTTTTCATTATGTTGTTCTTGTCTTCGGCCGGACCGCCGGTGCCGTCCTCTGCAACCAGCGCGCAGATATTTCCTCCGGCGAAAACCATCCTTTTATCCGCATCGAAAAATTTCAGAACCAAGGGGGTTATTAAAAAGGGAATTGGGGGTTTGAGAACAAACTACATTCCCTAAAACAACGTACTACCGGGTAGGTGAGTCGCAAAGTACTAACCGCACTGTTTCCGCCACGTATTCTTGTGCCGGGTCTTGAACCGTTCATCTGATCACAACTGACACATAAAAACCGGAAGTACCAGAGTGACGGACCACAGTGAAGAAGAGCAGCTTCAAACAGAGGCGGGCTGGTTTCTTTTGCAACTGACAGCCGAATAATTTTTGCTCTATCTTAGATTTTCTCGATAAGCAAGTGCAAAATGCGCCGCTGTTTGAAAATTATTATGGGGCCCCCGGGGTCGTGTTTCGAAAAAATTCGCCCTTGGGTATCCGCCACATTTCAATGATCCATCACCGCCTGTTGAAAAAGAGTGGTACCATTTTCTGCATGCAGTATAATCCATATTGGTCAATATGTCAACTTTATAAAATGACTGCATGAAAATGGTCGACCCGCCTATCCTTCAACGTAATTCAAACCATATACATAACGTTATTTATTTCGTTATGTATAACGTTTTTAATCACAGCAACACCAACCTCTCCCTACATCTTTTCTATTTGGATATCGAGCACTCATCCATTTCCTCCGATTTCCTCCAATTCTTCCCAACGCAAATAGGCCGCCTCGATGTCACGATTCAGTTCGTCAAGCCGCTTTTTCTGTGCGGCGATCTCCTCCTTATCCTTTTTGTAATAGGACGGGTTGGTCATGTCGTCGTATATGGATTTCCGGACGGCCTCCAGGGACTCAATCCGTTGGGGCAGGTCCGCCAGTTCGCGCTTTTCCATATAACCGAGCTTGCGTATCGGTTGGGTTTTGGGCCTGGAGCGGTTTTCTTTCCTGTCAAGGGTCTCGAACGATGCCACAATCGGTTCTTCGGGTCGCTGGGTCAACCAGTCGTCATACCCTCCGACATAGGCCGCAAGACGTCCCTGCCCTTCAAAAACGATGGTGCCGGTAACCACATTGTTTAAAAAGGAACGATCATGACTGACCAGCAACAGGGTTCCCTGGTAGTCAAAAAGCAGTTCTTCCAATAACTCAAGCGTTTCCACATCCAGATCATTGGTGGGTTCGTCCAAAACCAGTAAATTGGCCGGACTGGTAAACAGTTTGGCCAGCAATAATCGGTTTTTTTCACCGCCGGAAAGAACATGCACTGGCGTGCGGCAACGGTCCGGGGCAAAGAGGAAGTCCTGTAGATAACTGATCACATGGCGTTTTCTGCCGTTATGCAAAATGAATTCATTTCCCTCGACGATATTTTCCTGAACGGTTTTACGCTCATCCAACCGGGATCGGAGCTGATCAAAATACGCCACCTGCAAATGAGTACCGTGACGAATACTGCCTGTTTCCGGAGCGATATCCTGTAACAGGATGCGCAGGAGCGTTGTCTTGCCGGCGCCATTGGGCCCGATGATACCGACCTTGTCACCACGCATGACCACACAGGAAAAGTCCTGGATAATGGAGATCCCCCCATGGGAATACCCGATTCCATCCGCCTCGATCACCAGTCTGCCGCTCCGCTCCGCCTCCTGTACCTGCAGGCGCACATCGCCAATTTTGCGACGGCGGGCCCTATATTGCGCGCGCATTTCCAATAGCGCCCTTACCCGACCTTCGTTTCGGGTTCGGCGGGCTTTGACCCCCTGTCGGATCCAAGCTTCTTCTGCGGATAGTTTTTTATCAAAAACGCCGAACTGATGTTCCTCGGCTTCCAGAGCTGCCTGGCGACGGATCAGGTAGGTATCATAATCACATTCATAGGCAACCAGACGCCCCCGATCCAGTTCCAATATTCGATTGGCGACCTTTTTCAAAAAGGTCCGGTCATGGGTGACGAACAAGAGGGTTTTGACATGACGGAGAATGAAATCCTCCATCCACAGAATGCTGTCGATGTCCAAATGGTTGGTGGGTTCGTCCAGTAACAGCAGATCCGGTTCCGGAGCCAAGGCACGAGCAAACAATGCACGCCGTTTCATGCCTGCGGAAAGAGTTGCAAACGGTTTTTCCGGTTCGAGCCGGGTGCGGGACAATACGTTTTCAATCTGTTGCAACAACGGCCAGCCGTTTTCGGTATCTAGAAAATGCTGCAATTCATCGCGCCGTACGACAAGGTCAGGCTCCTTTCGTTTTTCCGTTATATTGCAAATGCGTCGATGCTCAGCCAGGGCCAAACCCTTTTCCCCCAAACCGCCGGCAACCACATCGAAAATGGTCCCCGCTTCTCCACCGGGAACGGCCTGCTCCAGACAGGCCATTGTAACACCTTGCCGGCGTTGGATATCCCCGCTGTCCGGAAGGATCCGACCCTCAAGAAGCTTCATGAGGCTGGATTTGCCGACACCATTGCGCCCCAACAAACAGACACGCTCCCCTTTTTCAATCCGCAGGGAGACGTTTTCCAGCAGCGGCTGCCCCCCAAAGCCCCAACATACTTCCTGCATACGGATCAACGCCATGGAAATACCCCCCGCAAAGCCTCAATACAATTCATATTTCGCAATCCTGCCATCCAGCTCGGCATTTCGGACCGGTTTTTTCCAGGCCGGTTTTAAACCGATGCATTTCAGCATTTCCCGGTTGCCGAAATAAATATAGGCTTCCGAACCTTTACAGCGCTGTTTTAAAAAATCGCCCAGGTTTTTGTAAAAACCGGCCAGATCGGTCTCCTCCTTCATCCGGATGCCGTAAGGCGGATTGCACAGTATGACCCGGTTTTCAAGCCCGGCCAAATCCGCAAAATCGGACCTGGTCAATTGAATCCCATCCCCCCCAGGCAGCAAACGACAATTTTCCCGGGCTGCTTTGATGGCATCGCGGTCATGGTCACTGCCCGACACGAGTCCTTTCGGCAACGGGACAATCCGCCCATCCCATTCCCGCTTGATTTTTTCCCAGAGGGATTTGTCAAAATCCGGTAAACATCGAAAACCGAAATTCTTGCGCAGGAAACCGGAAGGAATGCGGCAGATCTTCATCAGCGCCTCGCATAGCAGAGTGGCGGATCCGCACAGGGGGTCGTAGAGCGGCTTTGTTCCATCCCAGCCAGAAAAAGCGACCACGGCCGCCGCCAGGGTTTCCGGCATGGGCGCTTCCACGGTTTCCTTGCGATACCCACGGCGGTGAAGGGAGCCTCCTGAGGTATCCAGGTAAATCGTCCCTCTGTCCCGCTCGATATACAGGTTCAACCAGACATCCGGATTTCTGGCGTCCACATCCGGTCGACTGCCGCAGTGGTTCCGAAACTGGTCCGCAACGGCATCCTTCAAACACAGAGCAGCAAATTTAGAATGCCGAATGGCCTCATTGCCGGATACATTGGCCGTGATGGCGAAGGTCTGGTGAATGGAAAACACTTCCTGCCAGTCGATGGCCCGACCAGCCCGATAAAGGGCATCTCGGTTACGACAATCGAAGGTACTCAGGGGGGCCAGAATTCGCGTCAGCAGCCGTGCATTATAATTAATGGTGTACAGCGCTTCCTTATCCGCACTGAAATGCAATCCCCGATACCCCGGTTTTACGTCTTCCGCGCCCAGCGCCTCCAACTCCGTCACTGCAACGGATTCAAGCCCGTCGGAAATCTGTGCAAAATATCGCCTGGTCTTTTGATACACAAACATTCCCAATCACTTCTCCCTTCTTATTTTACGCATCGCCTTTCACCCGCTGCAACTGCCGGTGCAAATCCGCAATCTCATGTTCCCAAAAACGATCATTCCCCCACTCCGAAAAATGATGCCGGAAATGGAAATCATGGCGCTGACGACCACACCAAGCCAAATAGTAGATGATCCGCATGGCCCGTAACGGTTCGATCATGTCGATGGTTCGGCGGTCAAACCGCCGAAACTGCTCATAACCTTCCAGAATCAAGTTGATTTCTCTTTGACAGTTAGCGGCATGATCGGGCAGCAGCAGCCAGATGTCCTGGACCGGCGGCCCCATGGCCATGTCATCAAAATCAATCAGCATCAACCCCTCACCGGGGCGTTCCAAAAGGTTGGCGCGATGACAGTCGCCGTGGATGCGAATCATCTCGGCAGGCTCAAAACGACCGGTGATGGCTTCCAGCATCTGATCGGTGATCTTTTCGAAGTCCGGTAAAAAACGGGGCGCAATGGCACCGCTCTCCTTGAGATAAATGATATCCGCGGCCATGGAAAATTCCGGATGCATTCGGATCCGGGAATCCGCTGTTCTCAGGCTTCCGGCAAGATGCATGCGCGCCACCAGGCGACCGATACGGACCCAGTCCGTATCTTCCTTGACATCGAATTCCCTGCCCGATTTTTTGGGAAACACGGCGAAACGATATCCATCCATTTCCGCCAGAGTGGAACCGTCCGCAAACACCATGGGCGCCACCACCGGTATCTCCGCTTCGGCACAGTCCGTCACGAAACAATGCTCATCGGCAATCGCCGCGCTGGTCCACCTTCCCGGACGATAAAATTTGGCGATAAGTCTTTCCCCATCCCGGGTTTGTAATTCATAAACCCGATTGATGTAGCTGGGCATTGGATATGTCAGCCCGGTCATGGAACGCTGGATGGTTTTTTCAACAGCTCCTATTATCAGGTCCGGCGTCAAATCGACAAACTCCCGCAACACTGGTTCATTCACGCGACATTACCTCATTTCATTTTCTTGTTTTATTTACAGTTTACCGATCTACCGATCCTTTTTCAATACTATGTGGAAGACTGACCATACCCATATGCGTTGGTCAAATCCGGGCCGGCTGGTTTTCGTTCGGAGAATCAAGAGGATGAAGTCTATGCGAGTATCTCTGGCCGAACAACAACGTTTTTGAAATCAGGCGCATCAAATCACGGTTAAGGAGGGTTGAGACGCTTTGCGTCCCTATCCGACTTATCAGGGATATGCAAGTAAAAAATGTAGAAACGCCATTGGGCGAATGATAAATCGGACTTGTTTTTCCCGTATGCCTCCATTATGGATAGCTACCCACAACGGATGAAGAGGAATCAGAATATGGGATTTTTCAAACTGTTTATCGGAAAATCTTTCGAAACCCTGGAAAAAAAAGCCGACGCTTTCCTTGCAAACGGAGCCTACGGTTCGGCGAAAATAGAATATGAACGAGCGTTGGGAAAACTCGAAAAAACAACAGATGGAGATCAACAGGGTAAAAGCCGGCTTGAAAAAAAACGGCAACAAAGCATGGAGGGTCTGGCCATCGAACACAAACAAAACGGGGAACGCCTGTTGGAGGCCGCCTGTTATCCAGATGCCATCGAACTGTTACACCTGGCACAGGAATTGACCCGGGATCCGAATCTATCCGCCGAAATCGAAAAAAGGCTCGCAGAAATAAGGAATTACCCGATAACAAGCGTTCTCGAAGATCCTCCCATGGAATACCACCAGGAAGACGGCGCGATCGAGACAGCCGGTCAGGAACTATACGCGTTCACGGATGAAGAGAATTTTACCGCTGTCTGTAACGCCTTGCCGGAAGAGGAACGGAAAGCCTACCACAGTTACGGCCACACCTTCAAGCGTGGGTATATCGCCTTGAATCAGGGTGATTTTGAACTCGCACTGATTTATCTGTCCCAGGCCATGGATGAAGAGCCCCGGGGGAGCTATATCCCCCTGGAACTTGCCACGGCTCATCTGAATCTCGGCGATCATGAATCGGCGAGACAGCTACTCGTGGACTTTTTGAAATTTCATCCGGATTCCCTGAAAACCTACTATCTGATCTCCGAAATTTTCTGGGAGAAACGAGAATTCAATGCAGCCCTGGAACTCCTGGAGTCCTGTCCCCCGGAAATATCCACGGCTTTTCCCATTCGAATGCTGAAGGGAGAGACCCTTTTCCGCTCTGAAAATTTTCAGGAAGCCGCCGACCATTTTCTTCACATGATGGAGATTGATGGGTACGATCAAATTGTCGCCCAGTCCCTTGCCAAAACATACGAAGCCCTTGGCTTACCGAAACAGGCCCGCGACCTGTACGCGGAGATTTTCAACTCCTGCCAAGGGTGCGGGAGTACGATTGACCTGTTCGTAAAACAACGCTATGCGGAAACCAGCTTTGAAACCGGCGACCTTTCTCCCAGAATTCTGGAACTCTATTTTTCCCTCACCCAGGAAGACCCCGATAACCGAGCCCATTATTTCCAGCGGATCGGCCGCATCTATCAACTCCAAGGAAATGATCGGGAAGCGCGAAGATATTTTTCCCTGGCCGGCAAACGATGATTACGGGAAACGTCTATATTTCCAATCTCATTGTGAAGATCACCTTCCCTTCTCCAATAACCACCGGTCTTATCGAGCGACCATGGCAACACGGGATTTGAAGGGTCTGTACAAGGGGTCACCGATCAAAATTATTTTCCAGGACACAAATGGGCTGCTCATGGCAAAGCATTCCACCAGGGTCGGACGGCCGTCCATGAGAAGCTGGAAAAAAAGCTCCGGGGGGGGGAACGCCTGAACATAGGGCTCGCCCACGGGGCCGATGGTGGCGCCTACCCCTTTTTCCAGCATCACCTTGCACCATACGGTACTGTTCTGCTTTTTCAGCGTCGTGCACTCGCTGCTGGCAATATGATAGCCCACCGCTCCGGGCGCCCAGGTGAAAGCGTTCACATACTTACCCAGGCTGTACCATCCGCAGTACAGAGCGGCGTCTGGGCATTCCCCCGGCTGGAAAAGACGCTCGGTTTCATCCAGCACGACCGTCATCAGACCGCTCTTTCGGACCAATCCCGCCGCTCTGTGGATGGAGCGATCATAAAAGGCGTAACCGGAGAGTTCCGTATTCCCCGGATCCGGCCATCTGGCGTCAAAGTAGGCTTTTTTCCCCTGCAACCCCTTCTCTTCGGTTCTCAGACAGTCCTCAATCATCCTGCGAACAATTTTCGGCGAAGGTCCGTCCAGACGGGAAACCATCAAGGCGCTTGCGGGTATGTGCTTCAAGCGTTTTCCACCATACCCCAGACAGGCGGGATTCGGGAGCCAACCAGAAAGGGGAAAATCCGTTTCCCGAACCAAAGCGAGTTCGGAATCCACCGCAGCGGTCCTGTCCAGTTGTCCAAATCGGGAAATTTTTCTTTCCACTTTATCCAGTTCCATTTTCAGCGACTTTCGCTTCTCCCGGTCTGAATCCTCGGTGATGCTCAAACGGGTCTGCAGAAGGCTCTGTTCTCCGCGCAACTCCAGCAACTTCGCTTTTTCCTTCATATTCAGCCCGGAATCGGAAACGACAAGGGGGACGCCATACAGCGTAACAATGCAACGAAACTGTATTTTCATTGGATCCCTGTCTCTGAGGGATTGCCGGATCGGGAACGCCGCCTGTTTTTCATATTCTTCCCGGTTGCAGTGCTCCGTGGCACCCATGGAAATCAACAACAGATTGCCCGCCGGGATGGCGCGTTTTTTCATGTAATAACGAGCCAGTTCCGAACTGTCGGGTACGTTTCCGTTGGCCACCACCAGAATCTGATCCGGCTCCAGCGCCCGGCAGTTGTTCTTCGGCAAAAGAAATGACAGAATCAACAGAAACAAGATCCAAAAATGATTTCGGTCCATGTTGAACCGCGGCTGATATCGGTCCATGGCTTTCGGAGTATGGATTGGCATGGGATCCCTTTTCAAATTAGAGTTGCGCAAACCAATTTTGCATGGTAGCTGTTCAATTTTTCATTTTTGGGTGATTGCCATGATTCATCTGACAAACGTCACCAGACAGCATGGGACACAGATTCTCTTTCAACATGCCAGTCTGCAGATTCTTCCCGGAACGAGAACCGGCTTGGTCGGTTTGAACGGTGCCGGTAAAACAACGATCTTCCGCCTGATCACCGGCGAAGAAAGGGCCGACGGCGGCGACATCACCTTTGCCGTCAAAACCCGAGTCGGTTATTTTTCCCAGAACGTGGGCGATATGTCCGGTCGCTCCGCACTTGCCGAAGTCATGTCGGGGGCCGCAGAAGTAGTGGAACTCGGTGCGCGAATCCGGGAAATGGAAGTCGCTATGGGACAGCCCATGTCCGATGAAGCAATGGGGGCTTTGCTGGAACAATATGGTGATGCCGTGGAACGTTTCGAGCATGGCGGCGGATACGATCTGGAAGTACGCGCCCAGGCGATATTGACCGGTCTCGGAATCGCTCCCGGGGAGCATGACCGGCCGGTGGAATTGTTCAGCGGCGGATGGAAAATGCGCATCGCACTTGCGAAAATCCTGACCCTGAATCCGGACGTGCTGCTGCTTGACGAACCCACCAATCATTTGGATCTTGAATCCATCATCTGGATGGAAAATTGGCTTGCCAATGTATACAAGGGCGCACTCCTGATGACCTGCCATGACCATGATTTCATGAACCGCATTGTATCAAGGATCATCGAGGTAGGCAACCGGACATTTACCACCTATAGCGGGAATTACGATTTTTATTTGCGAGAACGGGAAATCCGCAGGGAACAACTGCTGGCCAGCTATCGCCGACAACAAGAGATGCTGGCAAAGGAAGAAGAGTTCATCGCCCGATTCGCGGCCCGGGCCTCCCATGCGTCCCAAGTGCAGTCCAGAATCAAAAAACTGGAGAAAATCGAACGTATCGAGGTGCCGCCCGAACAGCGGGCCATGCGGTTCATCTTTCCGGAACCGCCCCGTTCCGGTGACGATGTCGTGCGAATGAACGACCTCGGTAAAACCTGGCCCTTGCCCGAAGGGGACGTGAAATCCGTTTTCGGCGGTGTTTCCGGCCTCATCAGACGGGGGGAAAAAATTGCCCTGGTCGGGGTGAACGGCGCCGGGAAATCGACCTTCCTCAAGGTGCTGGCGGGCAGGACCGAACCGACCAGTGGCAACGTAGCGGTAGGCGCCAATGTCCATATCGGTTATTTCAGCCAGCATTCCATGGACATTCTCGATCCCGGCAAAACGGTTTTCATGACGGTTCAGGACGCCATCCCCAATGCCAATATCGGTGTTGTCCGCAATCTCTGCGCTGCTTTTTTGTTTCAGGGCGATGATGTGTACAAACGGATCGACAAACTCTCCGGAGGGGAAAAAAGCCGGGTCGTTCTGGCAACGTTGCTGGCCCAGCCCGTCAATTTCCTGATCCTGGATGAACCGACCAATCACCTGGACATTCAGTCCCGCGAAATTCTGCTGACGGCGCTGCAGGATTTTTCCGGAACCCTGATGATTGTGAGCCATGACCGGCATTTTCTCCGCTCCCTGGTGGGACGCGTTTTCGAAATCGACCACGGAAGGATGCTTGCATATGAAGGAAGATATGATTATTATCTTGAGAAATCGAATCGCCTTGGTACCGGATTGGGACAATAACGATAGGCAGGCGGCATGCGCCCTTCAGGACATCGACAATCCAACGGAAACGCGATAAAGCTGACGGTTGAATGCTACGCGGGCTATCGCGGGGAAGAAACGCCGCGGCGATTCGTTTTGGGTGAACAGACGGTTGAGGTACAGGCGGTCATCGACCGCTGGTTGGCTCCGGATCACCGATATTTTAAAATTCTTGGAAGCGACCAGGCTGTCTACATCATCCGACATGATATCGCCGACGAATCATGGGAACTGACTTTTTTCAACCAAATCGATTCCCGTCAGATGAATACATGATCCATTTTACGGAGGGAAATAAATGACAGTAACGGATATTCTCGCGCAAAAGGAAAAATTCGAAATCCAGGCATACGGAAAATCCCAAAACATAAAAGAGCTGCGCAAGCATTATATCCCCTTTTCCGGATCACCCCGCAAGCATCCCCATGACCCGAACCATGTGATACTTGTGGCCGATCCATACAGCAGCGCTAGTGTTTATTATGAATTTCATGCAACCGATATCGCTCATGTGGAGGAGCTGCCCCATATCGTCAATCCGGACGGCGAGGCTGTCAATATGGTTCGGATATGGGTTAAAAAAGGATCCATCGGGCTTCGTTGCACACCTTTCTGGGTGGAGGATATCTCCCGTCGCTGAACCGGAGCCCCCCTTCCGACATCCCGGGAACGCGCTCGTGAATGGGTATATGTCTTGATACATTGAAACCCTCTTTACGTGCCATCGCGAGGGGGTTCCTCACCAGAAGTCCGATTGCGCGAACCAGCAAAATTTGTAACAGCGCATGAAATTTTCGTAACTTTCACCAAATAAATCGGAGAAACGACGAAATCACCGGCCCGTTTCCTTGTCTGCCGGGCATATGCCCCCCCCCGTAGCGCGTTTACCCCCGTGCCGCCACAACGGATTGCAGTAATTTGATATTATTTCTTTTTTCCCAATCCCGACCATCCTCATTCGATTTTCACATCCCGCTTCATGATCCTGATATCGTCTTCTATATCAAAATGGCATGGGCTTTGCTGACTACTTCCACATTTTCCAACCGAATCCCAAACCGTATCCGCATACCGGTATTGATTCGAGAATAATGCGCGCCTGCCGCCTTATTCGCTACCTGCGGACTGTGCACTGATTAACCAAAACCGTATTGACCGTGAACGGCTCACACCTGCCGTTGCCGGTCAACTCCACTCAAGAGGGAAAGGGGCGGCATCGGAACCGCTTCCATTGCTATATTGCGCTGTCGAGACTCAGGATCTGATCCAACAATGATGACAACCTTACTTCTATCAGGAGGCAAACATGAAAAACAGAATTACCGGCCCACTTGGTTTGGCGTTTTCCATCGCGACGATCTTTCTCTGTGTCGCAACCGCAGCCCAGGCGGCGCTGATTTTTGAAACCACTGATTTTATCACCGATGCGAAAGGAATCAACTATTCCTTTCCCGCCCAAGAAAATCATACCCACTACACTGCCACGTTGAGTGATTTATCCTTTGCTCCGCTTTCTTTTGATTATCTGGGTCTTTCCATTTCCACATCCACCCAAACTCTGGGGAAGATGGATGGACCCGGCTGCTTCACATTCGCCATCGACCCCGGTACGACTTATTTTTTCAACGTTTTCGGTGACGGCGGCGGCATATACAACACCGGACTATACGGCTTACAAGTCACGGCAGCGCCGGTTCCGGCGGCGCTTGGGCTATTCGCGTCGGGCTTGATCGCCCTGGTGGCGATTAAAAGAAGATCTCTGTAATTGGATAGTCCCGTTCATCCGTAGATTGGGATTTTCCGGATAAGACGATTGAACCTGAAGAACCAGCGAGCAGTTCCGAAGCAAACTAATGAAGCAAACGTGAAGCCCTCTGTTGATACCAATCGACGGAGGGCTTCGGATCCGTTTTGGCATCCCGTCGATGTAAGAAACCATTTTCCAAGGAGGAGAACCAATGCACTACACCTTTATCAGTAAACTTCAAGGCCGACTCTGCTCCGAATGTCTGGAACCGCTGTCCCGCGTCAAAGTGCGGTTTTATCGCCCACGCACGTCGCAAAACGTTGTAGCCATGGCGGCCGAACCGGCCAAGGAAGGATTTCGAATTCTGACGAACCAGGAGATCAAACAGAAAGCGAATTATCTCATCACCGAAACCGAAACCGACGATCAGGGAAATCTCCGCGTCACGTTGGGAGAAAAGGAGAAATACCAAGGGGGACCATTCGAGATCGATATCTGCTGCACAACGGTCCCCCATCGGAAACCGTCCTCAAAAGAGTATCTCCCGATCCAGTTCACCTTGACCACCTTACAACCCCGATGGCGTGACGCCCGGAATGGTCTGGTCGCTTCCTGGGAGCATGTCATTTCCCTTCGCTACTGGTGCGGCATCCGGGCCCGGTTCGGAGCCTGGGTGATCTGCGGCCAGGTTACCGACTGTCAGACCGGGGACCCGATTATCGGAGTAAAAGTGCGCGCCTTCGATGTGGACTGGCTTCAGGACGACGAACTGGGACAGGGGATCACCAATGCCGCAGGACGATTTCGGATCGATTATTCCACCGAGGATTTCAAACAAACCCCCTTGTCCCCCTGGGTAAACTGGGAAATGATCGGCGGACCGGATCTGTATTTCCGTGTTGAATCGACTTCCGGCACCCTGCTGCTGGCGGAGCCCGCCTCCCGCGGTCGCGATGCCGACCGTGAAAATGCGGGTCCCTGTTTCTGCGTCAAATTGTGCCTGAAAGAGGTTCCTTCCATCCCGTCGGATCACACATATCCGCTGTTCACCAAGGTCGGTCAGTACCGGGTCGACTCGGACTTCACCGCCGCCGGACTTACCGTTTCCGGCAATTACGCATTTACCGGCACCATCCCCCTTCGGGGCATCCTTCCCGACGGCGGCGACCCGGTGGCAATGGAATACCGATTTCAGTACGCCAAATTCATCGCCGGCGTCTCGGGTCCACTGACGCCCGTGGATACGACCATGATCCCACCCACCATCATCGGTCAGGTGGAATATTGGAGAAACACGGCTTCCGGATGGCAAATCGGTTCCCGGGATTATTGGGTCAATCACCCGGATCTTTCCTTGCCTTTCAACACTTCCGTCAAGCCCGGCGGTTGGGTCGAGGTGCCGCGACTCAATGACATGGGCTCTCCCGGTTCGCCGGGAACCGGCAAGTTTATTCCCAACAGTTGGCTGCTCCACCTGGACACCCGGAAACTGGTGAATGAGACCTTCGATCTGAGCGTCGCCCCGGTGCACAAGGCCGGTGAACCGGTGCCGTCTGGGAAAAAGGCCGGTATTCATACATATACACTGGTTTTCGAAGCCCGCGAAGCCAGTCCCCCATCGGGCATTACCGATACCAACAGCCTGCCAAAGATCGTTATCAGCAACACCACCTATACGTATAACCGACATCCGAACTGGGCTCCGAGCACCCCCACCCATGCGGCGGTTTGTTCTCTCGATATCAACGAAATGGTGGTCGCCGGCAGTGGGTGCGGTACCATGTTCGACGAGCTGCACGCTCTGTATACCGCCTATCATCCACACCTGAATACGGTAACCGTATACATGGAAGGGAATCCTCCGCTGCCTTCGTCGCACACCCCTGCCGTGGCGGCTGGGGAAGTCATCTCCCCGCCGGCTGCCGGTGGTTCTCCGGCGGGAGATTTATTTGATATTTCCGGATTGCCGCCGTGCGCCTATATCCTGTGGATGCGTATCGAACTGAACCTGACCCATGGGTGGGGACTGATAACGGATTATCGCATCTGGGATCATGTCGCATTCTGCAAGGCATAGTCGGAACCGTTCGAAATTCCGCCGGCGCAGTTGCAGCGCTGTCAAAATCGACAGGGATTACATGGATATCGGAAACGCCATGTAATCCCTGATGAATGAATTCCGACGGAGGCGTCTTTAATCATCATGCCGCCTTCACGGATCACGAATCCGTCAACACCGCCTTGCGAATCATTTCCGTACCGAACTTGGCGGCGATACTGTCCATGGTATGGTCCAGTTTTTCCCATTTCGCTGTTTGCAAGGAGCCATTGTGGAAAAGGTCCTGTTGAACCGGGGTCGCTTTAGGGAGCAGACCGGAAACGCCGATCCCGATCAAACGGACGGGCATGGTGAGCCTTACGTCCAATAACAACCGGACAGCTTCCGCGTAAAACTTTTCGGAAGACTGGTTCGGTTTCTCGAGGGTTGCGCTGCGGGTGATTTGATGGAAATCGTTGAATTTGATTTTCAGCGTCAAGGTGCGCGCGATCAAACCGGCCATGCGCAATTCTCTTCCCACTCGTTCCGCATGCATCAGCATATATCGCTTGAGCACGTTCAAGTCGTCGGAATTTTCATCAAAGGTGTTTTCCGCACTGATGGATTTTACCGGTCGGTCGGGCACCACTGCGGCATCATCCACTCCATGCGCCAGCGCCGTCAGTCGAAAAGCGAATTTTCCGATCTTCTCATGGAGACGTTTCTCGTCGAAGCGATTGACGTCTCCCAGGGTTTTCAGGCCCAGAGATTTCAGCCGAACCAGCGTTGCAGGCCCCACTCCCGGAACCCTTTCAATGGGTAGTTCATGGATGAAAGGCATCACCCGATCCGGCGGGATCAATGTCAGCCCTCCTGGTTTCTTCATATCCGATGCGATTTTTGCTAAAAATTTCAGCGGTGCGATACCCATGGAACAACTCAGATGCAATGATGCCCGGATCTTGTTCTGGATTGTCCGGGCGATGGAAAGCGGGTCTCCGAAAAGGCCTTCCATTCCATCGATATCGATATAGGCTTCGTCAATGCTCACCTGTTCGATCAGCGGTGAAAATTCCGCCAGGATAGCCATCATGGATCCGGAAACCTCCTTATAACGCCACATGCGGACCGGCATGACCACGGCCTGGGGACATCGCTGCAAGGCCTGAAACAGGGGCATGGCGGAACGCACACCGAACCGCCGGGCCTCATAACTGGCTGTGGTCACCACACCACGATTGGACCGCCCTCCTACGATGACCGGAAGTCCCAGCAATTCGGGACGGTCCAGTTGCTCCACTGCGGCGTAAAAGGCATCCATATCGATATGGATAATCATTCCCGGTATCCTGAAAGAAAACGGCACAAAGCGTTATAAGATAATGATTTTGAGGATGGAATGTAACAGATTGCCGGAAATTTTGCAAAAAGATACATGCGGAATCCAATGCAACGCGGTGTTCGTCAACGACGCAAATATGTTACATGTTCACCCGATCGAACCAGTTTTTTTTACTGTTTATGGACGATTTGCATGAATTTCGCCCCGTTTTTGACTCAAGTCAATATCATCCAAACCGAACCATGGTAGCGATGGATTAAAACAAACAGTCTATTGTTTTGACTCAAGGGACATGGAGAATGGCAACCATCATTCAGCATCGCAATTCAATCAATATCCGACACGTCATACGATATCGCAATATTGTTCAAACGATCATTCTGCTCCTGACCCTTGCCATCGGATTCCAATTCTATCTTTATGTTAATCAGGCGGAACGACATGCGGCATTTTCAATCCCGCGCCCACCGGGTGTGGAAGGATTTCTCCCCATCGGTGCCCTGATGGGTTGGAAACGGTTCGCTCTTACCGGGAAGTGGGATCCGGTTCATCCCGCCGCCATGGTGGTTCTCGGTTTTGCCGCTTTCCTTTCCCTGTTTTTCCGGAAAGCGTTCTGCGGTTGGTTCTGTCCGGTCGGGACGCTTTCCGAAGGCTTATGGCGACTGGGACGTTTTGTCACCGGGAAAAACCGTCAACTGCCCCGAAATGCGGATTCATGGCTTCGGCTGGTCAAATACGGTCTGCTCGTCTTTTTCGGTTGGGTGATCGTTCACATGGATGCGGACCAGATCTCCGAATTTATCCGAAGCCCCTATTACCGGATCGTGGATGTCAAAATGCTGTTCTTCTTTACCCATACGACCCGACTCACCCTTGCGGTGCTTTTTCTTCTCGTTCTTCTTTCCGTCCTGTTCAAGAATTTCTGGTGCCGGTACTTCTGTCCTTACGGCGCATTCATGGGATTGTTCAGTTTTTTCAGCCCCACCCGCATTCAGCGGGACAAGACCCGCTGCACCCATTGCCGGGGATGTGAACGGAGTTGTCCCGCTCATCTACCGATCGCGGAAAAAATTCATATCCATAGCCCGGAGTGCACGGGTTGCATGGATTGCATATCGGTTTGCCCGGTTGACGGCGCATTGGGGATGACCACGATGGGCATGCTGAATTTTCGCTGGACAGCGATGAAATTGGGACTAACGATCCTGATACTCTATGGGGGAATTGTTTTTCTTGCCAGAATTACCGACCATTGGCAAGGCAATCTCTCGGACCGTGAATTCGCCGCCTTATTGCAGATCGTACATCTTCCGGAAATCCGTCACCCGAATTTCCGTTCTCCTTAGGGGGCCTTATCCCTATTCTTTTCTTCCCTATATTCTGTATCGTTATTGGTGATCCGCCATGGTGGATCGGATGCCAGGTTGTTGAGGCAGATTGAATCGCTGGATCGATGTCGAAGAGATCCCAACCCATAACGATTGTTTTTGATTCAATCCTGAGTCCTTATCTGGTTTTGCAAAAGAGATAATACCTCACATTTCCGGCATATGTTCATTTTTTCCTCCCAGTTGTCCTGAACGATACCATCGCAAATGGTGCCGTTGATGAACCAGCAGAGTTTACCGGCCTTGAACTCCCATGCCGGACATTGTTTTTTGCGTTCCGGCGGACACTTTTTCACTACCCAGCAGGGCTTTCGCGTGTCCTTGTCGCCCCGCAGTCTACTGATCAGAAAATAAAGCTGGCGTTCCACATGGGCCGGGACATTACGCCACCCTTGTTCATAGCTGTGTACCGCCTTGAGGGACGTACCCAAAAGTCGGGCCAGTTCGACCTGGGTTTTGGTCAGCCGCTTACGGAATGAATGAAATTCCTCTTTTGTCATGGTTCACCTTTCCGGACGATGTAATTTGTTCAACCGGTTTTTATATAATACAAAGTGGTATACCAAAGCAAGACTCATCCGATATCGAATCAGATTACAAGCAGGATAAGCACAGGGAAAAGATCGAATTTACCTTTTCAGGGTATTCAGGGATTGCGCAATATCCTCACAAATATCCTCCACGGCTTCGATCCCCACAGACAACCGAATCATATTCGGCTGAATATCCAGTTTTGCCTTGGTCTCCTCCGTAAAAGAGACATACTGGGAGGAATATGGATGAATCACCAGGGTCTTGCAATCCCCGAGATTGGCGAGGTGATAAATCAATTTTAGATTTTTGATGAATTGAAAGCATTCATTCTGATTTTTCAGACCGAACGTCAATAAACCGCCGTATCCTTTTTTTTCGAATTGTCTGCTGGCGACTTCGAAGCAGGGATGGGACTCTATGCCTGAATAATTGACCCATGCCACCTCTGGCCGCGTCTGCAGAAATGTTGCCGTCGCCAAGGTGTTTTCCATGTGACGCTCCATCCGCAGTGCCAGTGTGTCGAGTCCGATCATGGTCAAATAGGAATGAAAGGGTGCCTGGGTGGAGCCGAAATTGATGTGATGCTCCCGCCAGATTTTATCCATAAGGGCCAGATTTCCTTTGCGCTCGATGAACGGTTTGAAATCCGGAAATTTCTCAGGATCCCATTGAGACAGATCCCCAACGATCACCGCACCGCCGGTGGCCGCGCCATGGCCGCTCAGGTATTTCGTGGTGGAATGGATGACCGCGTCGGCGCCCAGTTCCAGGGGGCGGCACAAGTAAGGTGTTGCCAGCGTATTGTCCACCACCAGCGGAATTCCATAACCATGAGAAATCTCCGCTGCGCGGGACAAGTCCGGCACATCCATTTTGGGATTACCGATGGTTTCCAAAAATACCAATCGGGTTTTGTCATTGATGGCCGCTTCCAGTTCTTCCGGGCGAGAGGAGTCGACCAAACGTGCCGTGATTCCGAACTTCTTAAAAATTCCGTTGAACAGGA
The DNA here is from genome assembly GCA_041740615.1 of Desulfobacterales bacterium. Lineage (GTDB taxonomy): Bacteria > Desulfobacterota > Desulfobacteria > Desulfobacterales > SURF-7 > DYJD01. The sequence continues at coordinate 296,682 of JBGSLR010000030.1, forward strand.
GGTAGGTGGACATAAAAAGCGAGTTGCCCGCCACGAATTCATCCCCGGTGCGCAACAAGGAAAGACAGGTGTTCGTTACGGCAGCCATCCCCGATGCCATTACCACCGCACCAATTCCCCCCTCGAGGGCGCACAGTTTCTCTTCCAATACTCGATTGGTGGGATTTGTAAGCCGCATATAGATATGATCCGTAGTCTTACCGGAAAATGTGTCGCTTAGGTTCTCCGCCGTGGCATGCCGATGGGCGGCGTTTTGGAAAATAGGTGGCAAGGAAGCGCCCTGCCATTCCGACGGCTTTTGAGCGGCATGGATAACCCGCGTGTGAAACCGATACGCAAGATTTGAATTCATTTGGCACCATCCTCCTCACTTGTTTGTCAATTCGCATATGGTTATCGAACAAAGCCCGTAGTGATCTTTAAGTGCCACTTTGTGGTATTTTTGTCAATGTAAATTTTCACCTCCCCACCTCGCCTAACAGGAATCACCGGCTTGAATGAACAAATTCAACAGGACCTGGTATTTGATGAACAAGTGAACGGATTGAAAGTAAGAACGGCGGCTTCTTTATTTGATAAAGAAGCCGCCGCTCAAATGGAGGTACGGGAAACGAAAAAGGAACCTATAACAATGGCATTGTTACGACTTCAGTACTATCCCGAGACGAATTTGTCAAGCACAATATACCACATTGTCGCACTTATATTACCGTGAGTCATGAGGCCATCGACAGTTTACGCCGTTTTCTTTCGATATTGGATCTGATTTTTACTGAAAATCAGCTCAGGTCTTTTCATAACCACCTTGGTGTCTGGTGGAACGCTGTCAGTGAGCCAGATGTTACCGCCGATGATGGAACGGGCACCGATTATCGTTTTTCCCCCCAGGATGGTCGTGTTGGAGTAAATAATCACCTCGTCTTCAATGGTGGGATGTCGTTTTTGGTTGCGATGTTTTTCAGCCTCACCACGCTGCAAGGAAAGGGCGCCGAGGGTCACGCCCTGATACAGTCGGACATTGTTTCCGATCTCGGCGGTTTCGCCGATAACCACGCCGGTGCCATGGTCGATAAAAAAACTGTGACCGATCTCAGCGCCCGGATGGATATCGATACCGGTGCGACTGTGCGCATATTCGGTCATCATACGCGGAAGCATCGGAATACCGAGTTTCAGCAAACAATGGGCTACTCGGTAAACCGCAATGGCGAAAAGACCGGGATAACTGAAAATGATTTCGTCGTAGCTCTTGGCCGCCGGATCGCCCGTCAATGCCGCATGGATGTCCGCACCCAATATTTTTCTGATTTCAGGCAATTCACGAATGAAACTCAGGGCGGCTTCCCGGCTCTTCTCGACACACTGGAAGCAAGGTTGTCGGTTTCGTAGACAATCGTGCCGGTTGGAAAGGAGAATTTGCAGTGACAATTGCTCAAACAGTTCCGTAATTTCCTTGCCGATATAATACTCCAAATTGACGGAATTCACTGCATAGCGCGAAAAATATCCGGGGAAAAGGATCCTCCTGACCTGGTACAGCACCCCAACCAGGGCTTCCTGGGAAGGTATTGGAGCTGGATTGATGTGCTTATAACATTCATCCGTTTTGATGGAATGAATCACGTCTTTCACAACCGCTGGAATCGATTCATAAACGCTGTCCATCTGGATACGGCACTCATCGAACTGAAAAAGAGTATTCGTCATTTGGGGAGTTCTTTCCTATGGGAATATTTTAGACTGCAATGTGTCACTTTGTGGTATTTTTGTCAACCTATTGTTTTTAGGTTCATGACATTTGCACGAAACAAAACGATTGACGAATATGCCACTTTGTGGCATATTCCATGTCACGATTTATCACCACGGCTTTTATTAAAAAGGTATCGCCTAGGGCCGATAACGATAATGCACGCAGGTTGGGATGAAAAAGATTCGAAAAAACTGTTGGGAATATCAAAAATGCGGCAGGGAAACGGATGGATCGAATACGGCCGCCCTTGGCACCTGCCCGGCAGCGGTGGACGTTTCATTTAACGGCATAAACGGCGGGAAAAACGGCGGCAGATTCTGCTGGGCGGTCGCCGGGACATTCTGCGGCGGTAAGCGACAGGGAACGTATGCCGAAAAGCGAACCTCCTGCATCGACTGCTCATTTTTCAGGTTGGTTCAGGACGATGAGGGAACGGCCAAGCTGACTCGAAAATTCTTGCGATTCATCTCCCATGAAAAACGCAGTCCGTATTTCGCCAACATGACCAAGCGGAAGATCGAGGCAGGAACCCGTTTTATCACCCAAGGAGAAATCGATGAAAACGCCTATATCATTGAAAAAGGCTCCTGCATCGTTGTTGTCGAAAAAGATGGCGAACTCCATCCCGTTAACCACTATGGCGAAGGGGACATCGCGGGAGGTCTGGGGATCCTGACGGGCGAACCTCGTATCGCCCACGTTGAAGCGGAAACCGACATGGAAGTATGGGTCCTGAACAAGGAACAGTTCATGAATATGACGGAAAAAGATCCCGAAGTGCTCACTTTCCTGACCGAAGTCGTGGCCGATCGATTCGATTCCAGAAGGCCGACAGCATATCGGACCATCGGCAAATATGTCGCTTCTGAAATCATTGGACGCGGCGGATACAGCATCGTTTATCAGGGCTTTCACAAAAGCTTGAACATGCCGGTGGCCATCAAGATGATGCGTCATAACATGGCGATGGATATGGATTTCATCAACAGTTTTCGCCTCGAAGCCCAAACCATTGCCGCCATGAATCATGAAAACATTCTAAAAATCTACGACTTCGAAGAGCGCTACCGAACTCTTTTCATCATTATGGAGTTGCTGGAAGGCGAGAGCCTGATGAATCTCCTTCCCCGCCTAACGAGTCTGCCTGTCGCGCTCTCCGTCAAATTCCTCCTGCAGATATGCAATGGCTTGGAATATGCCCATGACAAGGGCATTATTCACCGGGATATCAATACGGACAATATTTTCATTGCAAAAGGCGATCGAGTGAAAATCCTCGATTTCGGCCTGGCCTGCCCCATCGGCACGGAAGATCTCTCTTTTTCAGGTACGGTGGCCTATATGGCCCCCGAACAGATCAATTGTCATCCGGTAGATCCGCGCACGGACATATACGCATTGGGAATCGTCGCCTATGAGATGGTAACGGGAAAAAGACCTTTTCCGGAAACGGATATCCGCTGCCTGATGGATTTTCACCTGACCCATGACATACCGGATCCCGCTGAAGTTGAGCCGGATCTACCGATGGAAATAAGACAATTTATCATGACCTGCGGCCGCGTCGAGATGGACAAGCGATATCAAAACGTTGCTCAGGCCAGGGAGGAGCTGCAACCCCTTGCGAAGAAATTCGGCATCATCCAAAGGGATGTTGAAAAAAAAATACTCATGAAAAACATTTGCCTCATCTATCGGGAAGACCAGCAATTACATCTCAGCCGAAGAATGGAAGCGTTTTTCGCCGATATCAAGCGCATGGGCGTCATTACGAAAGTTGCGGACTTCAACAACACGGAAACAATGAATGGCAACTGATTCGTCCGAAAAACCGGTTCGCGTTTATGGATGCAGCGCCAAAGGCCGTGACCGCAAGGAGAATGAAGATCGATATCTGATCACAACACCGGCCGAAGATGCCTTGCTCCTCGCCGTTGCGGACGGAATGGGGAATGGTCGCGGCGGAGCGCATGCTGCTGAAACGATCATGCTTCAAATGACCCGGTTCACGGGATTGGATCGGATACGTAGCCGTCTGATGGGTCTTGTTTCTGAAATCGATCTTGCCATCTTCAACTCCGCCAATGTCGAAATGGGCGCTACCTGCACCGTGGTGTTGCTGGTCAACCATTTTGCATATTATGTGCACGTGGGTGACAGTCGGATGTATCTGTTTCGAAATGGTCGGCTTCTTCAAATCACCCGCGACCAGAACATGGCTCAGTTTTTGGTGGAGGAAGGCAAACTCAGCCCGGAGGAGGCCCGCACGCATCATTCCAGGCACTTGCTGGATCAATGTGTGGGATGCGGCCACTGTGAGCCGGAACAGGGCAGCTTGGAAATACACCCGGGCGACATCGTCCTTCTCACCACCGATGGAATTCACCATTCGATTCATATCGAAGAAATGACCGATATCCTGATTCGACAGGAAGATATTCGTACCAAAACCATCATGCTTCTTGAAGCCGCTCTGTCGACTGGAACCGGGGACGATGGAACCGTGGTAATGGCGAAAATTAATGTTTAAAATCATAGAAAACTGTTGCGACCATTCCCGTCCGGGCTAGTGGGATCAATTTGGATGATGCCCTGCATGTTTCTTATTGACATGCACTGCCACATTGTGGCATTATGCAGCCGTATTCCATCCGCCAGTTGTATGGGACGAACATGACAGCGGAGAACAAGATGTCGAAAAATATCAGCCCCGCCGGCACCCAAATGTATACGAGCTCAGATTTTGCGAAAGAGATCAAAGCCAAATCCGGAACCGATTTCAACACATGTTACCACTGCCAAAGTTGCGGCGGCGGCTGCCCATTTTCCGAAGCCATGGATTACCTTCCCAACCAGATCATCCGACTAGTTCAGTTGGGTTGTAAAAAAGAGGTGTTAGAATCATCCGCCATCTGGATTTGCGTGGGCTGCAATAACTGTTCGATTCAATGTCCCAACGGAGTCGATATCTCGGCGGTAACCCATACGCTCTGCCAGCTGGCGATAGAGGAGAAAGTCACCATCGCCGAGCCGGGCATTTACAAATTCCATCAGGAAGTGTTGAATACGGTTCATCGATATGGCCGCACCCACAAACTCGAAATCATGCTGCGATACAAATTTTACAAAAAAGACTGGTTCAGCGATATGGGCATCGGCATGAAAATGTTGGCCAAGCGGAAACTGGAACTGTTCCCTTCCCGGGTGACGCATATGAAGGATGTCCATTTCGCATTCAATCATAAACAGGCAGGCTAAACATGAATTCATTCCCCAATATCGATGTTTCCTATTTTCCAGGATGTTCATTGGCGACAACGGCAAAGGAAAACGATCATTCCCTGAAGGACTTGTGCCGTCGAATCGGTGTAAATCTCATCGAAATCGATGACTGGAATTGCTGCGGCAGCTCTTCAGCCGATGCCGTCAATCATGATCTTGCCATCGGACTGGCCGCCCGGAACTTGTTTCTGGCCGCTCCAGACCGCCCGCTGCTCGTGGCTTGTCCCAATTGCATCATCCGATTACGTTTGGCCCATCAGGAATTGAGCCGAAACGAACTCCTGCGCTACCGTTTTGAAAAGAAATGGGGCAAACCATTTAACAGCACTTTACAGATCCTGCATTTTTTTGAGTTAATGGAAAATCGAATACCGGAATACACCGGCAAGGGAATTGCCGATAACCTGAAAAAACTCAAGTTCGTGCCCTATTACGGTTGCATGCTGTCCCGCCCCAACAGTTTGCGCCATGAAAAAAATTACAAGGGTTTAATGGAAAAAATTCTGACCAGTTTGGGCGCCCAAGCCCTGGAGTGGTCCTTCACCTCTCAATGCTGCGGCACTTTTCTGTCGGTGGCGAGGCCGGACCTGGTTACGTCCATCGTTAACCGCATGATGGGTGATGCCGTCAAAGCCGGCGCTGATTGCATCATAACCGCCTGCGCCATGTGCCATATGAACCTGGAAGTCCGCTGCACTGTAAAACAGCCCCTTCCCGTGCTTCATTTTTCCGAGGTTCTTTCTCTGGCCTTGAATGCTCAAAACCATGACGGCTGGTTTTCAAGGCATTTGGTGGATCCACGACCCGTATTAAAATCAAGGGCGGTCATTTATTAGAGATTCCCTTGATGACGAGTTCGCAAAATATGAATCCCCTTTATTTCATGAGTCATTGGAATTGCTTTTTGGGGTTGTATTGATATAGAAAAGATCCCGAATGGTAAAACGACATCAATGACCGGGAAATCATGAACATAGCGCTGCTGATCATCGTTGGAATCTCTTTTGGCTTCGCCGGCTGGCGGCAGATATTTTGGATCCCGCTGGAAGGCCGGAGCGCCCCCATGGAGGCCCTTTCCACCGCCATGGTCGAATCCGCCAAAGGGGCCGTGGAACTGGCCATCGGCTTGGTGGGGGTCATGACGCTTTTTTTGGGGCTGATGAAGGTGGCGGAAGCCGGCGGCATGCTCACCATTCTGGCGCGCCTCATCCGTCCGCTGATGGTGAAACTGTTTCCGGATGTCCCGGCTGATCATCCGGCCATGGGCGCCATGATCCTCAACCTGTCCGCCAATGCGCTAGGGTTGGGCAATGCGGCGACTCCTTTCGGCATCCGCGCCATGCAGGAGTTGGACAAGCTCAACCCCCGGCATGGGACGGCCACCAACGCCATGGCCCTGTTTCTGGCCATCAATACATCATCGGTGACCCTGTTACCCACCGGCGTCATCGCCCTGCGCGCCGCGGCCGGTTCGGCTGATCCGGCCGCCATTCTGCCAACGACCCTGTTTGCGACGATCTGCTCGACTACCGCGGCGATCATTGCGGCAAAGCTTTACTGCCGCTGGTCTCCGGTTGAAACCGCCCCGGATGAAATCCACCGGGAATCATCAACGGAAGCCACGGAACCGATCATCGATCGAAACGACGGGGAAGGAAACGCATACCCCTATTGGGTTTCCATTACCGCCCTGTCGCTTCTGGTCGCCATGATCCCCTTGACGGTACTTTACGGACGCTTCATTTCCCCCTGGATCATTCCCGGCTTGATGGTTTTCTTTTTGGGCTTCGGTATGATCCGGGGGGTAAAAGTGTACGAAGAGTTGGTCGAGGGGGGCAAGGAGGGATTCCAGGTAGCCCTGCGCATCATCCCCTATCTGGTGGCCATATTGGTGGCGGTGGGCATGTTGCGGGCCAGTGGCGCATTGGACCTGATCGTCAATTATATCGGACCCTTGACATCAAAGATCGGGATACCCGCCGAGGCCTTACCCATGGCCCTGTTGCGCCCCCTGTCGGGTTCAGGCGCTTATGGGATCATGGCGGCCCTCATCAACGACCCGGCCATCGGACCGGACAGCTACACCGGATATCTGGTCAGCACCCTGCAAGGCTCTACGGAAACCACTTTTTATGTGCTGGCGGTTTATTTCGGTGCGGTGCAGGTGCGGCGGATCCGTCACAGCATGGCGGCCGCCCTCACCGCCGATCTTGTGGGGATCGGTTGCGCCGTTTTGGCCTGCCTGTATCTTTTCCGAACTTCATAATCATCGTTAGGAAATTTCCGATCAAAAATCAGAATCCTCCTGATGGACAAACCCCTCCATCTTTTTTATGGTGGGTGCCATACTTCAAACTCGGTGCTCTCACGAATCATACAGTGAAGCGTTCAAACTGCAAGTCCTTCGATGCGGTCCAATCGACAACGCAGACGTGATTTTCATCTAATTTTTGTATCCATTCATCGATGTGATCGTTTCTTCGAATTTACGGTGAACGAAACGGGTAACGGCAGGAATACAGAAACGTATTTCACGTATTGGTATGTTGGGGAAACAACTGTTTCTCAATCATTCAGTTCACTTTGTGCGGTTTCAGGCGACAGGCGCCCACCAAAACGAACGTCTTTCGGAGAAGAAAAGTCAACCCTTTGTCCGGAAAGGAAAATTAGAGATGAGCAACGAAAGAAAAGAGCTGTTTTGCACCAATTGTGGAAAACGTTCCCGATCAGTCAAGGGTGTTGTCTTTTCTGTTTACGGTCATCTTCTATGCGCGGATTGTTACGAAACACCTATGCAGATGCTTCCGGAACGAAGAAAGGCCTATTTTTTCCCAATGTACGTCAAGACATCGGATCATAGGGCCTACGATATCAAACCGGACCGCCGGCAAGGTTGGGAAAAAAGCGGTTTCTCGTCCTGATCCGGGATCGTTGCGATCTCGGCGAAGGGAAATGACATTCACTAGGGCGGAGCCCTTACTCCGAGGCTCTCCGGGCCCAATGGTTGATTGCGATGATGGAAAACAACGGAAAAATTTCACTGCACCTTCAGGCCAGAGGACTCAGGCTCGTTGAAATCAACCGACTGGCGCGAGACGTCGCCAATATCACCGTGAATAAAAGAAACCTGAATACGATGGCCCTCAAACAGTCCCTGGTGAGACTCGGATGGGAGGAAAAGGTGCTGGACAACCATACCCTGGGGCTCATCTCCTTGCTTCTGGAAGGCGGTTCGAATCCATACCATTCCTGAGACCGCCTCCCTGCCATCCATATCGGCATTTTCTCAGGGATAGTTCCGTCCCGTGGGACGAATCGCCATTTCATGGACATTGACATGGGGCGGCAACGTCAACAGCCAGTGAATGCCGTCGGCAATGGCCCGGGGTTCGAGCAATTTCCCGAAGGGAGCGACCCCCTTGCCGAAGTTCTCTTCATCGTAACCAGCCACTTCCTGAAATTCGCCGACCACGATTCCAGGCAGAATCAGGGAAACCCGCACGCCGTTCCGGCAGCCCTCCCGTCGGAGACCTTCCGCCATGGCGCCGACAGCAAATTTACTCGAACCGTAAAAACCGCTGAAAGGCGAGATATGTTTCCCCACCACCGAACCAACCACGACAATGTCACCTCTGTTGCGTTCGGCCATATATGCACCGGCCCGTCGCATCAGGTAGGCGGCGCCCAGAACGTTGATTTGAAAAACTTCCTGCCACTTTGATTCCTCGCTGTCGAGCATGCCGCCCGCCAACCCCCGTCCGGCATTGACAACGACGATGTCGTCTTTTGCCCCTCCCGCCTTCCAGGCGAGTGCTTGTTCCAACAACGAATCGATATCCGTCTGAACACTTGCATCCCCTGCCACGGCCAGGGCTTTAACGTCACGGGCGGAAATTTCCGATACCAGTTGATCCAGCCGTTCCCTCCGTGTCAATACCAGATAGCTGCATCCTTGAAATTCTTTGAATTTATCGAAGGATTCGCGTTTAGCGAGAAAAAGTCATCGACCCGCCGCCGGAGCGGACCGTCGTCGTCCGGCAACAGCAGTTTTAACTGAATGTCATTCATCGCAGCCGACAAGGGTTCAAGGGCTTATTGAACTTTTTTTTCGCAAAGACAAATACTGAAATTTTACAACGCATTGAATTAGTTAAATAAAAACACCTAGACATAACCCCTA
>JBGSLR010000031.1:0-192629 GCA_041740615.1 Desulfobacterales bacterium
GGGCTTCCAAGGCAACTTTTGCCTTAAATGACGGTGCATGGTTCCTTCTTGGTCGTTTGCTCATACGTCGATCCTCCTTGAGGTCATTGTAGAACAGTTTTCACACTTATGCACCTGTCCAGTTTTTCCCGAACCGCTCTACCTTCACCCGGTGGTTTGGTCGTAAAATACGGATCGAAAATATTATCGATGACGTCCGGTGCAATACCGGGCCCGGTATCCGATATGGATAGTTTCAGATAACGTCCGAATCCGATTTCATCCTTCCATTTCATGCTGTTGGTATCGAAAAAAACATCTTCCAGGGAAACCGTCAGCTTCCCACCTTCATTTTCCATGGCCTGCGCGGCGTTGGTGCACAGATTCATGAATAACTGATGAATTTGCGTCGGATCCGCCATTACCAGTGATGTGCTGCTCAGATTGGAATGTAATTCGATGGTCGCGGGAATGGTTGAGCGGAGCAATTTCAAGACTTCCTTGGCGATCATTCCCACCTGAACCGGTTTCATTTCTCCCTGTGTCTGACGGGCGAAGGTTAAAATTTGTTTCACCAGTTCCTTGGCCCGTTGGCCGGCTGTAAACACTTCCTGGAGATTACTTGCGATCAGGGTGTTCTTTTCCAAATCATCCAACACCAGTTCCGTATAACCAAGGATTGAGGCTAGTATATTATTGAAATCATGCGCAATCCCACCGGCCAGTGTTCCAATGGCTTCATGTTTCTGAGCTTGCTGCAATCGGGCTTCAAATTGTTTCCGTTCCGTAATATTGCGGGCGACCCCCTGAAGCCCAACCGGGCCGCCCTGATGATCAAACACGATTTTGCCGGTAATTTCGAGATCAACAGGCTGACCATGGCGATTATACATGATCATTTCAAAGGTGGTGCCCGATATTTCAGGTAGTGCGCTGGTCACCCGCTGAATCTCGCCCATCATTTTTTCCAGATGTTGTTCATCGCAATGCTTCGAGAGCTTCGTTCCAATCCATTCTTCTGGCGTATATCCCAGGATCGTTTCAATGGCGGGATTGACATAGGTGAACACCGTCTGCATATCCATCAGCCAGATACAGTCAATGGTGTTGTCCGCCAACAGGCGATACTTGTTTTCACTCTCCTTCAGGTTGGCGCTGATTTCATGCTCCTTTAACAACGCGGTTTTCAGGCCGTCCAACATAAGGGCCGTCGTTATGATCACGAGTGTATTCAGCAACAGGAAATTCACCGTCATCACGATCCATTTTTCAAGCGCATTTTCCAAATGCAGCGTCCAGGCAGGGTGCCCATAAGCAACGAAAATTCCAACCGCAAAGAGCGTAGAACAATTCAGCACCAGCGTCCAAACGGCGGCCCGAAAACCGATAATGGCGCTGACCAGCACAGACGCGCCGAACAGCCAAATATACCCGGCACCGATGGGCCCCAACGCAAACAATATGCCGATACCCAAAGCGTAAAAAATGGTGCAGGCCACGCCCGCCCGTATGACAAACGGTAATCTGCGGCCGAATAAGACCGCAACGACTACGGCATACGCCGTGATATCCAGGAGGAGAACACCCCACAACTTCTCATAATACGCCAACCAGACCGAAGGGATGAGGGCAATGGGACCAACGGCGCCGGCGATAAAGCAGATAATCAACAGAATCCGTTCCCGCCAAAACATCAGCGGATCACTGTCCCATACATAGGAAGGCAGCAGCTTCCGTTCCAGGCCGTTCCATTGTCGCGACAGATGTTGAAAGAAGCCGAATTTCAATAGCCGCCCTTTCCATGTGCAATATAGACAAATGTTTATTCTTTATCACATATATTGAAATGGTTGGCAACTTGTTCTCACGGATAGGATATCGGCCGGTGCAAGGAGATCGACCGATTGCTTTTTTAACAATGTCTTCCAAGAAGAATAACAAGACGGGTCGTGTTGCTTGATCTGTGGCAGGAAAGAGGGAATCCATCCGCCCCCCTCAACCTGCCTGTGCAACCAGGCAGGTTGAGGGGCGGACAGGTCGCGTTATGGCCTGCTGCACGCGCCGGTGCGCTTGGATTTTTTCGGCGAAAGCCAGGCAAAGGCCCCTTGACCGGCCCGGCCATTGGATCTGGGTTTGGGCGCTCGCCTCTCAATCACGGGCTGCGGACGACTCCCAGGGGGATTGCCCCGTTTCACCGATGACACCGAGGGGGGCGCATTGTAGTTGAAATCCGTCAGGGTGCGCTGTTCCACACGGCTGCCGATGGCCTTATTGATGGCCTTTACCATCAACGTGTCCTCGTCGGTAATCAGAGTAAACGCTTCTCCGGTGCACTCCGCCCGGCCGGTGCGTCCGATGCGGTGGATATATGCCTCGGGTGTGGCGGGAATATCGTAATTGATCACATGGGAAACATTGGCGACGTCAATTCCGCGGGCCGCGATATCCGTGGCCACCAGGATTTGAAATTCTCCGGATCGGAAACTGTTCAGCGCCGCCTGGCGCCGAACCTGGGACAGGTTGCCCTGCAGGGAGGTCGAGCGGTAGCCGGCTCTTGCCAACTTTTCACCCAGACTCTTGGCGCGAAATTTGGTGCGGGTAAACACCAGGACCGAGCTGATGCCGGTATCGCCCAGGAGTTTGATCAACAGGGCCGTCTTCAAATGTTGGGCTACCGGGAAGAGGGCATGGCTGACGGTCTCGGCGGGGGCGGTGATTCCGATCTGCACCGTAACCGGATTCTGCAGGACATCATTTGCCAGATGACGGATCTCTTTGGGCATGGTGGCCGAAAAAAGCAGCGTCTGGCGATTCTGCTTAGGGACATGGGTCAGAATACGACGAATGTCCGGGAAAAAACCCATGTCGAACATTTGATCGGCCTCATCCAGCACCAACACTTCCAGCCGGGAAAGGTTTATGGTTTTTCGGCCGATATGGTCCAACAACCGGCCGGGGCAACCCACAACGATATCCGCACGTTTGAGGGCCTGAATCTGGGGGTTGATCCCCACACCACCATACACCACGGTACTGCGCAATCGGGTTTGGCGCGCCATGGTCTCAATGGCGCAATGGATCTGCTCGGCCAATTCGCGGGTGGGGGCGATGATCAACGCACCTATCCGGCCGCGCGGGCCGTCCATCAGTCGGTTGAGAATGGGAAGCACAAAAGCGGCTGTTTTGCCCGTGCCGGTCTGGGCCAGTCCCATTACATCGCGGCCCTTCATGACCTCGGGGATGGCTTTTACCTGAATAGGGGTGGGCGTGACATAACCCGCTTCCGTTGCGCCTTGGGCAACAGCGGGATGAAATGAAAAGTCGTTAAAATTCAAATGATATAATTCCTTATTGGAGATCAATTCCATTGATCTCGGGGTTGTGTTATTGCGGATCCCGCTTTCCCATACACTCGCGTGGGAAAGCATCCGCACTCTGTAATCAGGGAAGTCTCCGGCCGCTCGTCTTTAGCATAAAAACTTATTAATACAATATTTTATACTGATAGCGAGCCGAAAGCCACCGACTGCCGTCCGCGTCATTCAGAAATCTCCGATTGATGAATGGGCGGCCGAGAACACCCGCGGAAGAATTCCGGGGTTCAGTATTTCTTTGATTGGTTCCTGGGAATTTCGCGGTAGGAGCTTTCAGGGGCAGCCACGGTTATCGCGTGGCGTGCCCCGTTTTAGCAGTGCAACAAAACGTTAGCTTACGGTAACATTGACGGCGGCAGGGCCTTTTTTGCCTTGCTCGATGTCAAAGGTCACGCGATCGCCTTCGTTCAAGCTTTTAAAACCGGTTGCGGTTATGCCCGAATGATGAACAAACACATCCGGTCCGTTTTCCTGTTCGATGAAACCGAAACCTTTTTGGTCGTTAAACCATTTTACAGTGCCATTGGCCATGATAACATCCTCCTTTCGTATAGTATGATCGTATTCAAAATCTTAAACTGGAGGATGTTTCATTTGGGTGTGGAACGGTTCCTACAGAAAAAAATCGCCCCCTTTGATTCACTGATGCCTGGGGCCTTGTTGAATGGTGTATCATAAACCAATTTATACCGAAAGCAAGCTAATTGTTGAAATTAAAAAAAATATACACAAAAAAGGCATTGCGCTCGTTTTCTGTAACGGACGGTTGCAGAAGCCATTTGCAGGAATGGTGGGTGCCGAAACCACACATGCCATTGTCGCTATCGGGAACGGGAACCCCGATCCGATTGCGATTGGCCGTCTGTATTCCAAGATGCGACCGAAACTACAAGCCGTCTCAAAAATGGATTTTGGATCAAGATCGAGGCGATTCGAGTTTCAAACCCGAGGCATACGCTTGTATGTAGAGGATTTGAAACCCGAATCCAACAAAGAGATGGGGGCAAAAGACTTTTTTGAGATGGCTTGTAGCTTGAAACCATCGCAATGGATGCCTACTGTTAATGAAGTGGTCGGTGATGACCGCTCGATCCTTGCCGATCGAAATGGCTGTTTTACTTTTCAAAAAAGGACGCGTCAAATGATACCTGCATCGGCCACCATCGAGGGAACAGAAGAATATGCCGCCAGGCACCCCCGCATCGCCTTTTCAACCCTGGGCCGAACCGGCTTGCGGGTGAGTCCCGCCGGTTTCGGCTGTTATCGGGTCGCCAAGGGAATTACCGATCATGAAAATGCCCTGAAAAAGGCGCTCATGAACGGGATCAATCTGATTGATACCAGCACCAATTATGCCGACGGCGACTCGGAGCGACTGGTGGGCGAGGTGTTGCAAGAACGCATTCAAAGCGGCGAACTGAACCGCGACCAGGTGATCGTGGTGTCAAAAGCCGGCTATCTGCAGGGACAAAATTATGCGCTGAGCCAGGAACGAAAACAATCCGGAAGGGAATTTGAAGACCTGGTGCCTTACGGCAAAGACCTGGAGCATTGCATTCATCCCGAATTTCTGGAAGATCAGCTGGATCGCAGCCTGCGAAGACTGCAACTGGAAACCCTGGATGTCTTCCTGTTGCACAATCCCGAGTACTATCTGAGTTGGGCCCATGGGCAAGGAGCGGACGTATCCGAAGCCCGCCGGGAATACCATCAACGCTTGCAAAAAGCCTTCATCCACCTGGAAACGGAAGTTGCCCGCGGCCGAATTCGATGGTACGGGGTCAGCTCCAATACCTTTCCCGCCTTGAAAGAGGATCCTGAATTTACCGACCTGAGCATGTTGCTGGAGTTGACCGCCGGGATGACGAGTGGAAACCATTTCGGCGTCGTTCAATTGCCGATGAACTTGCTGGAAGCCGGCGCGGTACTGCATCCCAACCAGACGAACGATCAAAACGTGTTGGAACTTGCCCACAAATGCGATATAGGCGTGTTGATCAATCGCCCCCTCAATGCGATGGATGGCGATCACCTGCTGCGGCTGGCGGAAATCGCGACGGAAACGCAATACACCACCGATGACATCATTCATGCGATCGGTGTTTTCAAAAAATCCGAAAAGCACTTCAGCCACCGCCTGTTGCCGCTGCTGGATGCGCCCGAGCCTTTGATGCATCGCATTGCGGAGCAACTTTCCGTGGGGGATCAGATGAAGCACTATTGGCGCAATTTCGGAAACTACGAACGCTGGCGGCAAGCAAGGGCCGGTTTCTTCCTGCCGCGTGTCCAAGGGGTGTTGCAATACCTCGGCCGATATCGGGAAACCGTGGAAGGACTCGGCAAATGGATGGATGACCATACGCATTGTTTACAAACGGTTCTCGACGCCGTCGAATCCCAATATACCGGCGAGGCAAAACGGCGGATCCGGGCCATTCGACAATGCGTCTGCGCAGCCGATGAAGACTGGTGTCAAGGCCAAACACTCAGCCAGATGGCGGTCCGATCCGTACGATCCACCCGCGGTGTGAGCTGTGTTCTGGTGGGAATGCGCCACATCGACTATGTGGATGACGTCCTGACCGAGCTTCATCGGCCCATCGAGCGGCAAGAGAGAGCGGCCTCCTGGAAACAAGTGGCGGCCACCAAAGGTTAGGGGCCGTCCGTTTCATTCTCCGCCCGGTACTGGGTCAGTCTTTCCCTGTCCCAGGCGGCATTTGCCGTTTGCCGATGCTCACGGGAATGACAGTCCGGACGATTGCAGATGGGACAATTCTCGGTTTCACAGGGATCCATATGGACCAGTACGCTGGCGTTGCCCTGAAGCTGGTCGATCAACATCCGTTCCAGTTTCCTGGCCTCATGATGTGCCTCATGCAATGGGACATCGAGGGGAAGCACCAGATGGAGATCGATATGGATGAGACTGCCGGCGCGCCAGGCCCGTAATTGATGAATATCGATCCAGTCCGGACGCCGGTATTGGTGGAGCAGCTGGGTAATCCGATCGAGCAAATCCGGATCCGAGGCATCCATGAGCCGCGTATAGGATTGATGGACAAGCCGACCGCCCGTGATCAGAATATTCAGGCCGACCAGACAAGCTACGGCGCCATCCAGCCATACCAGGCCACTCACATACACCAGACCCAGGCCCAACACGACACCGATGGAGGTATACACATCGGTCATGACATGCTTGCCGTCGGCCACCAGGGCGATCGAATCGGTGCGCTGTCCGATTCCCACGAGAAAGAGCCCCAACAACAGGTTGGCAATGGTGGTGAAAAGGAGGATGATCGCGCCTTTCTGGAGATACGGCAGCGGATGGGGATGAAGTACCTGCTGAACACCCGTATAAAATATCCCTGCGGCGGCGGCAATGATCAGCGCACCTTCAAAACCGGCCGAAAAATATTCTATCTTCCCATGTCCATAGGGATGTTCCGGATCGGGCGGTTTGGCTGCCATCCAGATACTGAGGGCGGCGAAAGCACTGGCGACAACGTTGATGATCGATTCCAGGGCGTCGGACAATACGGCGGAAGAGCTGGTGATTCGATAGGTCAAAAATTTCAGCCCCATGAGCAGAAGCCCCACAAAAAAAGAGAGGATGATCGCCTTCATGCGCAATCTTTGTTGCCCATTTGTCTGATTATCCGGAGAAATCGCCGCAGACTGACTTGTCGGTTCGTGCATCGGATGGTGTCGCCTTTGTCACCTTCCACTTGCTCCGGAAGGCGTTGAATGATCCCAAGATGAGACGGAAAATGGCCTGTATATATTGCGCCTTCCGCAGAATGTCAAATGAAAGCGAATTCCTGAATGGTTCAACCAGCGTTATGGAGTGCTACCAAACAAGGGAGTGGTGGATCCAGCCGGAATCACCGTCCGCATGCCGAATCTCTATCCATTTGCCTTGACGACGGAGCACCATGAACGGTATCCCCTGCTCGGCGATGAATACAATTGGATATTTCGTCCCGGGTCCGGAGCGGATATTGCAATCCGGTTTTTTGGTGATGACGGTGGATACAGGACCGACAATGCTTTTGTGGATCCAGCCGCGATCGCCTTCGAAGTCTTCAAATTGATACCAGTCTCCTGATTTTTCGATAATCTGAAGCGGATGGCACTTCTCGACTTGCCAAAGCACGGCATGGTTTGTACCCGGACCGGATCGGATGTTGGCGATAGGGGAAGTGACGGACAAGCGTTCAGCGGCCGGCGCCGGGTAGGCAGGACAACTGAAAGAGACAACAATCGCGATGAACAGTACTTTTTGAAGGATGGCGTGATGGATGACGCCTCGTTCCATTCCTACTCCTTTCTTTCGATGGGTAGCATTACCGATTCAAAAAAATGAGTATTCCGCTCACGAGGTTGATTATTTCATAACCCCTATAGCGGATGGAACGCAAAGCGTCAACCCGAGGTTGAGACACGCGCCGATAGACGGAAGGCCTCCGAAGCACCGGCGGATGCACTTTCAATCAATGTATCAATGGCGGTTACCGCGGTCGCCATCCGCTCCGCAACGGATCCGGCCACCTGGATGAATGGAAGTCGACGGGCGATCAATAATTGCCGAGGGATTCCTGAATCCCTTTGTGAATGTCATACCAGTATTCCAAGGCGGCTTCCCGCCGGTTTTCCTCGAAGCGTTTGATCCAGCCGGCAAGGCAGGCGTCCGTGGACCCTTCCACGTCCCGCTTTCGTTTCAGAAAACTGCCAATGATGTCAATGCACCGCTGGGATTCCCAGAATACGGATGAATTGCGGCTGTTGATGCGTCCGGCCGTCAAACGGATGGACTCCGTGTAACGCTCCCCAAGGCCGAACAGGGATTCCATGATCTCCGGAATCATTTCCTCGGCCCAACCCCGGTGAAAGCGACAGGTCCCGAGATTGTCCAGAATGAGTTCCTGCTGTAGCCTTTTTGCGTTTTTCCGCCCCAGTTCCCGGGGCGGAATGAAATCCGATCCGTAATGCATGTAGTATTTCCCCATGATGGCCATGGGTGACAAGGCCCCGGGTGTCCAGTACTGATTGGGAACCATCCAGCCGCGACGGGCGTAAGCGGTGTAGACGAAGGGTTCCACGACCTGTTTGCCGTGCAGACCGGACAGACGCCAGGCAAAAACCCGG
The DNA here is from genome assembly GCA_041740615.1 of Desulfobacterales bacterium. Lineage (GTDB taxonomy): Bacteria > Desulfobacterota > Desulfobacteria > Desulfobacterales > SURF-7 > DYJD01. The sequence continues at coordinate 8,502 of JBGSLR010000031.1, forward strand.
GCGCCTTCCGAAAGGTCGAGCAGTCCCCTTTTTTCGATCATGGCGTCCAGGAGTTCAACCCCCAGTTCGGCATTGTGCCGGGAATCCGCAACCAGATCGAAACCTTCCGGATGAAACACCGGTTTCCGGCTGACACCCAGGTCCTGAGGCGTCAACAGGCCGCTGTCCAGGCATTCCATCAGCCAGGCCAAAACGCCGCCTGCGGAAATGGCGTCAAACCCGTACATGTCGGCATGATGGTTCAATCTCTCCGCCGCGCGCTGATCAAAGATACCGGTCTGGGGCCCCATGACCTGATAGGGTTCGTAATCTTTCTTGAATTCTCCGTGGAGTTTCTTGCAGACGGCGACACAGGGCTCGCCGCAGTTCTTCTGGTTTTTCGGCCGGATGGTCTCCTCGTTGAACTGCTTCAGATAATGATCGACAATGAATTCCCGATGGATGCGGAGGCGCTCCTCCTCCTCCATAAAAATACTTCGATAGTTGAAGGACAAGAGCTGACCGCCAAGGGTGGCGAAATTGACCCCCAAGGTGCCGCCGGTCTGGAAATTGGGCTCGAACCGGTACTTGGCGGTGGCTTCGAGGTCCTTGGCCGCCAGTTTTTTCTGATATTTATCGATAAACCACTGATCCGCCACCTTGCGGTCACGGAAGTCTTCGTCGATGAATGTCCCGCCGTAGATGACCGCCGCGATGCCGTGTTCCTGCAACAGTTTGCTGCCGAAACCGCCGCGGCCGGCCCAGGTATCCACGACACTGAGTTTCCCCTCATCGATGGGAACCGAGGCGATGGCGCCGAAATCCGTGGCGGCTGCGGCCGGACCCACGGCCAGAATCCGCGGGTCGTTGGAATACTGCTCCCCGTAAGTTTCATGGACGTAATCCATCAGCGCATAGATCCCCCTGCGCCCCCCGGACCAGACCCGTTGGATATCGACCGGTTCCACGCGCACATCGATTTCCTCTCCGCCGCTGCGGTTCAGGAGCAGCACCGAGGGAACCGCCGCCTTGCCGACGATGGTCAGCATGTTGATGCCGAGGTTGTCGAATACCAGACCGGCGCCTCCCATGGAGGAAATATAAAACCCGGTCCAGTTGGGCGAGAACCCGGTGAAAATCATGCGGTTGGAACCGGGGAAAATGGAACCGGCCAGGAGCCCCACGCCCATATTCAGGGATTTATAGAGACCGGACAGGTGAATGCCGAGATCCACCGGACCGAAATACGGCTCCCCCAGGGGATACCGGTTGACCCGGTAAAAAGCCGAAGCCGCGTCGACCAATAGGACTTTCAGATAGGTTTTCAATGCTGACCCTCTATCTTCAAAAGTTTTTGTATCATATCCCGATAGAGCTCCGTGGCTTTTACGACCTGCTGAAAAGAAACGGTTTCATCCTGGGCATGGGCCTCTTCCAGCTGGCCGGGCCCCAGGAGAATCGGTTTGGCGCCGGCGGCGAAAATCTGGTTGGCATCGGAATGACTGCGGAAGGCCATGGTGTTCCATGGCAGGGCATGTTCTTTGTAGACGCTTTTCAACATTTCCGCCATGCGCCCTTTCTCCGGCAGAACGTATCCGGCATCGATGGTTTCGGTTTGAAAGCGGACACTGATGTCGGCGGATCCGTTCGCCCGTGTTCCGATAACCTCCTCGATCTCGGTAACGATTTCCCCGATGGACATTTCCGGCGGCAGATGAATATCGATCCAGGCTTCACAATATTCGGGAACCGCAAAACCGGCCGAGGGCGTGAAGAGGTCCCGAATGTTGTAAATCAATTCCGGACGATTGTGTTCCAGATGGCTGGTGAACTGGAGCAGGCCGCCCAAGAGAGCCTCCACCGGGTTTTGTTTCCGGTCCGCCAGGGAAGCGTGGCGTCTTTTTCCCACAGTATTGATCTGACCTTCCAGATACCCGTAGCTTTGAAAGCAAGGGACGAGATCCGTCGGTTCTCCGATCAGGGCCCAGGGAAAGCGGTATTGCTTCATCAGCTGAGCGGCGCCGTCACCGGTTTCCTCCTCCCCCACCACCAGGCAGAGGGCCACGGGCGTCAAGGGCTTGCCTTCTTCTTGCAGACTCAAATAGGCTTCGATCATCGCGGCGCAGCCGCCCTTCATGTCCGCCGCTCCGAGCCCTAGGATATCATCCCCTTTTTCCACAAACAGATAATGATCCAAATCATAGGCGGTCACCGTATCCAGGTGCCCGATCAGGGCCAATCGGATGTCGGCCCCTTGGGGCGACGCGATCAGGTTATAACGGCGGTCGTCCACCGGTTGGACCTGTACATCGACGCCATTTCGCTTGAGATAGCCCTTGAGGTACTGGAGAATCTCCTCTTCCTTTCCGGATGGGCTGTAAATATCGATCAAGCGCTGCAGCAATTTTTTCAGACGCTGGGGGTTCATTATCTACCCAATGGGTTTCATTCTTTTCGCATGAACATCAACTCGATCGGAGAAAGCACCTCCTGGCTGCGCCCATGCCCGTTTCCGTTTCCATGGGCTTTCAATTTCAGGCGCTGCTGGTCAGCCGCTAGATTCATGGTCAGGTAATAATGCTTTTTGGGGGGACCGAACCCCATTTTATGAAAAAAACGCAGACCGCGCTTGTTTTCCGCAGGGGTATCCACCATCAGCATCCGGACACCCTTTTTCAGCATCATATCCTTGAAACGATTAAAAAGTTTTTCAGCGACACCCTTGCGCTGGTATTGGGGCAGCACCCCAAACCAAATGAGATATCCGTATTTCCAGGCGGAATGGTTTTTGATGATGATCGTGCCCAGAGCGAATCCCACGATGGCATCCTCGTCTTCCGCCACCAGGCAGAATTCCGTGTCGCTGTTGAAAAGTGTCGTAATTTCAAATGGGTCCCATGTTCGATACATGGTCGGGGTCTCATCGGCCTTGAACAGCTCTTCCCCCATGTGAAACACATGGGCGATGTCGTCGATCTCCATTTCCCGGATTTTGATCGTCGGCCGCTTGTTCGTACTGTCCGGTTCTTCTGGTTCCATACATCCTTTCCTTGTTACGGGTGAATATCCGGCCCCGAAATACAAAGGCCTCGTTCCTTCCATGATTCTTATAGAGAATAATACCGTCCCATGATGCGTCAAGCAGCCGGTTCTGTCAAATCCAAAGAAGATCCAAGATGTTTATGCCTCGAACAATTCTGTCGGATCACTCGATGGTGGAGTCGATGTAGCGTTTTTCCTTGGCCAGCACGAAGATACCCGGATCGGTCTCGAAATTCAAACTGGGGTTGCGGCTCAGGGTTGAACGGTCCACGATCAGGGTGCCGGAGCGGTCGTTGCTCACGAAAAATATCGCGCCGCCGCCTTCCTTGGCGGTGTTATCGGTGATCCGGCATCCGCACACGTTCAACGTGAACATGTTGCCGTCATTGTAGATGGCCCCGCCGCTGCCGCCTCCCGGCGTGCCGCTGCGCTGTGGATTGGCCCCCCACCCCACGGCCTGGTTGTGGCTCATCAGGCAGTTGAGCACGGTAAAGGAGACCCCGATGCTGCTGACGGCACCGCCGTTGGCACCCACATTGCCCAGATCCTCCCGGCCGCCGAAGGTGCTGTTCACGATATACACCGGAAGGTTGTCATACTGACTCAGCACGCGGACGGCTGCGCCACCCACATCCGGCCCCTGGTCGTCGCAGGTATTGTTGAAGAAACGGCAGTTGACGATTTTACAACGGCCGCCGCGGACAAAAATCGCGCCGCCGCCGTCCGGTTCTTCCCCCGCGGCGTTGCCCTGGATAAACGTCAGGTTCTGCACGGTCAGCCGGGGATGGTCCTGATTCTGGCAGTGGGAGGTTGTCCAGACCTGGTCCGGATCGCAGGTGTTCATATACAGGATGCGCACCTTTCCCCCACCGCTCAACGTCACCTTACCGCCGCCGTCGATGACGATTCCGGGTCCGGTGTCGTTGAAAATACTGGCGGTTTGCCCCAGGGTGATGGTCACCGGATCCGGACCGCAGTCAAAGGTGATGACCCCGCCCTGGGCCACCGCCGCGCGAAAGGCCTCGCCGGTGCAACTGGCCGGTGTGCCATCGCCCACCACGGTGTCCGGCCGGGAAGAATCCTCGGCAAGGGCCTCGGCGGGAATGGCGCAGGCGCCTTCGGGGTTGCCGGCCTCCGGCCAATCGTCGTCAAAAGGATTGGGGGTGGTTGTATCCACCGGGTTCTGCCCGGGAGGGGACGGATTGTTTTCCGCCACATCGATTCCCGAACCGCAACTCCACGCCAGCACCATCCATACCAGCAGCATCACGCCGGTGATCGCCATTTTGCAGCGCATCGATCGGTTGAAACCGGGGGACAGGCGCATATCTTCTCGACTCATCATGATGGATCCTTTTTTACGACAACGAGATTGTACTTCCGAACTGTTTCACGACGCAATCTCTTTTTGAAAACGAGCGCGGACGGACTCATCCACGGAAGCAAGGAACGGGTTGACTCTTTTCAAATGGGATTATATCGACACCTGCCGCATAGGCTGCCGCGTGCCCTGGGAAGTCGAGGCCGGTTTGTCTGACGGTAGACGCTGATATGAGAAGGGAAACGAGAAGTGACGACCGGTTTTCAAACCAATCCGGGAAGGCCGATCCCGGTCGTCACTCCTTCAAATTTTTCATTCCTGCGATGTTGACATGAACAGCGGCATCAAAGAGGTGCCGCGAATCTTGGCGGTGATGTCCATCAGTTCCCGACCGCTTTCCGGGGGATTCCGCAGCTGACCTTCGGGCTTCATCTGCAGACGGATGGCCTCTGTCGGGCAGGTGGTCACACACAGTCCGCAACCGATGCATCGGTCGGGGTTCACTTCGGCGACGTCATCGGCATTCATGGATACAGCCGCCATCTGGCAGCGATCCAGACACATCTCGCAGCCGGTGCACGCATCCCCGTCCACGAATGCCAGATAATTGTTGCACACCATTTCAGCGGGTTTCGGCAATTGATTGAGCCCGCGAAGAACGCCGCAGCAGTCGCCGCAGCAGTTGCACATGCCCCCCGGATTGATCATGTTGGCCGGTTGATTCACCAGTCCGGCTTGTTCGCATTGGTCCAGGATCGCCAGCGCTTCGGCTTTGTCGATGAAACGCGCCATCTGCTTATCCACATAATAATCCGCATGAGAGCCGAACACCAGACAGACCTCCAGGGGTTTGCCGCAACCCTTTTCCAGCAGTCCCTGCTGCTTGCGGCAGATGCATTCCGCCACCGCAATCTTCTTCTTGGTGGCGATGATCTCTTTGGCGTCGGCATACGGGGCGACTTTGTGGGCCACATCCACCGCACGATGAACCGGTATGGTTCGGAGGGGAGGCACATTGCCTACCAGATGGGGCATCAGGGCTTCCGTGAAATAGGCCTCCGTCATTTCCGCTAGTTCCCGGTCCATGCGGTTCAGTTGAAATTCGTAGGATCCGATGACGAAGGGCACTGCCGCGTATCGCGCCTCGCCGCCTTTTTTCTGCCTGAAGATCAGCCCTTTGTCCACCATCTGCTGGAGCATCTCTTCCGTTTTCCGGGCGTCCCGACCGGTCCGCTGGGCGATGGGCGGGGAGGTCTCGAGCATCATGGTCAGATCGAGGTACATGGCCGCTTCTTCTTCCGTAAACAGTCGCTTCAGAATCCGGTATTCGATTCCCGACGCGGTCTCCGGGAATCCGGTGGAATATTGATCCAACTGGGCTCTCAATTTTTGATATACGCTCTGTGTCATCTCGTTTCCTTTCCTGTTCCCCATGGGTTTTTCCAGAGGTGTTATCGTCGTAAGGCCACCGTATCAGATCGGCCCGTCTTTATCAAATCATCCAAACCTTTACCGCCGCCGCCCGCAGAGGCCCTACAAATTCCGCGCGGCCAGGAATCCACCGTGAATGGCGTCATTGATTTTTCCCGGCCGGATGCAATCCCCCACCGTTGTGTAGGGGATACCGGTTTCTTCCAGTTGCTTGGTGATTGTCTTCACCGGCTGGGAACCCGAGGCGATGATGACCTGGTCGAACTGCCGCTGTCGGACCCCATCCGGTTGTTCATAGGTGAGCCGGCCGTTTTCAATGGCCGTGACTTTCGTGTTGGTTTCAATGGCCACTCCATGGCGTTTCAAGTTGTCGAACAGAACCCATTTGGTCGACCGTCCCACATCCTTTCCGGCCGTGGGCAGCATTTCAAACACCGTGACCCGACTGCTGCCGCGGACCATCAGCGCGCGCAGACGTTCGTGGCTCATCGCTTCATATGAAAACAAGAAATGCAGAATATCAGGGGTCAGCGTGCCCTTGGCGGCGACAAACAAGGCGGTTTCCAGCCCCACGGCGCCCCCGCCGATCACGGCAACGTTTTTTCCCAGCAGGGGGTTATCCTGCAATACCTCCCAGGCATTCAACACACCGTCATCGCCGGCGCCCTTAATGGGCGGAATCAGCGCGCGCGCGCCCTCGGCGACAATGACATGATCCGGTTTTTTCGCTTGAATCATCTCCGGTCCCACCTCCGTATTCAGATGCAGGGCGATGGGATATTTCCGGAGCATGGCCCGGTAGTAGCGGATGTATTCCCATAGTTCCTGCTTATGCGGCGGAGCGCCGGCCGCCCATAACTGACCGCCGATATCGCGACCTTTGTCGTACAAGGAGACCTGATGGCCGGCCATCGCGGCGGTCACGGCGGCTTCCATCCCGGCGGCGCCCGCACCGACGATCATCACGTTCTTGGGGTGGTCGGTTTTGGTGATTCGTCGTTCGGATTCGAAGCCGGCCAGGGGATTGCCCACGCAAAAGACCGGCTTTCCCTGAAACACCTGGTCCGTGCAACCCTGGGAACATGCGGTGCAGGGGCGGATTTCGTCCTTGCGACCCTCGAGGGCTTTTTTCGGCCATTCCGGATCGGCGATCAATACCCGTCCCAGGTTCACCATATCGGCATATCCATCCCGCAGGAGGCCTTCCGCCTCATCCGGCGTCGCGATCCGATTGGAAGCCATCACCGGAATGGAAACCGCCTGTTTGATGTTCAAGGCCAAAAAGGCAAAGGCGGATCGCGGTAGTTCCATGGGCAGCTGGGGAACCCGGGCCTCATGCCATCCTCCGGTCACGTTGATGGCATCCACTCCGGCGGCTTCATATATTCCGGCAATCTTCGGGGTTTCGGCGTCGGTGTTGCTGCCGTCCACGAAATCATTTCCGGCCATGCGGACGGTCAGGGGAAAATTCGCCCCGATCCGCTCCCGAACCAGTCGGATCAGCTCGTCGGGAAATCGAACGCGGTTTTCAAAACAACCCCCGTAGGCATCGGTGCGGGTATTTTTCAGGGGTGACAAGAACTGGGTGATCAGATACCCGGCGGAGGTGATGATCTCCACCCCGTCGAAACCAGCTTCCTGGGCGCGGACGGCCGCTTTTGCAAAGGCCTCCTTTACGCCCTCGATATCCTCCAGGGTCATCTCCCGGGGCGTCGTTTTCGAATACCGGGAAAACAAGGCCGAGGGCGCCATGGGCTGCCGGCCGTCGATCAACATGGGATGGGAGTAACCGCCGGCATGGAACAGCTGCACCCAGGGCTTGGCGCCCGCCTTTTTAACGGCGCGGGTCAGGGTTTGAAAAGCGGGAATCGCCTCATCATTGTCCAGGGAGAGCGCCAAATACCCGGAGCCTAAAAAATCGACGCCCACCGGACCGACGGTCAATAGTCCAACCCCGCCCCGGGCCCGTTCGACAAAATAGTTCATATACTTGTCATTCAGTTTTCGGTCATAGGAATACAGCAAGCCCAGCGCCGGATAGGCGATCCGGTTTTTGACTTCACAGGCATTGATCCGGATGGGGCTGAACAGATAACGGTACATGGCATCTCCTTTGTTCGGGAACAGTCAATCCATTGGCGTGATGGATATCGGAATAGCACGTATGATGCCAGCCTCCCCACAATGGGAAAAACTTGTGTTACTTTAGTATGTTATTGATAATAGGAAGCGCCTGTTCATTGTCATTACCCTTCGGCAGTATGGTTTCTGTAGAATAAGACGGTTATTTCTGGCAAATCCCACAGGTTCCTGGTAAACTGTATCATAATGATGTTTTCGGCGCCGGAGGCACCATGCCCATTGATGAAAATGAATTTTTCCGCGAGGCCACCCTGCGGATCTGTGGAAATCTGGAAATCGACAAGGCCCTCAGGTCCTGCTTGTTATACATCCGCGACCACATTCCTGCCGATTTCATGGGCTACGTGGTGTATCTGCCCGGACAGGAATGCTATGAAACCATTGCCACGGCCCATCTGAACGGCAGCAACACCCTGCCCGTCAAGATTCCGGTTCCGGTGCAGCACCGGCGGCAGCTGCATACCCATATCACCGAGCCCCGGGTGACCGTTACCAACAAAATCAGTCAAGATGACGCGGCCCAGGCCATGATCCGACATCTAAACTGGCCGGACGGTGCCTCCATCACGGTTGAAATGGTGCTCACCGGCAAGCGCATGGGCGCCCTGATCATCATCAATGAACGGCAGATTCCCTATACGCCCTATCACATTCACTTGTTGAAACTGCTGAATGAACCCCTGGGGATCGCGTTGACTAACAGTCTGCGATATCGGAAGGTCCGCGAACTCAAAAACCTGCTGGCCGATGACAAACGCTATCTGCAGGATGAACTCTTTGGGATGAACGGACAAAAAATCATCGGTTCCGATTGCGGGCTCAAAGCCGTCATGGAAGCGGTTCGTCAGGTGGCCTCTTCCACCAGTCCGGTTCTCCTGCTGGGGGAAACCGGCGTGGGCAAGGAAGTGATTGCCAAGTCCATCCATAACGGCTCTTCCCGTCGAGAAGGGCCTTTTATCAAAGTGAATTGCGGCGCGATCACGGAATCCCTGATCGACAGCGAACTCTTCGGCCATGAGAAAGGCGCCTTCACCGGCGCGTTTACCCGTAAACGCGGCCGCTTTGAACGGGCCGACGGCGGTACGATTTTTTTGGATGAAATCGGCGAACTTCCCCCGGAAGCCCAGGTCAGATTATTGCGGGTGCTGCAGGACAAGGAAATCGAAAGAGTCGGCGGGGAAAGCCCGATTCCGGTCGACAGCCGCGTGATCGCCGCCACCCACCGGGATCTGGAACAAATGATTCGGCACGGAAAATTCCGGGAGGATCTGTATTTCAGACTCAAGGTCTTTCCCATTGAAATCCCGCCGTTGAGACGCCGCAAGCGGGATATCCCCGCACTGGTCCAGCATTTTTTACGGGAAAAAGCCCTGGAACTGGCCATTCCGGGCATGCCCGCCTTGTCTCCGGGAGCGTTGGAGGAGCTGACGGCCTACGACTGGCCCGGCAATGTCCGCGAATTGGAAAATGCGGTGGAGCGGGCGCTGATCATTTGCGGGCAGCGTCCGCTGACATTCAGCGACCTGCAACGATCCTGCGATAGGGATCTCCCGGCATCGAACGACCCCTCTTCCCAGTCGATTTCCCATTTGGATGAGGTAATGGCAACCCATATCCGGAAAGCCCTGACCGTTACCCACGGTCGCATCGAGGGTCCCCAAGGCGCCGCGTTCCGCCTGCACATACACCCGGCGACCCTGCGGCAGAAAATGCGCAAGCTTGGAATTCCCTTTGGTCGGAAGGCCCGGGAATTGTACCCGAAGCCGTAATGCGACGAATCAATTCAACAAGGCGGATATCCCGGCATCCACTTGGTTTTCCAGGAAATAGAGCCTCAGCAAATTGAACCTGGCTTCCGCAAAACGCAGATTGAATTCTCCCAGTCGGGTCAAGGTAATGCTCCCCTGGCCATACAGCCCACGGGCGTCCTGATAGTTCTCTTCCGACAACAGAACCGACTTTTCCTGGATGTCGATTCGCTGATGGAGGCGGTCGATTTCGGTATTCAATTTGTTCATCGTTCCCGACAAGCTTTTCCGCGTTTTGTTCAGGAGCGCCTGGGAACTGTTCATTTTCGCCAACGCGGATGCTTTTCGGGACAAGGTTTCGCCGCCCTTGTATAAATTCCATTGCAGGCGGAGACCGATGGTCCAATATTCATCCAGTTCGGAGGTCTCTTCGCCGGTGCTTTCGGCATTCCCCACCAGAAACAGGGCGGGCCAGAAATCCCCTTTGACCAATTTGTAATCCGTCCGGGCCGCTTCCAGTTGATATTCGGCCGTTCGGATATCCCGCTGTTCGCCTTTGGACAGGATGGTTTCCAGCTCTTGTTTCTTCTGGAAAACCGTCGCCGGACGTTCCAGCTTCCCCTCCGGCACCAGCAGTTCCAGGTCCGCGGTCCGCCCGATGATCAGATTGAAATCCACCAGCGCCGAACGGTAATCACTTTCACCGGAACGCAGATCCCCCAGCGCCAGATTCAAATTCAGACTGGCTTCCCGCACATCCAGGTTGGTGACCATTCCACTTTCAAAAAGATCCGTCGCCGCCTGGAGTTCCTCCTGGCGCTGATGAACGCGATCCGAAAGCACATCCAGAAGCGCCTGCTGGTATCGAACGGCATGATACCCGTTGACAACCTGTTCGACCAGCGCCGCCTGCTGAGATCGCGCCTGGAGACGGGCCAACTGTTCCAACTGGGATTTCAGGTCATAGCTGTTCCAGATTTTGCCGCCGGCGAATAATACCTGACGGGCCTCCAGTTTGGCCGAAATCTGGCGATCCGGATAGGGAATAAACGGGTTGGGTTCCGCATTGGTGTTCAATTCATCGTATTCGGTGATGGCATCCAATTGCGGCAAGGTAAAAGCCGTCGTTGCGCCGGCGTCGGCCAGCGATTGGTTCTTCCGCTCTTGAATGACGGCGGCCTGCTCGGAATGTTCCATCGCCGTCTGGACGGCTTCCGGAAGGGTGATCGCTCCGGCCCGCCCGATCGTCAAACCGAAAACGATACCGATCAGGATAAATTTACGCATGTTCCACCTCGCTTGCCCCTCCCTTGGTTTGCGGGTATTTTTTGAGAATTCTTCTGCGGAAAAAGGATCCGACCCGAATCTTCAGTCGTTCGGTGAGTTCATATTCCACCGGAATGATGAGCAATGCGAGCAGCGTCGCCGTCGCCAGGCCGGTCGAAAAAGCCGTCGCCATGGGAGCCCATGTGACGGACTTTCGGGGAATTCCGATTGCCATCGGCAGCATTCCCAATATGGTCGTCGCGGTGGTGATGAGCACCGGTCGCATCCGCTCGCTGCAGGCCGTGATGACCGCTTCCCGCAGTGCAATCCCCTTTGCTTTTTGTTTGTTCATGAAATCGATTAAAATCAGGGAATCGTTGACCGCCACTCCCGCCAGGCCGATAACGGCCATGAAACTGCCGATGGTGAACAGGGATTGGGTGAAAAACATGCCGAACACCACGCCGATAAAGGCGAAACCGATGGCCGAAAGAATAATGATCGGTTGAAGATAGCTGTTGAACTGGGAGGCGAGGATGAGATAAATCGCCATGACCGCGATAAGGAAAGCAAACATCAACGACGTATAGGCCCGGGAAGTACTTTCGTATTCTCCGCCGAAATTGAGGGTCACCCCCGGATACTCCGATGATAATGTGCCGAAATACCGGGATGCCAGACGCTGTACGCGCCCGGCGGAGAGCTTCTTGGAGCCGGTCCGGATATCGGCGGTGATGGTGATCGTGGGTTTTCCGTTATAGCGGGTGCGTATATCCGGTTCCGGAACATATTCCCCGGTGGTGATGTCGCCGAAATACACCGGAGAGGCGCTGTGTTCGACGATCGGCACTTCCAGGACATCCGCGGGATTCGCCAGGCCGGTTCCGCCGGGATTCAATCGATCGCCCTGACGCGCCAGTTTGACCAGCAGATCGATCTCTTCGCTGTCCGTTCGGAATTTTCCGGCGGGCATACCGTTCAGAGCCCCGGTAATCAGTCCGGTCGCGGTTCCGGTGTCCAGCCCGTACTCGAAGGCTTTTTTCTGGTTGATCACATACCGGACAACGGTCTGCATGTCGGCCCGGTTGTCGTCCAAGTTCACCAGATCCTGAAAGGCTTCATCCTGTCGAAGATAGGCAAGCATCCGATCGGATACCGCCTGCGCTTCTTCAATGGTATTGGCGGATACCCGGATATTGACGGCCTTTCCCGTCGGAGGTCCGGTATTTTCCCCAAAAACGTCCAACACCGGCCGGCCGCCCCATTCCTGATAATGGGCATCGACAAAGGCCGCCACCTTGTCCCGCACCAGATCGATATATCCGGAAGCGTCGTCCTTGCTGTCGATTCCGGGAAGATCCCGTTGTTCCTGGGGTGGCAGTTCCACCACTACCTGGCCGTAATGCTGGGCCCGCTGGATGGCATAGTCCTTGGTTTCTTTCAAGCCCGCCGATCCGTTGACCGTCTGAACCTGTTTGTCCCCGAAAGACTGAATGAAACGGGAAATATCGGTCACCACCCGGTTGGTACCCTCCACGGATGTTCCCGTGGGCATTTCCAAGGCGATGTGATAGCGCAGGTAGCTGTCCTGGAAAAATTGAATTTTGATGAGCGGCAGAATCCCGGTGACCGACAGCATCATCATCACCAGGGCGGTGATAAAAACCACGGTAATGCCTGCGGCGGTGATGACCTTGTGGTCCAGCAGAAAGGACAACAAGGCATAATAGATCTTCCAGAAAGGCGTGAACAGGCCGTGATCCTGGTACCGGGGGTCTTCGTCGTTGATCTCGTACCGGACCACTCCACTGCCGCTGACTTTCGGCCCCCAATCAAACACATGAACCGGCAAAATGAACAAGGCCTCCAGAAGAGATGCGGTCAGGGCAAAACTGACAGCCTTCGGGATGACGCTGAAAAAGGCACCCGTGCTTCCCGTCATGATCAGCATGGGGGTAAACGCCATGATCGTCGTCAAGGCCGAACTGATCACCGGCAACATCACCTCGGACGTTCCGTCGATGACGGCGTCCTTGCGTGTCTTGCCCATCTCCAGGTGTCGATAGATGTTTTCCACGATCACGATGGCGTCGTCGACAATGATTCCCGAAACCAGCACAAAGGAGAAGAGGCTGATCGTGTTGATGGACTGACCGGTATGCTTGACGATGATCAACGTCACCAGAAAAGAAAATGGGATACCGATGGCCGTCAGCATGGAATTGCGGAATCCGAGGGTGATCCACAAAATAAGGGTGACCATCGTCATTCCGAGAAGCATATTCCCGCCGAGGGTCTGAACGGAATCGTGGATTTCGATGGTGGAATCATAGCTCATGACCGTGGACAGCCCATCCTTTTTATGCTCCTTTTCAAACCGCGCCGCCATGCGTTTCACGGTTTCGGCGATGGTGACGGCGTTGGCGGAATCCTCCTTTTTCACCAGCAATTTGATGGTGCTCTGGGCGTTCACGGTGGAAATGACATCCGGATCACGATGATCCATTCCGGCCGCCACGGTCAGGTCGCGCACATGGATGAAATTCCCGTCGCCGTCCTTGCGCACCACGATGTCGAGGACTTCCCGCTGGGAAGACAGGGTACTGCCGGTATCGAGCATCAGGTTTTTGGTGTCTTTTCGGAAACGCCCGGATGGAATCTTGGTGTTGACCGAACGAATCGCCTGGGCGACCTCGCTGAAGGAAACGCCGCGATCCCTGAGCTTTCCGGGGTCAAGGGCGACGTGGAATTCCTTGGTATATTCACCCGCCAGTTGCACCTCCTGCACCCCATCGATTTTGATCAGGTTGCTTTTCAGTTCCTCGCTCATCAGTTTCAATGTCCGGTTGGATAGATCGCCGACCAGATTGACGATAATGACCGGAATCCAGACTTTGGTATCGATATAGGTAAACACGGGATCATCGACATCCGCCGGAAGTTGACTGCGGATATTCAATATCCGAAAACGAAGTTCGTCATACTGGCGCCGATAATCGGTATCGTCGATGAATTTTACTTCCACCGTCGAAGCGTTCCGCATGGAACGGGATTGAACATATTCCACGTTTTCCAGACCGTCGATGGCGTCTTCGATTTCATTGGTTACGAGCTTTTCCACATCGTCGGCGGAGGCGCCATAGTAAACGGTGGTGATGAAAACCTTGCCGATATCGACAGGCGGCATGTTTTCCACCGGCGTCGTCACCAGGCTGAAAATACCGGCGATGGTGAGGATGACAAAGACGACATTGATAAAAACAGTCTGCTTCAGAGTAAAACGCACGAAGGATTTCACGGTTTTTATCCTTTGGGTTTGGTTAACAGGGTTCCGACCGGAAGTTGCTCGTGTTCGGCGATGATGACGTGACCATCCGAAGAATCCAGAATAGAGATGGGAATCTCCTTGCCGGTGGCGGCAGGATAGACCTTGGGATTTTCATAGCGGTTGACGACCGCAGCCTCGGGAATTTTCACGCCGGCCATTTGGATCATCACCGGTACTGTAAGACGGAGCCCTCCACGGTGCTCTTCGGGATATTGCCGGATCAGCAGTTTGATATCGATTTTGCGGGTTTTCTCATTGAATTCCGGATTGACATGATAAATGGAAGCCGTCACGGGCAGGCCTTCCAGACGGGCGTCAAAGGCCCCGCCTTTCTGTTGGATGGCGATGAGTTCTTCGTTGGAAACCGCAAGGGGAACAACCAGCTCTCTATAATCCTGGATCACGGCAAGGGGGGCGCCGGGCTGAATGATTTCTCCGATTTCGACCTTCTTATCGGTGACCACCCACTCCCGGTGTCCGGGGATGGCGTGCCGCCGTTTTTTTTCCACGAGTTGATCCAATGAAATCGTCAGGGATTGCTGCTCTTCCAGAATCAGTTCCTGATCCAGCAGCGCCTGATCCAATTCCTGGGAGGCGGCGTCACGGGTCACTTCGGTTGAACGACCCTTTTCAAACAAGGTTTCCTTGCGCTTCAGTTCCTTTGTCAAATAGTCAACCCGCGATTGTGCCTGATGAAGGCGCGTTTCTACCCGCGCAAGGGCGATACGGGTGCTTTGAAGATCGAAATCGATAAACGTGACGTCAATTTCGGCGAAGGGCTTTTCGACGATCCGGTCGCCGATGTCGTAGTTCACCTTCTGAACGCGACCGGACACTTCCGAGGAGATCAGGGCACTGGTAATACTGCGGGTATATCCACGCAGCAGCACTTCCTTGCCGGCCTGTTCGACCCGCCACTCCTCTGCGGCAACGGTCATTTGCAATGCAAACACCAGCAAGCAACCGACAACAGGAATCATTTTCATCTGATACATCCTTTTCCACCTTTCCATTGCGTTGTGGGGTCCGGGAAAAAACAATCTTGTCAGGAAATTATGGTTGATGTTGGCGGGCGTCACCGGTTTCAACTGTGAAGCGAGTGGATGGATACGGAATTCAACATTGATGTTTTTCAAATTCGGTCTTCAGTTCCGATTTGGTGAAAACCGACTCCACATCATAGCCGCGGGCGATGATATTCTCCCGGCCGCCTTCCTCCCGGTCCACCAGAACGATGGTTTTCAAAATGCTCAGGCCGGCTTCCTCGGCCCGGTCAATGGCTTTTATGGTGGAACCGCCGGTGGTGATGACATCATCGATCACAACAACCCGATCGCCGGGTTTCATGTCGCCCTCGATCCATTTTTTCATGCCGTGCTTCTTGGCCTCTTTGCGGATCACAAAGGAAATCATGTCCATGCCATGCAACCCGGCCACAAAGGCCACGGCGTTGGCGATGGGATCGGAACCCAGCGTCAGTCCCCCGATGCCCTTGATATTCAATCCCTTGACCATTTCGAACAAAATTTCACCGATCAGTACCTTGCCGTGTGACAGCAGGGTGGTCATCTTGCAGTCGATATAATATTGACTGACGGCACCCGATACCAGCGTAAACTTGGGCGTTTCACTATACTGAAACGATTTTTCCGTCAGCATTCTTCTCAGCGCATCCTTTTTTTGGATCCATTCCGGATTCATCATCTTGCGGTTACCTTTCGTACGATGTCATTTCGGTGTCATTGCAATGGGCACCGTACGAAACAATACGGTGGTCTTGTATGCAAATGGGTTTTCCTAATCAATCCCTGGTGGTATTGTCAAGAACCATTTGGGAGAAGCCAGCGGATCGATCCATAAAAATCACGCTTCCCAAACGCTCGATCATGATTATCGTAAGGAAAGTCGCCGGGTAATCCGCGTGGGTTGGAAATTTGGATTGTGCGGGAGGAGGAGGGCATGACACACATGGGACGCAGAAGATTTTTGGGCCGGATAATCAAAGGGCTGGGAGCCCTATCGTTGACGCAGCTGATCCCGACGCCAACGATTGCAACCGAACCAGGGCGTGACGAAGCGCTCTTCTATCGACCGCTGAACGGCACACTGCTGACGGATATCGCTCGACGCAGAATACACCACGGCCCGGATCGCTTTCGGAACCCGGTGGGCCTGCCGCAAAACGGGCGCTTCCTGGATCTGATGCGCTGGAAGTTGTTCTCCGCCAACCAATTCGGGCAATACCTGGATGCGCAGCCGGTTGTTCCCCTCACCGTCAACTGGGAAGCCATCCAGGACAAGGGCGGACTTTCCATTACATTCCTGAAGCATGCCGGACTATTGATCAAGGATCACGACCGCCATCTACTGGTGGATCCGATTTTGAACGACATCTTCTGGTTCATCGAAGATTTCAATCCCCCGGCATCGAACATGCGCAACATGCCGAAACCGGATCACGTCCTGATTACCCATGGTCATTACGACCACCTGGACCTTCCCACGTTGAGCACCTTTTGCGACCGCACCCATGTGATCAGTCCCCTGGGATACGAAGAAGAATTCGCATCCCTCCATCTGAATCATAGGACCCAGTTGGATTGGTTCGACACGTTCACGGACAATCAACAGGAAATCACCCTGCTGCCCTGCAACCATTGGACCATGCGCAGCCCTCTCCAGGGACCGAACACCTCCCTGTGGGGCTCTTATCTGATCCGCACCGCCCAAGGGTACACCATTTATGTAGCCGGCGACACCGCCTATTTCGATGGCTTTGAGCAGATCGGCGCCGCCTTTGATATCGACCTTGCGATCTTCAATCTGGGAGCCTACGAACCCCGCTGGTTCATGGCCCAAAGCCACATCAACCCCCGGGAAACCGTCCGGGCCTTCCGGGAGCTGAACGCCCGAAAACTCATGATTGTTCACTGGGGCGCCTTCCGACTGGGAGACGAACCGGTTCACTTCCCCCCCCGGCATCTCCGCCTGGAGTTGGAAAAAGAAGGCCTGCTGGACAGATGGGTCCCGTTGCAAAGCGGCCAAACCTATTTCCCGGTATAGCCGGGACGCCGAAGCCGGCACCCGGAAACCCTACTTCCCGGCGCCGAAGGTTTTTTCGATCTCTTTTTCAAGGGCTTCGCTACCGTTTTCGGCCTGAAATTTCTGCCAGCGGATTTCATCCCCCTGGTAGCTGGTGATGATGCGGTTCTTGACCGAGGCTTTCACCATTTCCGGATCGATGAACACGAGCACATACAGATCGGAAGCCGGGGATATCCACAGCTCCTTCTGCTTTGATCCGCTGATGGTTTCATTGGTAACCTGTTTCGAGACCTGCTCTGAAAACAAATCCAGGGTCTGGCCTTCCCCTACGCCGACCTGCTGGGAAAAATTATTCACCAGTCCCTTGACCTTGACGGCCAGTTGCCGGGCCAGTTCGGATCGGGCATGGGCCATGGCTTCGGTGCGCGCAAACTGCATGCCGCCCTTGCCGATCCTGGCGGAACCCACGGCCGTCAGCGCACCGCCCTCGGCCTGCTCTCCCAGCACCCATTTGGGGGCATCCTCGAATTCTTCGGAGAGAATTTCATTGGCCACCTGGGGTTTGCTGCAACCCATCAAAGCGATTCCCCATGCAAAGAAAATCACGATCAACGCCATCCGTTTATGATTCATCTACTGCCTCCTTCTATGCGAACAATTCATTCCCGAGGTTTATCGGCCTCTCCAAAAAACGCGATCATCTTGTCGGCCGCCATTTCTGCGACACTTTCAACCGCATTGCGGGCGGCTTCGCTCCGATCGACATGGCCCTTGCGGACATCTTCGGTGACATCACCCATCTCCCTGTTCTCCGCGCGGTCCAGCAGTCGAAGATGAACCATGGCCCGCACAAATCGTACTTGGGGGTTCTGCAGGTTCACGTTTTCCAAACGGAGATCGCCTTGCAGCAAGATATCCGCTTCCGTTTCATTCAATACCAGGTTGTACCCATTTTCCGTCAACCTCCGGCCCAGGACGTTTTCCACAACGTCGCCTTTTTCTCCATCCACGGCGATAAAAATTTTTAACCGTTCGCGAATCTCGGCGGCGGTTTTGGCGATCTTACGGATGTCGTCTTCATCCTCCCGCATGCCGGCGAAACCGATCACGCGCAGACGGCTCCGAATGGACTCCCGCTGGAGCCATAGTGTCATCATCTGGTTTTGGGCCTGGAGTTTACGGAAATCGCTGTGAGCGGCGGCCAGGGCGCTTTTGGTCCCTTCCATGGCGGTTTCAAGGGTTTCGATCTCCCCATCCCAGGAACGCCGGGCCTGCAGCTTATCCAATACGGCCAGGGCATAATACGGTCCGCCGGACTCCGCTTTCCAGGTTTTCCCGATCCGGACTCCTTTCAGCTCCACCGCAGAAACCATACGCACGCTGGATTCCACTTCCTTGGTGAATGACTCCTGATTGCTTTCACCGATAATGGACTGCGCCGAAGCAAACGTTTCCGCCAACACCTTGGATTCGAAAATTTGCGACATTTCCGCCACTGCCGCCCGACGCGCCTCTGCTTCGGTCTCACCGATTCCGGTGGCGGTCAGGTATCTTTCCGCCGGGAATTCCGGCCCCGTCTCCGTGGGCGGCGGCGGGGAAGATCCGGCGCACGCGCCCCAAAACAGAATCCCCATTACGATGAATCGCCACTGTTTTCTTTTCATGGTTGCCCCCATGTGCGGATTTGTCTCAGCCGCCTGATGGTCCTGTATTTCTATTCATAACGACCGTCGTAAATGATATAGCGCGTTTTACCGGCGGATACGCGCAGCTTTTTCATTGGTCTTCCGGCGCCGTGACACGCGCCCACCGCCACATCGTATGTTCCGGGCGGAACGTATACCCGCGTCAGATAGATTTCCCCGGGAAGGGTGCGCCAAGATCTCGTATCCGCCTGCTCCAGGAAAATATTCACGATATTGAAAAGGGTGATGATCAATTCCCGGCTTTCCCTGTCCTTGCTGGTGTTGGCGATCTGATGGATGGCCACCTGTTTGGCGGCCGCCCGGGCCGCGGCCTTCAACAGGATACGTCCCTTACGATCATCCAGATCCTTGACCGCGATCTGATTGATATCTTCCGCCAAAAAACCATCGGCCGTTATCCGCGTTCCATTTTTGGACGTCAGCACCAGACGACTCTTGCGGCAGGCGGGCGGCGAGATCTCCATTCTCGGAAAAGCGATGGTCAGCGGACCGTAACCAAAGCTGGGAAGATAGATGCGACTTTCTTGCTTTTCCGGCGCCGTACCGTTCAGATGAATCAAAACAACGCGGCCCATTTCGCGGACGTCACGCGGGAGAAGAGGACTTGGTCGTTCTCCCGGGGGGACGAGTTCTTCGGCATCCTGGATGCGATCCACCTCCTTGGCCACTCGCAACAAATCTTCGATCAGGATGGGCGGCGCCGGCGTTCCATAGGCGGACCGGTAGTCCCCATAAATTTGATACGCCTTGGCATAATCGATATAGGCATCGTCCATGGCCTTATCGGCTTCGTGCAACATGCCGCTGAGATAGCGTGCGAAGGCGTCTTCCTTATAGACACTCTCTTTTTCATATTTCGAATTGTAGAGCGTCAGCAGGGTATCGAGCCGACGACATTCCACCAACGCATCGTCCGATTCTCCGGCCTTGAGATAGCTCAAGGCGGCAAACAGGTTGATCATGACCCGCTCGAAATCTTCACCGGAATAGGGAAGCAGATAGTCATTGGTGACCATCGCCAAGGCATTGGCGCTCACGCTTTCCGTCCACAAGCGCTCCACCAGTTGCTCGGCTTCCTGGAATTGCCGTTGCGACCGGGATTGGTCGCCGCAATTGAAATTCACCATGGCGCCATCCAGCAGATACAACAACTCGGCGTTGGCGCCATAGTCGTCCCTGTTCTCTTCCACCAGCGCGACGGCCTTCTCGCATTCGCCGGCCGACAAATAGGCCGAAAGGTTGCGCTGATATTGCGCCCCCGGTCCGCAACCGCAAATCACCACCGCAAACGTTATGGCCAGGTTCCGTATCGGGAATCGACGCATGGGGTCAGCCTTCCGCAGTATCCATGGACACGCCGCCAATTAAAAACCGAACCGGCTTTTCTCCACCAGTTTTTTGATCTTCTTTTCCCCGATCCAGACCTTTTTATGGGTTTCGATATTCGTCATTTCCAGGTTGACTTGATAATATTTCACCTGCCGGTCTTCCAGGCGATCCGTGATGGTGTTGATGGAGCCCTGGAGCATGAAATCGGCGCCGATTTCCTGGCCCTCTTCCTTGGCGGTGGCCTCGGAGGAGTGGGCGGCCTGATCCTTGCGCTCCTCACGCACTTCCTCCCGCTCCCCCTGGCTGGCGACAAACTCCACCTGGCCGGAATTGATCAAGGAGCGTTCCAGGTCCTTGACAAAGGTGCGGGTATTGATGTGTTCGTCGCTTCGGTTCCGGACGGTGCCCACGATAACCGTGGGTGCCTGACCCCGGTGGGTGGCTTTAAAGACATCCAGCCAGCTGCGGCTCAACACATCCGCAATCATTTCCTCGGATACCATGCGGGAGTCGCTGTCGTTCCAGTTGCCGCTGATATCCACGGTTTCATCCACCGCGATGCGATCCACTTTTGTCGTTGCGCAGGAAACCAACAGGCCGCCCGCGATGCACAGGCAACCGATAAGGACAGTCAGATGTTTGATCATGATGGCGTGCTCCTTTTCAATGACGTTGGATTTCGGGTCCCACCGAAAACACAACCCATAAGCGTAATTTGATTTTTCGCGATGTCATCATCGCCCGGCCTTGCGTTTACAAAAAGACGTTTCGTTCGACAGGCATAGTGTACACGTTTTCAAAGAAAAAACAACTTCGGTCGATCCGATCCCGCGCCCCCGATACACCGGGGGCACCTCGCCGAATCAAGATGTGCCCGTCGATTGACGACGATGATTTCCAAAGTCAGAATGGGGAGGGAGGAGTTCCGTTGCGCAATCAGCGGGTTATACGCTCTTCCGGCGACGGAACAAACCGCGCAGGAATTCGATGATGAAGGCGCAGACCAGCACGGCGATGGTTCCCACGGCGTTCCAAAGCCAATCGTATAGATAATAGCCGGGATTATCGACCAGCTCGGCATACAGAAAACTATGGGTAAAATACCAGTACGAACCATTGGAAAGGGCAAAAAACAACCCGGCATAGACCAGGGCGAAGAACGCGGACAGGCCGGTGAGTCCAAAAAAGGAAATCCTGGTGGATGTCATGAAAAACCTCCTTACGATAATCGAGCGGAAGACAGGTGCGCATCTGATCCGGTCATAATATCATATAGTACATATGTCAACTATGATATTTAGCTTCCCCGCCGCCGACAATGGCGGATTGCACAAAATCATTTTAATTAATTGTTTTTTATTAATTTTAATTTTTTTTTGGCGTCATGATTCTTTTTTCTTGACAAGGAGATCCGGTTTATCCTAATTGAAAAGTTAATAGTGGAACTTTTTACTTTTACGAAAAGCAACCTCAAACCGGTGGATCGACCTCCATTGTGAACCGTCGTTGAATCGACTCGCTCTGTTCCAACGCCGGATGGATGTCATCCAGCACCGAGAGCATGGAAACGTTTTCATGAAGGATGGCGTTGCGTATCATCATGGGGATCGTCATTCCCACGACCGGATCCGGTCGGCGGTTCAATCCCCGTCGATCCTGTCTCCCGCGTCTCGACGGGAATTCCTGCAAAAATGCCTTTCGGCCGGCGGATGGGGAGCGCTTTTCACCTGTACGGGAGCCGCCGCCTATGAATCCGTTAAATTCTTTTTTCCATCCGTGGTGTTTCACCCTCCCAGTCAATTCAGAATCGGCCCGGTCACCGAATTCACGACCGAAGGGTCGGCGGACACCTATGGGGTGATCACCGTGGACGACCGCTTTAAAACAGAACACCGGTTTTTCGTTGTCCGCGAAACGTCCCGGATTTATGCCCTGTACGCGCGCTGCACCCATTTAGGCTGCACGGTCAACTGGTTTCCGGGAATCAAAACCTTCAAGTGCCCCTGTCATGGCAGCGAGTTTCACAGCGACGGACGGCAGTTCGCCGGACCAGCGCCCCGCCCGCTTGACCGATTGAGCATCAGCCAAGATATGGAGGGGTTTATCCTGGTGGATACGCGGAAAATATATTCGGCCGCGGAATTCGAAGAAAAAAAAATCTATATCGAGGTGGCCGCATAAATGATCAAAAACCCGGCGGCGAGAGACAACCCGAAACGACCCCGGAGCAGGATGGTCGCCCGGGTGACGGAAAGCTGCACCGGATGCGGAGGCAGCCCGGTTTGTCGGATTTTCTGCCGTCGCGACGCCCTGCAGTTGATGGATGACCCGGAAAATTATCCGTTTACAAAAATGCGGGTCGATTCGTCGCGCTGCAGCGGTTGTGGGAATTGCCAGGCCGGCGGGCCGGACAATATTCAAGTAACCGGATGTCCATGGAACGCCATCCGTCTGGTTGCGGCAGTGGAATCGTAACGTAAACCTATCAGGAGGGGATATGCACCATTTCGAACTGAACCGGCGGGATTTTCTAAAAATAACGGGGGCCTCAGCCGTGATGCTGTCATTGAATTCACTGGGTTTTCTTGGTGGGAACGCCCATGCCGCGGAAAAAATACTCAACGAATGGGATTACAGTCACTGGGAAGATCTGCACCGCAAGGAATGGACCTGGGACCGGGTCACTTTCGGCACCCATCTGGTGGACTGCTATCCCGGCAATTGCCTCTGGCGGGTCTATTCAAAGGACGGCATTGTCTTTCGCGAGGAACAGGCCGCGAAATACCCGGTGGTCGATCCCACCGGACCGGATTTCAATCCCCGGGGATGCCAGAAAGGCGCTTCCTACAGCCTGATGATGTACAATCCGGATCGCCTCAAATACCCCATGAAACGGGTCGGAGAGCGGGGCAGCGGGAAATGGAAAAGAATCAGCTGGGACGAGGCCCTCGGTGATATCGCCGAAGGTATTTTGGACGCCATGGAAACCGAAGGTCCGGAATCCATCATCAACGAAAACGGACCGGGAAACGGCGGCTACCTGCACATCATCGCAGTGCACCGCCTGGCGAGACTTCTCGGCGCGGTCACCCTGGACACCAACACCACCATCGGTGATTTCAACCGGGGAATATACGAAACTATGGGAAAATTCCAGTTCATGGATTCCGCCGACGGATGGTTCTTCGGCAAACTACTGCTGATCTGGCACATGAACCCGGTGTACACCAGAATCCCCAGTTACCACTTCATCGCCGAAGCACGTTACAACGGCGCCGAAGTCGTCACCATTGCGCCGGACTACTCTCCCAGCGCCATGCACGCCGACGAATGGGTGCCGGTGACTCCCGGCGGTGATGCGGCCCTGGGACTGGCCATTTGCCAGGTGCTCATCGAAAAGAACTGGATCGATGCGCCCTTTGTCAAGGAACAGACCGATCTGCCGCTGCTGGTCCGTATGGACAATCAGCGATTTTTGCGCGCCGCCGACATGGAAGCCGATGGACGTGACGATCAGTTTTACTATTGGGACGCCAAATCCGGAAAGCCGGTGAAAGCCGCCCTGGAAACCCTGAAGCTCCCCTGTGATCCGGCATTGACCGGAACCTATACCGCCACATTGAAAGACGGCTCCCGAATCCAGGTCCAACCGACCTTCAACGAGCTGAAAGAATTGATCAACCGGGAATACACACCGGAAAAAGCGGCCAAGCTCTGTAATACCCATCCGGAAACCATCCGGCGCCTCGCGAAAAAATGCGCCGACGCCAAAGGCCATGTCCAGGTAATGGTGGGCTGGAACGCACCCAAATACTACCATGGAGATCTCATCGAAAGAAGCATGTGCCTGATCCTGGCGTTGACCGGCAGTTTCGGCAAGAAGGGCAGCGGCATCCGCGGTTGGAACGAATCCCTTTTCGAGGGCGCCCTCCTACAGATCATGAAACCGCGGATCGGCAAGATGGCCACCATTCAACACCTGCCCAAGGATAAAAAAATCATGGCGCATTTCAAACGGCTGGACCCGACCCTGACCGACGAAATGCTTTCCATTCACCTGGAACGGGAACGGGACCGGCACGAATTGAATTGGACCGTCCCGAACTTCCTCTGGTATTTTCATTCCGATTACAAAGCCGCCTGGGATCGAAGGGAGTGGCACTGCCCGACCATGAAACGGGAATTTCCCGAATATATGGAAGAAGCGATCGACAAGGGCTGGTGGGATGGGTTTGTCAAACCGGCCAAGGATCAGAAACCTCTGGTCTATTTTTACATGGGCACCAACCCGGCCAGGAAAAACCGCGGATGGAACAAAAATATCCTGACGTCCCTGTGGCCCAAACTCAACCTAATCTTCGGTTTTGAAACCCGCTGGAGCACGACCCTGTTGTATTCGGACTACGCCCTCCCCGGCGCCGGCTTTTATGAAAAGCTGGACACCCGTTTTCCCACTCCGCACGTGCCCTGGCTGACCCTGACCGATCAAGCCGTCAAGCCCATCGGCGACTCAAAACCCGAATGGGACATCTCTCGAATGCTGGCGGAAAAGATCGAAGCGGTCGCCCAAAAACGGGGAAAGACGGAATTCAAGCTCCGGGACGGTCGCGAAATCAGCTTGAAAAATTTCGGCCGTGTGCAGGCCATGGAAGCCGATCACTTCGAAGAAATCATGGAAGACGCCCTGGAATCAAGTGTTCTCCTGGGGAACCTGCCCAAAGGGACCGACCTTGCCAGAATGCGCCAGGAGGGGATTGTGCGTTTCGTGGGCGTTTCGCCCTTTGATGCGGTGAGCATGAACCTTGCGACGGATATCAAGCCCGAGGAGCCCATCGTGCCCCTCACCTGGCATACGGGCAAGAAAATTCCCTATCCGACCTATAACCGCCGGATCCAATTCTATATCGATCATCCCTGGTTTGTGGAGGCCAAGGAACAACTGCCGGTTCACAAACCCAACCCCAACATCGGCGGAAACTACCCGCTCACCATGACCAGCGGCCATCAGCGCTGGAGCATCCATTCCATCTGGGTAACGGGGCAGCAGTTGCTGCGCACCCACCAGGGACGCCCCTTCATGTTCATGAATCCGGAGGACGCGGAAAAACGCGGAATCAAAAATGACGACTACGTTCATGTGTATAATGACTTCGACGATTTTCATATTCATGTAAAGCTGACCGCCTCGGCCAAACCCGGCAAAGGCGCGCAGGCCGGGCAGGTGATTGTCTATCATGCCTGGGAACCCTACATGTTCAAAAAATGGAAGAGCTATGACGCCGCCATTCCCGGCATGATCAAATGGCTCGATCTGGCGGGAGGATACGGACACCTGAACTTCTGGCGCTGGAACTGGTGTTTGCAACCAGTAGATCGCGCCATTGCCGTGGAAGTCGAAAAGACCCAGGCATGAACCGCCGCTATCCCATAACCGCACGGTGGCTGAAAAGGAGATCGAAAGATGAGCAATGAAAACCAGAATCAACAAGTGATTGTCAAAAAGCTGTCGGCCTCCCGCAAGGAGATGCTCGACCCAGGAGCTGCCCCATGGGCCCGGCTGAACAGCTTGCGGATCGAAACGACGGCAACTCCGCTGGCCAACCAGCCTTCCCCGTATATCAAGGCGACCTTCGATGAAAAAACCATCGGCGCCGTGAAGGAATTACAGGTCAAGGCGGGCCATAACGGCCAGGATATCTTTTTTCGTTTTGAATGGACGAGTGAAACCGCCAATTATGCCATCGGCGATGTGGGCACCTTTCCGGACGGCGTCTCCCTGCTGCTGCCGTTTAAATCGGTGGATCAAACCCCGATCAAGGAAATGGGCTCCAAGGATTTCCCGACCAACAGCTGGTACTGGCGGCCCGATTTTGAGGAAAAACCGAAGAATCAGATCGCCCACGGTCTTTCCACATCGTTGTATACGAAAGACTCCTCTCTGGTATCCGGCTCGAAATGGGACGCTAAAACCTGGCATGTAGTGATGGCGCGCCCCCTGACCGTCAAAGAGGAGGCCGTGAACCTCACGCCGGGTTCGGAAACGGTCATCGGATTTGCGGTATGGGAAGGCGGCAACGGAGAGCGCGGGGGCGTTAAGGCCTTCAGCAAGGAATGGCGGCAACTCATATTAGAGGCCTGAGAAGTTCGCTGTCAGGGAGAATATCAATGATTCAGCGAGGAGATCCGTTTTGGACGACGTCCCGGAACCTGACAAGGGAAGATTTTACGCATCTCTTCCAGCCGGAATATACATTCACATCAAAGGAGACTTCACATGCCGGTTGATCAAACACAATTGACGGATCGCGAGAAAGAGCTGGCCAACGAGTTCAAGGCCTCCAAGGACACCCTCCGCGAATGCAAAAAACAGGTCGCCATGGTGATGGACCTGAACAAATGCATCGGGTGTCAGCTATGCTCCATGGCCTGCAAGACCCTCTGGACCCAGATCGAAGGACGCGAGTATATGTGGTGGAACAAGGTGAATACGCAACCCGGCAAGGGTTCCCCCAAAGACTGGGAGCGGATGGGCGGCGGGTATAAGGTGCTCTTCGGCGGCAAGGTCAGAGATCCAGTAAGAGGCCAGCTTCCCACCCGCACGGATTTCGGGGATAACTGGCAGTTCAACTATGACGAGGTGTTTACTTCCAAAGCCGGCGAAAAACACCTGGAAGCCCGCAATCCGGACGGCTCCGCGCCCACCTGGGGAATGAATTGGGACGAAGATCAGGGCGGCGGCAAATACCCGAACGCATTTTATTTTTATTTACCGCGCATCTGCAACCACTGTGCATATCCGGCTTGTGTGGACGCCTGTCCGCGGAATGCGATTTACAAAAGAGAAGCGGACGGTGCGGTGGTCATCGACCAGGATCGCTGCAAGGGATATCGATTCTGCCTGGAAGCCTGCCCGTATAAAGTCATCTACTTCAACTTCATCAAAAAAACGAGCATGAAGTGCATCTTCTGCTACCCCCGTCTGGAACAAAAGGTTCCCAATGCCTGCGCACGACAATGTACCGGTCGGGTGCGCTTCGTCGGTTTCCTGGATGACAAGAAAGGCATTATCCATAAACTCGTCAATGTATGGAAAGTGGCCCTGCCCCTCCATCCGGAATACGGTACGGAGCCGAACGTTTTCTATGTACCGCCCCTTTCGCCGCCTTCCATCGATGAGCAAGGGCGTATCGAACCCAACAAGGACCGTATACCCATGGCTTATCTGCGCTTTCTGTTCGGTCCCGAGGTGGAGACCGCCCTCAAGACCGTCAAGCAGGAAATGGACAAAGTCAGAAAAGGCGGCAAGTCCGAATTGCTGGAAATTCTGATTGCCAAGGAATGGAAAGCCATGTTCGGCCCCTTTGGGCAGGATCCTTCCCTATTGCAGAGAACGACGAAACAAACATGATGCCAAAGGATAATCCCATGGAAGCCATTGTAACCGATCCGTTGAAAAACCAGGCCGAAACCACCACCGGAAGCCGCAGTCGTATGTATTCGGTTATCGCGGAGATGTTCCGGTATCCGGACGAACTGTTTCGTCGCCAGGCCAAAAGTGGGGAGTTGGAACAGGCCCTGCGCCGTCTGACCGACAACCTTCCCTACCCATTCGAGTGGCGGGATACGGAAAAGACGGGTATACGCGCCCTGGCCGGCGCTCCCGATGAGGAGATCGAAGTGGAATTCATCCGTCTGTTTGAAGCCGGACCGGGCAGTCCACCGATTCCCATGCTCGAAGGGCTATACCGGGAAGACCGCCAGGCGATCTTCCGGGAACTCATTCTATTTTACAACCATTTTGGTCTGAGTTACGCCGAAGGCAGCATGGAAGACAGGCCGGATCACCTTTGCTATCAAATGGAGTTCCTGCATTTCCTGACCTTCAAGGAACTTACGGCGCTACAGAACGATCGGGACGTTTTTCCCTATCTTCGAGCGGAACAGGATTTCCTGGAACGCCATCCCCTGGTCTGGATCAACCTCCTGCTGGAGAACTTCCGCCGACTGGAAAAAAAACTGCCGCGGCCAGAGGACGTCTGCCTGGAAGTCTTCCGCTTTTACGAGTCGGCTTTTCAACTGACCTGCCGGTTTCTGACGATGGACCGTCACTATATCCAGACCCTTCTGGCCCGGTAAGGGAAGAACGTTTATGAAGATAACCGAGACACAGCTCTGGCGGTCGGTGTTCCGCCATCGATTCAAAGACACGGCCCGGAACCGTTCTCTGACGATTTCTTCCAATGTTTTTTTACACCTTCATCCAGTAACGATCCCAAAAACGGCGGGACGGATTCGGTTCACTTTTTGTCTCGGGGGGCTTACTTTTTTCATGTTTCTGGTGGAGACCGTAACGGGTCTTCTCTTGATGTTTTACTACCGTCCTCTCCCTGAATATGCCTATCTGGACATGAAACTGATGGAACACACCGTTCGCTTCGGGCTGTTTTTACGCAATATGCACCGCTGGGCCGCCCATGCCATGGTGCTGCTGGTCATGCTGCACATGCTGAGAGTCTTTCTGACCGGGTCGTATAAGCCGCCCCGGGAATTCAACTGGGTGGTCGGCGTCCTGCTCCTGGTAACGACCTTCCTTTTGAGCTTCACCGGCTATCTGCTTCCCTGGGACCAGCTCGCTTTCTGGGCCATCACGGTGGGGTCGAAAATGGCGGCCGCCACGCCCTTTCTCGGTGCGGAGGGACCTTTTCATCAATGGTTCGGGATCCACGGGGAAAATGATATAAAATACCTGTTGCTGGGGGATTCGGAAGTAGGCGGCAATGCATTGCTGCGCTTTTATGTGCTGCATTGTGTTCTCCTGCCCTTGGTGGGCGCACTGCTGATGCTGGTGCATTTCTGGCGCGTCCGCAAGGACGGCGGCATTTCGCGTCCGTTATGAAGGGATGGGATGGATGATGGTTATTGGTTGATCGATACGGGCTGGTGGTTATGGAAAAAGGAAGACATTCGTGAACACGTGGAAAGCAGATAGTGAAATCCGGGAAAACGAAGCCGGCGGGAAGGAAATCCTTACCTTTCCGGAGCTGGTGTTCAAGGAATTTCTTGCGGTCCTCGGGGCCATGATTGTCTTGTGCATCTGGTCCCTGCTCATGGATGCGCCGTTAAAGGAAATCGCCGACCCGAACTGGACGGAAAATCCGGCCAAGGCCCCTTGGTATTTTGTCGGACTTCAGGAAGTCCTGGTATACTTCGACCCTTGGATTGCGGGTGTCTGTCTGCCCCTGTTGATCATTACGGGACTCATGAGCCTGCCTTACATGGACCCCAATCCAAAAGGCATCGGGGTCTACGGCTTCCGGGACCGTCCGCTGGCCGTTTCCGTTTTTCTATATGGATTCGCTCTCTGGTTCGGCCTGATTCTGATCGGTCAATTTCTGCGGGGACCCAGCTGGCATTTTTACTGGCCCTGGGAAGACTGGACCGTCGGAAAGGCAGCCGAGCCGGCCCTGACCAATCTGTCGAATACCGCGGGAATCTGGATCATTTCCCTTTATATGGCCGTCGGATTGATCCCGGCGACGATTTATGCCCGTAAACGGTTCGAACCGAAGGAGCGCATCAAATTCATGCTCGCCTGGATGTTGATTCTGCTGATGTTCGGCATCCCCGGTAAAATGCTGTTACGGATTTTTTGGCAAGTGCGCTACCTCATCACAACCACACATTTTTCCATATAGTGTATTATGGCGCCCATTCGATCCAAATTTTCCCATCGCATCCTGTTTCTGGTGATGACGAGCTGCCTGCTGTTGTTGGCGCTTGCCGCCGTCAAAACCGAGCAGCGGCAGGAGTGGAAAACAATTCAGCAACGCTTTCGGCAAGCGTATGCCGATCGGGTGCGGGATAAATCAACGGCGGCCGAGGCATCCGGCAACTCGGCGGACCTGTCAAAATGGTGGACGCTTTATCAGGATATCCGGGAAAACCAAACCGATACCGTCAAACAAATTTTTCTACCGGATGCCGGTGTTCGGGATCTTTGCGGGACCTGCCACCTGGGAATGGAAAATTCCCTGTTCCAGGATGCGCCCCCTCCCTTGCGGTCCCATCCGACGGAATTGCTGAAGCATCATCCCCTCAACCGGTTCGGGTGCACCCTCTGCCATCACGGCCAGGGCACCGCTCTTTCCAGTGAAAAAGCCCATGGATTTGAAACCAACTGGCCCAGACCGCGCGTTCCCTTGGATTTGGTTCAGGGACTTTGCTATGGATGCCATGACAGCGCATTCGGATTGGCAGGAGCGGAAAAAGCGGCGTATGGAGAACGCCTCTTTGCCGAACGCGGTTGTTACGGATGCCATGGCGGCCCGTCAGCCCAAGACCTGCCCCCCATGGCGACCCCCCTGGATGGAATCGGTGTCAAGGTCCAAACGCCGGCCTGGTTGCTCAGCTGGATAACGGACCCGGCGGCTATCCGGCATCGAACCCGTATGCCGGGTTTTCGACTGTCCGCGGAAACCATTGGCAATATGACCGCCTATCTGACGTCCCTGCGGAACGTCGACCTGCCGGCCACCGCCGGAAAAAGACTATCGGGAAGGCCGGATACCGGGAAAACCCTTTTTATGGAAAAGGGCTGTGTCGCCTGCCATAGTGTTCTGTCGGACCAGGCATCCCTGACGGATCGCGTGCCGAATCTGGCGGATGCCGGTTTGAAACTGAATTCCAACTGGGTGACGGCCTGGCTGAGAAACCCCGCCGGGCTCATTGCCCGCACCGCCATGCCGCGCTTGATGCTGACGGATGACGACGTCGGTCATCTGGGTGCCTATCTCGCAAGTCTGCAAGAGAAGAATGTTGCGGAAAGGATCCGGGAGGTTTCTGCGGAGAAACTTTCCGACGGGGATGCGACCGAAGGAAAGCTGGCGGTGCAGACATACGGATGCTACGGCTGCCATCCCATTGAATCCTTGACCAACCTGCCGAAGGCCGGGCTCGATGTGGCGGAAGTCGCCCGCAAACGTCTCGAAGAACTGCCCTTCGGCAACGCCCAGTCCGTCCCACGCACCAAATGGGATTGGATTCTTGCCAAAATCAAACAACCCGATTTATTTACGACCGCAGACATGCCCCTGAAAATGCCCGATTTTGTTCGCGACACCGCCTTCGGGAAGGCCGAAATAGAAGCCCTGGGCGTCTTTTATCTACATCAGAAGGCCTATGAACTACCCTCCGCCTACCGGTACCGCCAACCCCCGGAAACGCGCATCCGCCGAAAAGGGACCTGGATGTTGGCTCATTATAACTGCACGGGATGTCATCAAATCACGGAGGATCAAACCCCTCGGGTCGGCAGCTATCTGGCATTGAAATCCATGGTCCCGCCCCGCCTCCTGGGTGAAGGCGAACGGGTACAACCCCAGTGGCTTTTTCAGTTTCTGAGTCGTCCCTCGGAAATGCGGCCGTGGCTGAAAATGCGCATGCCGGAATTTCCCTTCCCCTATACGGAAAAAACGGAATTGATCGAACATTTTGTGCTCCAATCGGCGGCGGCCGGAACAAAAGAGTTCCAGACGCCCTACGTACTGCTTCCGGTGCGGGCCGATTATGATGCCGAAACCATTCAGATGGGAGAATATCGCGTGATCACCGATAAATGCATGCAGTGTCATCCGGTAAACCTGAATGCGGCCCTCCCCCGGGATGTCAACATCGAAGATCTGTCCATCAACCTCATGTTGTCCAAGTCAAGATTACGGTTCCAATGGGTCAAAAACTTTCTCCGTGACCCGGATCTGTATGCCGGCAAGGGCACCAAAATGCCCTTTGTGTATTATACACCGGACAAGGTACCGCGGATACCGGACCCGGAGATGTGGATCGAATATACGGCCCGCTTTCTGATGTTCATGGATCGCGTGCCGGAACTGCAGGAAGTCAAGAAAGTGGCGGATGTCCGTCCGGGAAGTGATGTGGATTGGACCAGCTATTAACATGAGGTTTCACCATGTGGATCGTCAAACGGATTGCTGACAAAAACCGTCGCCGTAACGCTGCATGGGCGCTCGTCGTCATCCTGATGCTTTTCGGGGGCGCCGCCTGTCGGAGTCTTGTGTTGCAGCACGTCCAACCGTTGGAAATCATCGGCTTCCAAACCGTCCTGGTGGAAGACACGGTCTGGGAAAAAGCTGGCAGTCCATACCGGATTCTGGAGAACATCTTCATCCTACCGGAAGTGACCCTCACCATCGAGCCCGGCGTGGAGGTGCTGCTCGCACCCGACGTTCAGATCAAAAGCCAGGGACGCATCATCGCCGACGGAACGTCGGCGGAGCCGATCCGTATCGGCCCCCTGCAGCAGGATCCATGGAACCTCATCGATTGCTTCGGCGGCTGGTTTCTGGCGGACGGCAGCCTGCCCGTCAATCTGTTTCGGCACTGCATCATCGAGGGCGGCCGGGGAATCACCATCCGGGCCGCCGGGGTCCACATGGAGGACTGCATCCTGCGCAACAACGTATCCTCGACCGTTCGCATTGAATACGGCACTGGAAAAATCATTGCGAACCGGATCTGCGACAACACCACGATTCAGGATACGGCCGCCGGCAACGGCGCCGGCATCATGGTCTATACCGATAAATCCGTCCTGATCGCCGACAACCACGTCTATAACAATCTGTCCAGCGGCGGGCGCGACGGGGGCGGCGGGATCTACGCCTTTGCATATGATTCAGGCGCTATTGCCGTGCTGCGCAACCGCATCGAGAACAACCGCAGCGACCGCCACGGCGGGGGCTTGGTGGCCTATGCCTGTCGCGTGGAAGACAACCTGGTGTTCGACAACCGGGCCGAACAAAACGGCGGGGGCATTTACGCCATCCGCTCCATGGTGAAAAACAATCAGGTTCGAAACAACCACGCCGATTGCGGCGGAGGAATTTATGCGGAAAACGCCGTGGTCCGGGGCAACGCCGTTACGAAAAACCAGGCCGAGCCGGAAAAAGGAAGCGGCCTGTTCTATTTCGGGGAGGGTTGCATCGAAGCCAATACATTCACCGCCAACGAATCTCCGGATTCCGGATGGGGAGAAACCCTTGTCGTCTCCGGCAATCCTACCCTGACCCGCAACAATATCATCGCCGCAACCGGATACGCTCTGAGAGTGCAAACCCATAAACTGGCCACGGATCTGAATGCCACGGGCAATTATTGGGGAAACACCGATCCGGCCGTCATCGATGCACTCATCTATGATTGGCTGAAGGATTCGCAAATCGGGCTGGTGGATCGACGGAACCCGGCCGAAACCTGGATTCCCGGAACGCCGACGCCGCCCCCGGGCGCAAGCGCGGTCGTCACAAGAATCGTTCCAACACCTCGGCGCGACCATCTATCCGGCGCCATCGTTTCCGATACGGTGCTGGGATTCGAGCCGGGAATTCCCATCACCATTTCCGGAAACCTGCTGATCGCCGAATCCGCAACGCTTACGATTCTGCCGGGCACTGTTTTGCGCCTGGCGCCGGGCGCTACCATTCGAACCCGCGGCGTCCTGTTGGCGGAAGGAGAACCGGAGCAACCCATCCGGTTCACCGGTGCGCGGGAAAATGCCTGGGGGCAATTGCTGTTCGAGCATTGCAGCGTCGCGGAGGCCCCTCTTCCGGTGCTGGAAGAGGACCAACCGGCTGATCAAAGCGGGCTTCTGCGGTTTTGCATCATTGAACACGGAAATGGAATCGTCATGGAAGAAACCGGGCCGAGGGTTGACAATTGCATCATCCGCGACAATCTCGGCAGCGGTATTACCGTCCGGAACGCCGCCGTCAGCATTGCCCATAACCGCATTGTGGAAAACAAAAGTCCTACCAACGGCGGCGGTATTTATGCCTATGGCAGCAGACTGATCCGAATCATCGACAATGAGATTGCCGGTAACCGGGCCATAGAAGACGGCGGCGGCATTTTCGCCTATGGCTATCACTCCAACACGGCGGTCAATATCCTGGAAAACCGGATCGAAAACAATCATTGCGGCGGTGACGGCGCCGGCGTCTGGGCTTCCCGTGCCGGTGTGATCGCAAACCGAATCAACGGAAACGACTCCCGGGGTAACGGTGGTGGCGTTTTTGCTACCTTTGCCTTGGTGGAAAAAAACGGAATCGAAGCCAATCGGGCGGAACAGGGCGGCGGGGTCTTCGCCGAGGCCAACAGCTCCCTTTCCCACAACCGGATCAGCGGCAATCAAATCGCCGGAAAATACGGCGGGGCCGCCTATTTAAATTTCTGGGGCGTCAGTATCAAAAACGAGAAATTCACCCACAACCGGGTGGTGTCAAATCAATCCACGACGGAAGCGGGGGTGGGCGGGATTTATCTGAACGGCGCCATGGTGTTCGAATATAATGACGTATACGACAACAAGGGCTTTCAGCTGCATAACGGCAATCCGGCTGACCAGCCGACCTTTGATGCCCTGCAATGCTATTGGGGCGGCCGGGGAACAACGGATATCGATGCGCTGATTTTTGACGGAAAGGACGACCCGTCCCTGGCAATGGTTCGTTACCGACCTTGCCGGACGGCGCCGATGGAAGAACGATAATCAGGGAATCGTTGGGGTTGATCGACGGAAAACCGACAAATGAAGGCCGCAGGCATCCGTCCGATCACCGGAATGATTCGGAAACAAATTGAGTGAAAACATGCTGAAAACGATTCGAACCGAAGAAGCTGTGGGAAAGATACTCGCCCACGATATCACCGAAATCAGGCCGGGGGAATTCAAAGGCCGCGCGTTCAAGAAAGGTCACCGCATCTGCGATGAGGACCTTTGTCACCTGCAACGCCTCGGCAAGCGCCACATCTATGTCATCGACCAACCGGACGACTACCTGCATGAAGACAACGCCGTGAAGATTCTGGCCGACGCCTTCTGTGGCCCGGGGGTCGGCTGGGACGGGGAGCCGGCGGAAGGCAAACTGAAACTCCGCGCCTTGCAGGACGGATTGCTCACGGTCCGGATCGACGCTTTGGCCCGTATCAACCTGCTTGGGGAAGTCATGTGCGCCACCCTGCACCATCATACCATGGTCCGCAAAAGGGCCGTCGTCGCCGCCACACGCGCCATTCCCCTGCTGATCCGGAAGGAAATCGTGGAAAACGCCGTCGACATTGCCGGGGATAGCTGCGGAATCTTGGAGATAAAACCCCTTCGGAAAGTCCGGGTGGGCATCCTGATTACCGGCAATGAAATTTCCGAAGGCTTGATTCCGGATCGTTTTGAAGGAATTCTGAGACAAAAGCTTACAGAATTCGGGGCGCTCGTGCTGCGCGTCGAGATTGCACCCGATGACCCCATGGTGATACGGGAACACCTGCTGTCATTTATCGAAGACGGCATGGAGCTGATTCTGACCACCGGCGGCATGTCCGTGGACCCGGATGACGTCACCCGTGCGGCGGTTCAAAACGCCGGTGGCAGTCGCCTGCTGTACGGTGCGCCGGTACTGCCCGGAGCCATGTTCATGCTTGCCTATATCGGCCATGTTCCCATCCTGGGCGTACCCGCCTGCGGCATCTACCATAAAACCACCATACTGGATCTGATCTTGCCACGAATCCTGGCGGGCGATACCATCGAAAGAGCGGATCTCGCCGCCATGGGGCATGGTGGATTATGTCTGGACTGCCCGGAATGCCGGTTTCCGATCTGTCCTTTCGGCAAATAGGTCGCTATTTTGTTTGACGAATCCCCTTTCATTTGGGATAACGGCCTTTCGAACTCGAAGCGAAAAGTGAAACAGAACGCCCCCAAAAATGGACAGGGAAAATCTCATTTCGAAACTATACATGCCGGCAATGAAAAAGCAAAAACTACTCAAGATGAAAGAACTCGCGGAGATAACCGGCGTCAGCGGCGGAACCATCCGCTACTACATTCAACAAGGTGTACTGCCCCAGCCGGTGAAAACCCACAAAAACATGGCGTATTATGACGAAAGCTATATCGAGCGCATCCACGCCATCAAAGATCTTCAGAAAACACGCTTCCTGCCGCTGGATATCATTAAAACCATGCTGGCGGACATGGATTTTTCAAGTGGAGCGGATTACAGGTCCCTGGTCCGGGAAATCGACAAACCCTTCTTTGAAAACGGCCATTCCAATGGAACGCCCGCTTCCATGACCGCCGCGGAACTTGCGGCCCATACCGGATTGACCCCTGAAGAAATCACGGCCATGGCGCACTTGGATATGATTCAGATCGGCCCCGAAGGACTTTATGACCGGGAATGCATCCGCCTGGCCCAAATCGTGGCGGAATTGCGCAAGGTCGGCCTGAGTCAGGATCTCGATTTTCAGGTGGAGCATTTACGGGTTCACATGGACCTGATTGAATTCCTGGCCCGCAAGGAAGTGGATCTGTTCAGCAAACGAATTTCCGGGAAAGGCCTGGATCGGCATACGGCCTCCAAACTCGCCAGGGACGCCATCGGCGTGATCAACCGACTCCTGCCGATTCTGCATCTCCGCATGATTCAAAAAATATTCGAGGAAGCGGAATGAAACGATACGATATCGGATTTCAGCGGGCGCTTGGCCTGGCCTTGACGCATATGCCCCCGCCGGGCATGGAAACCGTTTCGATTCTCGCGGCGTGCGGCCGAATCTGTGCCGAACCGGTACGGGCCCGGGTGGACTCCCCTTCCGTGGATGCCTCCATCAAGGACGGGTATGCGGTTGTTGCCGAGGATCTGGCGAAGGCCTCTGAGAAGGCGCCGGTCAGATTGGCTCTGTTGGGTCGGGTGGCCGCCGGCGAACACACCGACCGACACGTCAAACGCGGATCGGCCATCCGCATCCTCAGCGGCGCGCCCATCCCGGAGGGAGCCGATGCCGTTCTGGCAGAAGAATTTACCGATATTCAAGGGGACGGCATCCTGGCCCGCGCCGATGCTGCTCGTGGACGAAACATCCTGCCCAAAGGCACGGATGTCAAGATCGGCGAATGGATTGCCGAGACCGGCATGGAAATCACGCCACCCCTGATCGGACTCCTGGTAGCGGGCGGCATCTCGACGCTTACGGTTTACACACGACCGCGCGTGGGCCTTCTGGCAACCGGCAGTGAAGTACTCCTGCCCGGCCGGGTCCTTGAGAAGGGCCAGCTTTTCGCCAGCAATGTGGCCCTCCAGGAAGGCTGGCTGCGCACCCAACACCTTGCAACCTCCCTGCTGCACGCCGCCGATGATCGTGCGGCCATTCAAACGGCCGTCACGGACCTGCTGTCCCGCTGCGATGTGGTCATCACATCCGGAGGGGCCTGGAAGGGCGACCGGGACCTGATCGTCAAGGTGCTGGGGGCCATGGGGGGCGAGCAGATATTTCACCGGGTGCGGATGGGTCCCGGCAAGGCGGTGGGATTGGCTCTCGTGGACGGCAAGCCGGTCTTCAGCCTGCCCGGCGGACCCACTTCAAATGAAATGGCCTTCCTGATGATCGCCCTGCCCGCGGTTCTGAAAATGGCCGGTCATCCGCGTTTCCCCTACCTGAGATTGTCCGCCGAATTGGAAACGGCCATCGGTGGGCAAAGCGACTGGACACAGTTCGTCCAATGCCGGATCATCCAACAGGAAGGGAAGATACTTCTCCGGCCCGAAAAATTGAAAAGCCGCCTGGCGGCCATGTTCCGCACCCAGGCCCTTGTGGAAATCCCAGAAGGCGTCTCCCTCATTCCCATGGGACAAACCGTGCCATACTGGTGCCTGGATCGCAGCGTCTTTTCCCTTCCGTTTTCATGAATTGTTCGGTTTCTTATCTTTTCCTTGGGGATGCTTCACTATCCCCCATGAGTCGGACTGTAGTCTATGCGCCATGGCTTTGACCCTTTCCGGTCTTGAAAAAGATTGTTCAGGGCGATCATTTCTGATGGTAAAACGAGACAAAATATCACGAACGAAAGCGGCCTGGGAAGAAAGTTCTTCCGCAGCGGCAGATGTTTCTTCTGCACTGGCGGTATTCTGCTGGGTCACGCTGTCGATTTGGGACAGTCCCTGACTGACTTGAGAAATTCCTTGCGCCTGCTCGTTGCTCGCCGCGGAAATATCGCCGATGAGATCCGCCACTTTGGTGATACTTGCATTTATCTCCGACAATGCCGTGGACGTGGTCTGGGCAATCTTGCTTCCGTCTTCAATCTTGCGTACCGCCGTTTCAATCAGATCTGCCGTCTCTTGAGCCGCTTTGGCGCTTCTGGCGGCAAGGTTTCGCACTTCCTGGGCCACCACGGCAAAACCTTTCCCGTGTTTTCCCGCCCTGGCGGCCTCCACGGCGGCATTCAGGGCCAGCAGATTGGTCTGGAAAGCGATATCATCGATCGCCTTGATGATCTTGCCGATCTGTTTGCTGGATTCACTGATGGCCTCCATCGATCGGACCATATCATCCATCTGTTGTGCACCCCGCTGACCGGCATTTCGGGCCGTTGCGGCAAGTTGATCGGCTTGGGCGGCGTTTTCGGCGTTGGTTTTGGTCTGGGAACCGATTTCCGTCATGGAACTGGTAATCTCTTCAATGGATGCGGCCTGTTCGGTGGCACCCTGGGAGAGTGATTGACTGGAACTGGACACCTGACTGGACCCCGCATCCACCTGCACAGCGGCGGCATTCAATTCGCGAACGATGTTGTTGAGACTCGTCGACATGGCCTTAAGCGCCTTGCCGAGAATATCGGCTTCGGAGGCGATATGGACCTCAATATCCAGATTTCCTTCTGATATGGCGCCGGCCAATGCGGATTTTTCTTTTTGAGCGGCCGCGAGTTTTTGAAACGCCACCGCCATCTGCCCCAACTCGTCTTTGGATGTTGCTTTGACCAATTGTGTCACATCGCCCTTTGCCATCAACTCGGCGGATTGGGTCAGTTCAAGGATTCGGCGGGTAATTCTTCTGGCGACCAGAAAGGAAATCGAAGCCAATACGGCGATGAGCAATCCGGCAAAAAAGACCGTCGTATACGTGAGACCCCTTTTATCTTCATCGCATTTTTCACCGACTTCCGCAACGACGGCGTCGACATGATCGGCATAGGCGCCGGTCCCGATTACCCAACCCCACTCGGGGATCAGCTTGACATACGAAAATTTACTATAGGCTGTTTTATTGTCTTCACCGGGCTTATTCCAATAGTAGCGCACGACGCCTTCCCCGGATTTGCTGCACACCTTGTTCATATCCACAAAAAGGTTGGTGATGGGGAGACTATGAAGTTCTGGTGCGCCTTTGGGGTATGTTTTCCCCTGGAACACAATTTGATCGAACTTCTTCAGATCCTCAAAATTGGAGATATCCGTCCCGTCCAGGTTCGTCAATACCGGATGCATAATCATTTTGGGTTGATCAATGTGACTGGCATCATAGGAGTGGATCCAATAGTAATCCTTACCGGTTTCTCCAAATCGCAACTTTTTGATCGCATCCTTGCATTCATCCTGATTTTTCCCGTCTCGCCGCAAGACATTTATCAAGGTAACGGCGATGTCGACTTGTCCCTTCAATTTTCCAATGAAGGCATCTTCCTGTTGTTGTCGCAGCCGCACCATTTGATCTTCGGCAATGCTGCCGACCTTGATGATCTGGGTTGCTGAAAGCAAGAGTATGCCGACGAAAGCCGGAATGGTTGAAAAAAGAATCATTTTGGGACCGATTTTCATCTTATCCTCCTTCACCAAGGGTTAGTGGCCAAATCAGCGCGACCCGATCTCACAACTGGCGAATCATGCGATACGGGAGAATATAAATGGGGTATCGAACGACAAGCCGAATTCAGTCAGACTAATGCATTCAGTATAAATCAGATACGAAACAACGGGTCAGGGGGGACGTCTTGCGAATGCCCTTTCTGACCGAATCGGCGATACCGTTATTTGAATTATTTATAATGATAATAGCATTCAATCAGAACAACTACAATAAAATTATGCCGGTGAGAACTATAAAAAGAAGCAATCCGATCTGTCGACCATGGTTTAGCCATACTGTATTTCCATTCAAAAACGCATGAAATTGGGTTATCCCTTGACAATAAAAATATCTTCAATATAAAAGGATAGTTGAAAATCAAGCGTCCATCATCGATCGCGCGCCGCCGTCATTCATTTCATGCTGTTATCCGGAAACGCCGGGTTCTCGAAACCCTGTTTGTACGTGTTGTCGGTTCATCAATGCATTACCGTAAACGTGGGAAAAGGGGGCGAATATGAAAGTCCAGATCATCCAGTCATCCCAGACCAATGGAATGGGCAAGGTGTTGAAGGCGAAAAAACTCTGGATCACGGGAACGACCCTTCCGTATCTTGCGGCGCTCACACCGAAGGATATCCATGTCGATCTGAAAAACGAATTGGTGGAGGATGTCGATTTCGATTGTGACCATGACCTGATCGCCATCACCACCATGGGCTGCTCCGTTGCACGCGCATTCCAGATTGCCGACGAGTTTCGCAAAAGAGGGAAAAAAGTGGTCATGGGCGGGATTCCCATTACCCTGTCCCCTGAAATCGCCTTGGAACATGCCGATACGGTGGTTGTCGGTGAAGCGGAACATGTCTGGGAAGACCTGTTGAGAGATTTTGAAAAGGGACGTCTTCAAAAGCGATACCAATCCGACACCCTGTGTGATTTGACGAAAACACCCTCGCCCCGCTATGAACTGCTGGATAAACGCTTATATGCGCCCATCCGTCCGGTGGAGGCGACTCGGGGATGCCCCCATCAATGCCATTACTGCTCCCCGGCCCATGTCTACAAGGGAGTGCACAGAACGAGGGCCATCGACGATGTGGTCCGTGATGTCGAAACCATCAAAAACGCCGGGATTCGGCGGATCCTGTTCGTAGATGACAGCATCGACGGTAATCGGAAGTATTTTAAAGAACTCCTCCGCGAGTTGATCCCGCAGAACATCAAATGGTTCAGCCAGGCAACCATGAATGCGGCAAGGGACGCGGAAATGGTCGATCTCATGGCCCGGAGCGGCTGCGAAATGCTGTCCATTGGTTTTGAAAGCGTCAACCAGAAAAGTTTGCGATCGGGCCGGAAGAATCACAACACCGTAACCGACTACAAGGCCATCGTGAGCATCCTTCGGAAAAAGGGCATCAGCGTGAACGCCTTGATCATGCTCGGTTTTGATCAGGACGACGA
This sequence comes from Desulfobacterales bacterium, assembly GCA_041740615.1. Taxonomy (GTDB): domain Bacteria; phylum Desulfobacterota; class Desulfobacteria; order Desulfobacterales; family SURF-7; genus DYJD01. Next base: position 50,004 of record JBGSLR010000031.1, read on the forward strand.
ATCCGTTTTCGAAGAGACCTTTCAGATGTTCGAGGAAATGGGCGTTGCCTTGCCGGAACTGTTTATCCTGGTCCCGCCCCTGGGAACGGATTTATTCAGGGAAATGGAAGAAGCCGGCAGACTGCTGCACCAAGACTGGTCCCGCTACAAGGTCACGGAAGTCGTTTTTCAGCCCAAACAGATGTCGCCGGAAACGCTGCAGAAAGGTTTCTGGGAAACCTATGACCGCTTTTACTCCTTTCCGTCCATATTCAAACGCATGTTCTTCAAAAACGCCGCCTTTCTATCGAGCCGAAGGGTTTTCTGGCAGACACTACTGGTGCTGTATTTCAACCTGAAATACAGACGAACCATCTTGCAGGACCGAGTCCATCCGGGGGTGATATAATGAAAATCCTGTTCGTCAAGCCCGATCTTCCCAAGTGCGTCATCGGCGGTTCCGAGTACAGTCTGTCCGAGCCGCTGGAATTCGAATATCTCGCCGCCACGGTTCCCCATCATGATGTCGAACTCCTGGATATGCGTTTCGGTGAGGACCTCCCGCGAAAACTTTCCGAATATAATCCCGATGCGGTATGCACCACCGCCATGACGATCAACGTCTACGAAGCGCGGAGGATACTGAAGGCGGCCAAACAGGTTAACCCGAAGATTGTGACCATGGTGGGTGGTTATCACCCCACCGTGGTCCCGGAGGATTTCAATCTGCCCTACATCGACATTGTCGTCATGGGGCAGGCCTACTTTCTCTTTCCGAAAATGATGGACGCGCTGGAAGCCGGTAAAAGTCTGGAGGAAATGCCGGCCCTGGCTTTCCCGTCCCAAGGCGGCTTGCGGTATACCAACCCGAAAATCACCTATATTGATAATCTGGACGATCTGCCGCTCCCGGATCGGAACCTGACCCGCAAATATCGCAAGAAATATTATGTCGAATACTGGCAGCCGGCGGCGATGATGCGGACCTCCTTCGGCTGCCTGGATCGGTGTACCTTTTGCGCCATCTGGAAGCTGACGCGCGGGAAGTTTCTGACGCGATCCGTGGACCGGATTATCGAGGAACTCGATTCCATCGACGAGAAATATCTCTATCTGATCGACGACAATACCATTCCCATCGGTCAGCAGGAGCGGATTGAAAACCTGGTCGACGCCATCAAGACAACCGGCATCAAAAAGGAATACTACACCGCCATGCGAACCGATTCGGTGGTGGCCTACCCCCACATCATCGAGAAATGGGCCGAGGTGGGACTGAAGCGCATTTTTATCGGAATGGAGGCCCATACGGATGAGAAATTAAACGACTACAACAAAAGAACATCCCATGAGATCAACCGGAAAGCCGTGGAGATTATGCACCGGAATGGTATCCGGGTGACGGCCAGCTTCCTGGTGGACCACCATTTCACAAAAGATGACTTCAACCGTTTGTTCGACTATGCAAACCAGTTCAATACCGACGGCATTGCCTACCTCATCCTGACGCCCCATCCCAACGCGGACATCTGGTACCGGTATCAGGATCAGATCAAGATATTCAACTATGATCTCTACGACCATTTTCATACGGTTTTCGAAACCCAAATGCCCATGAATGATTTTTATCGGGAGTACTCCAAACTCTGGATGAAAAGCTACACGCCCTTGACCGTTGCCGGGCTGAAGCGCATTTCCAAGATATTCTACCATGCGCCGTGGGCACAGGTCTTTCTCATCGGAAGGGTGCTGACCAACATTTTCGGGAGATTTGCCGAAAGCTTTAAGACAAAGCGCCTCGATGCGGCGGACGAGTTCTGTTACATCGAAAACCATCGAATCGCAGAGGCGCCCCTGGAGGAGAACTGAAGCCTTCCTTCATTTTCCATATTGTTTCATAAGATGTGCTCACTCACCGTCCGGGCGATGGTGATGAAAAAATTGGGGTAGAGCCCTCCGATCAACATCAGTGAAATCATGCCGATCGTCAGGAGGGTAAGCCGAGTGGGCATTCTGATGACGGGCAGATCCGTATCCGGTTCCAATAGATATGCGGCTTTCAGCACCTGCAGGTAGTAATACAGGGAGATCACCACGTTGATCATGGCGATCAGCACCAGAAAGAAATACCCCTTCTGCATGGCTGCCATAAAAATCAGCAGTTTGCCTGTAAAACCGATGGTCGGTGGAATACCGGCCAGACCGAACAGCGCCAGCATCAGGGCCAGCGCCAACAGCGGCGACCGTCGGTGCAGCCCGGCCAGGTGGCTCACGTCCAGGTTCCGGCCGTCATCGGCCACGTTGACCAGCACGAGAAAACAGGTGAACTTCATCGTCAGAATAGCCAGGGCGTAAAACACGACGCCCGCGTACCCGGCCGAACTGAGACTGGCGATGCCGATGAGAACGTAACCGGCATGGGCTATACTGGAAAAAGCCAGCAACCGCTTGAGATCCTGCTGCGCGATGGCGGCCAGGTTCCCCATGGTCATGGAAACGATGGACAGTATGATCAACACCCGCGCCAGACCATCGGCATGCTCGCCGGCCAGGGCGGTGATCCGCATCACGATGGCGATGGCAGCCACCTTGGAGGCTGTTGCGATATAGGCGGCCACCGGATTTGCCGCACCTTCGTAGACATCCGGCGCCCAGAAATGGAACGGGAAAAGGCCCAGCTTGAAAAAAAATCCTCCCAGGCTGAGCAGCAACCCGGCCAGCAGCAACGGATCACCGACCGACTCCGGAACCCGTTGCACCAGCAAGGCGATATCCGCTGTCCGGGCAGCGCCGTAAACCAGGGCAAAACCGAACAGCGTGACCGCCGAGGCCGTGGCCCCGATCAGGAAGTATTTCATGCCCGCTTCGATCCCTTTTTGTCGTCCCTCGCGCAGATAGACCAGGATATAGAGGGAGTAGCTCGACACTTCCAGCGAAAGGTACAGATTGATTAGATGCATGCTGCTGATCAGCATCATCAAAGCCAGCGTGCTTGTTCCCAGCAGCAGGTAGAACTCGGGGTGGCGACTCTCCTCGATTCCCTTGAGATCCCCGCACAGGCAAACCACCATAAAAAACCCCATGAACAGCAAGACCTTGAACACCTGTGAAAACAGGTCCACCCGATAAACGGCGTTGAACAAGATGCCTTTTTGTCCGGCCGCGGCCACGCAGATCACCAAACCGGCCGCGGCCAGGCCCAAGGCCAGGTTGCGGGTCAACCGCGGGGCCGGTGAGCCCAAGGCCAGTGCCATAAATGCGCCGATCAAGAGAAGAGTGAACAATTCGGGGCCGATGGTCAGCATGGTTTCCATCATATTCTCACGGTAGTCGGTTGATGACGGTCATGGTTGCGGCCTGGATCGTGTCATACATGAGAAACGGAAACAGGCCGAACATAACGATGGTCGCCGCCAGCAGCATCCGGGGAATCTGTGCGGCCGGCGACATGTCCGCCAATTGGGCAAAACGCTCGTTGGCCGGCCCGAAGCAGGTATTGCGGATGACCCGCAGAAAAAACAGGGCACTGATCACCAGGCCGCTGACGGCAATACAAGCCAGGATCGGATACACCCGAAAAGCGGCGATGAACACCGGCAACTCGGCCCAGAAGCTGGCCAGGCACGGGACGCCGATGCCGGCCATGGCGGCGAGGATGAAATAGGCCGAGGCCCTGGGAAAAACATGCGCCATCCCGCCCAGCTCCGGGATCATCCGGGTATGGGTACGGTCGTACATGTATCCCACACTGGAAAAAAACAGGGCCGTCATCACGCCGTGGGCGAACATTTGAAACACCGCGCCGTTCAATCCCTCGGCCGTGAGAGTCGACAGGCCCAGGCCGACGACACCCATATGCGACACGCTGGAATAGCCGATGACGAATTTCAGATCGGTCTGCCGCAGACCGGCCAGGGCGCCGTAGACGATACCGATTACGGCCAGGACGGCCATCAGCGGGGCCCAGTATTGCCAGCCCGCCGGGCACAGAAAAATACCCAGACGCAGGATGCCGAAAGCGCCGATCTTCATCAGCACGCCCGCATGGATCATACTGACCGCCGTGGGTGCAGCCACATGCCCCACCGGCGACCAGGTATGCAGGGGCCAGATGCCGGCCAGAATGCCGAAGCCGATATAGAACAGTAAAAATGCAAGTTTCTGCTGAAACGGTGTAAAAGCGGCATGGACCATCAGGGCCGGGAGATCGAAGGTTCCCATACCGGAATTCACCACCAGATAGATGATCCCGGGCAGGATCAGGGCGCTGCCGGCCAGCAGATACAACATCAGCTTCATGGCCCCGTATTCCTTGCGGGTTGTGCCCCAGATCGCGATCAGTAGATACATGGGCAGCAGGGAGACGTCATACCAGACGAAGATGAAAAACAGATCCAGGGCCATGAACATGCCGAACACGCCGATCACCAAAAGGATGATCATGGCGAAGAATTCCTTGACCCGTTTTTCCAGGTCCCACATGGTCAGGACACCCGTGAAAAATACGACCCCGGTCAGCAGGATCATGGGGACGCTGAACCCGTCCACACCGTTGAAATAGGAAATCCCCAGCGACGGCACCCAGGGCCGTTTTTCCACAAACTGAAGGCCGCCTATATTCCGATCGAAGGCCAGAAACAGATACAGGGATATGAAAAGGGTCAGCCCGGAGGTCGCGGCGGAGACCCATTTGATCTCACGGGTCTTGCCGGCCGGCAGGAGCAGAACAAGCAGCAGTCCTCCGATGCAGCAGACCAGCAGGGCGCTGAGAAACGGAAACCGGGCGAGTAGGAGTGTCATGGTCGATTCCATCTAAAACAACAAGGTGATTGTCAGATAAAAAAACACGGCCAGCATGACCATCAGTTTGGGCTGCACCAAGCCGCGATGCCAGGTCGCCAGCACCCGGCCCGTATTGACTGCGGAATCGGCCAGGGCATGCGCCGCGCCGTCGATGCGCCGGATGTCGTTTTGGGCGCACCAGGCCGATGCCCCGCGGTCCACTACCCTGTCCACCAGCCAGGCATAGAAACGATCCAGGTACCAGCGTTCGGCGAAGAGCCGCGTCAAGACCGGCCATTGTTCAACGAATCCGCTTTGCCGAGCCCCCTTGCGGCCGAACTCGATCCAGGCCAACAGCACGCCGGCCGCACACAGCCCCATGGCCAGGGGCGGCAGCCAGGCGGGATTCCCATTCACCTTGGAAACGGAATCCCCACCGGCGATCAATGCCGCAAGGGGTCGCTCCAGATGGCCGAGCACCAGGGTGACCGCCGCCAGCACCATGAGCGGCACGGTCATGATCCACGATTCCCGGTGACCGCCGTGGGCGTCCCGCGCAACGTGGGGCTCCGGCCTCGGGAAAAGGATGATGAACACCAGACGAAACGTGTAATACGCGGTCAAGAAAGCCCCGGCCAGACCGGCCAGCAGCCAGATGGGGTTATCCAGAGCGGCCAGCCGGCCGAGAATGACTTCTTTGCTGTAAAAACCGGAAAACGGCCAGATACCGGCAAGGGCGGCGCCGGCCACGACCATGCAGGTCATGGTGATGCGCATCCGCCGGCCGTTTTGCCGACTGATTTCGAACATGTCATTGGTATGGAAGGCATGGATCAGCACGCCGGCGCATAAAAACAACAGGGCTTTGAACCCCGCATGGGCGGTCAGATGGAACACGCCGCCGAAATAGCCGCCCGCGCCTAGCCCCATGATCATGAATCCCAGCTGGCTGATGGTGGAATAGGCCCACACCTGTTTGATATCCCGGCTGACCATGGCCATACAGGAGGCCATCAGCATGCTGAGGGTACCGATGAACAGAAAAACGGTCATGGCGAACGGCGAGTGACCTAAAAACGGAAACAGACGGGCAAACAAGTAGACACCGGCCGCCACCATAGTGGCCGAGTGGAGCAGAGCGCTGACCGGCGTTGGGCCTTCCATGGCATCGGGCAGCCAGGTGAACAGCGGGAATTGGGCGCTTTTACCGATGATCCCTCCGAAAATCAGCAGACTGGACAGGGTGATCACCATCGGGCGCATGTGCGCAGTGGTCTCCGGATCGTTCAGGTTCAAGATATCCAGGTTGCCATGATGGGCCAGCAGCAACAAAAGCCCCAGCAGAAAGGCCACGTCCCCGACACGGGTCATGATAAAGGCTTTTTTACCGGCTCGACTGGCGCTGAACTTCTCGAACCAGAATCCGATCAACAGATAGGACGAAAGCCCCACCAGTTCCCAGAACACATACAGCTGAAGCAGATTGGGCGCCAGTGTCAGGCTGATCATGGCCCAGGCGAACAGGGACATGAAGGCATAGTAGCGACCGAAGCCCGGGTCGCCGGCCATGTATGCCAGGGAATACATCTGCACCAGGAAGCAGATGGCGGTCACGATGACCATCATCAGGAGACTCAGGGGATCGAGCAAAAACCCCACTGTGATGTGCAGATTTCCGGACACCATCCACTTCTTGGCAAACGCAAGCGGAACGCCTGCGGATCCATGGGTGGCAAGCAGATAGACGGCGCAGGCCAGGGACATGCTCATCGCACCGATGGACAATGTCGCACTGGTCGAAGACCGGCGGCGGCATCCGATGAGAATCATCCCGAAGGCGGCCAGGGGCAAAACCGCCGCCAGGATGGCCGCCCAAATCGTTGTTACGGGTATGCTCATGATCTGTTTTTCTTTCCGCTCGATCGGTCGAACGCCCGGGGCCGAGCCCTGAACACGGTCGGGTTGTTTCCAATTCCGGCGGCCGGGTTCGGTTTTTTCCATGGGCGATTGTCGGCCGGCGTCACAAACTGCATTGATCCCCCTCGATGCAAGCCGGGTCCACGGTCCCGGTCCGGCGATAGATACAGACAGCCAAGGCCAGTCCCACCGCCACTTCCGTCGCGGCCACGGCCAGAATGAACAGAGTCATGGCCTGCCCGGTGAGCTGCCCGATGTGCAGACTGGCGCCCACGAAAGCGATGGCCGCGGCATTCAGCATGACCTCCAGACCCAGCAGCATCATGATCAGGTTGCGTCGAATAATCAGGCAAAGCATGCCCAGCAGAAACAACATGCCGGACAGAAAAACCACGTGGGTGTACGGTACGGTCATCCATCCTCCTCTCCGGCCGTTCGGCGCCGGCCACGCCCTATCCCCAGGTGCAGCACGCCCACCAAGGCGACCAGCAGCAGCAACGAGGCGATTTCATCGGCGGTCCACATACTGTCGAACAGGAAATAGCCGAACGCTGCGGGTTCGACCATCCGGGCCTGCATGGGCATGCGGGCCGCATCTCCGGCCCTGCTGACGATCAATGCGCAGAGCATCAGGAACAGAAAACCCACACCGCCGGCGGCCAGACGTTTCCGGATGGGCTCCTGGAAATCGTCGGAGGGCTCGATCCGCATCATCATGACGACAAACAGGAACAGCACCATGATGGCGCCGGCATAGACGATCACCTCCAGCGCCGCCAACAGCGGCGCGCCCAAAAGGTAAAACAACAGCGCGCTGCCGAAAAAGGAAATCACTAGAAACAGCACCGCGTGGACCATATGACGCCGGGTCACAGCCATGGCCGTGGCGCCGATGATCAAGGCCGATACCAGATAAAAGAGAACGGCATGCAGGTTCATGGATTCCTCTCCGTCACGGCATGTTGGATTTCACGTTCACCGGAGACGCTTCTCTTATATGCGCGCCTTTGTCCGCCTGTCCGGTTTTTACACCGGCGTGCCGGTAAAAATTATAGGTCTTGTCCTTGCCGCAGTGATCCACCAGCAGGTCGGTTTTTTCATACACCAGGCTCAAGATGTCCCGCCGGCAGTTTTCAAAATCGGGCGTCAACTGGATCGCCGCCGTGGGGCAGGCCTCCTCGCACAACCCGCAGTAAATGCAGCGCCCCAGATTGATGCGAAACCAGCGGGCATACCGCCGCTGTTCGCCGTCCTCGGCCGCCTGCATGGAAATGCAGTTCACCGGACAGACCGCTGCGCACAGATAACACGCCACGCACCGCTCCCGGCCGTCCGGATCGCGAGTCAAAACAATGCGCGCCCGGGAGCGTTCGGGCAGCTTGCGTTTGAATTCGGGATATTCCTCGGTAATCGGTTTGCCGAACGCCTGCCGTCCGGTAGTCATGAACCCCTCGGCCAACGCCTTGACGCCCTTCCAGATTTCTTTCATTTCGATTTCCTTATTGCATTCCCACGATAAACGCTCCCGTGATCACAATATTGATCAACGCTGCCGGTATCAGCACCTTCCAGCCGATGTTCATCAACTGATCGTATCGCAGTCGCGGCAGAGTGGCCCGCACCCAGATCATCGCCAACGCCGCCAGGATGATCTTGATCATCAGCCACAGCGGTCCCGGCAGCAGCGGACCCCGCCATCCGCCGAGAAAAAAAACGGCCAGCAGCGCGCCCAGAACCTGGATGTGCACGTATTCACCCAGAAAAAAAAGGCCGAAGCGCATGCCGCTGTACTCAGTATGATAACCGGATCCCAGTTCGGTTTCGGCCTCGGGCATGTCAAAGGGAATCCGCTTGCTTTCCGCCATGGCGCTGACGATAAAAATGAGGAATGCCACCGGTTGCACCAAAACAAACGGATAGTCGGCCTGGGCGTTGACGATATCCACCAGACTGAGGGAGCCGGCCAGCATGACCACGGGGACGATGGACAGTCCCAGAGACAGTTCATAACTGATCATCTGGGCCGCGCCCCGGATGCCGCCCAGCAGAGCGTATTTGGAATTGGACGCCCAGCCCCCCAGTGTAATGCCGTATACCCCCATGGACGACAACGCGAAAATCAGCAGCAGCCCTACATGAATGTCGCCGATTACCATGGGTACGGTATGCCCCATGATGGTCAACGGCGGACCAAAGGGCACCACGGCGAACATCAACAGGGCGGTACCGGCTACAATGGCAGGTGCCACCAGAAATATCGGCCGGTCGGCAGCATCCGGCACGATATCCTCTTTGAGCAGCAGCTTGACACCGTCCGCCAGGGGCTGCAGCAGACCGAATTTACCGGCCCGATTGGGTCCCAACCGGGCCTGACATCGACCGAGCAACTTGCGTTCAATCAACACCAGGTAGGCAGCCACCCCCAACACCACACCGAGAAGGATGCCCATTTTCACCGCCAGTACAATCCATCCCATGAGCCCGTTTATCATTCGTTTCCCTTTTCCCTGCGGCTGATGTTTCGTTTTGCCAGAACCGGCGACCGACGGTCGAAGATTTGCCAGCCGGAACCCCGCAGCCGGGGAAGCGACAGGAAGCCGGGCGTCATCCGGCCGCTTACCGTCAGCCGCACCGCCATCGTCGCCCCGTTTGATTGGATTTGCACCCAACCACCGTCATTGAAACCCAGCTCCCGCGCATCGGTTGCCGACATCCATAACCGGGGCTCGGGTTCCATCCGTTGCAGACACGGCGACCGGCTGGATAGTATTTCCACTCCGAAGATTTCATCGGCGAGCAGGAGCCGGAAGGCATCCGGCCCGGTTTCCCATTCGGCCGACTCGTCGGCTTCGGCTTCCCGGGATTCTCCAGCGGGCTTGATCCGATCCGCCGGGAAGCGGCCGCTGTCCTGCTGCGTCAGCAGATCCGGCTGACCAAGGCAAATACTTTCCAGAACGGCTTCCGGCTCCAGACGGCTGTCCGGTTCCGCCATGCGCCACAGGGCCTGCCAGGCCGGCGGAATATCCGCGCCGGGGATATCCCGGCCGAACAGCCGGGGCGGGTGGCCGCCGTTGCCGGTCCGGCGGATGGGCAGGCCGCCGGTGAACAACGTCCCGGCGCGCTGAGTCCGTCCGGCGGCATTCACATAAACGCCGCCGGACTCGAAAACGGTTTGTGTGGGAATTAGAATGTGGGCCAAACGCGCTGCAGCGGTGTCCACACAATCCAGAACCACCAGGGTTTCGAGACTTCTCATGGCCGCTTCCAGCCGGCGCCGATCCGGGAAGTCCCACAGGGGATCGCATTCGGCCAGCACAAGCGCCTTGACGTCGCCGGTTTCCATCCGGGTCAGCACATCGGTGAACGCCTGGCCGGATTCGTCCATCAAGGCGGCGGCCATGGCATTGGCCCCGGGCAAAACGTTCAGCACCTTGGCCTGACGCGGGGCGGCGACCCGGGCAAGGGTCGCCGCCAGGACCACGGTGCCGACGCCGGCCAGATCACTGCCCACCAGGATAACGGGTCTTTTGCTCTGCTGCAGGTTCCGGAGCATTTCTACAGCCGCCCCGGGGTCGGGCCAAGCCGTTGCAGCCGTTGTTTCCAACAGGCCTTCTTCTCCCTTCGGCCCTTTTAAAAGGTTCACGCCCGCGCTCAGCAGGCGGTCAAATGCCCCGGGGGAACCCATCAGATGACGGGCCGCAAAGGGCAGCGACAACGGCCCCGGATGCGCCATAAAAATTCGACCACCGTTGCGCGCGGCCAGTCGCATGGCAGGTGCCAGCATGGGGGCTTCATTGAGAGGGTCCACACCGATTGCCAGGATCATGTCCGCCGTCGCCAGATCCATTGGATCGGCCGCGGTTTCAGGGCGATACAGCTCTGCAACGGCCTTCATGACCCGCGTCTGACGCCCATCCAGCCAAAAGACAGGGTCCGCCCAGCCGCCCTTGCGGCAAAGGTGTTTCAGGGCCAGCAGGGTTTCCAGACTGCCGCGTGTGCCGCCCATTACGGCCAGCGCTCCTGCGCCATGGCGATCCGATACTCCGGCCAGTGACTCCCGGGCAGCGGCAAGGGCTTCATGGGGCGCACCGTTGCGACCATGAAGCCGCGCCATGCGAGGCCGATCCGGATGACCGGCATAATCAAAGCCGTATCGCCCGCGATCGCAGATAAAATGTCCGTTGATCGTCGGATTGACGCGAGCCTCCTGTCGCACCACCTCACGAAGGTGGACGCTGGTCGTCACGTGACAACCCAGGCTGCAGTGAATGCAGATCGACGGCCGCCGTTCGAAATCCCAACGCCGCCCGATAAAACGGGACGGCTTGTCAGTGAACACCCCGGTTGGGCAGATATCAATCAGATTGCCGCTGAAGGGGCTCTGCAGCGTACCGGATTCCATACGGCCGAAGTATACCCGACTGCCGATGCCCATGACCCCCAGGTCATGGTAGCCCGCATATTCCCGATAAAACCGCACACACCGGTAACATTGGATGCACCGGTTCATCTCATGCTGGACCAGCGGCCCCAGGTCCTGATCCATGTGGGTACGTTTGCTGCCTTCATACCGGCGAATGCCGTGGCCGCCGGAAACGGTCATATCCTGCAGCAGGCAATGGCCGCCCTCGTCGCAGACCGGGCAGTCGTGCGGATGGTTCAGCATCAGCCATTCGATGACCTGCCGCCGGAAATCCACGGCTTCGGGATCCGTGGTGGAGACCCGCATGCCGTCCCGCGCATCCACCATACAACTCATTTCGATGCCCTTGACCGGTCCTTCTTCGAATTTCACCGCACACACGCGGCAGGCGCCCACCGCCCCCAGGGCCGGATGGTAGCAGAATCGGGGAATCATGATTCCCAGCTGTTCCGCGGCCGCAATCACCTGGGGGCCGGCCGGCACCTCGATCTCCCGGTTGTCGATGGTCAACTTGGGCATAGATCAGGTTGCCTCCCGTCCGCCGAACGGACATTTCTTTTCCGTGATATGGGCCCGGACCTCATCGCCGAAATAGGTCAGCAGGCTCTCCAGGGGCGAGGCCGCACCCGGTGCAAACGCGCAATAGGCCTTCCACAGATGCCGGGCCATGCTCTCCAGCATGCCGATATGCCGCTCCTGCCCCTGCCCGTTTTCAATCCGCTGGAGAATGTCCAGGATATACGGCAGGCCCTCCCGGCAGGGGGTGCACCAGCCGCAGGATTCACGCGCAAAAAAGGTGATCAGATTCACGGTTGCTGCCACCAGGCAGGTTTTGTCGTCGAACACCATGATAGCCGCGGTGCCCAGTCGATGGCCGGCATTGCGCAGCGTGTCGATGTCCATCTCGATATCATAATGATCCTTGGTCATGAACCGTGTGGATGCCCCACCGGGCAGACAGGCCTTGAAAGTGGAGCCCGCCGGCATGCCGCCCGCGTATTCCTCGATAATGCGGGAGAGCTTGATTCCCATGGGCAGTTCATAGCATCCCGGCCGGTTCACCTTTCCGCTGATCTGATAAATCTTGGTTCCCGCGGCTCCGGACGTCAGGGCCAGGGACTTGAACCAGTCAGCGCCGTTGTTGACGATATGCGGCAGGCAGCACAGGGTTTCAACATTCTGGGTCACCGTGGGCATGCCCCATAGTCCTTTTTCCGTGGGATACGGCGGCGGTTTGCGCGGATTGGGTCGTTTCCCTTCCAAGGCATTCAACTGGGCCGTGGCCTCACCGCAGATGTAACGGCCGCCGCTGCGATGAACGACCATATCAAACGCAACTCCCGAGCCCAGAATATTCGCGCCCAGAAAGCCCGCCTCCCGGGCCAGACCGATCTCGCGCTCCAGGATCCGGGCCGCGCCTTCATATTCAGGCCGGATAAAAATCAACCCCTTGTCGGCGCCTATGGCGTAGGCGGCCAGGAGCATGCCTTCGATGAGCTGGTGGGGATCCGCATGAATCAACACCCTGTCCTTGAAGGTGCCGGGCTCCATTTCATCGGCATTGCACACCAGATACCGCGGATGCGGGGCATCATCGGCAACCGTGGCCAGTTTCCGTCCCATGGGAAACGCCGCCCCGCCGCGGCCCAGCAGAAGTGCCTCGTCAATCAGGGTCTGCAGCCCTTTGGGGTCCTGCCGGGTCAACACCTGCGACAGGGCCGAATAGCCGCCGCCGGCCTGATATTCGGCCAGGGTTGTAATCCGGTCCGGTTTGCGGTTTTGAAACAACACCTGGGGGACCATGCTCATAACTCCTTGTCGCTGGCTGCGACGCGCAGTTCGGATAGGATCCGGTCCAGGGTTTCCTCGGTCAGCGGACCATATACCTTGCCGTTGATCAACATGGCCGGCGAGCGGTCGCAATACCCGATACAACAGACCGGCAACAGCGTAAACAACCCATCCGCCGTGGTGCCGCCCAACGCGATGCCCAGTTTGCGGCACAGATGGTTCCGGAGGGCGTCATAGCCACCCAGCCAGCAGATCACACTGTCGCAAAGATGGATCACATAGCGGCCCACCGGCTCTCGGTAAATGAAGGTATAGAAGGTGGCGATCTCTTCGATCTCAAGGGGATCCACCTGCAGCCAATCAGCGGCTTCCCGCAGAGCCTGATCATCCACATAACCTATCTGCCCCTGGATGGCGAGCAGGACATCCACCACCAGTTCCCGCGGATGATCCGACTGCTGGATCCGACATTTCCATTCCGTCTTCAGGGTTTCGGGGATACTCATATTCAGCGATCCAAATCCGGAAGTGTATAATCAACCGATCCGAGAATCGATACCAGATCGGCCAGCGGTCCGCCCTGCGCCATCAGCGGCAGAATCTGGACATTGGTGAAACTCGGTCCACGGATGCGCATACGGTACGCGCTGCCCAAACCATCGGACACCACATAATAGCCCTGCTCTCCGCGGGGGATTTCACAAGCCATATAGGCTTCTCCCCGGGGAATGCGGGGTCCGCGCGTGACGTTGAGAAAATGGTGAATCAGGCTTTCGATGTCCTGGAGCATATCCTGTCGGTCGGGGACCGAATACCGGTAATCGTCTGTCATGGTACGCCCCTTGGGCATGTTGGCGACGGCCTGGGCGATGATGCGGAGGCTCTGACGGCACTCCTCGAAGCGCAACAGGTAGCGGGCGTACCCATCGCCCTCCACGGCCGTGGGTACCGTAAAATCGAATTCCTCATAGCTTGAATAGGGCATTGTCTTGCGCAGATCCCACGCCAGCCCGCAGGCCCGCAGGTTGGGACCGGTGACGCCCCATTCCAGCGCCTGGTCGAGGGTCAGCCGTCCCACCCCCCGGGAACGAGCCTTGATGATGGGATTGTCGATGATCAGGCGCTCAAATTCCCGGAGACGGTTCGGGAAACGCGCTACAAAGGCTTCCACCGCCGGTTTCCATCCTTCGGGCAGATCCATGGCCACACCGCCGATCCGGAACCAGGCAGGATGCAGGCGACCGCCGGTAATCAATTCCACGATATCCAGAATCATCTCCCGCTCGCGGAAGGTAAAAAACGTGGGGGTCATGGCGCCCATGTCATGGGCGAAAATACCGATGTAGGAAAGGTGGTTGCTCAGACGGAATAATTCGCTCAGCAGCACCCGGATATACCGGGCTCTTCGCGGCACGTGAATCCCGGCCAGCTTTTCCACTGCCAGCACGTATGGCAGATTGTTCGCGGCGCCGGCCAGATAATCCACCCGGTCGGTATAGGGCATGAACTGGTGCCAGGTTTGGCGTTCACCGAGTTTTTCCACGGCCCGGTGGTGGTAACCGATATCCATGCCCAGCTCCACGATGGTTTCGCCGTCCAGACGGGCCACGAACCGCATCAATCCGTGGGTGGCGGTATGATGCGGCCCGATATTCAGGATCAGCTCTTCGCCGTCGGTTGTCGGACGGACGAACCGATCAGCCGGCAAGGGTTGGTGGCGCCCGGCGTCGTCAACGGTGTAGGCGGGCATGTCCGTTGCCCGGCCCACATGGGATTTGCGTAAGGGATGGCCTTCCCAGTCCGGCGGCATGATCAGCCGCTTGAGATCCGGATGCCCCTGAAAACGGATGCCGAACATGTCGAACATTTCCCGTTCATACCAATTCGCCGGCGCCCAGATATCCGCCACGCTGGACGCCGCCGGCGGATCCCCCCGGAGCGGGACCTTGAGTCGCAACCGATGGGGTGGATCAAGGGCCAGCAAATGGTATACCAGGGTGAAATCGGGATAACGATGCCGTTCCCGGCGGGCCGATTCATCCACGGCCGTATAGTCCTCCAGCCGCCGGAAGCGGGGTGACGCCTCCTGTTTGAGGAAGGTCAACACATCCCGGATCCGCTCCGGAGCCACCTGCAGAGTGGTCATATCCACTGCAGGTTCGGTCTGAATCCCGGCGTCCGGGAAGCGAGCCGTCAGCGCCTGCACCCATTCCACCTCAGCCGGACCGGGTTCGATCCGAACCGCATCCGGCCCCCACATGAGCTCAGCCCGGTGATCCATGAAATCCGGAGGCCGGGCCGAAGTGCCGCGTATGGGTATTCCTTCCATGCCCGGTCCGCGGGTATCCCGCGATTTGCCGTCACCGTCGATCATCACCGGAGCCGTAGTGCCCTGATCACCGCCGCCCAGATGAAATACCGCGCGACTCGGCCGCTCTTCGGTTTTGATCTTTTCCTGCAGAATGGTCAGCCCCTGAAAAATGGCTTCTGGTCGGGGAGGGCAACCCGGAATATACACATCCACCGGCAGGATCTGGTTGATCCCCTGCACCACGCTGTATACATCATACATGCCGCCGGTATTGGCGCAGGAACCCATGGACATGACCCACTTGGGTTCGGCCATCTGCCGGTAAAGTCGCAGGATGAGCGGCGCCATCTTCTTGAAAACGGTGCCGGAAATGATCAGCAGATCCGCCTGGCGCGGCGACAGGCGAAAAACTTCGGAACCGAAACGCGCGATATCATAACGGGAAGTGATGGCCGTGGCCTCCTCCACAAAGCAACAGGACAGGCCGAAATACATGGGCCACAGGCTGTTGGCCCGACACCAGTTGATAATGGTATCCGAGACCCTCAGGATGCCGTTCGTTTCTCTTGGTCGCTCAGCCCCCAACGAAGACCTCCTTTTCGCCAGATATAGGCCAGCCCGAGCAGTAGCACGAAAATGAACACCGATATCCGCAGCCACCCCGTCCAACCCAATTGCCGGCAGGCCGCAGCCCAGGAAAAAATGAACGCGCCTTCCACATCAAAAACGAGAAAGAATACCGCCACCATATAAAAAGGTACCGGGTACCGCAAACGGGCCGTTCCCGTTGGGATGATCCCGCTTTCATAGGGACGGCCTTTTTCCGTGTTGTCGGATTTCCGGCCCAACCAGGCTGACAGAAAAAGCATCGCGGCCATTATCACGAACACCAACAGAGCGAACACCGCAAAGCTGAAGGCACCCGGCATCCAAGGTGAAAAAGCAGTGACGGGATCGAATGGTTGCATATCCAGCTCCTGAGTCGAACCGCTGCTGGGGGTTCTACTGCTTTGCGTGTGCCTTTCTCGAGGCGCCGATGACGTCTACACCGATTTTTATCGATGCCATTAAAAACGCAGAATATTCCGTGTAGCTTTGAAGTGTAAGGATAAGGGATCGATTTTTTTGTAACCGAGCATACGCCAGGAACCGAAATGTGTCAAGAAATTGGTGAATCCAACAGGTTGACGATTTCCGCTGATTGCGGCGATCGTCCATTGATGAGAGAATCCGACCCGTGAGCGATTCCGGCGGGATATACGGTTGTTTTCTTACCGAAGCCTTCTTGACACCTCTTCCGCTCTTCTATAAATTGGGTTTATTACGCTTATAATGAAGCGATCCGACATGCATCACCGATCGTTATCGATATGCCGTTGAACACCCCGGTGCTGAAAAAGAATGACCATGCGTCGACCGGACTGAACCGGCCACTGCATTCAGCTCATACAAATCCGGGATTCCGGATCATCCGAATATCGGCCACGCTGCATCGTCAGGGCGACGACAGACGGATGGGAAAGAAACGGGAGCAGGTATACAGGAAGATGACCCAACAAAAAAAGTCGACACAGCCCCTGATACGGACGCAGCAGCGGCGACTCAAAAAAGCGAAGAGCGCCTGAAGGCGATTATCGAACAGGCTCCGGATGCTTTTTTCGCCCATGGCTTGGACGGTCGGTTTGTCCAGGTAAACGACAAAGCCTGTGAGATGTCCGGCTATTCCCGCACAGAGCTTCTGTCCATGTCGGTCGAAGACATCCAGAAGGGATTGCATCCGGATGAAGCGGAATTGTTATGGGGCAAGATCCTGCGAGGGGAAGCCGCCAAAACCGAAGATGTCATTCTGCGCCTTGGAATCGGTGAAAAAATTGAGCGGCCTGATCCCGATCTGCAGCCGATGCCATCAAATACGGGATGACAAGGGATACTGGAACCAGCTGGAAGCGTATATTCAACAGCACTCGGAAGCCCTATTCAGCCATGGTCTTTGCCCGGTTTGCACAAAGGAGTTATACCAGGACCAGGACTGGTATCAAAAACACGATAAATAGTGTGAGCACTCTAATGCGTGAGGAGGTCCCATGAAGGTAATCGGTATCAATGCCAGTCCGCGAAAAAACGCCAATACACAAACCCTGGTCGAGGCAATTCTGAAAGGGGCGGCCGAAACGAGCGCCGATACGCGTCTGGTCAATCTGCGGGAGATGAAAATCAACGGTTGTCTGGGGTGCGAGGGTTGCAAGAAGCAGTTGGGCAACTGTGTGCAGAAAGATGATCTCTCACCGCTGCTGCGGGAACTGACGAATTATGACACCATCGTGCTGGGGACGCCGGTTTACTGGTTTCATGTCAGCGCCCAGTTCAAAATGCTGGTGGATCGCCTCTACTGTTTTTTGGATTTCGGAAACGATCCGCAAACCGGCGAGGACTATTACCGCTTTGTGTTTCCCGCCGGAAAGACATTTATCATCGTCGTTTCCCGAGGTGATTCCGAACCTCCCGGGATGTTTCCGCAATTTTATGATCATCTGAACGAATGGCTCAACGTAATCCCCCTCTCCCTGAACGCCGGTCGCATCGAGTTATTTCATCAATACGGCGCCGAAGTGGACCGCGGCGCGGCGCGGAACGATACCGGCCTGATCGAACGGGCCATGGCATTGGGGAGACGGTTGTAATCGGTTGCGGGATAAACGCGTCCGAAAGCGAACGACTATCGTTGCCCGCTTTCCCTCCTTCGGACGGCGGCATACGCGACCGATATCAATAGCGGAAGAAACACGCCCCAACCGAACTTACCCGCTATCGAGATCCTACAGCCAACTACACCTCCTGACCATTCAACTGGCGAACTACTGGGCCACCAGCTCCACCCGACGGTTCTTCGCGCGACCTTCTTCGGTTTGGTTGGAGGTTACCGGCGCAGTGGGTCCTGCTCCGAAAGGTTGCAACCGGTTGACGGTGATGCCGTATTTTCCGACCAGTTGTTTGACCACCGCCTCCGCCCGGTCTTTGGACAGTTTGAGGTTGTCATTAAAAGTTCCGGCATTGTCGGTATGACCGACGATATAAAACTTCATCTTGGGACCGGCCTGAATCATTTTGGCGATTTCCTTCAACGAGGGTTCGGATGCCGGTTTGATCTCCGCTTTGCCGGTGTCGAAGTAGATCCCATATACGGCAGCCCTGCCGGTTTCCTTGATGCTGCCTGCCAGCAAGTCGGCATTTGCCGTTACATCCTGTTTCATGAGTTGCTTTTCAATGATATTGAGATCGTACATACCATTGCTGCCGGCCCTGACCGAAATCCAGGTTTCCACATCGTTCTTTTCAAGTTTCAAGGTGGCGATCTGCTGTCCGCCGTCTTCGAAATCGTATACCGTCTTCCCTCCCAACGCCTTGACGGCATTGATATAATTGCGGGTAATCTGCAGCGCGCTTGGCAGGGTGACGTCTTCGTTGGCGTAATAAGTCGCCTTGTAATGGCGCCCTTCCACCGCTTCGGTCTTACTCGGAGCCACATCGAATTCAAATCGATCGAAGTCGAGTTCTTCGGACCGGTAGATGTGGAAGCCGGGCATTCTGGAAAATACGGCCGGATCCTTGCTGCCTTCCGCATCATTGGGATCGCCGGCCGCCGAAAGTGTTCCGGTTTGACATAGCAACAGGACGAAAAACAGGATGCCGGGAATTCGTTTGAACATCACTGCACCACCTTTCTTTTGTGCAAAATTGTTTTCAGGGAAAAAACGAGCCGAATAGTAGGTCTCTTTACCTTGCGTGTCAATATGATTAGTAACATATGAGTAGGAACATATGAGTAGGAATATTTTATCGGTTCTGGAAAAGTTCCGAATCAAGAATTACAATATAATATGCGCAGCACCAAAGATTGGATGAACACGGGCCGTTTATGCGGATGCTTGTCACGGCCCGTGTCGCACGGTAGAATCATTTGGAGTGATGGGTACGTCGGATCAAATCTGTTACGCAAACACTTTTTCGGCAATGGATCGTTTGGTTCCTTCCAGCTGGGGAACCTGGCTGTAGCCCATTCGCCGGATATCCGCGCATACCAGGGCGTCGAGCTTCCGGCGGGTGACGCCGGTGCCGGCGCGACGGAGGGCTTTGCAGAACGCGTAGGTGAAGATTCCCCGATGGACGCCGCTGATGGGGGCCTCCGCCGAAGTTTGATAGTCGCGACAACCGGCCCACAGCACATGGTTCAACCCGTCGACGATGACCAGCTCTTTTTCCCCGGGTTGGGGCTTCAGAATACCGTTCAAGGGGATGGTGGGATCCGAGTCCAGGAAAAAGCCGTAATCCGGCGGCGGTTCGATGTACCGGTAGGTTACCTGTTGTTCCTCGGGCGTGGTAGTGGATCGAGCGCCGAGTTCCCGCGTACCGGTCCCTGAGTGGCAGGAATCCAGTATCACATCCAGATTCACTCCGGCTGCCAGGCCGCTGAAGATTTTCCGAAAATCGTCGTCCCGGATCATTCCGGAAGCCGCATAATCATAGGGGCAGATGGTTTCGTCCTTGCAGTCGACTTCATCGCCGCTCACATCGGCGACTTGGGAGCCGTGTCCGGAATAATGAAAGATCAGCGTGTCTCCTTTTTTGGCTCCCTTGACCAGCCATTTGAGACCATCCAGGATGGCCGCCCTTGTGGCACGGCGGTCCGTGAGGATGCGCATGGTCCGCGGCGCCGCCGGGACGATTCCCAGGGCATTCAGGGAATGGGCGATATCCCTCACGTCATTGACGCAACCGCGCAAATCCGGACCACCGGCGCCGACCGGCGAATAGTCATTGATGCCCACCAACAGCGCTTTCTTTGTCATGTTGTTTTCTCCTTTCCGATCGTGGGTTCATGTTTTACAGAAAAAATGGAATGAAAACCATTTACCGTTTTATCCTAAATCGTAAACGGCGACTGGGCCGCCAGAGTTTCCGGAGAACGGCCGATGAGCATCAGGTTGGGGGTCTGGTTCGGCGGCATGCCGGCGACGACGCGTTGGTGAAGCCTCCGCCAGTCGCCCTGGAAACGGCCTTCGTCCCATACGGCGAGCAGTTCCTGAGTAAAACGGCCGTTGGCGATGCCGTCCTGGGAGACCTGGTTGTCCTGGCAACCCGAGAGGAGCAACAGCGGACCGCGCAGGGGCATGTCGAGTTCGCGGATCAATGGACGATCGTTGGAATCGAGGGGCCGGCGTCCGATGGCGGTATACAAGTCGCGATGCTCACGAAAGGTGCGCGCCGCAATGTGCAGGGGCAGTAGTCGCGGCCGGGCTTCTTCGCTTCCGACGGAGGGCAGGGCGGAGGTCGCCGTCCGGCGCATGGCACGCAAGAGAGTGCCGCTGTGGCAGCAGTCGGATATCATCACGATGCGCACGTCGGCGGCGAATTGGGACCACAGTATATACAGCTCGTCATCGATGAGCATGGCATCGAACAGGCACAGGGTTTCGTCCGCGCCGTCGGTTTCATCGGCGTTGAAGTCCGGTATCTGGCTGCCGTGACCGGCATAGGTGAAAAGAAAAAGATCTCCGGGTTTCAGCTCGGCAGCGGCCGCGGTTATGGACTGTTTGACCGTTTCACGCGTTGCCTGATCGTCCAGCAGCAGCTTGGTCTTCTCGAATCCGCGATCGCCTGCGATGCGGGCCATGTCCCGGGCGTCGAAATGGCAGGCGATCAGTTCGCCTTCATCGCCGTAATGGGCCGGGTCGATCCGGTTCATGCCCACATGCAGGGACCAACCGCGTCTGGTTGTCATCCCGATGATCCGGGACGGGGAGGGACGGCTGCCAGTGATTTTCGGCTCGCGCTGCGCCCATGCCGATGTTCCCGAAGAGCCCAGTCGGCGGATGACCTCGGCAAATCGGCCTGCCACCCGACCATACCCATCGCTTTTCGGGTGAAGTTCGTCATACCAATCGTCCAGGGTATTCCCCACTGTGCCGCGAACGTCCACATGCCGCACCCTGCCGCCGAAACGCACCGCCAACGACCGCAGGCGATCATTGAAGTCGTCGATCATTCGGCCGACGATGGCTCTTTGGAAATCCGGATCCATGATGCCGCGGGATTCCATGGGTGTTCCCAGCCATTTACCGGCATGGGGAATCACCCGGTCATAGCCGTGACAGATGGTGATGACGCCGGGCAGGGCTTCCACGTCCCGCAACACCCGCTCATACAGGGACATGGCATGGTCGAGAAGTTTGTCGAAGCTCGGCAGCAGATGCGCCGCCGCCGACAGATTCGGATCGAAATCCCGCAGATGGTTGCGCAGGGTACCGCCCCCCAGGGCATCGTTACCGCCGGCGGACAGCAAAAAGATCGTGGCCCCGGTCTCCCGGATGACCTCCCGGTATTCGCGCTCCTGCAGCATGTTCTCCAGCGTGTCGCCGGCAGCCCCCAGACTGCGTATGGCAAATCCTTGCTCATAGAGATGATCGATCACGTCCGCCAGCAGCAGGGGAAACTGGAACCAGGAGTCGCCCTCGGATACGATGACCGGACCGCTGTATCGGTCCGACAGCATTTGCTCAAACCGGATCCACCTGCGCATCCGGCAGATTCGGTTGGCGAAGCTCAGAGCGGCTTCGCTGCGCGCGCGCGCTTCCCCCGGATCATCTGGAAGCATGACGGTTTGCGGGTTGATGCGCAAGCCTGGCTTGAAAGCGCATGTGTTCTCTTCGTCGGGAAGGAAAAAAACCGCCAGGTCTCTCTCCGGAATCGAGCTGTCCGCCAGCCTGCGATTGAGCTCCTCCATACGGATGCGTTCATCTGCCATGACAAATCCTCCAACAGCCGGGCGCGTTTCAATAACGTCACCCGTCTTGAATGATGGGGGTGGGGTATGAAGGCCCCGAATTTGTGTAAAAACGATCCGGCACACCTCGAATGATTCGTCAAGGCGTCGATTTGACGCCAAACCGAGGGACTGTCGCCGATATCAACGGATAATAACAGGGGAAAAGCAAATACGTGAGGATCCGATGGTAAATACCTAAATGATGAATGTGGTAACTTCGTATGGCATCGGATAAAAAAAATCAAGGGAAATTTCGCTTGATCTTTCCTTGATATTTTTTCACGTCCCTGGGGTGCCGGAAACGCCCATCCGAATTTCAAATTAGGGACAAAAACCGTTGCCTTTTCACAAAGCAGACCGTACAATTCGAAAATAATGCGATAATATATCGTTATCGTTAACATTAGAAAGCAGGACACAGCGCCGCGTTCCATTACCGACGCGCCAGGAGTGATCCGACATCATGAAATTGTTTCATATCATCAGCGCACTGATCACCATTTCGGCGGCATTCAGCTATCTCAATCACCGCTACATCCGCCTGCCCGCCACCATCGGATTGATGCTCATCGCCCTGCTGGTCTCCCTGGGCCTCATCGGCCTCGGTTCCCTGGGGATCGGGTTCCGGAGACAGGCCATTCTGCTGGTGAACAGTATCGATTTCGACGAAACCCTGCTCCACGGGATGCTGAGCTTTCTCCTTTTTGCCGGCGCCCTGCATGTGGACCTATCCGCCCTGGCCCGCCAGAAATACATCATCAGCCTTCTGGCCACCGCCGGTGTGGTGGGTTCCACGTTCATGGCCGGTGTATTGAGCTGGTGGATCTTCGGTCTACTGGGTATTCATATCCCCCTGGTGTATTGTCTCCTGTTCGGTGCCCTGATCTCCCCCACGGACCCGGTGGCGGTGCTGAGCATCCTGAAAAAAGCCGGAGTGCCGGAAAGTCTTGAAACCAAAATCGCCGGAGAATCGCTCTTCAATGACGGCGTGGCGGTAGTAGTCTTCCTGGCGCTGCTCCAGATCGCCGCCGGAGGACATCCGGTGACACCGGAAAGCGTGGCGCTGCTGTTTCTAACGGAAACGGCAGGGGGTATTCTGTTTGGAATCGCAATCGGAGCCCTTGCCTACGGGATGCTCAAGAGCATCGATCAGTATCAGGTGGAAATCCTGATCACCCTGGCGCTGGTTACAGGCGGGTTCGCCCTGGCCGAAGCCCTGCATATTTCCGGACCCATCGCCATTGTCGTGGCGGGACTGCTCATCGGCAATCACGGCCGCTTGCTGGCCATGTCGGACAAGACCCGGGAACATCTGGATGATTTCTGGGAGCTGGTGGATGAAATCCTGAACGCGGTATTGTTCGTACTCATCGGTCTGGAAGTGTTGGTGCTTTCCCTCAGCGCCAGATATCTGACCGCCGGCATGTTGATGATCCCCCTGCTGTTGGCGGTCCGCTGGGTCAGCGTGGGCCTGCCGGTGCTCCTCATGCGGAGATTCCGGAGCTTCAGTCCCCATGTCATCAAAATCCTGACCTGGGGCGGCCTACGGGGCGGAATCTCCATTGCTCTGGCCTTGACGCTGCCGGCCGGTCCCGAACGGGAAATCATCCTGACCGCCACTTACTGTGTAGTGGTTTTCTCCATCCTGGTGCAGGGATTGACCATCGGCCGGCTCCTCGGGAAAGAGCAAAGAGAGCCCGCAGATTGAAATGGATGAAGGGCCGACGGCCTCAAAACCCACCGAACATCTGTGGATACATTCCGCTCTCCATTTTTGGTTGGACACTCCATATTGAACTTCCGGTTTACAGAAAACGTGCGGCCGGATCCTTCGTCGACACACGATTCGGCGCCACCGGAATCCGGATCAGAAAGACAACGCCTTCATTGACCTTGCTCGTGCATTCCATTGTGCCGCCCAGGGCTTGGGAAACCAGATTGTACAGGATGTGCATCCCGAGACCGGTGCCGCCCCGGGCGCGTTTGGTGGTGAAAAACGGGTCGCACATTTTTTGCAGGGTCTCGCTGTCCATTCCTTTTCCGTTGTCCTTGTAGACAATTACGATCCACTCCGCTTCTTTCCAGATATCGATTTCAATTTCACCTTTTTGCACATTCTCAAAACCATGAAGGATGGAGTTCAGGATCAGGTTGGTGAAGATTTTATATAAATATCCGGGATCGCCATACAGCTTCAGATCATCGGGACAGTGAATGCGAATTGCGTGGCCGCTGCCTTGCACTTTTGGCTGAAGTCCGATCAGCAGCTCATCGATGTAGTCCTTCAGAATGATCCAGCGGCATTGTTCACCGGTCTGCTCGGACACCACTTGTTTGAAGCTGCTGACCAGGTCTGCGGCTTTCTGGAGGTTGTTGTAGATCAGGCGGGAAGATTCGGCGGCAATTTTAAAATAGTTGTCCAAGTCTGTGCGGGTGAGCTTTCCCTGGGCGAACGCCTGATTGCCGGATTTGGTTTTTTCTTCCAATAATGATGAGGCCATCAGTCCGATACCCAACGGGGTGTTGATTTCATGAGCCACGCCCGCCACCAGGCCGCCCAGGGCGGCCATTTTTTCCGTCTGCACCAACTGCTCCTGAGTGTTTCGGAGCGTTTCCAGCGACTTCTGCAACTCGGCCGTTCGTTCCACGACCCGCTGCTCCAGCTCGACATTCAGCTTGCGAATCTCCTCCTCGGCCTTTTTGCGGGTGGTGATGTCCCGCGTGGCGCCCAGAATGCTCACCGCCCTGCCCTGATCATCCCGTAAAAATCGCATGATCGCCTCCGTCCATATGACGGATCCATCTTTGCGCCGGTTTTCGATTTCCATGGATCTGGTTCTGGCCGGATCGGCGGTTCCGAGTGCTTCCAGGGCGATTTCCTCCTCCAGGTTCTCCATTGCGATCCGAAGGGAATCCGGCGGCAGAATGTCTTCCAGGGATTGCTGCATCGCCTCTTCCGGTGTATAGCCCCGTATCTGCAGGATCGAGGGACTTTGATACGTAAATTTCATTTGTTCCAGATCAAAAATCCAGATGTTGTCGGAGACATTTTCCGCCAGAAGGCGGTATTTTTTTTCCGATTCGATCAGGGCCTGACTCGCCGTTGCAAGGTTTTCATACAGAGCGGCGTTTTCCAGCGAAATCGCCGCCTGGGAAGCAAGCAGTTGTAGAATCTCGATGCGTGCGAGTGTAAAGACTCCGGGAGCGGCCGTATTTTCCAGATACAGGATCCCGGTGAGATTGGACTGGCGAATGACCGGCAGGCACAGAACCGACTTGAGGGCGTGCTGCCGCACATAGGACTCGTTCGTATAATCCCCCTGCTTTTGTGCATCATCCAATACGACATATTCTTTTGTGCGTTTCACATAATTGACCACCGGTACTAGAAGGTCCGAACGCCGATCCACTGGAACCGCTTGCATGTGCGCCGCCGTTTCGTCCGTACCGGATGAATTTTCACTCCACTCCGCCGCAACCGATAACTGGTCACCCGTGACGGAAATAAACAGCACCTTATCGGCTCCGGCATTTTCGGCGATTATTTTGGTGAGTCGCGCCAGCAGATCCCGTAAAATGATTTCCGTGGAGATGGCCTGCAGAGAATGAACGACGGTGGTATGGTCCAACTGACCATGCAGCGACAGTCTACCGTCGGCAACGCCTAATGTCGAATCCTTTGGAGGCACTTCCCCCAATGCGGCGACTTTGCTCCGAGCACCCCAAAGCCCGTATACCCGACAAGCCTCATTGCGATAATAGCGGGCCATATTGGCCCGGTTTCTTTCAACGTAGTGCCTGGCGGCCAGTTCATTGGCAAGGGCTTCTTCAAGCCAAAAACCGTTCACATTCGCATGCCGTATGGCCTGTTCATATGCCTCTCCGGCTTCGGCATTCCCTTGCACATGCAACAGTTCCGCCTCCAGCAGTTCGCAATGGTGTTGGCAATTCATGGGGGCGTGCCGCGACCATTGGTATAGCTTCTTCCGGTTCTTTCTTACTTTCCGAATGATGTTTCTTTTACGGCGCGGAGAAGCGTCTTCGTACATGGCAAGCCGGTTCAATGCATCGTAGAAATAAAAACCGACCAGAATGTAGGAACTCACCACGGCATCGATTCTTTCCTCTGCTTTCCGGGCATTTTCCAGAGCGGATTCATGCTTTCCGAAAAGATAGCACAGCATGAGTTTATAGTAATACAAGGTAAAGAGGATTGTTCGATCACCGGCATCCTGATGCAGGGGGAGCATCTCCTGTTCCCGGTAGCTTTCGCCGGCCAGCAGCCAGGGATTTTCCGGTGCATCCCGCAGGTTCAATACCACTTGATGGTGCAGTCTCGTCATATTCAACTGGGGTGACTGTTTCAGAGATTTGATGACATCGATATACTCGCGCATCTCTGCTTCCAGTTGATTCAGGGGCTGATTGGCGCAAAAGGAATGAAAACAGTAAATCTGCAATGCAAACGCCGCGAATTCAAAATCACCGGTTTCAACGCCACATTGATATGCGGAAACCAATGGTTTTAACGAATTCCGAACATGCTCCTTCCAATGACGGATAAAGGTGTTGAAAACAAACAGCGTCTTGGCTTTCTGTTCCCGGACGTTCATGATCTCCATCAGCTGGAGCGCCATTTTCCCGAATCGATAACCGGTTTCAATTTCTCCGATACCGCATAGAATGAGGCCGTAACCGGCGTAATTATAAGGCGCCAAGGGAGTATGCCCGAATTTGACCCCCAGGCGCACCATTTGAAAAACCATCAGCGGCAGCAAATTCGGAGCCGCCCAATAGACCGCCGTGGACATCGTCGACATAATCTGAATCTGGGCGATGACGAGGTCCGATTCCATCTGCGGAAGATTCACCAGTGTTTCCACCGGTTTCCCCAAGAGACGCCATTTGGTTTTCAACAGACCGCTCAGCAGGTGGATCATTTTCGGTTTTTCCGGGAAATGAACCCCCAACTGATCGAGAATGTGAAGCCCGCTTTCCACCGCGGGCAGCAGTCTGTTCCGGGCCAACAGCGTTTTGATCCCGACCGTATGGATGGGCACTTTATCCAGCGGAGATCGGGAGTGAAGGTCGACCTGTTCCGCCAGTTTTTCCATTTCATCGAAAGCAGTTGTGAGATAGGCCGCCTCCACCGCTTCCGTATACAGGGAAAGCGTCAATGAGTAGTTTCGCTCCCAGCCGGCGGTGCCCATTAAATCTACCCCGGTCTTTAGATAAGTGAACGCCAAGGAATATGCGGTGGTGGATTTCGCGGCCTTTCCGGCCAGCAGATTGCGTTCGGCCAATTCATCCTTTTCACTGTCCGTAACCAGGAGTTCTTTGGCAAGGTTCAGTTGGTTGACGGTAAAAAAAATATTGTCCGTGAGATCCCCATGTTTTTTCTTTACGAATTCAAATCTGCCGATGCGTAGATGGGTTTCCTTTCTGATCGATTCCGGAATGAGCCGATAGACGGACTCCTGTATGCGATCATGGGCGAATTTAAAGTAGCGATTTGACGCGATGATCAAGCCTTCCCGGATGGCTTCCCGTAAATCGAAAACCGTGTCATCGATGGGCCTTTCGACAAATTCCGATATGGATTCCGGGTTGAATCGACTTCCGAAACAGGCGCAGATCTTCAGTAATTCCTGCGCCCTTTGAGGCAATCGAGTGATCTTGCCGGCCATCAGGGCGCTGACATTCCGGGTCTCTTCGATCCCCTCGATTTCATCCACATCCCACTGCCATCCCGTGGCAGGGTCCAGTTTTATCAACCCGATTTCGTGCACCGTCTCCATGAACTGTTTGATAAAAAACGGATTCCCATCGGTTTTGCGGTGCACCAATTCCGCCAGGGGTAGAGATCTTTCAGGTACGCAATGCAGGCAGTCCATCAGAAACTGGTTCACATGCATCACTTTCAGGGGGGCAAGGGATAATTCACGGACATCGATTCCGGACCTTGCCAATTCTTTCCTCGCTTCCATCAGTGGATGCTTCGCGGCGATCTCACCATCCCGAAAGGCGCCGATAAACAGAAAATGTTTCGTGTCCGGGTCGCCCAGAATGCTGGTCAATAAACCCAGACTGGCGGAATCCGACCATTGCAGATCATCCAGAAACAGTACCAGGGGATGATCCATGGCGGCGAACACAGTGATAAAATTCTTCATCACATGTTGAAAGCGGTTTTGGGATTCTTCCGGCCCCAGGGGCGGCACCTGCGGTTGATTGCCGATAATCAGGACGACCTCCGGCAGGATATCGGTGATGATCCCGGCGTTGGATCCGAGAGCTGCCAGGAGTTCCGCCTTCCAATGGGCGATCTTTTCCTTGCTCTGGGAGAGAATCTGCCGGACAAGCCGTTGCAACGCTTGAAATATGGCATGGTAGGGCGTGTCCGGATTCAGCTGTTCAAATTTACCGGAAATAAAATGACCGTTGCAGCCGGCAACCGGTCGATGCAACTCCTGGATCAAGGAGGATTTGCCGATTCCGGCCTGACCGGAAACCAGTGAGACGATCCGTTCCCCCTGTCGGACACGCGCCATCATCGCTCCGAGTTCCGCCTGCTCGGTTTCCCTGCCGAACAATCGTTCCGGTGTTTTGAACATGATGGGCAGATCGTTTTGGGCGGGCTTGAAAAACAATATTTTCCCGGTATGTTGCAGACGATGATGGCATTCCTGTAAATCCGCCATCAACCCGAAGCCGCTTTGGTAGCGTTCTTCAACCGATTTGGATAGCAACTTCATGACCATGTCCGAAACCACGGACGGGATATCCTTCCTGATTTCCGTCAGGGGGATTGGTTTTCTGGCGATATGGGCATAAATCAATTCCAGGGGATCATTGAATTGAAACGGCGGACTCCCGCTCAGCATCTCATAGAAGACGACGCCCGTGGAGTACAGGTCGGAACGATAATCCACCGGCCGACTCACCCGCCCCGATCTCTCGGGGGAAATGTACGGCAGCATCTTTTGCAGCTCCTGGTTGCTGAAAAGACTCTCACCTTCCGTTCCCAGTAGATTCAGCTGGCTGAAATTCGCCAGTTTGACAGTCTGATCCGCGCTGCGGATGAGAACATTCTCGGAGCCGACGGCATTGTGAACGATTCCTTCCTGATGCAATTGGCCGAGGGTTTCCGCGATGGTGATACCGATTTTCAGGAATGGAACCATATCGAGGCATCCGTCCTTGAGGATCGATTTCAGGGTTTTCCCCCTGAAATCCTCCTGAATGACCATCAGGTTGCCCGGGATGATCCGAATTTCTTCAACGGCGACAATACCGGGCAGAGACAAGGCGGTTATGGTTTCATATTCCTGCCTGGCCCTGGCGATTTGGGAAGGGCTGGCCTGCTCCGTGCTGATCAACGTGATAACGCGCGTTTCGTGCGCACCTTCTTTGCGGGCCCGATAAGATCTCAGATAGGAACTTTTTTCAAGGGCTTCGATAATGTTGTAGTCCGCAATCTTTTGCATTCGGTCATCGCTGCCGTATGGATACGTCGGGAAAGGTTATTTGCCGAGTGTATTTTGTCCAACAATGTAGAGGCTGATCAATTATTCAGATGTGACGGAAAAAGACGAATTGACGATGAAAATATACCCCAAGGAACCGGTTGTGTCAAGAAAACCCATGAAACGCTGACGGGTTTCAATTGGCGATGGCGGCTTCTTTCGTTGGGGACGACGGATTTTCGTCCATGGGAAACCGGATATCGAATTCGACGCCCTCGTTTGGAGCACTAACAACCCGAATCCGCCCTTTGAGGGACTGGGTGACCAAGTTGTAAAGAATATGCATTCCCAAACCGGTTCCGCCCTGATTTCTTTTGGTGGTGAAAAACGGGTCGAACATTTTGTTCAACGTTGCCGGATCCATTCCGCAGCCGTTGTCGCTGTATTGCAATATCAGGACCGGTCCCTCTTCCCGAATGACGAAGCGCATCTCCCCGGCCGCCATATTCTCGAAACCATGCAGCAGTGAATTCATCACCAGATTGGTGACGATTTGGGACAGCACTCCCGGATAACTATTTATTTTCAGATGATCCGGGCAATCGACCTTCACGACATGGGAGGTCTTTTTCAATTTTGGGCGCAGGCTGTTCAGGATATCCTCGATATAGGCCTTCAGAAGGAAGACGCGCCTTTCCTCATGGGTCTGGTCGACCGCCACGTTCTTGAAACTGTTGATCAGTTCCGCTGCGCGGTTCAAATTGGTGTGAATGATGGCGGAGGCCTCGATGGCGGTATCGGCGTATTTTTTGACATCCGATTCGGACAGATCGCCTTGGGTGAAGCGTCGGACATACCTCTCGGTCTTATCCTTCAGGAACGTCGCGGCGGTGACCCCGATTCCCAGGGGAGTATTGATCTCATGGGCGATTCCGGCCACCAGCCCACCGAGAGCCGCCATTTTTTCCGATTGGACCAGATGATGCTGGGCGTTTTGGAGCGCTTCCAGGGATTCCTGCAATTCTGCCGTCCGCCTGACGACGCGCTGTTCCAGATCCGCATTCAGTTGCTGGACTTTTTCTTCCGCTTCGAAAAGATTCTTGTATAACTGGGCATTCTCCAACGATATGGCGGCCTGGGAGGAAAGGAGTTGCAGAATTCCAACCCGATCGCCCGTAAACACGCCGCCGGCCTCATCATTCTCAAGGTACAGCATTCCCGTCAAATTTCCTTGGCGAATCACCGGTAGGCATAGAATCGATTTGGAATGATGAGCTTGTACATACGGATCGTTGGAATACAGGGGATGTTCGCCGGCATCGTCGATGACCAGAAACGTTGCTGTCCGCTTTACATAATTGACCGCAGGCAGCAGGATGGTCTGGACCTCTTCGGCGACCGCTTGCCGAAAAATCGCGCCGTCCGTATTCGGATCGGCTTCGGTGGCAACCCGTCTTTCCGCCTCGAACACGAGCTGGTCCGCTTTTACGGAAAGGAACACCACCCGACCGGCACCGGCGATTTCGATCAGGATTTTGAGCAGACGTTCGATGAGGTTCTCCAGAATAATTTCGGTGGAAATCGCCTGCAGGGCCTTGACCACCGTCATGTAATCCAGATGACCGGGTAAGGACGCGGAGTGGGGGGGCATCAGCGGACGCATGAAAATGTCCGGGTATGAACGCTCCAGATGACGCGCCTTGACGGTCGCCCCCCATTGATAATATTTATCCCGGGCCGCGGTCATACAAATATCGGCCAGGGAATGGGTTCCCCGCGAACGGTGAAATTTGGCCGATAGTTCGTACGCCAGCGCTTCCTCCTGTAAAAATTCATTGTGGTGGGCGCCTTCAATGGCCTGCCGATATCCTTCGACGGCCTGCCGGTCCCTTCCGCGGATACGATCCATCTCCGCAGTGACCAGGTCGTATTTATGCTTGAAATTCATGGGCGCATGGCGAGCCCAGCGACGGAGGCGCCTTCGGTTTCCGGCCGCCTGTTTCCAGATGGACTTGCGTCCTGTGATCGACGCGGAATCGATGAGGGCCAGCCGAGCAAGGGCGTCATAAAAATGAAAGTTGGCGGACAGCAACAAACCGTCAATGGAATGCAGCGCCTGGGAGCCCTTTTCCGCGTTCGCCACCGCCTGCTCATAATCCCCGTACAGATAATTCAAAAACAGCTTGGCGAAATAGAGGCTGCAGAGCGCCGTCCTGTCCCCTGCCGCTTCATGCAGGGGCAACATCCTGTCCTCGCAGTAACTGACGCCGTTGAGTCTGCCCGGTTCCCGTTCAACCCGCAACAAATTCTGAACCATCTGCCGACACATTTGGGCCAGTTGCAGCTGTGAATCCTGTTTCATCGCCTTGAGCGTTTCAACATGCCCTTCGATTTCAACATCAACGACGGTCAAATCCATGCGGACCTGAAAAGCCACCCAGCAATACAGCATGAGGGCATGGGCCGCGAATTCCGTGTCCCCCACTTCCAGTCCGGCCTGATAGGCGGAATGCAGTTGTTGCAGACCGTTTTCAGCATGGATTTTCCAATGCAGAATGAACCCGTTGACAACCAGACTGGTCCTGGCAAGATGCTCCTTGGTCTTCGATCGCCCCTGAATCACCATGGCCAATTGACCGAAACGATAGCCCGCCTCCATACGCCCGATGGTGCACAGAATCAGACCATAGGCGGCATACTGGTAGGGCGATCCCGCCGCATTGCCGTACCGAACGGATAGATTGACCATCTTGAATACCAGCAACGGCAACAATGACGGTCGGCTGTAATAGACAGCGGCGGAGATGCCCCCCAGAATCCGTAAAACGGCCAAGGCCTGTGGATCTCTCATTTTCGGCAAGTCCGCCAGCTGTTCGATGGATTTCCCGCGCAAGGCCAGTTGTGTATGCAACAGACCGATAAGCGCACGGCCGCCGGACGGTCTTTCCGGAAACCGGATCCCCATGGAACGCAGAACTTCCAGTCCCGTATCGATGGCCTCTTTCAATCGATTGCGCGCCATGGCGCTGCGAATAGAGACTTCATGGACGGTGATCGTATCCTCAAGGCAGCGGGCCTGACGGATGGTTTCAGACGTGAAGCGCTCCATTTTTTCATACGCCGTCGACAGGTAGGCCGCTTCGGCCGCCTCTTCAAACAAGGACAGAGTTTGACGGTATGTGCGTTGCCAACCGGCCGGCCCCAGCAATGAAATGCCGATGGAAAAGTAGCGCAGCGCCGCCTCGTAGGCCGCCGCCGCCTTGGCATTTCGGCCGGCCTGTAAATTGAGACCGGCCAGTTCATCCCGCTCCTGCTGATCGCTCATCAGGCTCATGCCCAGGTTCAGTTGACCGACGATCTGGAAAACGGCGTCGGCGACTTTTTCGGTGGCCAGGCGTTGCAGCAGGACCCGGCCGATCCGGTAGTGCAATCCGGGCTTTCTTTCCTCCGAAATCAATCCATACGCCACTTCCAGAATACGATCATGATGAAAGGAGTAGCATCCGTCGATGCAATCAATAAACCCTTCCCGTTCGGCCTCGGCGAGGATCTGCAGCGTCTCCTCGACGGAACGGTCGAGAACGTTGGAAACGGTTTCCAAATCAAACCGATGGCCGATGCAGGCGCAAATGGTCAGAACCTCTTTGACGGCCTTGCGGACATTGGAGATGTTCGTGACCATCAGGTCAATGACGTTATCCGTCACCCGCTTCCGCCTGATTTGCTCCACATCCCACTGCCAGCCGTGCCTGGGGTCGATGGTCAGCAGTCCTTCGCGATACAGGCGCTGCATAAACTGATGAATAAAAAAAGGGTTGCCATTGGTTTTGCCGTATACCAGACCGGAGAGCGGCGACACACTTGCAACTGGACACCCCAACAGACACGCGATCAGATCGTCCACCGGATGGAGTGGTAACGGGCCCAGTGGGATATGGGTCATCCGGGTACCGCTTTGCCGGATGCATGAAACCGTCACGTTCAAGGGTTCGATTTCACGGGCATCACTGTTCCGGTAAGCGCCGATGAACAGAAAGTGGTGCATGGCACCGTCCGTCAACAGCTGCCGGATGAACAGGAGGCTGGCCGTATCGGCCCATTGCAGGTCATCCAGGAACATCACCATGGGGTGCGACTCCGAAGCGAACAGCCGCGTAAAGGCCTTCATGACCAGATGAAACCGGTTCTGGGATTCTTCGGGATTTAATCTGGGGACTTCGGGGAGATCGCCGATCATCAGCCCGATTTCCGGAATGACATCCAGCAGTACCCTGGCGTTATGACCGACGGCGGACATGATTCTTTCCTGTAACGCCTGCATGCGCGCCCTGCTTTCGGTCACCAGTTGCCGCACCAACCCCTGGAAAACCTGAATAATGGCCGTGTAGGGCACATCCCGTCGAAACGGATCAAATTTGCCGCATAAAAAATACCCGTTGCGTTCGATGACCGGTCTTTGGAATTCCATCAGCAGTGACGACTTTCCGATTCCAGGAGGGCCGGACACGAAAACCGACTCGCATCCCCCCTCCCAGGTCCCATCGACCGCCTGCCGGATAACGGCGATTTCCGCTTCTCTACCGAAAATTTTCAGCGGATCGCCGAAACGCACGATAATGTCTTCCGCACCGAGCGGAAAAGGCGCGATGGCTTTTCCCTGCCGAATACCGGCCAGACATTTTTTCAGATCCGAATCCAAGCCCAAACTGCTTTGATATCGATCCTCGGGCGCCTTTGCGATCAGTTTCATCACCAGGTCCGAAACCACAAGGGGAATCTCCCGGTTGACCTTGGCCGGCGCCAAGGGTCTGCGGGCCAGATGGGCATGAATAATTTCCACCGGATCGTCCGAAACAAACGGCGCCACACCGGTCATCATTTCATAGAGAAGCATTCCCAGAGAATAAAAATCGGTGCGATAATCCACTGTTCGATTCATCCGGCCGGTCTGTTCCGGAGAGAGATAGGGCAAAATCCGCTGAACCACTTCCGGATGGTAGATATCCTCGATTTCGTGGGTCAGGATATCCAAACAGCCGAAAGGCAGCAACCGAACCTCGTCTTGTTGGGAATTCACATAGACATACTCGGGACGGATAGCGCCATGCGAAATATTCTCACCATGAATCCGACCGAGAATTTCGGAAAAAGCAAG
Source organism: Desulfobacterales bacterium (assembly GCA_041740615.1). GTDB lineage: Bacteria > Desulfobacterota > Desulfobacteria > Desulfobacterales > SURF-7 > DYJD01. The sequence goes on from JBGSLR010000031.1 coordinate 84,651, forward strand.
CGCAAGCTGCAAGGTCACATCCAGCGGAGGCGGCCCCTGTTCCAGAAAGGTCGTCAGCGGAATTCCGCCAAAATCCTCCAGGATGAGGGCATAACTGTTCTCGTGGGGTCGGACCTCGATGATCCGAACCATCCCCGGAATATTCCTTGCCTGTATCTTTTCTACGATCTGTTGAAAGCGGGCTTTCTCCGATGCCGTTGAAGACGTGGTTTTCAGAATCGTCGCGATCCGCTTTTCCCCATCGTTGGGTTCACCCACGCGCAATATTTTTTTGAATCGCGAATCTTCGACTACTTCAAAAATATCATATCCGGAAATCCGTTTCATCTTCCGGCTGACTTTTCAGATGGTTGGGTCGTCTTCACGTCTGATGAGATCCGATCTGTCGGTGTAAGGTTCCATGGTCAGCACTATATATGTCAGGGGGACAACCCGTGTCAACATGCCGCAGCCCCCCATGCACGACGAATTCCGGTTCCAACAGAAAGCCCCCCCTATCCGGCAGCGGGTCGAAACTGGGCGATTTGGCGCGAAATGGCGACCAGTTCTCCGTTTTCATCCCACACTTCGCCATCCTCTTCCAACAGGCCGCAATTGATGAAACGCGTCCGGAAAATGCATTTGAGCCATTCGGTTCGGGGGATATTACGGATGTTGACGGAAAACTCGAGGGTCGGCACCCAGGCTACCATTCCATGACTGGACAGAACCGGAGGCGGAAAGGCGTCGGCAACCAGCGCCACGGCAAACAGGTCAAAAGGGCGGTCATCCTTGAACTTGATCCAGCCCTTATGTTCGGACTTCTTCGCCAACGCTTTCCCCTGGATCCATCCGGCGCAGGACGGATCCAGAAGAACATCCATCCGATCGTAAACCGTATAGTTGGGAATCCGTGGAATGGGGTAACATTTCTCCGGTGCGGCCATCTCCGGCGCTTCGGTTTCATATCGAATGGTAAAGCAGGTATCGCTCTCCACCGCAAAGGTGCCGATCGCCCGTATCTTTTCCTTTCCCTCTTGGAGCAATTTGACCTGCAGACGATCGAACTGGCTCGAACGGGAGATCTCTTCCACCATCAGAAGCGCCTCCCCCGGTGTGCAGCGCGATATGTAATGGGCCGTCAATATGGGCGTCGCCTTTTTTTCCGTATGCGCCATCATGGCCTTGGCCAGCAGCGCCATGAGGTATCCGCCGTTGGCAATTCCGTTGATGGACCAGTTGTCACTCACCGTTGCTTTGTAAATCCGGCTTTCCTGCCGCGTCAATACAAGGTCTTCGTCAAATTTGCTCATCTTGTCCTTCCCTGATATCCATCGATTCCATCGGGAAAAGCAGCGATTTTCGATATCGCGCTCTTCCGTAAAAAGGTAACGCCGTTTTTTGTATCTCCTTCTCCGCCGGCCATCAAGGATAAATTCTTTCCGATAGATCCAGGCGGTTTCCATTTGGCAATCATGGCGCAAGCTGGTATACTGAGCCGACTGACCGGTAACACGATGTCTTCTCGCCCGCCGCAGGCCGGATGAATCCGCAGCCTTCCGGAATAAAAGTAGCTGGTTCCATATCAAAAAAGGTCGAAAATGGACGCTCGATTCACCACCATTGTCAATAAAATCGGACAAATTGTTTTGGGCAAGGAAGACCAAATCCGTCTGGCGCTTACCTGTCTGTTTGCCCGAGGACATCTGCTGATCGAGGATCTGCCGGGCATCGGTAAAACAACCTTGGCCAAAGTGCTGGCCAAGTGCCTGGGGCTCGATTTTCAGCGGATACAGTTCACCAGTGACATGCTGCCGGGAGACATTCTCGGGACATCGATTTTCGAACAGAAAAGCGCTTCTTTCCATTTCTATCCCGGCCCGATCTTCTCCCAGGTGCTGCTGGCCGACGAAATCAACCGCGCCACGCCCAAAACCCAAAGCGCCCTGCTGGAAGCCATGGAAGAGATCCAGGTGACCATCGAAGGAAAAACCAGACGATTGAAATCCCCTTTCTTCGTGATCGCCACCCAAAACCCCATGGAACATTCCGGCACATTCCCGCTGCCCGAATCCCAGCTGGACCGGTTTCTGATGCGGATCGAAATCGGTTATCCGGGCCGTCGTGCGGAACGGGCGCTTCTCAAAGGGAGAGACAGCAAAGACCTGCTCAATGAGATGTCGACCTGTCTGGACCAGGACGAGGTGATGGAAATCCAGCGATGCGTCTCCGCGGTCCATGCCTCCGATGCCTTTCTGGAATACCTCCAGGATCTGCTGGACTTTACCCGCAACGACACTCATTTTCACATGGGGCTTTCGCCCCGGGCCGGTCTGGCCCTCCTGCAGGCGGCCAAATCCTGGGCATATTTGCACGGTCACCAGAGCACGCTACCGGAAGATCTGCAACGAATCCTGCCGTGGGTGGCCGGTCACCGTCTCCGCTCACGGGAAACGCTGGGAGAAATTCCCGTGGATCAACTGACGGCCCTGTTTTCGGAAGTCCCGGTGCCATGACATCGAAAAACCGGCCGCAAACGTCGTCGACCCATTTGCCCCACCGGTTGAACCGTCGCCGGCTCTATATTCTGCCCACCCGCTATGGCCTCCTGTTCGTTGTGCTGCTGGCCGCCATGCTGATCGGATCCATCAACTACAACAACAATCTCGGTTTCTTGCTGACATTCCTGCTCGGTACCATGGGATTGACGGCCATGGTGCATACCTACCTGAATCTTGTCGGCCTTCTCATCCTGTCCGTTTCAGCCCCACCGGTTTTTGCCGGAGACAACGCCGTTTTTCATCTGCGACTCCGAACGGAAAGACGCCGTCGAACGGCGCTCCGATTTGCCCTCTCAGCCAAATCCATTTCCCCGTTGTACGATATGCCGCCGGCCGCCGACATATCGATCCAACTGCCGCTGTCCGCGCCCCGGAGGGGGTTGCTGAAACCGGACCGGCTGCGCATATCGACCATTTTTCCCGTGGGCCTGTTTGTCGCCTGGTACGAATGCCGCCCGGACGTGGTTTGTCCGGTGTACCCACGACCGGTTCGGACGGATCCTCCGAAACTCGGCAGCGGTGCGGGCAATGGTGGCGACAACGGCAAGACGGGGAAAGGGGTGGAGGATTTCGAAGGTCTCAAAACCTATCAGCCCGGTGATCCGATCCGACAGATCTCCTGGAAAGCCTTTTCGCGGGGGAAAGGGTTGTATCGCAAGGCCTTCACAGGTCAAACGGGAACCATCACGTTGATCGACTGGGACGCCTTCCCGGACCAGGCCTTGGAACGACGACTGTCGATTCTGTGCGGTCTGGTACTGCGCGCCCATGCAGAAAAAACGAATTACGGCCTGACGCTGCCCGGAAACCGGATCGAACCTGGCAGTGGTGAAAACCATAAACACAAGTGTCTGCTGGCACTGGCGGTTTTCGGTACTTCAATGGAAATCCCATGAAACATGCGACTTCCAAAGACCCGGACAACGACATCAAACCGGTGATCGGCGCCCTGAGCGTGGCGCTGTTGCCCCATGGCATCAGCGTCTCTCCCTGGATTGTCGTCTGGTGCATCACCTGCTGGGGATATCGCCTGCTGGCGGACCGTAACCGATGGCCCCTGCCGACAAAGGCCCTGCGGCTTCTCCTGACGGTCGCCGGTCTATCGCTGATCGTACTCACGGCCGGAATTCGTTTCGGGGCAAGCAACTACATGGGACTGCTGGCGGTCATGGCCGCGCTCAAGCCATTTGAGATCGATTCCTATCGAGACAAAGTGATCACCGTCCTGTTGGCGTATTTTATCGTCATTACCAGCCTGTTCGAATCCGAATCGCCGCTGATCGTCTTTCACCTGTTCGGATCCGTATGGATCACCACCACGGTTCTGATTCATATCCATCAATCCCATGGCGAAATGAAATCCGCCTTGCGCCTGTCCGGCCGCATCATGCTCCAGGCCGCGCCCGTCATGTTGATCCTTTTTTTCCTGTTTCCCCGATTGCCGGGAAGCCTGTGGAAGATGTCCCTGGGTAAAAAAGGCGGCAGCGGTTTTTCGGACTCCCTGTCCATCGGCGATGTCGCCCGACTTGTCCGGGACGACACCATGGCTTTCAGCGCCCGGTTCGACGGTCCCATGCCCATCGCCCGGGACTTATATTGGCGCGGTATCGTTTTTGACCATTTCACCGGCGGTTCATGGACCGCCGGGAGCTCTCCCATCGATCCCCTGCCGACCCCTTCGGGAAAACACCCGGTTACCTATACCGTCACGCTGCCGCCCCAGGGACGCAGACACTTATTCGCCCTCGATCTGCCGGTTGCAGAGCCGCCCCTGACGCGAACTGCGGCAGGGTTTACGCTGCAAGCGCGCTTTCCCATCCGCCAGAAATTTCACTACCGGGTTACTTCCGAACTGACGGCCACAAGCGGTCCCGTTCCTCCCCCGAAACGGCTGTTCATCTCACTGCCTGAAAGCGGTAACCCGAAAGCCCGCAGCCTTGCCACCCAATGGGCGAAAAGCGCCCCAACGGACGAGATGGTCGTCCGCGCCGGCCTGAACTATTTCACCCAAAATCGTTTTGTCTACACCCTGAACCCGCCCGCGCTATATGCAAACGCTATCGATCAATTCCTGTTCGAAACGCGACAAGGATATTGCGAGCACTACGCTTGCGCCTTTGTCTTTCTCATGCGAGCCGCCGGAATTCCCGCCCGAATTATCGGCGGCTATCTGGGCGGCGTTCCCAACCCTTATGGTAATTTCCTCACCGTACGTCAATCCGACGCCCATGCCTGGGTCGAGGTATGGCTGAAGGGGAAAGGATGGGTCCGAATCGATCCCACCGCCGTAGTCGCTCCGGATCGCGTATCCGGAGGAATCGGCGCCGCGTTGCCTCCCGATGAGCTGCCTTCTTTCCTGATTTCCAGTCCGTTTAATCGCGAGGGAAGCATCTGGCGCCGGGCCCGATACGCATGGGATGCGCTCAGCAACCAGTGGGATATCTGGTTTTCCGGATATTCCTACCTGCAGCAGCAGGCCCTGCTGGAATTTCTGGGTGTCGACGCCGGTTCCTTGGTGCGTCGGGCGTTGCTGTTGATCACGGCCATCGTTTTGGCCGTCGCCGGGGTCGCCGTTGTTTTTTTCATCCGTCACCGACAAGGCGGAATCGACGCCGATCCCGCCTTGTCCGCCTACCGCCGTTTTTGTATAAAACTGTCCCGAATCGGTCTGGTGAAACTTCCTTCTCAAGGGCCGCTGGATTTCGCCAGGTACGCGGCCCGACTGCAACCGACCCTGGCAACCGAAATTTTTGAAATCACCCACCTGTATATTCATTTTCGATACGGCCCAACCGCAAGTAAGGAGACGTTGCGACGGTTGAAAAAGCGGGTGAGACGATTCAATGTGAAAAAAATTACCTTTTCAACTCTCCCTGAATAAATGGATGATAATATGAAGAAAATAGGAGACAACGAAATCGGATTGCCGATCAGATGGGCAAGGATCGGGAATTCCTCAATGATCTATCGGTTCGGATTCGAGCCCTGGAAGCCGAGCTGGAAGGCGGTGAAACCGATCTCAACGATATCGCTCTCCACTTGGCCAGGCAACAAGGAGCGACAGAGTTGATCAACCTTCTCAAAACCTACAATAAACGGGACCGGAATTCGTAAGTTGTCGTTTTTCTCTCTAGGCAACGCCACAATTTGGATCACCCCGCCCGGATGAGGGTTGAAATATATTCCTTGATTTCCGTTTTTGGTATCGGTAAGTTGAAAGAATCGTATAACCGTCAATTCCCTAAAACCTTGGAGGGTTCCGTGCAAATCCGTCTGACCAAAAGCGAGCGACTCAAACCGCATCCGGAGGATTCCCAGCTGACGTTCGGCACCGTATTCACCGACCACATGTTCAATATGGACTATGACTTGAAAAACGGGTGGCATAACCCACGCATCGAACCATACGCACCCATAGAGACCGATCCGTCCACCATGGTGTTTCATTATGGCCAGGCCATTTTTGAAGGTTTGAAGGCCTTTCACACCGGAGCGGGGGAGATTTTGCTGTTCCGTCCCAAAGACAATTTCAGACGCTTCAACCTTTCGGCCAAGGCCATGTGCATCCCCGAAATCGACGAAACCCTGGCCCTTACGGCCTTGAAGCAATTGCTGGCCTTAGAAAAAGACTGGGTGCCGAACACGGTCGGGACATCCCTGTACATTCGACCCACCATCATCGCCATGGATCCGTTTCTGGGAGTCCGGGCCTCGCATACCTACCGATTCTTTATCATCCTCTCGCCGGTGGGGGCCTATTATAAGGAAGGCTTCAATCCGGTGAAAATCTGGGTCACCAAGGATCATGTACGCGCGGTGCGCGGCGGCGTCGGGCATGTAAAAACCGCAGGAAACTATGCCGCCAGCCTGTATGCGGGAGAGGAAGCCCACCGCAACGGGTTTACCCAGGTGCTCTGGTTGGACGGCGTGGAGCTGAAATATGTCGAAGAAGTCGGTTCCATGAACATCTTCTTCGTCATCGGGGATGAGTTGATCACCCCGATGCTGAACGGCAGCATTCTGCCGGGCATCACCCGTGATTCGGTTCTGCAATTGGCGAAAAAATGGGGCATGAAGGCCGTCGAAAGGCGCATCGGCATCGACGAAGTCTTCGCCTCCCATCGCAACGGGAAACTGCGGGAAGTGTTCGGTTCCGGAACGGCGGCCGTCATCTCACCGGTGGGCGTAATCCAATACGGCGAGAACCGGATTGATATCGGTGACGGGACCGTAGGACCGGTGGCGGAACAATTTTTCAACGCCATTACCGACATTCAATACGGAAAAGCCGAAGCCCCTGACGGATGGATCGAAAAAGTGCCGCTCTGATCCATCGCCAAACCCCATATGGAACAGCAGGCGCCCGCTTTCCGTCATCTCCTTCTGCGGACGGAAAGCGGGCGTTTTTTTTGATGGTTGCCATTATCCCCGAAAAATAGTATATTGTTACGAACTCGAAAGCTTCACCACTTTTTTACGTTTCCACAACCGCCCATGCCGAATCTCTGGTTGTCGCATCCATTTCAAGCCGTTACAGAAGCGGTTGTCTTTTTCGCCCAGTGAACATTTTTTTCATCCCTGACTCCGGATAACGGTGTGAATTCACCAATGCCTCCATTCGTGCCGAAAACCATCCTTCGTGCCATCCTCCTGACCGCCCTGATATGGGTTGCGGCAGGCCTCGGCGCCGCGGTCGAAATGGATGGTGAAATCCTTTTCAGCAACAAATGCGGCGCCTGCCATGCCAATGGGAAAAGGGCTCCGGCGATCGCTCCGGTCAAATTCGCCGCCATTCAATGGGAGCGTTTTTTTTATCGGGAGAAACATCAGCGCAAACAAGATATCCGCAAGCTGATCACCCCGGAAGAACGATCGACGATTCAACGATATCTTATGGAACATGCCGCGGACTCGGATCGTCCCATCGCTGCCGGAATGAAATAACAAGGGAGGTTATGCATGAAAAAACGGGTATGGTCGTCGAAGGTGGCACTGGCGCCGCTGATCTCTCTTTTTATATTGATCAACACCGGCCGTGGATTCGGACACGACCTGAAACAAAACCCGGCGCCGGTCGACGAGGGCAACCATCCAACGGAAAGGATGCTGCGACAAAACGACCATAAGGGATCGGAAAGCCCTCCTACGACGGCCGATCAACCGGACACCCTTCGGCAGGAAATCGATGAACTCTCCTCCCGGCTCGATACCATCGAAACCAAATCGATTCTTGACAAAATCAAACTCAGCGGAGAGTTTCGCACGCGCCTTGAAACCATTCGGTATAAAGATCACCGCTTCAGCGACAAGCCGGCCGACGGCAGTTCGGAGGAAATCTGGTCCAATCGGCTGCGCATCAATCTCCGATCCGATATCCGCGAGAATATCATCTTCCACGGCAGACTATCCTATTATAAATTATGGGGCGAATTCACCTTTGACGAGGAGCCGTCCGACTGGAGCTACCCCAGTGTTCCGGACAAGGAAGGCTCCCTGCATGTGGAGAGAGCCTACATCGATTATTTTATCGAAGGGACACCGCTGTCGATCACTTTCGGCCGCCTGCCGGCCAGCGACGGTCCTCCCAATGAGTTGAAAGACAATACCACCCGCAAATCCACCTGGCCGGTGATGCTGAACGATGTGGAGGCGGACGGCATCATCGCTTCCCTGGCGCTGGATCACCTGATCGGTCTGAAGAAAAGCATGTTTCGGTTGGTCTACACCAAATTTCAGCAGCACTATCTGCGATACAAAGGAGAGCTCCTGGATTTCGATGATGTTCGCGGCATGGGAGCCGCCTTTGAAACCGAGGCGCCGGGAATCCGCAACTCGCTTTTCTGGTTGAGTTACGTTCGAATGGATCTGGCGCCCCTGAGAGACATGCCCGGAATCGTCCGTTATCCGGAAAGCACCGGATACGCGGATATGGCCACGGTTCATCTACAGTTCGATGACATGGCGGGATCCGGTCTGGACTGGTTCGGCGCGTATACCCATATCGATATAGCCCTTTCGCCCTCCGGCACCCTGTTTCAAAACGGCTACGAAGTAAGCATCTACTCCGATAATATCAGCGGAACCATCGGTGATCGATTACAGAGCGACGGTGTGTATACCGGCTTACGCTACCAGTTGCCCCTGTCCTTTCTCAATTTCCCCCGGGTCGGCCTCGAATATAATTACGGCTCCAAATACTGGCTGGGCCTTCTGTCTTCCGGCAGCGGCAGCCTTCTCAACAAGCTCGCCACCCGGGGCAACGCCTACGAATTGTATTATATCCAGCCGCTGCATCGAAACACCATGTTTCTGCGGGCCGGCATCATTCTGATGGACCATGATTATTTCAGTCCATTATTTGGAAATCCGGTGGAAAGTGACATGAAAACATATAATTACTATCTGCTTGTGGATATTCGCTTCTGAACCTCCGATGATAAAAGTCAGCCTCCGAAAACTAAAGATCTCCGGCTACACCCTTCTAGTCTTTCTGTTTGTTCTCGTGTCCGCCATCTCTATTTTTCAGGCCAAGTCCCTTGAAACCCGCGTCAATTTTCTCAGCCGGGATGTTTCCACAAAACTCCGGCTGGCCTACGAAATCGAAACAGTCATCCTTGCCATGCGAACATCGGTTGAGAAATTCATTTACCTGAACAAGGAAAAAGACAATCTGGAAGCGGAAAAGAAGATACAGGAGGTGGAATCGATCCTGCAAAGCGCTTCACAGCGGATCACCGATCCGAAAATCCGTTCCACACTCGATCGTATCCGCTTTCTGACCGCTTTGTACATCACCAAATACCGCAATGTGGTGCTCCGCTATCGATCGCGCAACAGCAACAAAGAGGTGATGTACCGTCTGGGAGAAGAAATCCATGAGAATTTTGCTCGCGCGGCAGGGCCCGATGGGGCAATCGCACCGGTTCATTATCATTTTGACAACGCGCGTTTCGCCCTACAGCAATACCTGACGGATTTCCATCCCGTCCAGGCTGAAAAGACCGTCGCGATACTGGACGATCTGTTGGGGGAGATGGCTTTTGTGAAGGATGATCGTATACGGAACATGGCATTGGCAATTGAGGATTATCGGGATTATATCGAAGGAATCGTCTCGGTTTCGCGCAAAATGGAGGAGGAAGTCAATGCCGCTGTTTTGCCCATCGCTCCGGAAATCGTCGCATTGGCCAATGAGATCTATATGGGCGGCTGGAAAGAAATGCAGCTTGCGCGTCAGGCCGTGGAGAGGGATGTTGCCTCCACCCAGTTGGTGGTGCTCCTGATTATGGGATTTGCCATCGGTCTAGGGATCATTGTGGCCTACACTTCCGTCACACACCAGCGCCTTCAGAGACAAAAGGCCGCTACCGAAGCATCGGCTCGCGCCAAAAGCGAATTTATCGCCAATATCAGCCATGAAATTCGGACGCCGTTGAATGCCATCATCGGCATGTGTTCCCTGGCCATGAACACCCGGCTGCAACCCAAGCAACTTGAATATTTGCGGGTAATCAGCACGTCTTCCCGATCCCTGCTCACCTTGATGAACGACATCCTGGACTTTTCAAAAATTGAAGCCGGCAAACTCAATTTCGAGGCCATTCCCTTTTCCATCCAGGAGGTCATTCAGGATGTGGCCGATATGTATCGGTCCCAGATTGCGGAAAAAAACCTTGAGCTCATGCTCATGATAAGCCCTTCCCTTCCCAATCTCGTTATCGGCGACCCCTTTCGTCTTCAGCAGGTGTTGATCAACCTTGTTTCGAACGCATTGAAATTTACGGATACGGGCTCCATCACCATTGCGGTTCAACCGCATTTCCAGGACCACGAAAAGACCGGCATGTTGTTCCATGTCCAGGACACCGGCATTGGAATTCAACCGCAGTCGATTCAAAAAATCTTTACCGCCTTTACCCAGGCGGATGGGTCCACAACGCGCCGATATGGCGGTACAGGACTCGGATTGACGATTTGTCGCCAAATCACCCATATGATGGGAGGCGACATCTGGGTGGAAAGTCAGCCCGGCAAAGGCAGCGCTTTTTCGTTTACCGTCGTTTTCAAAACGGCCTCGGCTGCCGAAATGCAGACAGTTTCCGCAACTGGTCCGGAACAACCCACACCCCATGCGGAAAAGTGTCCGCCCCCCCTGCCGGAACCAATCCCATCGGGCCGATTTCACCTCCTGCTGGTCGAAGACAATCCCATCAATCAGGTGGTGGCTTCGGAAATGCTGCAGCAACTCGGCTTCTTGGTGGACATAGCCGGAGACGGTCGTCAGGCCATTGTAAAAATCAAAGAAAACCGATATGATGCCGTCTTGATGGACATTCAGATGCCGGAAATGGATGGATTGGAAGCCGTCCGTTTGATTCGGAGCGATCCCTTGTTTCGGAATCTCCCGGTCATCGCCATGACGGCCGGCGCCCTGCAGGGGGATCGTAACAAATGTCTCACCGCCGGAATGAGTGACTATATCATAAAGCCGATCGATGCGGACCAACTGGTGGCATGCCTGAAAAAGTGGATCCCGGATTTGCGGCAAACGGAGGCGACACCGCTACCCGGGATATCTCACAACGCGCCGAGGCACTCGGAAAATCTCCATTTCCAGGCAGGCCTGAGACGTGTCGGCGGGAAAGTTCATCTATACCTCAAGCTCCTGCATACCTTCCTGGAGCAATACCGGGATTCGGCCGGAATCATCGAAAGTACGGCAGCAAAAAATGATGCCGGCGCCGCCCGAATCCTCCTGCATACCATCAGCGGCGTGAGCGCCAATCTCGGGGCGGTGGAAGTTCATACTGCGGCGGCGGAAATCGAAGCCTTTCTGGCCAAGTCGAAAAATGAAATCATTCCGGCCCATTTTCATGACCTGCTGAATCGGTATCGACTGGCCATGAAAGGTCTGGAGAACGCCATATCGAAAATCGAATCGGTCATCCCCAAGGAACAGTCCGACGGCGCCGAAGAATCATCACCGACATCACCGGTAACGATCGCCGAACTGGAACAATTGAAAAAGCTTATGCGGGGAAACAATTATCAGTCATTGTTGCATTTCAGCGCCATCAAAAAACGGCTTTGGGAAAAAACCGCGTTTCGAAAAGACCTGGCCATTCTCCAGGAGCAAGTGGAAGGTTTCGCGTTCAACCCGGGACTCGCCACCGTCGATGTCCTGATCGAGAAAATGCAGTCCGGAGGGGATTCGTCTTGAAGCCTGTTACGCTGAATCAATTGGAGAATTCTATGAATGATCATTCTTCCAAAGCGGAAATTCTGATTGTGGATGATCAACCGCTGAACCTCAAAATTCTGGGGGAGATCCTCTCCCGGAATTTTGAGGTTCGGGTTGCCACTTCCGGCCGAGAGGCAATCGGCATCGTGATGTCCGATCAGCCACCGGATTTGATTCTGCTGGATATTATCATGCCCGAAATGAATGGGTATGACGTTTGTCGGCTAATCAAATCAGACCCGCATGCCCAGCGGATACCAATCATATTTATTACTTCCAAAAACGATGCGGAAGATGAAACCATGGGGTTTTCTCTGGGCGCTGTGGACTACATTACCAAGCCCTTCAGTCCAGCCATCGTCAAGGAACGGATCCGTACGCATCTCGATCTGAAAAAACACCGGGACCATCTGGAAAGACTGGTGGCGGAAAAAACCGAAGCATTGGTCGAGAAAAGCGCGGCGCTCCGGGAATCCATCGATACGATCCAGCAGGCCAAAGACCAACTCATCATGGCGGAAAAAATGGCGGCATTGGGAAGCATGGTTGCCGGCGCCACCCATGAAATCAATACGCCGTTGGGCATTGGCATCACGGTCGCATCCCATTTAACGGCACTGACCGAAAAACTGAGCCAGCGCTTCGTCGATGGAACCCTGAAACGATCGGATTTCGACACATTCGTCAAAACCATTTCCAATTCCATCCATATGCTCCACCTCAACCTGATCCAGGCATCAAAGCTGATGAGAAGCTTCAAGATCGTGGCCGTCGATCAATGCAGTGATGAATCGCGGACGTTCGATTTGAAGGAATATCTGGAGGAAATCGTCACCAGTCTGTCACCCCGATTGCGACAAACGCCCCATGTCATCCAAATCGCGTGTCCTGAAAAACTGATGGTAAACAGCCATCCGGGCGCCTTTTCCCAGATCATCAGCAATCTGGTGATCAACTCTCTGGTTCATGGATTTGAAGAAACCGAACAGAACGAAATCCGCATTCAGGTGGAAACATCCAACGGAGAAATTCGGCTTCATTATCAAGATAACGGCCGGGGAATTGCCCCGGAGCATCTTGAAAAAATATTCGATCCGTTTTTCACGACCAAACGGGGCAAAGGCGGCAGCGGACTGGGACTTCATATCGTTCATGAACTGGTTGTCCGAAAACTGGCGGGCCGCCTTCGTTGCGAAAGTTCTCCCGGACAAGGCGCCCACTTCTATTTGGAATTTCCCGTTTCCCCCTCCGCCTGAAGATCGTTGGGTTCGTTGCGTAACAGGATATCGATGATTTTCGGGATGTATTCATCGGCCTTGCTGTTATGAAAGCTGCAGGCACCGGCCCCTTTGTGGCCCCCGCCTTCAAAGGCGGACAGCATTTTCCCCACATTGACCCGGCAATTGCGATTAAAAATACTGTGCCCTACGCTGACGATGGTCTTCCCTCGGTCCCCATCGTCATGACGGATTTTCACGCTGACCACCGCTTGGGGAAACAGAGAATACACCAGAAATCGATTTCCGCTGGGAGTCTTTTCAAAAGATCGCAGATCGGTGATGGACACATGCTGGTTGACGGTAGTGTGCCGCTTCAGAATCTCCTTGAAACGCCGGTTCTCTTCGACCACCACGCGACTGCGGGCTTTGACCGCTTCATGATTGCAGACATCCGCCAAATCAGCCTTTCGGAACAGGTCGATCAGGGTGTTCCAATAGGGTTCATCCTCCTTCTGGTGACCCTTGACGGTCATGGACACCAGGATATAGGGGTGTTGCTCAGGCTGGAGCACTTCATCGAGGGAAAGGTCGGCGGAATCGATTTTATCCGCAGCCGCCACCAACTCACGGTAATCTTTTTTGAATTTTTCCCGATAATAGTGATAAACAATCCCGGCGGCCGATGGTGCGATCCGAAAATCCCCGTCGAAGGGACGGTCGATTTCATTTGAAAAATGGTGATCGAACCATAACGAGCAGGCGGGATGATAGGGCAAATTGGCGATCACGTCGCCGGTTTGTATCTCCACCGATCCCTTTTGCATGTCATTGGGTTCAACCCATTTTACCGGCGATTGAATGTCGAGGGCTTCAGATAGGAGTACCGCGCAGGTGATACCGTCAAAATCAGGGCGTGTCACAATTCTCATCACATCATTCTTTCTTCTCGGGCCCGAAACGGATGCAGCGATCGGTTGTTGCGGAAAGCCCGCAAGCATTTTTCACAACCGAAGGGCGCACGTTCGTGGCAATTGGCTGTACTGAGCTGTCTCGAATGTCCTTACATGGTCAAATCTTTTTCATACGACATGCACACCGTTTCCGTCAACTTTTTGATGAAAAGTGCGGCCGGAATATTTCAACTTCCGGTGAACGCTCCCGCACCGCTCCCCTGCGACGATTCAGGCAGGGGTGCGGTATCGATTCCGGTTCAGCCACCTCCGCCCGGGAAATCATGAATTGACCAAACCGGCCGTATCTGTTATGAATATGTTATCTCACGGGGCTGTGAGGGCCGCGCGGATCACCTCAATCTTCGAACACGCCAAATCACTTTGAAAAAAAGAGAACCAATCCTACTGTTGTTGAAGGTTATCGATATTGCACTGATTTTATACATTTTTTTCAGTGTCGAATGCTATTTTTCAACCGGCGGGATATTGGGTCTTGGCGGGCTTTTGGAAATGCAGGCATCCATGCGGCAGATCCTTGTCATGATCGGCATTGCTTCTTTCTGGATCGCAATTTTCAAGCGGTTGGCACTTTATCCCCGCAGCATGAGCCTGGACCGGTTTCAATGGATACGGCGACTGCCGTCTGCGGTAACCATGGGCGCGGCCGTTCATCTGACTGGGGCGTATCTGTTTCATATCGTCCCGTTCCGGTTTCTGTCGGCCTTGGTGTTCTGGTGTGTCACGCTGACGGTCTTCTTTCTCTTTCGCGCCCTGCTCTTCGGTCTCCAGTCTTTATATGACAAGCGACTGATCCGCCAGGTGATGATCGTCGGCATCAACGATCGCTCCATCGACATGTATCGGACACTTTCAAATCCCCAGAGCTGTGTTCAATTTTTCGATTTTACTGAAAATCCTAATGGTTACGAGCAGGCACGAAAAATCGGTGCGCGGGCGAAACTGGGAAACCTTTCGGAATTCAACTATGACATTTCCAACCAGCCGATCGATGCCGTCATTATCGCCCTGCCCATCCGGAGTCATTACGATCGCATTCAAAAAATCATCGAGCTTTGCGCCCGCCAGGGAGTCAACGTGCAACTGGCCGCAAACATTTTCAATTTGCAGAAAACCGTTCAACAACTGGTTCAGCCGGAATCCGATCTTCCCTTGATTTATTATGAGACCCAGGGGTATTCCACCAAGCTGCAATACGACTTCAAACGATGGATCGATATCGTCGGGTCACTGATCGGCATAATCCTTCTGTCGCCGGTGTTTTTGGTCATTGCCGCGTGGATCGTATGGGATGATGGATTTCCGGTTTTTTACACCCAGGAACGTATCGGACGGAACAAACGCCGCTTCCGGATTTTCAAATTCCGTACCATGGTGCCCAATGCGGACCAGATGATGGACGACCTCGAAGTCCATAATGAATATCCCGGCGGAGCGGCTTTTAAAATGACCAACGATCCCCGTGTGACCCGCTGCGGGCACTTTCTGCGCCGGACCAGCCTGGACGAGCTCCCCCAACTTCTGAACGTTTTTCTGGGCTCCATGAGCCTGGTGGGGCCCAGACCGCTTCCGGTACGGGATTTCGAAAATTTTTATGATGACCGGCATCGGTTGCGGTTCAGCGTCAAGCCCGGCATGACCGGCTTGTGGCAGATCAGTGGTCGCAATATCATCAAATTTGAAGAATGGATGGGACTCGATATTGAATATACACAAAACTGGAATCTGTTTCTAGATCTGAAAATCCTGTTTTACACCATTCCCGTGGTGCTGTCCGGGAAAGGCGCCAAATAGGAAATAGCGTTCCGGCACCCATCCCATGACCGGTCCGGGAGAAGAAGGATTCTATGATAAAACGAATGTGGTCCACCGGAAAAAGCAGATTGTATGACAGGGCCATCGGCCTGTTCAACCAGGGACGATACCGGCAAGCAATCCGGCTGTTTCAGAAAATCATCGCAGATTCCGCCGGCAGCGGTGGGTTGAGATTCCGACTGGCTTCATTCTATTGCGCCCAGGCTTACTGCGACCTGGGCCGTATTCTCTTCGCCATGGGAAATTACCTTGGCGCCCTGCAGGAATTCAAACAAGTGCTGCGGATTGATCCGGAGCGAACCCAGGTCTATGAATACATGGGCCGTTGCTATGAAAAAATCGGCGCGCAGGATAACGCCCGGAAAGTGTACGGTCGTATTGCGGAAATGAACCCCTGGAACCAGCCGGCGAGATTGAAAGTCGTTTCAGCCTTTCATCGGCTCGGGATCTGGGATCGGGTCGAAGCGGCCTGTCTGAAGCACCTCCAACAATATCCCCTCCACGCGGATCTGCACTACACGTTGGGATTGACCTACCTGGGTACGGGGAAACCCCTACTGGCCATATCGGCTCTGGAGCAAGCCGTGGCCATCAATCCGGAGTACTGGCCGGCAAGAATCAGACTGGGCGCGACCTATGCCGCGGCGGATGAGCCGGAGAAAGCCGATCGTCAATTTTCCCTGATTCTCGAGCGCTTCCCGGAGTATGTGGATCTGTACCATCATCTGGGGGTTGTCCATGCCGGTCGAAAAAAGGACCTCGGCGCTGCGCTGAAATGGTTTCAGAAGGCCGTGTCCGAAAATCCGAATTTTACGGACGCGCGGATCAAGCTTGCCGTCCTTTTGTGCGCGGCCGGACACAATTTGGAAGGAATTCGGATCCTGCGGGAAGGAAACCGCCTCGATCCGGAAGACGAGTCCCTGGCGTTGCTGCTGGAATTTTTCGAAAAAGGCCGATCTCTTTCCGTATCGGAGAGCGAAGAAAACGGTGCCGTCGAAGAACTCCTTGCCCAAACCATCGGTGCATTCGGTAAAAACCTGGTGGTGGCGCCGAGTGTCGTCGAGATGTTGATGTTGACCCGGCCCATTGAGGATGAGAATTTGCCACGGCTCCTGGAACAAGTGATCGAAGCCGTCCAATGCGCGGCCCATTTGTACGCCCGATATCCGGATTTTCAATGGAGTATCGGTTCGCTCCATTACCGGGCCGGAAAACTGGAACAGGCGGAAACCGCCTTCAGAGAAGCCCTGTTACTGAATCCAACCTATACCCGGGCCCAAATCATGCTGTTCAAAACCCTGAAAGCCGCCGGCAAGACCCAGGCGGCCCTTGAAGTCGGCGATATTCTAGTGGACCAACGGGTTCTCTATCCGGATTTTCTCCGCAGCTTCGGCGAGCTGTGTTTCCGAACAAAGGCCTATCAAAAAGCCGAAGGCCTTTTTCGAAAGACGCTTGAGCTGCGCCCGGATGATGATCAAGCGCATATATTTCTGAAACAACTGCTTGAGAAAAATAGGGATTTATGATAGAAGCGGCGACAATATCGGTTATTTCGGATAATGACGGTTCCCATCGAGACGAAAATAGAATGAGAAAACACCGGTTTTTTGTAATGAACTTCTGCATCTGGTTGAGCCTGTTATCCGGATGCCATTTGTCCCATTGGCAACGAACGGAAGAAGGGGTTACGGGTCACATCCGTATCGAATCCGCCACCAGCGAAGCGGAAATATTCGTCAATAACCAAAACGTCGGCCGCACCCCTTTACAATTACCGGTCTCCTATGTACGGACGACTACGCTGAACATCACGGCGGTCGCCGTCAACCATGGGGAACTCAGACAGGAATTGACCGTTGAATTGCCGCCCGTACCCGAGAAAATCATCGTACTGAATTTTGACGCCCCGGTATCGGCCGGAGAGCAGTCTGACGGGACCGAGTATGGGGAAGACGACCGCAGCCTTACCGAACCACCGGTTTCAACACCCGAAGTCATCGAAAAAACCGTCGTCATGGAAAAATATATCCTGCCGCCGGTGGTCTTTTTCGATACCGACCGGTACGACATCAAAGAGCCATATCGGAAAGAGCTGGAAAAGTTTGCCGCCCTCATGCAGAAAAATCATTTTGACATGGAGATCATCGGTTATGCGGATGAACGCCACAATATCACCTACAATCAGGTTCTATCGCTCAATCGCTCCCGGGCGGTGTATACGCTTCTGAAAGAGCTCGGCCTGGAAGAAAGCCGGATGCAGGTGGAAGGACGCGGCAAACTGTATACCATCGATATCAAAGGCAAACGATTTGCATGGGAACATGACCGACGCGTGGAAATTCATCTCAAGGAAATTCCGCAACAGGAATAACAGGAATCGGAGTATGTCATTTCAAAAATGTCACCCTCATCCACATCGAAACCGGAAGAGAATGCTGTGCTTCTCCGTTGCTGTTTTTGCTGTTCTGGCGCTGTTCCTGACAGGATGTAAATCCTCACGGGAGACGGCGAAACCCATTGCGGCAGGACCGGAAGGCGCGCCGCCAGCGGTTACGGCTTCCTACCTGATCGGCATGGGCGATGAATTGGAAGTGCTGTACCATATCGACCCGGGCACGACGACTCCGGAATACACCATCGATACCGAGGACACATTACGGGTTGATTTCTATTACTATCCGGTGATGAGCCGGACGGTCAGGGTTCGCCCGGACGGCAATATCACGCTGTCCCCCATCGGGGATGTGTCGGTGGTGAAAAAGAAGCCCTCCGATCTGGCTGTTGAAATCAGCCGGCGCTACGAGTCGATCCTGACGCGACCGGTGATATCGGTAGAAGTCATCGGTTTCAACGCCAAAGTCGAAGACCTGAAACGCACCATCTACAACCAGGAACGGGGAATGTCCCGGCTGGCAGTGGTCAGGCCGGACGGACGAATCTCCCTGCCCTACATCGGCGATGTCAATACGGCCGGTCTTACGGCGCTGGAATTACGCGACAGGCTGGAGTCACGATATCAGAAAATGATCAACAACCTGACGGTCTCCGTTATCGTGCTGCGCGCCCGTTCCAACCGGGTGTATGTCATGGGACAGGTGGAACGCCCTGATTTCTATGAGATGCCCGGGCCCATCACCCTGACCCAACTTCTTTCCATGGCTGGAGGATTCGGCCGGGAAGCCAAGACCGACCAGGTCGTCATTATCCGGCGGAAGGACGACGGACAACCGGATGTGCATGTCGTTTACCTGGGAGAAGTGATCGATCAGGGAACGGTCACGGATCCCATTATTCAGCAATACGATGTGGTGTATATTCCCAGAACCGCCATCGCGGATGTCGCCCTGACGGCCGATGCCCTGTGGCGTATCATACCCTTGGATTTCACCCTTTCGGGAATCTATTCCCTGGGCGGTAAGGCGGCCAAATAGGCGGAAGCATATGATCGATACTCCTGTACAGCAACCCCTGCGCGTTTCATTGCGAGACGTGCTGTTCGTCATTTTTTCAAAACTGCATGTCCTGGTCGGTACGTTTGCCGTCATCGTCGTGCTGGTTGTCGGGCATTCCTTTCTGGCCACTCCCCTGTATCAGGTAAACGGCAGCGTTTTGTTGAAGCCGCTACTGGATTCAAGGCAGCAACTTCACAGCCTGGAACGTTTTGAAGTCCTGCCGGTATCCCAGCAGGATATCAATTCGGAAATCCAGATCATGACCTCCGATACTCTTCTGCGCCTGGTGGTGGAAGAACTGAATCTGCAGGCCGAATATCAGCCTTCCGTTTTTCACAAGGCCATGATCAAACTGGGAATCGCCGGGCAGGTGCATCCCACGGAAGCGGCGGTCCTGAACCTGCGCGAAAAACTGGAAATCGAACCGGTTACCATGTCCAATATCATCGAAGTCCGGCTGAGGGGAGAAGACCCTGCCCGGATCACCGAAATCGTCAACACCTTCCTGGATCGCTACATTGACCGCCACATAGAGGTTCACCGCACCGGCGGAGGGGTGGATTTTTACAATCGCCAGACGGAAACGGCCCGCATGAAACTGCTGGAAGCCGAGAACAGACTGAAAGCCTTTCAGAAAAAGGGCGCCATTATCCAGATCAATGACCAGCGCACGCAGAATGTCCGATACCTGCGGACCTTGAAGGAAAACGAAAGCGAAGTCGCCTCCAAAATCGCTGCAACGGAGGTAAAAATCCGGGATATGGAAGCAGCGTTGCAAAAATCTGGAGAGATCCAGTCGGTTACCGAGGAATTTCGGAACCATGAGGTGATGGTGGATCTCGAGAAAGCCCTGACACCCATTCTGGTGGAAAAAGAGCGCATCGCCTTGCTCTATCCCGAATCCTCCGTGGAATATCAGGATGCCGAGCGGCAGGTGGAAAAGGTCGTCGAGCGCATCCGCATTGAAAAGAAAAAATTGCTGGACGGAATGATACTGGACATCGCGGCCTTGTCCAATCAAAAACAAGTACTGGACAGCGAAATTCAACAGGTGGAGAGCGATTCCCTTACGCTTTCCCTGAAAGAAATCGACCTGAACCGACTGATGCGGGAAGTGGAACAAAACAAGAAAAATTATCTGCTGTACACGGACAAGACCGAAGAGGCGCGCATAGAAGCCCAACGCGATCTGTCGCGCGTAGCCAACATTTCGGTGAACAATTTTGCCGTGGCGCCCATGACGCCGGTATATCCCCGCAAACTGCTCATGATCGGCCTGTCCATCATCGCCGGACTGCTGGCCGGTATCGGCTGCGCCTTCGCCGCTTATTATCTGGATCATACGGTCAAGCGCCCAGAAGACATCATGCGGTGGTTCAACATCCCGGTGTTGGCCACCATTGAAGACATCCCCCAGGAAAAAGACGAAAAGCATGAACCCTGAAACCCAACTCATCAAAACCCCACAGCCTGCTTCTTCCGGCGCCCGGGAAAGAAAGAGCAAGTCCTTTTCCAGCGGACCGGCTCTCTGGATGCTGGAGCAGGATCGCCATCTTTCCAT
Organism: Desulfobacterales bacterium; assembly: GCA_041740615.1. Taxonomy (GTDB): domain Bacteria; phylum Desulfobacterota; class Desulfobacteria; order Desulfobacterales; family SURF-7; genus DYJD01. The sequence continues at coordinate 105,451 of JBGSLR010000031.1, forward strand.
TTCGGAGGGATTCCGGAGCTTCAAGAACACATTACTGGCGCAGCAGACGGACAGTTCCTTTCGTGTCTTCATGCTGACCGGGACCGAGAAAGGCGTGGGCACCTCAACCGCCGCCTTCAACCTGGGGCTGACCATGGCGTGGGATCTGGCGGGGAAAAAGACCCTGCTGGTGGATACCCACCTGGACCGTCCGACGCTGCATACGGCTTTCGACATCCCCATGACGCCGGGCTTTCTGGATTGTCTGTTGGGTCAAAACCGGCTCGCGGAAGTTGTTCACCGGTCGCCGCTTGCCGGATTGGATCTGATGCCGGTGGGCCGGAACACGGCCCAGTCCATGCCACCTTTCGACATGACGACGTTTACGAGATTTCTGGACGGGGTTCGGGAACTCTACGACATCGTACTCCTGGATGCCGCTCCTGTTTTGCGCTCCAGCCAAACAAGAATGATGTCCGCCAAGACCGATGGGGTCATCCTTGTATTCGAAGCCAACCGGACGCGTTCGGAGGTGGTGGGAGCCGTCCAGTCGTTGTTGGGCGGCGACGGCGCCCGCTTGCTGGGTGTTTTTCTGAACCGACGACGTTTCGTCATTCCCAAATGGCTTTACCGATATGTTTAAACCACCGCGCATTCAGATCGGCAGACAACCGGCAGGGGTGGAAGCCCTCCTGATCTGTTTGGTCGGCGCCGGAGCGGCGTCGGCCCTGATCCTATCGTCCGGACTGCCCGTCAAATGGCTTGTCTTTGCCATGATCTGCATCTTCATTTTTTCCGTGACCCTCATCATCCCCGAACGGGAACGGTTTTTTCTGTACGGCACCCTTTTTTTTTGCCCATACGCATTGATTTTCATTTTGCCTATACCGAAGGCATTTGGGTAAGACCCATCAATGGGTTCGGCATCAGCGCCTTTGATGTGTTCTTTCTGTTGGCGATGGCCTCCTGGATATTGCGGGCGGTCATGGATCATCGGGTACGAATTCATCTGTTTCCAAAAATCTCCATACCCTTCCTGCTGATCTGGATCATCAGCATCCTGGGCGTCACCCGAACCTCCATGCCGGATATCGTAATGGCCTCGGTGATCTGGACGGTTTTCAAAAACTGGCTGGTGTTCATTTATATCGCCAACAACATCCATGTGATCGGTTCCATCCGGCAGGTGGTGATCCTGCTGCTGCTCGTGGGCATAATTCAATCCCTGATCGGTCTGGCCCAGTTCGCCGCCGGTGGCAAGCTGGGACTGGCCATGTTCGGTGAAGCCGAACGTTCCTATTTTGAAATGCAGGCCGGCGCGGGAACCGTCAGTCGCGTGGCGGGGACCCTCGGCCATCCCAACAAGTTGGCGGTTTTTCTCAATCTGTTGCTGCAAATGAATTTCGCACTCTTTTTCGCCAATATCCCCAAACGGATCAAGATCGGCCTTTGCGTACCGTTTGCCTTGATGGGAGTGACCATGCTGCTCACCTATTCACGAGGAGGATGGTTGGGACTGGCGCTGGGGGGAACCGTTGTTCTGTATTGGTGCCTTGCGAAAAATATCCGGAACCGACTTTTTTCCGCCGTGTTGCTGACGGTATTTTTGGCCCTGTTCCTGGTTGTCGTCATGGGAGGTGTTCAATCCGTCAAACGCCGACTGTTCGAAGACGATTACGGCACCGCTGCCCTGAGAATCCCCATGAGCGTCGTGGCGCTCAATATAATACGTCATTTCCCCCTGATGGGTGTTGGACTCAACAACTATACCACCGTCATTGAACGCTATGATACAACGGCCTCCGCGGTCAGTTATGATTTCCCCCGGCCGGTGCACAATGAGTTCCTGCTCATCGCCGCCGAGCAAGGCCTGATCAGCCTCGGTCTCTTTCTGGTTATCCTGGTATTCATGTTTGCCGCCTTGCTCAGGACGGCCGGATCCCCGGGCGGTCCGCTTCGCTCCTGGCTGGCCATTGGGTTCTTCGGCGGCTGGCTGGGATGGTGTCTGCATCATCAGTTCGAATACGAGTATGTATTCTTTTCGGAAATCACCTGGGTGTTGTTCGGTCTGTTTCAGTCCATGACGTTGATACAGGATGCGCCGGCGGAAAATGCCGCCGCTGATGCGAATGGCCCCCGGCATACCGAACCCGCGGAATCGCCATGAAAGCGGAAGGGGCGGCGCGAATTCTTCAGAATGCCCTGTTTCTCGTCTCCGGCCGGCTGTTCAGCCGCATCATGCAATTTTTCCTCTTCATCTACGCCGCCCGCCGCCTGGGAGTCGAAGGTTTCGGTATCTTTTCATACGGATATGCCATCATCAATATGTTTGCCGTGGCCATGGACTGGGGCATTTCCGCCTATATGGTTCAACAGCTCAGCCGGAATCCGTCCCGGATACGGGCGTTCATGGGCAAAACCCTTGCCGTCAAGGCCGGCATGGTGGTTCCATGTCTGCTGGGAATTCTCCTGGCCGGCGTTGCCATGCACAAAGAAACCGAAGTCTTGTGGATTCTGTTTGTCCTGGGGATGGTCACGGTATGGGACGGCTTCGCCATTACGTTTTATTCGGTTTTTGAAGCACGTGAAGAAATGGCCTACCCGGCTGCGGTCGTCGCCATCAGCAACCTAATCATGTCGGCGGCGGGCATCCTCGGGCTTTTTTATGCGCCCGGGCTGTTCTTGCTCTGCGTGATTTACGCCGGAGGAGCGCTGTTGCGTCTCTCCTTTGCGGGTATTCTCTGCATCCGGCATTACGGCCGGCCCGTATGGGAAAAGGAATCCCCCAAGGCCTTGGAGTTGATTCAAAAAGGCCTTCCGTTCGCCCTGGTGACCGTATTCGTAACGATATATTACTATATCGACACGGTCATCCTGAGTGCATTTTTCCCGGATGAGACCATCGGACAATACAATGCCGCCTATCGACTGCTGGAAGCGCCCCTGTTCGTCGCCCAGGCGGCAACCACGGCTCTCTTCCCGGCCGCCGCGAGGATGTACACGGCCAAGAGAGAGGAATTGAAAGAAATGATGGCCGGAGTGGTCCAGAAAACCTGCGCCTTCGGGCTTTCCATCGCCATTGTCATCGCCTTGATCTCCGAAAGGCTCATCGTCCTGGTTTACGGCGACACCTACCGTCCGGCGGCACCCCTTTTGACCGTCCTGATATTCAGCGCCGCATTGATTATGCCGGGCGCCATGTGCGGAACCGCCATCCGGGCCGCCAACCGCCAATCCGTCAGCGCCTTGATCACCGGCATGGGGGTATTGTTGAATGTCGTCCTGAATCTACTGGTCATTCCACGCTATGCGGCGATAGGCGCCGCCTGGACAACCCTGGCCACGGAAGCCCTCACCTTCCTTTTGAATATGCTGATCATCCGACAGCTGATCGGGCCCATGTTCCGGCGTATCAACATCCTGCAGCTATCGCTTCTGGCGGCCCTCTGGATCGGTCTGATCACCTTGACACAAACCTTTTGGGTGCTGTATCAAATCATCCTGTGCACGCTGCTCTTTTTCCCTTTTCTGCTGGGAACGCGCATCATCACACTGACGGAAATTCAAGTACTGACCGGCAAGGATCGTCAACCATAAACAGCGGACTGCGGGAGTGTTTCATGCCTGGAATCAATTTTATCCAATGCTTTCGCAATGGATCATCTGAAATGGAGCGACCGGAGATTCTTTCCGAACAGGCGGGTCGCTCCATTTTCCTGTTGGCGGGCGACAGCCGCCGAAACCATATCCTGACGCCCACGATGGTATTGGGCACAAAATCCTATGATGCCTATCCCGTCACCATCGTGGAAGACGATGACTTTTATCTGGTGTTGGAGGGCCGGATTTACAACCTTCCCGGCGACGACCTTGGAAAAACCATGGCCCGCCTGGCGCAACTGATTTTTTGCGAGCAGCCGGACCACAGTCGACTGCAACGCCGGCTGCTGGACCTGGACGGGGATTTCATCCTGCTTCTGCATGAAAAGCGCAGCGCTAAAACCGCTGTTCTGAACGACATATTCGGCCGTCTGCCCCTTTACTATCGTTGCGAAAAAACCGGTTTCGCACTGTCCAGGGATATCCGATTTCTTTATGCACTGTGGAGCGAATTGAAAATCGACAGACTTTCCCTGGCGCATGTTCTCATGCTGGGGCACGCCTTGGAAGAAAAGACGGTTTTTCAGGGAATCCGAATTCTGACGCCGGCGAGTCTGTTGCAGGTCGATCCGTTGACACGCCGAACCACCATACATCGACTGCACCGCTTTGACTTCAGTCAAACGGATTTGGGACGGGAACCAATCGACCGAAATGCGGAAAGGCTGGCCGAAACCTTCATGACCGCCTGCCGGGTGCGAGCGGTGGGCAATACCCGCAATGTCGTCTCCCTGAGCGGAGGGCTGGACTCACGCACGGTGGCGGCCGGGCTCCATGCCGGCGGGATACCGTTTGTCACAAAAACATTTTTTCGAGCCGGATACACCCCCTCTTCGGAAACCGACTGCGCCCGAAACGTTGCGCAATTTCTCGACGCGCCATGGGAGCCCATTTCCCTCCAACCACTGCGCTGCAACGACGCCCGCGAATTGTTGTATTTGAAAGCCGGTTTCAGCCCCCTGTATATGGGATTTATTCTAGAGTATTTCCGAGAACTTCGGCGTCAATATGGATGCAGGATCGTCCACTTCACCGGTGACGGCGGCGATCAATGTCTCCCGGCCCTGCGGCCTCCGGTTCCCATGACAAGCATGGCGGGTCTTGCGAAATACATCGTCCAGGATAACTATCTGGGAGGACGCCGCCTGGGAGCCGAATGGACCGCGTCTCTCACCGGAATACCCAAAACGGATCTTTTGGATTCCCTTGTGGAATACCTGAAAACCTTTCCGGAGCAAAGCCTGGAAGGGAAATGGCTTCACTTGCAATTTTACGGTATCGGTGTCAAAATCTGTTTTGAGGCCGAGGACCGAAACCGCTGCTATTTCTGGAGTACGAGCCCCTTCTACAGTGCTCCCTTTTATTCAAACGCAATTCAATGCCCGCAGTCCCGGAAGTCCGGATTTGATTTGTACGGGCGGTTTTTAAAACGCTTGTCTCCCGTAATCGCGGGTCTGGAATACAGCGGCTATCAGGGCCCTCTCGGGTCGACACGGTTCCGGCTGAACCATTGGAAAAAACGGATCAAATTCATCCGGCCGGCCTGGACGCTGACGCTGAAGCATCTGCTGAAAGGGGCGGACGCCGTTCCGGTCGGCGCACCGCTTTTCAGAATCATGGCCCGTGAACTGGCGACGCATCCGACCCTTCAGGAGGTGATCGATTTCGAAAAGATCCAACGCATGATCACCGAAAGCCACCGATACGACCGCTATCATGTCGTCCATCTGTTTACGGCGCTTTCCATGCTGGCGTTGGGGCTTCACGGTGACAGCCGATTGGATCGATATCCGGATGTGTTTCTGGTATAAATGGCCGCTGAACGCAAGGCAGGATAGAAAGAGCGATGGATACCATTCTCTATGTAAGCTATGTACGGCAAGGAGGCGGTGATTGGGTGCATACCCGGGAGTTCCTTGGAGCCCTCCGGCAGTTGCACGGCAGTGTATCCGATCATCTGCCGCGCATTACGGAAAATCGTCGGGAGGCAGGCGGACGTGTCGATGGACCGACGGCGGATCCTCTCCGGGAAATACGTTACCTTGCGGGTCTTTTCTTTACACGCCTGGGGGAACAATGGCGCCTGCTGCAGTCCGTCAAACCCGATATCGTTATCTTTAGGACCTGTCGCTACACTTCCCTGATTCTCCTGTGCCGGATGCTCCGCATCCCCATCATACTGGAAGTCAACGCTCCCATGCTGGAAAGGAAATATCTGGACGTTGCCGAACGATTCCGATGGCTTCCCTTCTGGTGCCGGCTGGAGGCGAGCGTGTTTGCTCAGGCCGATCATCTCCTGGTGGTCTCCGACGTACTGAAAGGCTATTATGCCGGATTTGGAATCGCGGCCGCAGGCATGACGACGGTGCCCAATGGCGTGGACGTCAGGCGTTTTCATCCGAGAATCGACGGCGGTCCCATACGAAGACGCCTGGGTATCGACCAACAGGTGGTGATCGGATTTTCCGGCAGTTTCACCCCTTGGCACGGATTCGATTTTCTGATCGATGCCCTGGATCAGCTCATTGGTAGTCACCCGAAGTTGCGGGAAAAAATCGTACTGATGCTGGTGGGGAACGCCCATGGGAAAATGCGGGAAATCAACCTGCGCAATTTACGGACAGTGATGACCGGCCAGGTTCCCTACCTTGAAATGCCGGCATATCTGGCGGCCATGGATGTGGTGGCAGCCCCTTACCCGCGTGTGGAACCCTTCTATTTTTCACCGCTGAAAATCGTGGAAGCCATGGCCATGGGCCGGCCTGTAATCGCCTCGGCCCAGGGCCAGATCAAACAGCTACTTCATGACAATTTCTCTGGAATGCTGTATGCTCCGGGAAACCTTGACGAGTTCAACCAAAAATTGCTGTACCTGATCGAAAACCCGGAAAAACGGCGCATCCTGGGCGAAAAAGCGCGCGATCGAATCGTCTGCGGTTTTACCTGGCGACATAACGCCGAACGAATTTTGGGGATATGCAACCGATTGATCAAAAACCGGCGCCGGAAAAGATAGCGGAACAAGTCCGTCTGCGTCCTTTTCCCTACCCATTTACAGCGGGACTATCCGTGGCTTCGGATATCGACCGATGTGACCGTCGCACCTTTATCGAACTCCATCAATATTTGAACAGCCCGCAACAAGGCCTGGGACTGTCGATTTCGGACTCTTTCTTCGGTGTGGGAAAACAGTGCGGTCATATGGCCTATTTTGAAGACGACGGCAAAACCCATTCGGAAGACGCCGCATTGATTCGCGCCGGCCTGGAAAACGGACTGATCGACACCTTGCATTCCTGGGGAGCCTTTGATCGTCAGCCGCCGGAACCGCTATTTATCCGTAATACGGCCGAACGTCTGACGGATGAACTCACTGCCCGGGGGTTGTCGGTTCGGATTTTAAGCACCCACGGGGCTCCCATCAACCATCATAACCTGTATGCGCGCACCGGCCCGGGTTTTTATGGTGACGACCCCTCTTCGGCATTCTACACGGCTGACCTTGTACGGAGACTGGGCATCCGATTCTACTGGGCATCCGAGCTGCTGGCCTGGCCCTTATCCGTCCGGAAGAACCGACGGCTCCAAAAAATGATGCGTATATGGCAAAACGCAGTCAAGAACGGCGTGAAACGAGGCCTGGGAAGAAACGACCGGATTCGGTCCAGCGATCAGATTCTAAATCTGGCCAACCCACTGAAATTGCGGGACGGGGAAAAACTCATGAGCTTTTCCCGCTACAATGTCCATCCAGACGGGTTGTGGGGGATTCCCACGCGGCATACATTGCGCTATACATTGAATCGGCCCGGTCTGAACAGATTGATTCGGGAGCAGGGATATATGATCGTCTATACCCATCTGGGCATGCCGCCCCGCTCGGACGAACCCTTGTTTCCGGAAGCCGACCGAAAGGCGCTGGAATATCTGGCTGACTGCCGTCATGAAGGCCGGATCTGGGTTGCCAGGACCGTGGATCTGCTGAACTACTGGATGGTCTTTCACCACCTCGACTGGTTATCGGAGACAACGGAAGACGGGATCCGGATCCGGATCACCGCGGTCGATGATCCGGTCACCGGCAAGCGCCGGCCGGAAAAAGGAGAGCTTTCCGGTTTGTGCTTTTATTCACCGCGACCGAGGAACACCCATATTTATTTGGGTGAGGAACGCTTGGTTTCTTCCGTTTTCCAGCCGGATGACACCGGAAGGTTTTCCGTCGGTTTGGCGATCCCCGATCGGATGGATATCGGGTTTCTGGATCGATTTTCAAGGGCCTGAAAGGAAACGTGCTATGAAAAAAACAATTCGATGTTTGACGAGTGTATTGATCTTGATGGGTTGTTATATAACCGGGATGGATCCGGAGGCAAGCGCCCGAATCTATTATGTGGCACCGGACGGCAACGACGCCCATTCCGGAACCGCCCAGGAGCCGTGGCAATCTTTTTCCATGGCCACGCGGCAGGCGCAAGCCGGCGATACGGTAATGATCGGCGGCGGCACCTATACGTCGATGCTGGAAATTACCCGGTCCGGAACGCCCGAGGCATCCATCGTCTTTCAGGGAGAAAAAGAAAAACCGGCAGTTATCGACGCCTCCGGGAAACGCCATGGGGTGATCATCTGGAATGCGTCCTACATTCAAGTCCGGGGGATGATCGTCCGCAACTCCCTGCGCTCCGGCATTCACATTCACGACCACCTGGATGCGGATGATCGTGGCGCGGATTTCAATGTCATCGAGGGCAATACGGTTCAGGAATGTGGTCGGGAAGGGTATAACGGCATATACGTGGGCGGCCATCAAAACCGGATTGAGGGCAATCGGGTTCTGGACAACGGCCGCCGTGAGGGACAAGCCGGTGGTGAAGACGGCCACGGCATTTACATACTGGGAGACGGCAACATTGTGAGTTCAAATCAAGTGTCCGGAAACGCCCGGGTCGGCATCCGCATGGAAGGCGAAAAAAATCGCGTTGAAAAAAACCGCATATCGGACAATCAGGATTTCGGGTTGACCATCTGGGTGGATCCGCCGCTGAAATGCAACGACACGTTCATTTTGGGGAACGACTTTGAAAACAATGTCCGCGGCGGCATCTCCATATACGGCCAGGGAAAGGGACAAAAACCGGAGCGCGTCTATATTGCCGGCAACCGGCTGCATCACCAACGGGCGGAGTATGGAATTCGCCTGTTGGATGTGGTTCGACAGGTGAAAATCAATCTGAACCGCATTTCCGGTCATTATGAAAACGGCTTTTTGGTTGTGGAAAAACGTGCCGGAAAAGGATTTACGGAAACCAACAATCTGTTCTGCGGAGAAGGAGCGTTTACCTATCTGAATCGGGATTATGCTTCTTTTGAAGCATACCGGGCCGCGTCCGGACAGGGAAAGGGCAGCCGGTACCTGACCTCCGAGCAGCCGACGGATTGTCAATAACCCATGTACGAAATCGGGATCAAAAATGGAACCGCCGCCGGTGAAAATCGCATATCTCTTTTCCACGTTTCCGCATCTCAACACCACTTTTCTGCAACGGGAAGTTCGCGGTCTCAACCGTGCAGGACTGTTCCCGATACTGACGGCCAATCGTCCTCCGGCTGCCGACGTCTTTCATCCCGGTGACCAGGATTTGGCGGACGAGACCTTCTATTTGAACCCCGTTCGGCTGTTTCCGTACCTGAAGGCCAACTGTACATGGCTGATTCGCCATCCCCGGCGATATGTGCAGGCGATCGGGCTGGCGCTGACACTTCGGGACGCCTTCCCCGGACAACGTTTCCGAAATTTGGCCCGATTGGCCGGCGCCGCGGTGCTGGCCGAACATCTGCGGACCCATCATGTCACTCACGTCCATGCCCATTTCGCCTTTGGCGCGGCAGGTGTCGCCATTCTACTGGAAGCCCTTTGCGGTATTTCCTATAGCGTGAGCGTTCACGGATCGGACGTCCTGATGCCCCATCCGCTGACCTTTGAGAAGTTGCGTCGCGCCCGTTTTGTCATTTCCAACTGTCGCCATCACGTCCACTTTCTGCGAGAACGATTCCCGGAATTGGGCCGGCAACGATTTTTCGTGGTTCCCCTGGGCTTGTCCCTGTCGGAAGAACCCTGGCGCGATGTTTACCCTCTGGAGCCGCTGCCGCCCTTGCGGATTCTGAATGTGGCGCGATTCGATCCGGTAAAGGGTCATGATACGCTGATGGACGCTTGTGCCCGATTGCGGGATAGGGGTATCCCCTTTGTCTGCCGCCTGGTAGGGGATGGGCCCACGAGACCGGAAGTCGGCCGTCTGATCCGGAATCATCATCTTTCCGGTCAAGTTGAGATTCTGGGCCCACTCTTCGAAAAGGACGTCGCCCGCCAATTCGACTGGTGTCACGTCATGGTTCTGTCTTCCAGGAGCGAAGGAACGCCCATGACCGTAATCGAGGCCATGGCCAAAGGCCGTATGGTAGTCGCGCCCGACATGACGGGTCTGCCGGAAATGGTGACGTCGGGGGAAAGCGGTCTGCTGTATCCAAAAAACTCACCCGAAGCCCTGGCCGACTGTCTGGCCAAACTATTCCAGGAGCCGGAACACCTGGCGGAAATGGCCGCCGCCGGACGCCGGCAAGCGAAGAAACGATATGACGCATCTATCAATGCACAGGCCCTCACAATGATTTTCCGGGAGGAAATCGGAACGTGAACGTCAGGAATCCCATTCCCTACGCCATCATTACGCCGGCCTATAACGAATCGGCGTTTCTACCCCGGGTGATTCAGGCCGTAGCCGCCCAGACATGGAAACCGACCCGCTGGATCATTCTGGACGACCGCTCCACGGACGATACCTGGCGGATATTGAATGCGGCACGCGAGGCCCACCCGTTTATTTATCCGGTCAAACGCACCGGCGATCATCAACGAGTGCTGGGCGCCCACGTGGTTCGTGTTTTCGCTGACGGACTCCCGCATCTCCCCGCGGGAATGGAGTATCTGGTGAAAATGGACGCAGATATCCTATTGCCGCGGCGATATTTTGAAGCCCTTTTGGAACGGTTTCAGGAAGACGAAAACCTGGGAATGGCCTCGGGCAAGCTGTTCATCGAGCACCAAGGCGACTGGATAGAGGAACGCTTTCCCGATTTCCACGTAACCGGCGCCTGCAAAACCTACCGGATGAAGTGTTTTCGGCAGATAAACGGTCTTATCCCGATTTACGGCTGGGATATTCTGGACGGGGCCAAGGCGCGCATGGAAGGGTGGGAAACACGCTCCTTTCGGGATTTGATGATTCGGCATCTTCGCATGACCGGCTCCGAGAAAGGCATGCTTCGAGGCCACATGGGACATGGCCGGGGGATGTATGCCGTACGTGCACTGCCGTTATTCGTTCTTGGAAGGGCGTTGTATCGGGCGTTGGAACCTCCTTATGCCGGCGGATTGATGATTTTGTTCGGTTATCTGCTGGCCTGGCTGCGTGGCGAACCACGGTTGGACGACCTGCGCCTGGCGCGATTTCTGAGGAAGGAACAGCTGAACAGACTGCTGGGAAAGACGCTTCGCCAGGAGGTTCTTTGGAGTCGTCGTCAACGAAAGACACATAATCCATAAACGAAACGGGGTGACAGTGCGGCAATTGGAGATGCTTCGCATAAAAGTGACGGACGGGCGCATGGAAGAAATTCATGGTCAAATCGATGAGATCATTGCGCGGGGCGGGCCTGGATTTGTCCTCTCCGCCAATGCGCATGCCGTTAACCTGGCCCGCACCCGACCCTGGCTGGCGGCTTTTTTCAAACAGGCGGATGTGGTGCATGTGGATGGCGGCGGCGTGATTCTGGCCGCCCGTGCCTTTGGATATCGTATCCCGGAACGGATTACCTGGGCTGACTGGTGGCCGCCCTTGTCCCGACATATCGAGACAAAACAATACGGCTTATTCCTCCTCGGCGGGCCCCATGGCCTAGCGGAGCAAGCGGCGGAACAGATCCGCAAGCGTTTTCCCCGTATCCGCATCGTGGGAACCCACCATGGTTTTTTTCAAAAACAAGGCCGGGAAAATGAACGGGTGTGCCGGACCATCAACCAAGCCGCCCCCGACATCCTCTGGGTCGGCATGGGCATGCCGCTGCAGGAAAAATGGGTGGGCGACAATTACCGGAATATTCATACGAAAGTATTCATGATCTGCGGCAGCGCCTACCGATACATGGCCGGCTTGAGAACACGGGCGCCCCGCTGGATGCTGGATCACCATCTGGAATGGCTCTGGATGTTGCTGGAAGAACCCCGTCGGGGACTGGTGCGCTATCTTTGGGGGAATCCCCTTTTTCTGATGGACACATTGGTGGAAAGCATCAAATTCAAAGCGGGAAGCGCAAGGCGGGAAGTGCAAAGCGGGAGGCGCAGAACAGGAGGATGAAAACTCACTTTTTGCGTTCCATGACGCTGACACCCAGGGTGCCGCTGGTGGCTTTGAACATGATCCGGGGACAGCCGGTGGCGTCGCATTCCCGGTTGTCCGGAATCCAGAAGCGATCGGTCCAGATTCGGATCGGTTCCGTAATGTTATCATGGGCCCAGACCGCCTTGAGCCGCCGGGGAGATCCGACTTCGCTGCCGAACATCACAACGCCGGCCGAGGGCGTTACGGGGGTGAATTCCAACAGCAGGGCGCGGTCCTTGCTCATGACGTAACCGAAAACCGAATCCCATCGGGTATCCGATACGCTGATGGTATAGGCTTCAAAAAGCACCGGCTCATAGCCCTGGAAACGGATATGGCGGTCGATGATATAGTCTCGCTCGGTATACCCCCGGACACCCTCCGCGGGACCAGGTTGCAGGAGAAGCACTCCGAGGAGACCCAGGGCGATCATCAATCGGATACCGGACATGAGGCTCCTTTTCATCGGACCAGTGAGATAGGAAACAATGGGTATACGGTTCACATCTTGAATCCGCATGTCCGTCAACCCCTACGGCAGCCGTGTTGAGGATCGTGCGCAAGATGGATAAAAAGTATCTTTTTGTTGAACACTTGTCAACCGGTTCGCTCGTTCTATGGGACGATGCGAATCTTGGAAAAACGGCACAGAAACACATGACGGTATATACGGTAAATGTGGTAACATATCCGCCGGAATTGAAGGGACAGTGGGATAGTGAGGCTTGGAGCGATATACCTTATCTTGAAATTGCGGCCTTCCGTCCGGAGAGCAGCCCCCACCGCCCGCGGACCCGCGTGAAATTACAGTACAGCCGGGAAGGCATTTTCGGTCTGTTCCAGGTTCGGGATCGGTTTGTGCGGTGCCTCCGGACCGGATTCCAGGTGGACGTCTACAGGGACAGTTGTGTGGAGTTCTTTGTACAACCCACGCCGCAAAGCGGATATTTTAATTTTGAGTTCAATTGCGGCGGAGCCTCATTGATGTATTATATCACCGACCCGGAGCGTGTTCCGGGAGGCTTCCGGTCGTTTGAACGGTTGTCGGCGGAAGAAGGTCGCCGGGTTGCGATATATACCTCCCTGCCCCCCATCGTGGAACCGGAATTGGTGGCGGAAACCATATGGTATCTCGAGTTCTTTATCCCCTTTTCGTTGCTTCGAACCCACTCGGGCGATTGGACCGTTTCCCCCGGAGCGGTATGGCGGGCCAATTTTTACAAATGCGGCGATGACACCTCCCATCCCCACTGGGCAGCCTGGTCACCGGTGGATGCATTGAACTTTCACTTGCCCCGCTGCTTCGGCGACATCCGATTTGCCTCTGAAAAGGACCGACGATGAGACACGGCAACCAATCGAATAGGAGAAACGAATTCTTGGATACTGCCTGTAACCGCCCTCCCGCAAATAAAATTCTATCAAACGGCTGGGGAATTTCGGGGCGGAACACCCACCGGGGCGTGGCTCTTTCGGGAAGCCCCGAACGCTGTCTCTGGCGGTCCGTGATGGAGGACGAGCAAGGGAAACGGTTCGTCCTCGAAGAAATCGACCGCAGGGCCGTGGAACGCAAAACGGAAATCGCCATGGTCCTGGCCCGTCTCGCCCATCAAGGGTTGATGGGGATTCACCCCTATTGCAGAACCCGATTCGGAGATTTCATCTTCCAAGATAACGGCCGGTACTGGCTGCTGCGACCCTATATCAACGGGGAGCCGCCGGATAGGCCGGCCTACGTTTCGGATGCATGGCGGGGGATCGCCCTGGCCGACTTTTTACAAAATTTTCGGACCGCATCATGGGATATGCCCCACAGCAGCCGCAGGCGTCCTTTTTCCATCAAACGATTTATCCTCGACCTCATGGGCCGCATCGCAACCCATCGTCCCCGGCTCCTGCCGGAAGTCGCGCCGGTGGTCCGTTATCTCGAAACAGATTTCATGCTCCGTCATGGCCGGTTGCCCGTTGCCTTCTGCCACGGAGATTATCACCCCCTCAACGTGATCTGGATGGGCAAGGGGATCGCCTCGGTCATCGACTGGGAGTTTTGCGGTTACAAACCGGAGATTTTTGACCTCGCCCTGCTGCTGGGTTGTGTGGGTATGGAAGATCCCCAAGGACTGACAAGCTCCCTTGTCCGAGGGCTGTTGGCGGAAACGAAACCGGTGTTCGCAATGAGCAGCCTGGACAGCCTCGTTGATTTCGTCATGGCGATTCGGTTTGCCTGGCTTTCGGAATGGTTGCGGGGCGGGGATGAAGAAATGGTCGCCCTGGAATGCGACTACCTTGAATTGTTGTTGCGGGAGAGAGACGCCTTGAAGGAAATATGGAGATCGATGATCCATGGGAAGCCCATGCTACCCGGCCAATGTCAACCACAATGAAAAGGTCACCGCCGACAGCAGGGTGCTGGCCGATATGGCGGCAACGGCGAAATCCGGATCGCCGCCCATTTCCCGGGCCATCACATAGGTGACCGTGGCCGTGGGGCTTGCCAACAGAATGATCGCCGGAAGGAAATCCGGCCGGGGTATGTTCAACAATCGAAAGGCGCCATAAGCTAGACCGGGAAGCAGCAACAGCTTGACCACACCGGCGGTCCATAATACCGCAAACAAATGACGACGGATCAGACGAAAGGACAGGGAGGCGCCGATGAGAATCAGCGCCATGGGAAGCGCGAACCCGCCCAGGATGTCGAGGCTGCGATGAACCACAGTGGGCAACGGAATATGCAAAAGCGAAAACCCCATGCCGACCGCCGCCGACAGGATGATGGGATTTCCGAAAATGTTGATGCCGATCCGATTCCATTTTTTCCATACGGATCCTTCCCGGGAATAAAAGCTGAGCACCCCCACCGACAGCAAATTCTGCAGCAGCATCAAAAACGCCGCCAGCATCCCCGTTCTCGCCAGGCCTTGGTTTCCCAGATAGTAATAGGCCACCGCCAGGGCCATATAACCGATATTGCAGTGATAACCGCTTTGGATGAAGGTGGCGAGCTGCCCTTGACGGAATCGGCTCAGTTTACCGATCCACCATGAAACGAGGAATATCGAACCCATGGAAAGCCAGGTGACGACCGTGACCCGGCTATGAAAGTTGGCGCTGAAATCCGTCTGCGCGACAACCTTGAAAATCATGGCCGGAATCGCCAGATAGTAGACAATCCGGTTGGCGGGGGCGATGAATTCGGGTTGAATAAACCCCTTGCGAAAGGCGAGCCAGCCAAGGACGATGATGCAAAAAATGGGAACAATGGTCGTGGTAATATTCATTGTCCGTCAAGAATGGAAACCCGACTTTTTTACGGTTCGACAATATTCTCCGATACGGGCATTTCGTTCGTCATCGCACATATCCGCTTCATGGGAGACAAGCCGGCACTCCTCGCAACAAAACGCAAAATTCCAAAATGTTCGACGGATTGTTGATTGACGGGGTACAGACCACGGATGCCCGCATCCTGGACATGTTCGCTCCGCTTCCCCTTCTCGCCTCCCCCAATATCGCATGAGGTAGTAGTAAGTCGGAATTCCGGTGGCATGCTCTATGGCTTCGCAGATACTCCGCCCAGACAAGGATAGTCCGCTGTGAGGAGAGGCCAATTGTTTATATACTGGAATTTCAAGGGATCCACTTTCAATCCAAAGTGCATCATGCATTTTATAGGATCGATGCCAAGAATAGAGGGCGCTTCGTTCTTCATCTGCGAGGGGGATTTGATAGGCCGGGATATATTTCCCATCATTTCCCCGTCGAATGGGCGGCTCCCAGGTCAAAGCGTCCGCATACAAGAAAAAGAAGGTTGCGGTTTGCCACCGGGGATACCGTTTCTTGACCTCGTCGTCAAGCACGGTCCACTCCGGCTCCCGACCGAACAAGGCGCAGACTTTCCGAAGATGCTTTATACCGCGCTGCGAGTGATGCTTGATGTTCATTGCATCCGGGCGCGCGGCAACGACATGGGCATTCAGGAGCCCCTCAATCCACGTATAACAATATTCTCCACAGAGTTGACCGTTATGAAACAGCGCGGCGAGATAAGCGGTAATTGCTTTCTCGAGGACTTCCTTGCTTTTCCGCTTTCGCGGTCCGAATTTCGCATTGACAAGAATCATGGTGATTACACCTTACAGAAGCGCCTACCAGCGATGATATCCTTCTTGCGTATCCCTTCCATATTCATGAAAATATGATACATAGCGTCCATGCCGACCCGCCGGGTTTTACTCCGGCTTTTTTTTTGTATCTCTTTGTTACCAATTGGGCAAGTGATTATTATACCATTTCCAACCGCTTACCGCTCATCCCCACCACGAAAAGATTCGCTGTTGACGTCCGGAGAGCTGGCGGGGGAAAAGTGGATTGGATTATCGAAGGGATTCGGTTGGCAGGGGGTGCCGTCAAGCCAGGATCATCCTGCGTGTCGCTCGGTTTTTTATAACCGCCTCATGACTTCCGTCGCCCCTGGACGCACTTCCGTGGTCGGAAACCATGATACGCCATCCGCTATTAAACGGCATATAAATCCGCGACCTGCTTTCCTCATGCGCTGTGATCCAACAGATTCCCGGTGGGATTGGCCAGGTGCTGTTTGAGTCGCTCGATTTCGGAATGAAATTCCGCCTCGGAAATATCACCGGAATCCCGCTGCTTGAACAAATCCAGAATGCGGGGCGTCACCAATTGTTCGTTCTGGATATTCGAACTTCCAGAAAAACGGCCGTCAGCCGGCGGTGTTGAAATGGTAAATCCTGCTTTTTCAAGGGCGTGAATGACTTCCCGACTGCGCGGAATTCCTGCCGCCTTCAGCTCCGCCCACATGTCCGTTTGTGCCCCAGGGGAAATCGTTTCCGGGTGATATCCTGAAAGAATTTCCGTCATTTTTGTCTTCTGCTCATCGCTCAGGGATGTCGATTGATTTTTCAAATAATTGGTTTCATATTCAATTCCATGAATTCCCATGATGGCGTCCTTTGCGCTATGCGTCCTTTGGAAGATCTCCTCCGGAATAAAAGAAGCAAAACAGATGCCATATGATGGTTATCTGAGACCGGAACTGTTTTTCATCGGCGTTGGCGGCCATCCGGCTTGCAGAAAACATGTGTCATCCAGCGGATCGTTTTCCGGCAGCGGGAATATGGCTGTTCGGGTATGCGTGGTCAGTTCGGGATGTAACCGAATGGCCTCCGAAATCATTTGCGGGCAACCATTCGAAGATATCGGCTTCTGAAAATCCGGACCGTTGCCGCAAAATATTCCATTTATCCGGCCGATACATGCGTACTGGTGACTTCCGCCAGCAGGTGGTCATCATCGCCGGTGATACGCGTTCTGACCACGGTCACTTTCCGCCCTTTCCTCACAAAACGCGCTTCCGCCTTGATCTCTCCTTCTCGCAGGTTCCCGACCAACGAGGTGTAAAGATCGATGGCCAGGGGAAACCCCTTGCCCTTTTTTTCAACGGTTTGACTTTCCAGAATCAGCACCGATGCGGTGACGTCCGCAAGCCATATCAGCGCGCCGGCCTGCACGGTTCCAAAGGGGTTCCGGATACCGGCCGTAACCGGCATACGGCTGACAACATGATGTTCATTCCGCTCCACAATGAAAAATTCGATATTCCCGGTTCTCTTTGAAGATTTGATATGGTCTTCCATGACGCCTTGCCTCCCGACTGGAGCAATTGATGCGCACACGCAACCGATAGGGGTCGATCAGCGTTCGCCAAAGGCCATCCGCCATCGCTCCCGGGGATCCCAAAAAACGATTTTTTGGGGCTCGAACAGCGTTGGATCGTATTTTCCGCCGAGCCATGCCATGGTTTCCTTGTATTCCTCATTTTCAGGGTTTTGAAGCACTTCGAGGAGCTCATAATATCCGGGAATGCCGCCGCAGTCTTCCGGAGGACACGCGCCCATGCCATCCGGACAGCAGGGGTACTTTTGTTTTTTCCGGCGATCCAAAACTTCCTCCAGGACGATGCCGTGTCGCCAACCGTCTCCAAAGTCGTACAGATAAACCGCCGATGGGTGCTGCAGGGAAAAGAAATCGGAAACCAAACATCGCCAGCCGGCGGTTGTTTTATCTTCCCACTCATCGATTCCAGGGATTCCGATTTCCAGAAGTTGACCCGATTCCGGATGATTGATTTCGAAACGGTGGAGATGGTTGTCCATCCACCCCATGGAATCCTGAATGGCGACATGGAGATCCCAGAAAGTGTAGTTCTCCGGCACTTCAATCCGCCGCCAGATGGATGGGACGGTTTCCTCCAGGGTAATCCGGAACCGATACACTTTTTTAAAATTGCGATCCAATGCGGGCGGCTCTTCGGCAAAGATGGATTCCGGGTCTTCGAGATCCGGCATCTCATCGTCATCGGACGGATCCATATCGGAGGGCGCGTTGTCTTCTCCCTCCAGGAAAAATTCGTATTCTTCGAGGGAAACCAACACCGCCTGACGGCCTTTCTTACTGCGCAATACTTTCGGAGCCCCCCCGGAGCTGATTTCGTCGATGAGCGCGTCCAGATTTTTTGCGGCATCTTTGCTTTCCAGCGTCTCAAAATCCAGATCCAGATCGTCAAAATACCCCATCTCAAAAAGCTCCGTCTCCACCAGGTCCGGAATTTTCTCGGGTTTGCGATTTTTCATTTTGTTGAGGATGGCGCAATAGCTATCCCGATCAAAGGCCTTTCCGGATCGTATTACCTGAAACACCATGGGAAAAAGAATGTTTGCGATCAGATGAAGGGCATCATGACGGCTGCACTTTTTTTTTATCATCATCTGGTAGAAATGAAAGACTTCGGGAGGATCCCTCTCCGCCAGCTGATTCTCGGCCAAGACGTGGAGACAGATATGCATGAAGGGATTCCCATCGTCGGGATCAACCGCCTGTTCTCTGGCTGCATCGGCGGATTCAAACTGATCGTGAAATTCGGCCGCATGATCCAGCATGATCATGGCAATTTGCTTCTCGGTTTCATCCAGTCCGTCCAGCTGACGGTTCTTGGCCTTTTCCCAAACAGCATGCATATAGTCCCGATTCATGGCGTGCAGCATATTGGTCCAGTCTTGGCTCATCCCCCCCCCTTTTTTTTGCATTTATTCGGTTGATTGCCGATCACCTGATTCTAAGACAATCCGGCGACCGATCATGCGGTCATAAGCCCATCCTCGTTTACTGTACCGGCACCAAGACAAGACGAAGTCCAACGATTTCGTTCCGGCGGTCGGGTTTATTGGAAAGGCGACTGGCGGACCGGCAGTACCATGCTGCACCCATCGCCCGTCCTCCTCGCATGACACGTTCCGTGCCGGTAGCCGGGCCGACCGGATCCGTTACAGGATTGGGGGAATAGTTCCCCTTCCAGTCCTGACACCATTCCATGACATTTCCATGCATATCAAACAAACCCCAATTATTGGGTTTTTTCAACCCCACCGGTTGGATAGAGGTTCCCGAATTATACGCATACCAACCGATGATATCGAGATTCGGATCAAACCCGGAACTGGTTTGGGTGGTCATGTCGCCTGTGGCAAAAGCCGTGGTTGTCCCTGATCTGGCCGCATATTCCCACTCCGCTTCGGTCGGCAACCGATAGGCGTCCGTTCCTTCGAGCTTGTTGAGAGCCGCGATAAATGCCTGGGCGTCGTTCCAAGAAATGCTTTCCACCGGACAATTATCTCCGCATTTGAAAAACAATGACGGATTGTTTCCCATCAAGGCTCGCCACTGTCCCTGGGTTACTTCCGTTTTCTGCAGGTAATAATCCTGGGTCAAGGTAACCGAATGCATGATTTCATTGGATATTCTTCGCGGTTCATCGGAAGGACTGCCCATGGTGAAGGTACCGGCGTAAACAATCGTGAATGTCATTCCGAGTGTGTTGGTGAAGGTCTCTGGATAACCGGAAATGGTGATGGTCGTCGTATCCACTGCGGTCTCTTCATCGCTATCCGTGGCGGTCAGGGTGATGGTATGGACTCCCTTCGACAAGGCGGAGGTCTTCACGGAAGCGCCTGTCCCGATTTTACCGTCGATATCGGAACGCCACACCAGAGAGGTCCTGGCCAGCGGACCATCTTCCGGGTCTTCGGCGGTACCTTGAAATGTAATCACATCATTGAGACCGTATTCGGAACCGCTCGTTGGTTTTGTGATCGTCGCGGATGGCGAAAACATCAGCACCGTTCGAAAACCATTGCCCTCGTTTCTCTCATCGGGTGCCCCGGCGGAACGATACGCCGATCGGCAAAAGACGGTCCGGCCGCTCCAGTCGCCTCCCCGCAAAACCCGTAACAAGCCGGATGAAGGACCCATGGGATCGCTTACGGATCCGTCCGGATAATCGTCTTTCCAATCCTGGCACCATTCCCGGACATTTCCATGGACATCATAAAGGCCCCAGGCGTTGGGCATTTTTTGTCCCACCGGCTGTGTCATGTCACCGGAATTGTAGGCATACCATCCAATGCCGGCAAGTTTGGGATCACGTCCTGTGCCGATATGGGAAATATCGCCGTCGGAAAACGCCGCCGAGCTGCCGGCTCGCGCTGCATATTCCCATTCCGCCTCCGTTGGCAGACGATACCGTCGTCCTTCCCGGGCGCTGATATTGACAAGGAAATCCTGGATATCATTCCAGGAGACACTGTCTACCGGACAGTCGTCACCGCAATTTGAAAACCGTGAGGGATTATATCCCATTATGGTCCGCCACTGCCCCTGAGTCACCTCCGTGGCCTGGAGGTAATAATTTTTCGTCAAGCGCACCGGGTGCTGCTTTTCAGAGGTGTATCGCCCCGCTTCATCCTCCGGACTCCCCATGGTAAATTCACCGGCGGGGATGCGCACATAAGTCATCCCCAGCGTGTTGGTACTCTCTCCGACAATCCAGTCCCCTGGACCGTCAACCCTTACGGCGCTGCCGGATATCATGCCCTGGCGCTCCAACGGGTTGTCGCTGGCGGCTTTGCCGCTGATGGTGATCATGTCGGATTCCCCCGAGTATTGCAGCACAAGGTCGCATATCCAACCGATGCCCTCCCTGTCAACGGAAACGGTATTTCCGGTGAAGGCGACGCTGATCTCTTGATCTTTGAAGCGGTAGGTCGGCAGACTCTCCCCTCCGGGAAGATAGAGGTAATTATCCAGGCCTTTCCGATTCGGATCATCACCGATGGTCAGGATATAGGTCTCTTCCGCGTCCGATCCGATTTGCAGATCGACTTTGTATTTGCCGTAAAGCTTTGAATTCTCTATTCCGGCAGGCCTTTCGGAGCTGGCGCCGGACTCCGAGCCATTGCCTCCGCCGCAACCGATCAGCACCATGGAAATCATGATCAAGGTCAGCTGTATTATATGATTCCCGCAATCGGTTTTTCGAATTTGACGTCTCATCTTCTCCTCCGGTCGGAAAATGAAACGTCATGACGTTTGCGGACATCCATTCTCCGATCTTGTCCATTTCGCATTCAGGCGCTACCGGAATCGGCTGCGGCGCCTCCTTCTTGCCGCCCTGGTATCATCCTGAATGCGGACGGATTATTGTATCTTCACGACATCGCTCCCGGGATTTTTACTCCGGTATTCCTTGAGCAGGGACAACGTTCGATCCAGCAATTCCCGAGAATAGAGTTCGCCGACCATGGCTTCTCTCGCTTTGTCGGAGGCCGAAAGGATAAACTGCATTGCCTCACTTTGCGTATCGAAGGGAACGATGGAAATACCGGCGTTTTTCAACACACCGATACTGTGGTCATTTGAGGTTCTGCGTTCCGCCACCATTCCGGCAAACAGTTCCTTTGAAATGGCCATCGTTTTCCGCTGGTTGTCCGGTGAAATTTTGTCCCATACCTCACGGGTGACGATCACGGCGACGATTCCGTTGGCGATGGGATATTCCCCCATATATTTGAATCTCGTATACCATCGGAAAGCGACGGCGCCGAAAGGAGTGATGGCGGCGGCATCAATCAGTCGCGTGGACAACGAAGTCATCACATCCGTCAAAGATAGGGCGACCGGACTGATATCCATTGCATTAAAAATTGCTTGTTGCATGGGGTCGCCTTCCCACATCCACCATTTCTGCTGGCGGGCCACTTCAACACTCGTGATCGGCACTTTGGAAAATACATAGGCAAATCCGGTTTCATACCACCCCAGCACCACATAGCCTTCCTGAAAAAAAAGCCGATTCATGGTCTCTTCCAGATTCGCGCGCACATATGAAATCTCGCCGTAGTTTTTAAACAGGTAGGGCAGCTCCGTGATTCTGACCGCAGGTACGATTTTACCCAGCCCATGCCCGGTAAAGGAACCTCCGTGGATTTGTTTGTACTGTATTTTCCGCAGGACATCATATTCATCTCCCTGCACGCCGCCATAGTAGATCTTGAAGCGGACTTCGTTGTCGGTCTGACGGCCGACTTCGGACCGGAGTTTTTCATAAACGGCGGCCGAGTCTTTGGGAAGCAGGGTCGCGAGTTTGATGGTTACGGTGGCCTTCTCCGCCGAATAGGCGAGCGGTTGAACGGCACACATCAGTAAAAGAACGAAACGGAAAACCAGGGAGAGTCGTTTCATTGTATTCTCCTTTAGCCTATTCAATCCGCGCAACGGCGCTTTCGGGATGCAGATCACGATATTCCTTCAAATAGCCAAGGGTGCGATCGAGAAGTTCTTGTGAAAACAATTCTCCGACCAAACCATCCATTGTCCGCTTGGCCGTATCGTCGATAAATTTTTGATACCCTTCGTCATCCTGATTTCTCACAATGGAAATCCCCGATTTCTTCAGCAACTGAATGCTTTTCTCGTTTTCCTTCTGATGGCCGTCCTGGATTTTCAGGCAATATTCTCGGCAAAGCCGCAGAATTTTCTCTTGGCTTTCCGGAGAAATTTTATCAAAGATATCCTTGTCGACGACCAATGCTCCCAGTACGTTGGTGGACGGGTATTCCGTCATGTATTTGAATTTCGTGTACCAACGGAATGCGACCGCCGCAAGTGGAGGCGCGCTGGCGGCATCGATCAGGCGCGTGGAAAGCGACGTCAGCACATCCGTAATCGAAAGGGAAACCGGCGTAATCCCGATGACCTCGTAAACCTTTTGAGCCAATGGGTCACCTTCCGGCGCCCAGAATTTCTGTTGGCGGGCGATTTCAACGGAGGTAATCGGCACTTTCGAAAAACTGTAGACAAAACCGATGTCATACCAA
The DNA here is from genome assembly GCA_041740615.1 of Desulfobacterales bacterium. Lineage (GTDB taxonomy): Bacteria > Desulfobacterota > Desulfobacteria > Desulfobacterales > SURF-7 > DYJD01. The sequence goes on from JBGSLR010000031.1 coordinate 128,768, forward strand.
CCGAGAGCCACAAATCCCTTCGCTTTCATTGCGTTGTTCATGTGATCTTCCAATTTGTCCCGCACGTATCGAACTTCTTCGTAATTTCTGAAAATATAGGGAAGACCCGTTACCCGAACATCCGAAGCGATCTGCCCCAGACCATATGAAGCCAGCATCGCTCCATGTAATTGTTTGAACTTGATCTTGCGCAACACATCCTGGGCATCCCCCTGCACACCCCCGTAGTAAATCTTAAAGGCCGCTTCGTTGTTGGTCTGTTCCATTATTTTGGCATTCAGTTCATCCAGCATGTTGGCCGACATGGAACCTTTGGGTGCCAACGTGGCGATCTTGATAACATTTTTTGCGGTTTCCTTGGCAACACCGGTGGAACTGAGGGTGCAACACATGATCGTTACCAGCAACAGAACAAGCAGCTTTGGTTTCAACATCAGACGCCTCCAAAACGAACAAGAGATTAAAGGTGGTTGGCGGCACAAGAAGACCGGCCTGAAAAACAGTTCCATCCGACTGCAATGGGCATAGTATTTTTCCCGGGAAAATGCAAACAGGTTGTGCCGTTCCGTCTAAAGATCCTCCGTTACAATGGCAACCGCCCGGACCCATGCGGCCGAGGCCGACTTGATGCGCACCGGAAAACAAGACACTTGAAATCCATACGGACTTGGAATCTTGTCCAGATTGGCCATTTTTTCCATATGGCAATATCCCTTTTCGATACCGGCAAAATGTGCTTCCCAGATCACCGAGGGATCGCCCGTGGCCTGAAATTCCTGGGCCAGAAAGGGAAGGGGACGGTCCCAGGACCAGGCGTCCGTGCCGACAACCTTCACACCGTGGTCCAGGAGAAAAAGGGTCGACTCCCGGGTCATGCCCGCGCCTTTGGTCAAATACTCCGCTTTGCCCCAGGCTTTGTCCGCTCCTGTTCGGATCAGGACGATATCCAGGGGTTTGAGCCGGTAGCCGATTCGGGACAATTCGTTTTCCACATCCAAGGCCGTAATTCTTTCGCCATCCGCTTTTGCGGAAAAATCGAGCACCACACCGTCGCAGAAACACCATTCCAGAGGAACCTGGTCAATTGTCAGTGCGGGTTTCCCATGATCCATGGTGGGGTGGTAATGGTAGGGAGCGTCCAGGTGGGTACCCGAATGGGTGGTCAGGGAGACGAATTCCACGGCCCATCCCAGTCCACCGGGTAGTTGTTCCTTTTTAACTCCCGGAAAAAACATTTGCATTTGCTCGGCTCCGGATTCATGATCCAGATAGTCTATTTTGGGAATCATCATGGGCGGATCGCTGGGAAGATTCACTTCGATGGATATGCTCAAGTCGATGAAACGGGTTTTTCCAGCCATAATCATCCTTTCCATATGGGTATGGTTACAATGTTTCTGGGGTAAAGGTCACCACCTCGTCGATACGGGCGCTATCGACAAGCAGCATGACGAGGCGATCGATTCCAAGAGCGTTGCCGGCGGCTGGAGGCATACGGAAGAGATCCGCTAAAAACCTTTCCGGCATGGGATAAACGTTCTGGCCGTCCGCTGCCATTTGACGTCGCTGCATTTCAAACCGTCTGCGCTGCTCCATGGGGTCGGTCAGTTCGGTAAACGCATTGCACAGCTCCAGGCCGCCGATGTAGAGTTCGAACCGCTCGGCCACGGCTTGATTCCCAGGGCTTATCCGTGCAAGTGCGGCCTGTGAGACCGGGTAATCGTGCAGAAAAACCGGTTTTTCCAGACCGAGATGGGGTTCAATGCGGCAACCGATCAGCTCGTCGAAGCAACCTTCCGCCACGGCTTGTTCCGGTGAAAAATCGGTAAATTGCCGAAAGGCTTCGGCAACGGTCATTCGCGGCCAGGGTGGGGACAGATCGATGTCCGATCCCTGATAGGCAATCCGTTCGCCCAGACCGATCCGGTCGGTAATCTCCCGGATCAGATCTTCCGTTTGTTTCATCATCCCGTGGTAGTCCATATGGGCGGCATACCATTCCAGCAGGGTGAATTCCGGAAGATGCCGATCACCCCGTTCGCCCTGCCGGAAACATCTGCAAATCTGGAAAAGGCGGGGAATACCACCGGCCAGAAGCCGTTTCATGCAGAGTTCCGGGGAGGTATGCAAAAACCAGTCACCGGCTGGGGGAGCCGAAATATAGGCCTCCGGAGCCGGCGCCGGTATCCGGCAAGGGGTTTCGACTTCCAGAAAATCACAACGGGAAAAAAAATGGCGAATCGCCTGAAGGACACGCGCCCGCAGGGTCAGATTCTGACACGAAACGATATGGGGGGGTTTTTCCGTTACAATTGCCAACTATTTTACCAGGTATTCATCCTTGGGCCGGTCCTGCAGATAAACGATCTGATAATCACCACCGCCGGCCTCCCCATACCATCGGTAGCCGGTTTCTCGGCAGGCGCGACAGGCGTGTATGGGGATGTGAATTGCCAGTATATTGGCGCCCGTATCCGTTTCCGAATGAATGCGCAGGGCGCCGCCGCAGTCCGTACAGATGCGGATTTTTTCTTTTTGTGTTTCGCTGATACCGTCCGTATCATAAAAAATTCTACGGATACGCTCGATGAAAGGCCCGGCCGGACGCATTCTTTCCTGTATTCTTTCCCGCTCCCGCCAATAGTTTAGCACCTTGTCGCCGATCTCCTTGATCTGCTGGGTGACGCTGCGGGCCTGATGAATTCGGTCCGGATCGTAATCCGGCTCATGGATATGACTGTAATCGAGTCCGGCCATTGCCAGAATTATACCGGCATTCACATAGGGCAGCGCCCCCTCGATGGCGTATCCGCCCTCCAGGACGGCGATATCGGCTTTCAGCAAATCGGTCAGACGGGCATATCCCTGGGCGGAAAAATTCATGTTGGTAATGGGATCGGAGTAATGGTTATCCTGGCCGGCCGAGTTGACGATCAGTTCCGGCTTGAAATCCGCGAGAATCGGCAGAACCACTTTTTCGATGGTATAAAGAAAACCCTCTTCCGCGGTATAGGGGGGCAACGGAATATTGATGGTGGTGCCGAAGGCATTGGGGCCGCCGAGTTCGTTGACGAAACCGGTGCCGGGATAAAGGGTGCGGCCGTCCTGATGAAGGGAGATAAAAAGGGTGTCGGGATCATGCCAGTACAGGTCCTGGGTGCCGTCACCATGGTGACAATCCGTATCCACGATGGCAACCCGTTTGATACCGTAGGCTTTTCGCAGATATTCGATCATGACGGCTTCGATATTGATGTTACAGAAACCCCTGCAGCCGTGCACAACCCGCATGGCGTGGTGTCCGGGGGGCCGGACCAACGCGAATCCGCGTTCGATCTTTTTTTCCATTACGGCCATGCCGATGGTCTTTGCGCCACCGGCGCTGATGAAATGGGACTCGGTGGTGACGGACCAGACATCGGGTACGCAAAAATGAGTCCGCTGAATATCCTTTACCGTTACCAGGTCCGGTTTATATTCGATGATGCCGTCGATATCGAATATCCCTTCTTCAAAGACCTGATCCTGGGTATAAAGGAGCCGTTCTTCCCGTTCCGGATGGGTGGGATCGATGGCCCAGTCGAAGGCGGGGAAGAAGACCAAGCCGGTGCGGTTTTTGGTTTTAATCATCTGCGATCTCCGGCAATACTTGCCATATACATCCATCGGGCCGTTTGCCCGTATCGTCATCGGGATCCTATCGGCCGGCGTTCTCCGACAGCTTTTTGGCCACCGCTCCATATCCGTGAATCAGTCCCGGTTTGACCTGGGCCTTGATGCGAATATTCTTCCCAGTGGTATCAAAACCCCTTACCATGTTGAACTGGAGGTCTTCCAGCAGCTCCATTTCAAGATCCTGGGCGCTGGCTCCTCTGACGTAGGCTTTCTCTTTCAACAGTTCAAAGGCTTTTTCAACCGCCTGTTCCCTGCTGAAATCCTTTGTAATGTTCTTCTTGAATTTTTCTTCCGGGGCGGTCAGAATCCCCCGCTCGGTGTCGGCGAATAACGTGACCTCGCAGGTGGCACGGGCCAGGGCCGCTCCGATAGCGTTCGCCACTTTCCATTTGGGGACCGTACTGACTTCATAGCGGCTGTTTTGGGCGAGCCGCTTTGCAAAATAGGGCGCCGGTCCGCCCAGCACCATCATTTTTTTCGGGTCCACCCGATACCCTTCCCGCAATTCATGGATGGTGTATACGGGTTTGGCATTGATCTGCTCCACCATTCCGCCGGCTTCCGATAAAATCTTGGCGCATGCGAGGTCGAAAATACGATTCGAAATTTCCTCCACGGTAATTCCAAGGTTCGCGGCCAGGGGTTCGAGCCCCGCAATGGATCTCGCTTTTTCACCATCCGTTACGATATCGAGTGCCATCAGGGCGTCCGTGGGTGTAGGCGCCGGACCGCCGTATCCCATGGCCGAGCCGCATCGGTCCGGTCCGACACACAATTCCCCCCGGAGAACACGCACGACACTGTCGCCCCCCACTCCTATGGACCGGGTGCTCAGGGAACGAATCAGGGTTTTATACCCGCAGAGTTCGATACCGAAAGGATCGAGCAAGGGAGCGCCGCCGATCAGTACCGCCATGTCGGTGGTGGTTCCGCCGATATCCAGGACGATGACATCTTCATCCGTCGGTGCGAAGGCGCAAGCGCCCATGACACTGGCCGCAGGTCCGGAAAGAATGGTCTGGCCCGGAAAATCAATGGAATATTCAAAACTCATGGTGCCGCCGTCGGCCTTGAGAATATGGATCGGTACTTTCAGACCATGACGATCCAGGGACCGTTTGACCGCTGTGAAGAACTGTTTGTGAATCGGGTATACGGCCGCATTCAGAAAGGTTGTTGCGATGCGGCGGGGAAAGTTGAGATTGCCGGAAATGCGGTGCCCCAAAAAGATATGCTCGAAATGATCGCGCAGGATTCTCCTGATTTCCAGCTCATGACTCGGATTTCGGGCGGAGAATTTTCCAATCACACCCACGTGGCGAACGCCGGCGGCGGCAAGGGTCCTGCCGACGGCCTTGATTTGCTCCGGATCTACCGGCGTGATTCGTCGGCCGCGATGGTCGATGGATCCGGCCACCGGATAATACTGTTCATTGGTGCGAAAATATTCCGGATCAATGCCGGGGCCGCTGGAGACAATCATCCCGACATTCGGCATGGCGCCCTGCACAATCGCATTGGTGGTCAGCGTCGTGCTGAGAACCACCCGTTCGATTTTCTTTGGGTCCACGCCGGCGGTGATCCGTTCCAGCCCCTCCAACACGCTTTGGAATAAATCCGATGAATCGGTTCGAACCTTGATTTCATTGACCAGGTTCTCCTGATCAAGCAACACGACATCCGTATGGGTACCGCCGACATCCAGCCCTATAATCATTATTTTTTTCCTAACTCGTGGCTGTAAAAAAACATCGCTAGCACGGATGAACTACCGTAAAAATCGTTCGGTGTCAATAAGCGGTTTTTCTTCCCGAGACCACGCCTCACTTGACAAGCCGCATGTTCACCTTTATATATATTTGACATAAAATCCATCTGCGGCCGAGCAGCAATCCTTACGGATGACAGCCGTGAAACGGCGACCCTTTTATGGAAATCGGGAAAGAGAAAAATGTGTCTCCCCAAACGAATCATGAGAAACATGGCATTGGTGTTGGTGGTGGTTTTGCTGGTGTCTGTTGGCGGCAGCGCCATTGCGAAAACGGCGGCGAATGATCCGGACGCCGGGGCCATGGTCGCCGACACGCTGATCGCGAGGCCGCTGGGGCTTGCGTCGCTGGTCTTCGGCAGTGCGATTTTTGTGGTCGCCCTGCCTTTTTCCGCCCCGAGCGGCACTGTTTCCATGGCGGCTAAAAAAATGATCGTCAATCCGGCCATGTTCACGTTTACCCGACCGCTTGGAAAAATGTAGGCGCGGTGCGCATCCCGCGATCGTTCAGCCTGTAAATCGGTATATACTCCGGAAAAGATCGTCCATATCGATTGTCAACAGGGAACGATTTTTCACCAGCATTTTCCCGGCGACGAACACATCCCGGACATCAGACCCTCGCACCGCATAAACGAGATGCGATATGGGATGATACATGGGCGTCAGATGGGGTTTGTGGGTGTCGATGACGACCAGATCCGCCTGTTTACCCACTTCAAGAGACCCAATCTCCCGAGCCAGCCCGATGGCGTCGGCTCCCCCGATCGTTGCCATAGTCAAGACCTCCAGGGCGCTGAGCAATGTTGGATCCAGACGGCTGACCTTATGCAGTTTGGCGGCCGTATCCATTTCCCCGAACAGATCCAGATCGTTGTTGCTGGCGCAACCGTCCGTGCCGAGGCCGACCGAAACGCCTGCTTCCAAAAAAGACGGCACCGGGGCGATTCCCGATGCAAGCTTCATATTGCTTTCCGGATTGTGGGAAATCGTTGCACCTCGCTGGGCGACTCGCTCAATATCACGATCATCGAGCCACACGGCATGCACCAGCAGGGTCATCGGATCAAGAATTCCCAGTCGATCGAGGTACTGAACCGGGGATACGCCCTGCTCGGCCCGTATCCGTTCGACCTCGGTTCCGGTTTCCGCTACATGGATCTGAAAAAGGAGCCCTCTTTCCCGGGCCGCCGCTTTTGCCTTCTGAAGCGTTTCCGCCGAACACATATATGGGGAATGGCAGAAAATGGAGGGCGTAATGGTCGGGTGACGCCGGTGCCAGGTGTCGGCAAAGTCCATGGCCCGCTGAACGTTTTCACGCGGGTCAGGAACACCGGGGGCCGGACAATCGATCACCCCGTGCCCCAAAACCGCCCGGATGCCGGTCTCTTTGGCAACGGCCGCAACACGGTCCTCATGAAAATAACCATCGCAACAAGTGGTTGTGCCGGACAACAGCATTTCGGCAATGGAAAGCCGGGTGCCGATTTCCACCGTTTGCGGATTGATCCGGGCAGCCTCGGCCGGAAAAATATAGTCATTCAGCCAGGTCAGTAAGGGAAGATCATCCGCCAATCCACGGAAAAGGGACATGGGCATATGGGTATGGGTATTGACGAGGCCCGGCATGATGATGCCGCCGCAGGCATCGATGGTTTCCGATGCGGTCCAGCCCTTCGTTTCCACGCCGGTTCCCACCGCGACGATACGGTCATCCCGGATGGCGACGGCGCCGCTGTCGATCATCGCCCCGGGCGGCGCATTGGTTAAAACCCTGCCGTTATTGACCAGGAAATCAGCATGTCGGCTCATCGATGCGCTCCACGATGGTATCCAGAATCGGTGCAACGGAGCACGCCGTTCGCCGGGCGACCTGGATTACGCCTTCCAGCGTCGTCTTCGACGGCCGTTCCGGATCATTCAGATTGGTGATGATGGAAAGCCCCAGAATACGGAAACCCGCATGGACCGCCGCAATGGATTCCTGGATGGTTGAAAAACCGACGGCGTCGGCTCCCATGGTGCGCAGGTACCTCGTTTCCGCAGGCGTTTCCAGAGAAGGCCCCAGCAGGCCGGCATAAACCCCTTGACGCAGATGGATACCATATTCAGACGCTACGGTAACGGCGAGCAACCGCAGACGGTGGTCATAAACGGCGCTCATATCCGGGAATCGAATGCCCCAGGTATCCTCGTTGGGGCCCATCAACGGATTGCACCCCGTCAGATTGATGTGATCGGAAATGACCATGATGTCCCCTTCCCGAAAACAGGGATTCAGCCCGCCTGCCGCATTCAAGAGGATCAGCGTGTCGACGCCGAGAACCTGCATGACACGGATGGGGAATACAACCTGGCGCGGACTGTACCCCTCATACAGATGAAAACGTCCCCGCATGACCAAAACGGTTTTACGGGATATCTTTCCGGAAAGCAGCTTGCCATCATGACCCGCCACGGTCGCGGCCGGGAAATGGGGAATATCCGCATAATCGACGGTGTGAGTTCCCGTCATTCCGGCGGCAACGTCTCCCAGTCCCGTACCCGTCAGAATACCCACCCGGGGCGGTGTCCCGATTTCGTTGCGGATGAATTCCGCCGCCTCCTCAGCAGCACTTTTTTCGATGACCGTATCTCCTCCCTTGCGTGAATCGAATGTCTTTCCCCTCCTCATAATCCAGGCGAACCCGATCCGTCAAGCGAGCAGGATTACCGAAAGAGGCTTTTTCCACCAACCACCTCCCTTGACGTCACGCCATTTTGATAGGATAAGGGATAACAGCGAAATGACATCGGAAAGGATTGTTGGATGAAATGGATTGAAGCAAAGGTCGTTTATGAAGGCGACTCGCCCCAGTCGGCCGTTGAATTGATTGCAGATACGTTTGATGAATTCGGCCTGCAGGGGCTCTGCATCGAAGACCCGTCCGAGGAACCGGCCGAAGGTTGGGGCGAAGACGCCTTGCCCCGACCGACCCATTATGCCGTGATCGGATACTTTGCGATGAACGAGTTGTTCGAGAGCCGTCGCCTGCAGCTGGAAGCTTCCTTGAAGCATCTGGCCGACAGAGAGCATATTGCCACCCGGGTACAGTATCGCCAAGTGGATGAAGAAGATTGGGCCGAGACCTGGAAGGAATTTTTCTGGCCCGAAAGGATTACCGACCGCATCGTGGTCAAACCGACCTGGCGGGAATTCGATCCAGCCCCCGGGGATATCCTGCTGGAAATCGATCCGGGCATGGCCTTCGGAACCGGCACTCATCCGACAACCGCCATGTGCATCCGTCTGATCGAACACTATCTCCAGCCGGGTGACGATTTTCTGGATGTGGGGACGGGATCCGGTATTCTGATGATTGCCGCAGCCAAATTAGGCGCCAAAAGCGGCTTGGGCATCGATCGAGATGAAACGGCGGTGGCCATTGCTGCCGACAATCTTACCCTGAACCATATCCATCCGCCCCATTTTTCAGTCATGACCGGAGATCTGATTGGGAATGTTTCTCGCCGGTACCACCTGGTGGCCGCCAACATTCTTTCAGAGGTTATCCTGACCCTGCTGGAGTCCATTCCGTTCGCATTATCGGAAGGCGGCATTTTGATCTGCTCCGGGATTGCCGAGGAGCGGGGAGCGACTGTCGCGACCAAAATGGAGAAACACGGGTTCCGGATTCTGGAGCAACAACGTCGGGAAGGCTGGACGGCCATCGCCGGCAAATTGACCTGAATAATTCTTGACATTGCCAATTTTTAAGACTATTAGTCTGAAATATACGGATTATTAAGAATGATAGACGAGATTAGCATTAAAATACTGAACATTCTACAGGAACAGGCGCGTATTCCCAACGTCGAAGTCGCCAGGCAGGTGGGCATGGCACCCTCGGCGGTCCTGGAACGGATTCGCAAACTGGAAAAGCAGGGTGTCATCGATGGATACGAAGTTCGTCTGAATCCGGAGTATTTTCACCGCAGTCTGGTCGCTTTCCTGTTTTTGCAGATCGACCCTGCCGAACAGCCGATGGATTGGGGTCGGGCCTTTTCCGCCCTGCCGGAGGTGCAAGAGGTCCATTTCATTTCCGGTCTGGACGGTTATTTACTGAAAGTGCGGACGGCGAACCCGCAGGAGTTGGAACGCTTGTTGCGAGAAAAAATCCTGATCGCCGCCCCGGTGCGTTCCCATAAAACCCATATTGTGTTGTCCACCCAAAAAGAAACCGCTAAAATCCCGTTGCATGGAAACCCTTCGACGGTCCTGACGCAACAGGAGGAGTAAGCGGCCTTTATGATTCACTTGCAAGGAGATTTGGTTCCATGCCCATGAGTAACGATTTTCACAACCGCCTGACCCCGGTTTTGGAGCAGGCCGCGGCCCATTTCGGGACCCCTTTTCATATCTATGACGAGACCGGAATCCGTGTCACCGGAATGGAACTGACGGCGGCATTCAGCCGAATCCGGGGGTTTCGGGAGTATTATGCGGTGAAAGCCCTGCCCAATCCGAGCATCCTTCACATCATCAAGGACCTGGGGTTCGGATTCGATTGCAGCTCCATCGCCGAAGTCGCGCTCAGCCGAATGGTGGGCGCCGGCGCATCGGATATCATGTTCACTTCCAACAATACCAGCCCGGCGGAGTTCGATTATGCCCTGGCCGGCGGCGGTGCCATCATCAATCTGGATGATATCTCCTTGTTGGAAAAATTGCCGGAAATGCCGGAGATGGTCTGCTTTCGTTACAATCCGGGTCCGCGACGCAGCGGCAATCACATTATCGGTAATCCCGTTGAAGCAAAATACGGGCTTCACCACGATCAGGTCATCGAAGCCTACCGAAAGGCCCGGGATCGCGGCGCCGTGCGCTTCGGCATCCACACCATGCTGGTTTCCAACGAATTGAATTATCGATACATGGTGGAAACCGTCACCATGATCCTGAATCTGGCCGAATATATCACCGAGGCCTTGGGGATTCGATTTGAATTCGTCAATATCGGTGGCGGATTCGGAATCCCGTATACACCGGACCACGCCCCTCTGGATATTGCCGCCCTGGGTCGTGAAACCGCCGACTGCTTTGATGCCTTCGGCGAGAAAAACGGATATGCACCGGCGCTCTTCATCGAAAGTGGACGATACATGACCGGGCCACACGGCGTGCTGGTCACCACCGCCATCAATGAAAAAAATACGTACCGAAAATACATCGGCGTGGATGCCAGCATGTCTGCCTTGATGCGACCGGCCATGTACGGCGCCTATCATGAAATTACCGTTCACGGGAAGCCGGATGCCCCGATCAAGGAGCAGGTCGATGTGGTCGGTGCGCTTTGTGAGAACAACGACAAATTCGCTATCCAGAGATGGCTGCCGCCGATTTCCGCAGGGGATCTGCTGGTAATTCATGACACCGGCGCCCACGGTCATGCCATGGGATTCAATTACAATGGACGACTGAGACCCAAGGAGCTGTTGCTACGGGTTGACGGCGAAATCGAACTGATTCGCCGGGAGGAAACCCTCGAGGATCATTTCGCCACCCTACAGTTTACACCGGATGTCTGGAGGCCGTAACGATGGTGATCGCAACCTTTTGAGCCGCAATCAGGGAGTCAACCATATGGATTTTAAAACCATTTTGTTTCAGACCGATCGACATGTCGCCACGCTCACCCTGAATCTGCCGGAAATTCGTAACACCATCACCGGCGCCGATATCATCGCCGAAGTGGAATCCGCCTGTCGCCGGGTAAACCATGACATGGACATCAAGGTGCTTGTCATCACCGGAAAGGATCCGGCCTTTTCCGCCGGCGGCAACATTAAGGACATGCACGCGAAAACCGGAATGTTCGGCGGTTCTCCCATGCAAATCATGGAAAACTATCGCCGCAATGTGCAACGCATTCCCCTCGCCGTCCATGGCGTCGAGGTGCCTACCATTGCAGCGGTCAACGGCCCGGCCATCGGTGCTGGATGCGATCTGGCGCTCATGTGTGACATGCGCATCGCTTCCGACCGGGCCAAGTTCGGGGAGACCTTTTTAAACGTCGGCCTGATACCGGGAGACGGCGGGGCCTACTTCCTGCCCCGGATCATCGGGATGGCCAGGGCATGCGAACTCACCTTCACCGGGGAAGTAGTCGACGCCGAAAAGGCATTGAGCATTGGTCTGGTAAACCAGGTCGTCGACCATGAAACCCTGCTCCAAAGCGCCCGAACGCTGGCGGCAAAAATCGCGGACAAACCGGCCGGGGCTCTCCGGATGTCCAAGCGGCTGCTATATATGGGGCAGTATATGACGCTGCCACATCTTCTGGAGCAATCGGCCGCGTGTCAGGCGCTGTGCCATCACAGTGAGGAGCACATGGCGGCCCTCGAGGCCGCGTTACAAAAACGACCTCCCCGTCCATAGACGGATGATTCAGTTTGACCTTCTCGATACGGCTCTGGTATAGTAACGTAAAATATGATTCCTATCCGAAAGGCAGATCCGCCATGCCGCATGTCCTGATTATCGATGATGAGCCGCAGATTCGCGCCATGCTCCGTCAGATGCTCGAACGCATCGGACTCACGGTTTCCGACGCACCGGACGGCAAAGCAGCCCTCCAGCTGCAACAAAAAAATCCGGCGGACCTAATTATTACGGACATCATTATGCCTGAAAAAGAAGGACTTGAAACCATCATTGAAATGAAACGCTTGTGTCCCGGCGTCAAAATCATCGCCATGTCCGGAGGGGGACGCAACGAACCGAGGGATTATCTTAACCTGGCCAAAAAACTGGGCGCCGCCCGTACTTTTGCCAAGCCGATCGCCCAAAATGACTTGATTTCAGCCATCCGGGAACTGCTCCCGTAATCCGCATGCGATACTCTCCTGTTGATTCATCGCTTTTCATCACCAATCGCAACCGGTTGGTCCAGCATCTCAAACCGAAAGCGATTGCGATTCTGAACACCAATGATGTCGCCCCCACCAGCGGAGACGGCACACGCCCTTTTATCCAACAGACCGATTTTTTCCATCTGTGCGGCATTGATCAGCCGAACTGCATTCTAGTGCTTTGTCCGAACGCCGAAGATAAAAAACACCGGGAAATTTTGTTCATTCCGGAAACGAATTCGGAAATAGCGCTATGGGAAGGAGAGAAATATTCCCGGGAAGAGGCGACGACGGTTTCCGGTATCCAAACGGTCTACTGGATGAGTATGTTTGAAAAAATACTTCGACCACTGGTGATCGCCTCCGAATATATTTATCTCAACACCAATGAGCATTTACGAGCGGATTCTCTGGTGGAGACGCGTGATTTGCGGTTTCTGAGTTGGTGCCGGCGAGTGTTTCCCCTGCACCATTACGAACGTCTGGCGCCAAAAATGCATCACCTGCGGGCAATCAAATCAGACGTAGAAGTGGACCTGATCTCCCAGGCTTGCAAGATCACGGAGATGGGTTTTCGGCGACTGCTTGCGTTCATTCGCCCCGGTGTCTGGGAATTTGAGATCGAAGCCGAAATCGTACATGAATATATCCGCCGCCGTTCACGGGGCCCAGCCTTCGAACCGATCGTGGCTTCCGGCGCCAACGCATGCGTGCTGCATTATGTCAAAAATCATCACCAATGCCGGGACGGCGACTTGGTATTGATCGATATGGGTGCGGAATACGCAAATTATGCCGCCGATGTTACCCGGACACTGCCGGTGAACGGTCGTTTCACCCCCCGACAACGCGACGTATATGAATCCGTATTGCGGGTTCAACGCGCAGCGATTCAGGAGCTTCAACCCGGGATTACCCTGGAGCAACATCAGCGACGAGTGGGAAAATACATGGAGGGGGAACTCATCCGCCTCGGCTTGTTGCAGCGTGGCGAGGTTAAGCAGCAATCCAAGGAGACACCCCTTTACGGAAAATATTTCATGCACGGCGTTTCCCATCATTTGGGTCTCGATGTTCATGATAGTGGGAATCGGAACCAACCATTGACGGACGGAATGGTGCTTACCTGCGAGCCGGGTATTTACATTCGCGAGGAAGGAATCGGAATCCGCCTCGAAAACGATATTCTGGTGACGCGGTCGGGTCCCGTTGACCTGACGCGCGAGATACCCATCGAACCGGAAGAAATTGAAGAATTGATGAATACGCATGCCTGAGAAAGAGTAATGAAATCCATCCTGATGGTCATGGCAGGGGGATGTATCGGCGCCGTCTGCCGATTCGGTCTTTCCTGGGTAACGGCCACCTATATGAGTGGTCGCTTTCCCATGGGAACCCTGGCCGCCAACATGATCGGCTGCTTTTTGATCGGCGGAGCTTTTGCGATGGCGGATCGCACCCAGTTGTTCGGTCCCGCCGCACGGTTGTTTTTCATAACGGGCTTCCTGGGGTCCCTGACCACATTTTCCACATACGCCCTGGAATCCGTTCAGGCGTTTCGTGGCGGAGACCTGACGACGGCCTGCTTGAACATATTGGTGAACACCATCCTTGGCATCACCTTGGTGCTGGCGGGCATGTGGGTTATCGAAAGATTATTGGGGGGTAGATAACATCCATGTCCTTCCACTACAGCATGATTGAAGTATTTACCGATGAAAGTGCGCGAGTCGGTCGCAAATCCATGGCGGAAGCCCTTGTGGACTATATCCGCGGCTTGAAAATCGGTGCGCGTTGCATGATCCTGAAAGGGACGGATGCTTGCTATGAGAATGGGGAACGGGCCACACAGAACATTTTGGCCTTGTCCTACAATATGCCCCTGAAAGTTGAAATCTTGATGCCTTCCTCGGAGGTGGCGCGCGTATTACCGGAGATCGAGACCCTGGTCTCCGAAGGAATCGTCACCACGCGGGAGGTCACCGTTCACAGCTATCAAATCCGTCGGTCACTGATTCCCGGTCATCTGCGTGTTCAGGACATCATGACATCCTCCCCCAAAGCCGTATCGAAAAAAGCCAAGGTCAGCGACATAGCGCGCCTGCTTTGTCATGCCGGCTTCCGCGGCGTACCGGTGGTGGATGACAAGGGCCGACCGGTGGGCATCATTACCCAAACGGACTTGATCTATCGCGCAAACATGCCCCTCCGAATCGGGTTGATCACCGCCACGGACCCACAGGTGATGGATACGATTCTGAAAAGCCTGTCCGCAAAACGCGCCGAAGAAATCATGTCCGCACCGGTGGTCAGCATCGGCGCGGAGGCGCTGGTGACGGAGGCCGTCCATACAATGATCCGAAAAAATGTGAAGCGCATGCCGGTGACCGACGAAGGAGGAAGATTGACCGGGATGCTGTCGCGGATCGATCTGTTCCAGACCGTATCCAGGGATTTTCCCCACCGGCAAGCTCTGCGACGGCGCAATATCGCGATTGCCGATCTGCGGTTGGTGTCCGATATCATGCATCGCGATACCCGCAGCGTCTTGCCGGACACGCCTCTTTCGGAAGTGATCGGCATGATCGATGCCGATCAGATCCAGCGGGTGGCGGTAGTCGATACCGCCGGTCGATTTTTGGGAATGATCTCGGACCGCGATCTACTTTCCGCTTTCGCCCGTCATCCCAAGGGAATTTGGGCGTATCTCTCGGCCTGGGCGTCGCACCAGGGTAAATCTCAGCCCGATGACGGACTGAAACGGGAACTGCTGAAAAAAAGCGCCGCCGAAGTGATGCAGAAAAATCTCGTAACGGTTTTGGAGGAAACCCTTCTGGACGAGGCGATTCACATCATGACGGAAAAAGGGATCAAGCGTCTTCCGGTATTGGATGCCGACGGGCGCTTCAAAGGCCTGATCAGCCGTGAGCAGTTGCTGCGCCTGGAGTTTTCCCCCTCCTAACCGAGGAAAACTCCCGAAACGCAGTCAGGAGCAAAAGACCTGCTCGGCCATACCTTAATACCGATAAATGGTTCCCAGCGTGATCCCGGTTGCATCGATATCCGACAGTTCGAAAGTTTTATGAATGCCAAGGTTGAGCTCAAACGCTTCCGAAGGGAAATAGGAACAAGAGAGGCCGGTAAATGTCTGGGCGTTTCTATCGCTCGGAATATCATCGCTGATAAAATTGGAGCGAATCACTTCCAGATTGACGGCGAAGGAGTCTCCGATGGGAACACCAAAATTGAACCCATAGGACAGTGTTTGAACCGGCCCCATATCGTTCAGCCAATCGACGGCTTTTTTCAAAAATTCGTTTTCCGTATCCAGCAGGCTCGAATTCAGATTCGCTTTGGTGATTTTATAATCCACACCCGCGCTCAGACATCCGCCGAACTGGAATTGCTTCTCCAGGGATGTGAACACGCCGCCGCCGTATTTCAGGTTGCCGGAGTGTTCGATCACATCGGACTTCAAATAAAAGACATCCCCCAGGATATCGAGGCCCACATTCCACGTAATACTGTCACCCCTCATCACCGGATATTTTCCATATAGATCCAAACCGATGAAATTGGATGATGAGTTGATCTCATCGTCAATGGAAGCGTATCGATAGGGAAGAATAAAGCCGAGTTCAAGGCCGCTTTCCGAATTATGCGAATATCCCAGCATGGCGGAACCGGCTTTGCCGTCATTGTTGTTGACATCCAGCGAAATGTATTCAAGGGCGCCCTTGAAGTCGTTGTTCAATTTTTCGATCTGATCCTTTTTGGAAGCCGGCACCGCCGATTTCAATATTCGCCCGGAAAACAACCCCTGGGACATGATGGCATCATCGGTTATCCCCATCGCCGTGGCAATCCCTCCGGGAAAAAGAATATTGAGGATTGCATCCGCATTTTCCTCGGCCCAGGCTTGCAATTGTGCTCGACTGGTAATCGTCCCAGGTGTCTCCAGCTTCAGATTTCCTTTTCGATCATAGATTTTGAGAGATTGGGTCATCAATTCACCTTCGTTCCAAGCTCCGTCCAGATTCGCATCATTCCATCCGGCGGTGATTCTGGAGTCATATATCACCGGCTCAATGGTTTTTTGTGAACCTGAGCCGTTCACGTTGTAATCGATGATGTCGAAGAAATCTTCCGCCTTGACCATGCTCGGCCAAATACCTACGATAATCAAAATTGTGTACATCAGGCATCGCTTTAACAGACTGTTCATTCTCGCCCTCCCATCTCAATTGTCATTTTTGGCTTTCTATAATTGAATACAACTACTTATGAACGGCTATTGACGTACTATCCAGAATCGAGATCCCCTAAAAATTCTTTATGAATTTTCATTTATTGACGTTTTCAAATCCACTTTTCTCTGGTAGATTCAGATTCAAATTGTTGTGGGATTTTTAAATTTGCTGTTATAGAATTATGATTGAATGAAATTCCTTGTACAAAGATTGAAAAAAATTGATTATGCAAGGGCATAATCGGTTGGTACAAAAAAAGGATAATACTGCAAATGTATACCATTCTGCGATTTGCTTTTCAAGAAGAACTTCCGCGGCCCAAACGAGTTTTTACGATGATTTTTTTTTCGGTTTTCTTCCTGCTGTCCTGCGCTACGACAAAACCGGACATTCCCGAGAGTGAGCTGGCGAATACTCAAAAGCAACCGATTGTTTATCCCCATTACTCGGGACCCAAAACGCCCCTTGCCGTTCTTCCAATGGGACTATCGGAAACAACTGCCAAGCGCTACCCCCATCTGCTTGAAAAATCGGTCGGCCTGGGTATCCACAATGTGCTGTCGGATGCGCTATACCAGACCGGACGGTTCCGCTTTGTGGAGGATAAGAAGTCGGTGATCAAGGACATGTTCGAACGCCAAAAAATGAGCATGATGGGACTCGTGGACAAGGAATACGCGATCAACATCGGGAAAATGCTGGGAGCCAAAAAAGTCGTGTATGGCGAGGTGTTCGACTATTCGGAGGGCAAGGAGGAGACGATCTCCGGCTTCAGCAAATCGACGATCCCGCGAGTCAGGGTAGGTGTACAGATACGGATGGTTGATCTGGAAACATTGGAATATATTCCGGCTTCCGCCATTAAATACGGAATGGACTGGGGTGAGGCCAGCCAAGTCGCCGTCGAATCCGCCGTCTTCACGATGATTCAACGCCTGGAATAGTCGCGCAACCGCTACCGCAATTCCTCCACCGCCGCGTCGATCGCTTTTTGGGTGGCCTGTCCCAGCGCGGTTTGATCAAAATATATTTTATCGTCCCGGACTGCATAAAACATAGAGGAAGAATTGGTCGCCGCCTCCCCTTCTCCCCGGGCGACTTTTATTTCTTCATCCTTTTCCTGCAGGAATATCTCGATTTCAACTGTCACCATGGTGCGGGCTTTGGAGAAGGGTCCGAACATGCCTTTTGAACGGCTGGTGGCACATTTGATGATTTTCGCATACGCAACCGCATCGGAACGCAGGTCCTTTGAAATTCGCCGTGCATCGTCCGGGCCATAAAATTGTTCCTTGCCCGCCCACTGGCGTTGAATCATTTCATTGATGGCCTCAATGATTTCCGGATTGTTCTCGATTGGGACATACCTTCCGGTATCGAAAAGTTTCTGCAGGAGTAGTGAGGAGATCCCGTATCCGATCAGCTGATTGTTCAATTCAGGCCGGTCAACGTCATTTTTCACACCGATGACCACCAGCTTTTTCACCGCCGTCTCCGTTTCAGCGAGGGTCGCCGGAACGCAAAGAAATAGAAGAAGCGGCGCCAACAATATACCGTAAAACAGGGCATTACATTTGGGAAAGGAATACAGATGCAGTTTCATGAGTACGATCCGTTCGATTGTAAAAAAGAGGTAACGGCCTGATCGCGAACGAAGCTTTGCCGGAAAAGGATGCCGTAATGATCGGCGCCTTCGATATCGACGCATCTCGCCCGTGAAAGAGCCTGCATCATGTTCCGGACGGTTTCTGTCGGCAGCAGGATATCATCGGTCGTCAGCATGCCTTTTGTGGCGCGCACGATCAGTACAGGACAGGTAATCCGGGGATACAGCTCCGCTGGATCGACGGCTTGCATATTGGTGATTTCTTCCAGGATGTGGGCGGGCTGAATTTTGGAGCGCACGCCGTTCGTTTCGGTTTCGGTTTCGATCTCATACCGAAAATAGGTTTCCAGATGCGGCGACCAGGGTTGAAAAAACGGCGCCTTTTTCAAGACTTCCAGGTAACTGTCCACGGAAGGGTAGACCTTCCCCAGCCGATCCAGGGACGGTTTGATGCCACTGAACACTTTCGCGCGATGCTCTTCCGACAGGACGCCGCCGCCATCCAGCAAGACAATTCGATCCACCCGCCGGGGATACCGGGCGGCGAATGTGAGCGCAAGCAGGGCCCCCAGGGAATGCCCTAGGAGTACCGGCTTCGTGAGTTCCAGGTTGTCCAACAGGGACAGAATATCCCGGCAATGATGTTCCGCGGAATATCCTTCAGACGGTTTGTCTGAATTGCCGCGCCCCCGTAAATCAAAAGCGATTACCCGATGGGGCGGCGCGATGGTCTCGGCCATGAGGTCCCAGCAGCGGCAATTGGCGGTCAATCCGTGAATACAGAGCACATCCTTCCCGCCCTGACCTTGCCACACGGCGATCTGCAGATCAATGCCGTCTCCTTTTCCAGTTCGCATGATGGGTGCGGACATACTCATCACCTGCTCTCGTTTCGCGATTCGAAATCAACCGTCCTTACTATATAGTGCCTGATCGAAAACCTCATCTTTCCCATCCCCTCGTGGAAGGGGATCAAGGAGAGGGGTGCAATTGATTGAAATCCTCTTCCATTCACCCTCACCCCAACCCTGTCCCGTCAAGGGAGAGGGAGAATAAGGACTTTTCGTTCAGGCACTTTTTAAAAGCCGGGCGGCGGCCGGAAGCCTCCGGTTATCTCCGATATCAGTTTGGCCACGTGAATCGTTGTACGGTCCTCCAGATAAGGACCAATGATCTGGATGCCGACGGGTAGTCCTTCCGGGTTCACACCGACCGGGACGACGGTCGCCGGCAGATAGGACACTCCCGCCAGTCCGGCCCAGGCCATCAAATCCATATAAGGTCGCTCTTCACCGTTGACCACCAGGGTTCGATCATAAAGGTGCTGATGATCATGGGGAACCGCGGCGACGGGCGCCGGCGGACAGATCAGCACATCACAGGTTTCAAAAAATTCGGCCCACTTCTGGCGCAGAATCTGACGGATCACGTCATTGCGAATCCAGCTGAGATGCAACTGGGTAGCACCGCGAATATGACTGGCCATATAGCTTTGGTCATCCGCGGCCAATTTTTCAGCGGCTTCCAGCCATTTATTGAACATGGCTCGGGGAACCCCGGAACCCATGACGGCCGCCAGAAGCGAAAGAAAAATTTGATGGCTGGCGTTGAAGTCGATTTGGGGCCGGACATCGCGGATGAGGGCGCCGCTTTTGGCAAGGACGTCCACCATGTTCTGAATTACATCTCCGACACCACGGTCAACCGGGCAAACCGGGTCATCGAGCCATAGCCCGATACGATACTTCTTCAGGCTTTTTCTACGCGGCACTGGAAGTTTAATGCGCCAGGCTTTTTGCTCCGCCCTTTCCGGCCGGACAATCAGCTCCATGGCCAAAGCCAGGTCGTCGGCGCTGCGGGCCAGCGGTCCGCTGACGAGGATATCCACCGACAGGATGTGCTTCCCGGTAAAGATCCCGGGAGGTGGCGGGATGTGACCGCGGTCGGGCACAATTCCGTAGCTTGGTTTGTGGCCGAATATGCCGCAAAAATGAGCCGGCGTCCGGATCGAGCCGCCGATGTCGCTCCCGATTTCCAACCCGCACAGACCGGCCGCCAGGGCAGCTGCGGCTCCGCCGGAAGATCCCCCTGGCGTACGGTCCGTCCGCCAGGGGTTGTTGGTTTGGCCATAGACGCTATTGTAGGTTTGAATATCGGCGCCGTAAAGGGGCATGTTGGTTTTACCAAAAACGATGGCCCCGGCGTCTATCAAGGACTGTACCGCATCGGCGTTCGCAGCCGGCTGGTGCTGTCTGAGCTCGGGGGCGCCGGAGGTGCAGGGCATGCCGACGACTTCGAAAGAATCCTTGACCGTCATGGGTAATCCATGCAGAGGCCCCCAGATCTCACCATTTGCAAGGGCCTCGTCGGCGGCGGCGGCGCGGCGGCGAGCGCCTTCCACATCCATTGCCACGACGGCGTTTATTGTCGGATTCAACCGCGTCACCCGTTCCAGATATCGTTCGAGCAATCCAAGCGAGGTGATGCGCTTGGCTCTAATCGCCTGTATCTGCTCCAGTGCCGATTGAAACGCCAGATCACGCATACGGCTTGTCCTCCAGTTGATGTCGTTTCGGTCAAACCGGGACGGGCTTATTCGCCCAAATGTCGCACCAGATGGGCCAGCTCTGGAAAAATAAGGGACTTGCAAGCCAGCTTACAGGCGCCCAGACTGCCCGGAATGCAAAAAACGACGGTTTTTCCGATAATACCGGCGGTGGCCCGGGAAAGCAGGGCCGCCGAGTCGATTTCTTCATAGCTGAGTTGGGCGAAAATCGCCCCGAAGGCAGTCAGCTCCTTGTTGAAACAAGGACGCACCGCTTCGATGGTCACATCCTTGGGACTGATGCCGGTGCCGCCGGTCAGGATCAATACCTGGGGTGACAAGACCGTGATAATATCCTGAACCGTTGCGAAAATGGCGCCGGCATCGTCCGGTATAACCCGGTGAACGGTAATGATGTGCCCTTCGCTTTTTGCAAATCGGTTGATCCATTGACCGCTTGCGTCGGTTTCAAGGGTTCGGCTGGTGGAAATGGTGAGAATGCCGATGGACAATTCTTTCGGCGGATTTTGTTTATGCTCAAGCGTGCTCATTCACTCCATCTCCCTGGTCGATCAAAACCTTGTCTTCGCCGTCGTGTTCACGGATCAGCACATTCACTGTTTCAAAACGCTGGGTTTTAATGAATTTGCCGATGTAATCAGCCTGAATGGGAAGTTCCCGGAAGCCACGATCCACCAGTACGGCCAGCTCAATGCGGTCGGGCCGACCGAAATCGATGACAGCATCCATGGCCGCCCGGATGGTTCTTCCGGTAAACAACACATCATCGACCAGAACGATCTGCTTTCCATCCACGCTGAAGGGGATGTCCGTCGCCCGTACCACCGGGTTCATACCGATTCGGGTCCAGTCATCCCGATACATGGTGATGTCCATATCTCCGGTCGGAATTTCGGTTCCCTCCGCCTTCAGGATGCCGGCCTGTATCCGTTTGGCCAGATACACGCCGCGGGTCTGAATGCCGATGAGGGCCAGATTCTTGGTTCCTTTATGCGTTTCCAGAATTTCATAGGCCATGCGGGTTATCATTCTGCCGATATCCGCCGGTTCCAATATGGTTATACTGTTTGCCATCGCCTGTTCTCCGAATAAAATTGTCGAAGCGTTGTTCATCGGTTGTCGACAGCGGATGGGTCTCCGTCCCCTGCGAACGACAAGCCTTACCGATTGATATATCATGCTCTCCTCTGAGATCAAGCAGAATATAACACCGTAGCCCCGTGCAAGTCTCATGAATCTCCTTGCTTTCGAATCGTTTTTTTGCCTATATCCAGAGGAAAGTCCGGATGCCTCCGCTTCGAAGTAGTTGAAGACGTTGTTCACCGGTACTGCCGATGTCTTGGGAGGCCGTCACCTTTGCATTCAGTAGGAACCAAATGATGAAGTCTTCTTGCAGCGGCATCATCCTTGCGGGAGGTCTCAATTCCAGATTTTCAGGCCGCAACAAGGCCCTGATGGAAATTGGTCCCAAGCAGATGTTGCAACGGATTTGCGAGGTTTTTTCAGATCTCTTTGATGAATTGATTCTGGTGACCAACGATCCCTTGGGGTACACGGCCTGGGATATTCAGGTGGTTACGGATCTCTATGATATTCGCAGCTCCCTGACCGGCCTGCATGCCGGTCTCTTCTACGCCACCCGGCCCCATGCGTTTTTTACGGCCTGCGATACTCCCTTCCTGCGGAAAGAAGTCGTCGAATTGGTGCTGGAACACATCGATCCGCAAACCGACATTGTCGTTCCCCAAACCCGGGCCGGCTTCGAACCCCTGTGCGCCGCCTATTCCAGCAGATGTCTCAAAGCGGTGGAAGACTGCCTGGACCGTCGAAGATTTAGAATTCGGGATCTTTTCGAAAAAGTCAGGGTCAAAACGGTTTCCGAAGAACGCCTGCGGGAAAAAGATCCGGGCCTGGTTTCGTTTTTCAATGTCAATACACCCGAAGACCGCGCCAGAGCGGAAATGCTCCTGACGGAAAAACCGGTCGATCCTCCCTGATGGTTCCGGGAAAAACCGTCTTGCCGGATGCCGGTCACGCGATGGGCTTATGGTTGGTCCGCCTGTCTCGTTTTGGCATCGATGGCGGCTCTGATCTTCGGCAGAAGCTCCCGGGCGGCTTTTTCACCGGCCGCAATCAGTCTTTTCTTCTGGGAAAAATCGTTGTACGCCACATTCCCGACATCCGGACGTATGACCACGTCGGCATCCTTTACGCCCAGAACGCCGATCTCCGATGACATGATCGTGACGGCGTAGTAAGCGACTTCAAGAGGATTCTTCGGAGCCTGCTGGGGCAAGGCCGGGTCGATGGCCACGGCGATCACCACCTCGGCCCCCTTTTTGCGGGCAAAATCCACCGGTATGGGATCGGTCACGCCGCCATCGACAAACACACACCCTTTGATTTCCACGGGTACGAATACGCCCGGAATCGCGCAGGAAGCATGAACCGCTCGCGCCACCGGTCCTTTCTCGAACAGAACCGACTTCCCGGTTCGCAGATCCACGGCGACGGCCCCATAGGGGACTTTCATGTTTTCGATGTTTTTATTCCGGAGATGCGTGTCTAAAAAAGACTCCAGCTTTTCACCTTTTACAAAACCACCTGAAAAAATGGAAAATGCACCGTAGTCGAAAACGTCTTCCTCTTGGATGGCAATGGCGGTAAACTCTGCGTCGAGCACACTCCCCGTATCGGCATAAATCGCTCCGACCAAGCTCCCCACCGATGTGCCGATAACCACATCAATGGGGATCTTTTCCTGTTCAAGCACTCTGAGGACTCCGATTTCCGCAAAACCGCGCGCCCCTCCGCCGCCAAGCGCAAGACCCACTTTCGGCGACAAATTACGGGCGGCAATGGGAGGTGGTTCTTCCCGCCGGCTTCCCAGTGGGAAACAGGCCGCCAACGTCACAGAAATCACCAATGTCATTATAAAAACAGGCAGATGATCCTTCCAATCCTTCATACAGCCACCTCTGAAAAACCGGTTGTAAAATATGGTTCAATTCCCATTGGGAGATGTCGGCGTTGTTCATGGTCACCGTTGCCGAATATGTACTTGATCCGAATTCTGTTTGGCAAGTTCATATTTCCGTGATCAAGCAACGTCGCACATCCTGATGGAAAGCACGGCCGCAGCGGTGCCCAAGGCCCCGGGAAACCAATTCAACCTACTGTATTTTTTAAGACGCTTGACACGTTCCCAGGCCTCGGTTACAGTTTCATCCTAATATAAAAATGGTAGGGTTCATCGGCGTTCATCATTCAACAGGAGGGTATCCATGAATAAAACGTTGACTGTCGTTTTGTTGCTGTGTTTTGCAGCCGGTTCGGCCATGGCTGCAGAAACCATTAAAATCGGACTGATGGCTCCCCTTACCGGTTCCTGGGCCAGTGAAGGCAAGGACATGGAACAAATTGTTACGTTGCTGGCCGAGGAGACCAACAAGGCCGGCGGCCTGCTCGGCAGACAAGTGGAAATCATTTCCGCCGATGACGGCGGTGATCCAAAGACCGCAGCCCTGGCAGCCCAAAGGCTCTCGACCCAGGGGGTTGTCGCGGTAATCGGAACCTATGGTTCATCCATCACCGAAGCGTCCCAGAACATATTCGACGAGTCCGAGATCGTACAGGTGGCCAACGGCTCCACCGCCATCCGTCTGAGTGAAAAGGGATTGAAATATTTCTTCCGCACCTCCCCCCGGGATGACGAGCAAGGTAAAGTGGCGGTAAAAACCATCCTGGGTATGGGTTTCAAAAAAATCGCCATCCTGCACGACAACACCACCTATTCCAAAGGTTTGGCCGATGAAGCCAAGACCCTGCTGGAAAAAGAAAAGGTAAAACTGGTTTTCTTCGACGCCTTGACACCGGGTGAACGCGACTACAATACCATTCTGACCAAAATCAAGGCCGACGGACCCGATGTGGTCTTTTTTACCGGATACTATCCCGAAGCAGGACTGTTGCTGCGCCAGAAAATGGAAATGGGATGGAATGTTCCGTTTATCGGCGGAGACGCCACCAACAATCCGGACTTGGTTAAAATTGCCGGAAAGGACGCCGCCAAGGGATTTTATTTCCTGAGCCCGCCGGTGCCCCAGGATCTCCCCTCCCGGGAGGCCAAATCTTTCATGGCCGCCTATAAGAAAAAATACAACGGCGCGCCCGGCAGTGTTTGGGCGGTTCTTTCCGGGGATGGCTTCAATGTTCTGGCCGCCGCCATCAAGGCCGCTAAAGCCACCGATTCCAAAGCCATCGCGGATTATCTCCATAAAGATCTCAAGGACCTGCCCGGTCTGACCGGAAAAATTTCCTTCGACGCCAAGGGCGATCGCGTCGGCGACCTGTATCGGGTTTACGTGGTCGATGGCGATGGTAATTTTCTTCTTCAGCCATAGCAGGAACCCATGGATTTTTTTCTGCAGCAATTGACCAACGGTTTGGCCGTGGGCGGAATTTATGCGTTGATCGCACTCGGGTATACCATGGTATACGGTGTGCTCAAGCTGATCAATTTCGCCCACGGAGACCTGTTCACCATCGGCGCTTTCCTGGGCCTTTCGCTGCTGACCAGTCTGGGGCTGACCCACCATATGGGATCTTTCGGCGTGGTGGTGTCGCTGATCGTCATGGTCATGTGCCTGGTGGCCCTTGTAGGCGTCATACTGGATCGACTGGCGTATAAGCCCCTCAGGACATCCCACCGCCTGTCCGCCGTGGTCTCGGCGTTGGGCGCGTCCATCTTTTTCCAGAACGGCATCATGCTCGTTTACGGCGCCAAACTCCTGGTATATCCCCACGATATTCTGCCCAAAATGAACGTCAATATACTGGGCCTCCATATTCCCTTGATCCGTATCCTGATTCTGCTGGCGTCCCTGCTCATGATGATCTGCCTTTACGTATACATCAACAAAACACGGATCGGCACGGCCATTCGGGCCGCGGCCATCGACCAGGGGGCGGCCCGGCTGATGGGGATCAACGTGGACCGGGTCATCATGATCGTGTTCATGATCGGGCCGGCGCTCGGCGGCGCCGCTGGATTGATGGTCGGTCTGTATTACGGCCAGATCAATTTCACCATGGGTTGGATTTACGGTCTCAAAGCATTCACGGCCGCCATTCTGGGCGGCATCGGCAATATCCCGGGCGCCATGGTGGGGGGATTGCTGCTGGGTGTGATCGAGGCACTGGGTGCGGCCTATCTATCCATCGCCTGGAAAGACGCCATCGCCTTTTGCGTCCTGATTGTCATCCTGATCGTCAGACCTACTGGAATACTGGGCGAGCGGGTGGCGGAAAAAATTTAGATCGGTTTGTATGATTCGCATGTGGAAAACCAAACGACATTTCCTGTACGCTCTGTGGGCCGTCCTGCTGCTCGCATCTCCTGCGGTGTTGAATCCCTACTGGGTCGACGTGCTCAACCTCGTCGGGCTCTATGCGATTCTCGCCCTGAGCCTCAATATCATTCTCGGACATGCCGGCTTGTTTCATATGGGCCATGCCGCCTTTTATGCCGTCGGCGCTTATACGACGGCCATTCTCAACAAGCAGTTCGGCATTCCGGTCCTGTGGCTCATGCCCCTGAGCGGCCTGACGGCCGGTCTGACGGCACTGGTGGTGGCAAGACCCATCATCCATTTGCGGGGCGATTATCTGCTCATCGTCACCATTGGATTTGTGGAAATCATCCGTATCGCCCTGATCAACAATGTATTCGGTATCACCGGAGGCGCGAACGGCATTTTCGGAATCGACCGGCCCATGATCTTCGGCTATAAAATCAGAAAACCGCAGGAATTTTTCTACTTGATTTGGGCCTTTGCCGCATTGACCGTCTTTTTCTTTCATCGTCTGGAACAGTCCCGATTCGGACGGGCCCTGAATTTTCTGCGCGAAGATGATGTGGCCGCCGAAGGCAGCGGCATCCATACCGCCCATTATAAACTGATCGCTTTTGTCATCGGCGCGTTTTGGGCCGGAATGGTCGGCACCGTCTACGCCGCCAAAATGACCATTATCGCCCCGGAATCCTTCAATTTCTGGGAATCGGTAATCATGTTCATGATCGTGTTGCTCGGCGGTCGCGGCAGCATCCCCGGAACCATTCTGGGGGCCTTTCTGGTGATCGGTCTGCCGGAAATTTTTCGCGAATTCGCTTCCGCCCGCATGTTGGTGTTCGGCGCCGTCATGGTGATCATGATGATTTTCCGCACCGAAGGCATTCTTCCGGCCCTTCCCCGGAGCTACCCCATTGGTCGATTGCCCGATACAGGGAGTGATCGATGAGTTTGTTGCAACTATCGAACGTAACCAAAACGTTCGGCGGACTAACCGCCGTGGACGACGTTTCCTGTGAAGTTCAAGCCGGAGCGATCGTGGGGCTCATCGGACCCAACGGCGCGGGGAAAACCACCGTTTTCAATCTGATCACCGGCAATTATCGGCCGGACCAGGGGAAAATTGTATTCGACGGGACGTTTATCCAGAACCTGCCGCCCCATCGAATCGTATCCCTCGGGATCGCCCGGACCTTCCAGACGATCCGACTGTTCCATAAACTTGCGGCGCTGGAAAACGTTCTGGCCGGATGCCACTGCCGAATGAAATCCGGCGCCCTGGCCGCCATGTTTCGACCCCGATCCCAGAAAATCGAGGAACGCACGGCGCTCACCATCGCGTTACAGGAATTGGCCTTTGTCGGATTGCAGGATAAAGCGGAACAACCGGCCGAAAACTTGTCTTATGGAAACCAGCGCCTGTTGGAAATCGCGCGCGCCCTGGCCACCAAACCGCGCCTGATCATTCTGGACGAGCCGGCAGGCGGGATGAATGAACCGGAAACCGCCGCCCTGATCAACACCATTTTCAGCATCCGCGACCGGGGAATCACCATCCTGCTCATCGAACATGACATGAGCCTGGTAATGCACGCCTGCGACCATATCGTGGTTTTGGAATACGGCAAAAAAATCGCGGAAGGCGATGCAAAAAACATCCAGCAGGATCCCCGGGTCATCGAGGCGTATCTGGGAACGGACGAGGACTGATATGCTGCTCTCCATCCAAGACCTTCATGTCGCGTACGGAAGGGTGCAAGCCCTGCACGGGATCAGTCTACAGGTGGCCGAAGGTGAAATCGTCACCATCCTCGGCGCCAACGGCGCCGGGAAGTCCACTACCCTGATGACCATCAGCGGTCTGGTCAAACCCTCCCGGGGAACGATCGTATTCGAAGGCCGACGGCTGCATGAAATGCGGGCCCACGACATTGTCGGTTGCGGAATCGCCCAGGCGCCCGAAGGAAGAAGGGTGTTCGGGACCCTGTCGGTTCAGGAAAATTTGAATTTAGGGGCATTTACATCCAAAGACAAGGTACGGAATCGACAATCCCTCCAATGGATTTACGGGCTGTTTCCAAGGCTGGAAGAACGAGCCGCCCAACTCGCCGGCACCCTTTCCGGCGGCGAACAGCAAATGCTGGCCATCGGGAGGGCCCTCATGGCAAGACCGCGAATCCTGTTGCTGGATGAGCCGAGTCTGGGACTGGCGCCCATCCTGGTCAAACAGATCTTCGCAACCATCCGTGAAATCAACAGCACCGGCGTCACCATTATTTTGGTGGAACAAAACGCCCGGATCGCCCTGAAAACCGCGCATCGAGGCTATGTGATGGAAGTGGGCAGGATCGTTATGGAAGACAAGGCCGCAGCCCTACTGACCAACCCGAATGTTCAGAATGTCTATCTTGGAGTAAAAGCCCCATGAATGGAAGAACAACGACTGAATGAATGACGCGGATGCACAACCTGTAAATCCCAAGAAATCCACACCGCGCATTTCTCAAGAAAGGAAACATGACCATGCCGGATCAGAATACCGCCGTACCGCAGTTGTTTGACATGAAAAAACTAGCCGACATCATGGCCGAGGTAAATGCCAAAAGCCGGAATCTGGTGGAAAAATTTCTCGAAAAAAAGGAACACTCCAAGGAAATCGACCAGACCGAAGCGCAGGTCATTGCCAAAAGCTTTCAGGACCTGGCGGCCAAACTGATGGTCGACCCCAGCCAGCTCTTCAATGAGCAGATGTCCTACTGGAACGATTACTGGCAGTTGGTTCAGAAAAGCGCCCTCCAATTTCTCGGGCAGAAACCCGAAGCGGTCATCGCGGCGGATAAAACGGACAAACGCTTTCGTCACGAGGCCTGGGATGAAAATCCCATGTTCAGTTTCATCAAGCAGAGCTATCTGCTCACGTCTCGGGCCATCCGGAATACGGTTCAGAATGTCCACAACCTGGATGCCAAGACCAAACAGCGGGTGGAATTTTACACCAACCAATATCTCGATGCGCTGTCGCCCACCAATTTTATCGCCACCAACCCGGAACTGATGCAGCTGACCATTGAAAGTCGCGGTGAAAATCTCCTCAAGGGACTGAGCAACCTGCTGGATGATCTGGACCGCAGTCCCTGTCAGCTTCAAATTCGAATGACCGATATGAATGCCTTCGAGGTCGGTAAAAATGTGGCGGTGACGCCGGGAAAAATTGTGTATCAGAATGATTTGATCCAGCTGATTCAATACCAGCCGTCCACGCAGCAGGTGTTCGAGCGTCCGCTGCTGTTCATCCCCCCTTGGATCAACAAATACTACATCCTCGATCTGACCGAGAAGAACTCCATGGTGAAATGGATGACGGATCAAGGATATACGGTCTTCATGATTTCATGGGCCAATCCGGACGAAACCTTGAGAAACAAGGGGTTCGAGGATTACATGACGGAAGGACCCATCGCGGCCTTGAACGCCATCGAGAGCGCCACGGGTCAGCGAGAGGTTAGCTGCATCGGTTATTGCATGGGCGGCACGCTGCTGGCGTGTGCCACGGCCTATTTGAAGGCCATCGGCGAAGGAGACCGGATCGTCAGTAACACCTATATGGCCTCCCTGCTGGATTTCTCCATTCCGGGCGATATCGGCGTTTTTATCGATGAAGCCCAGATCGACGCATTCGAACGGAAAATGGATGCCCAAGGATATCTGGATGGATGCGCCATGTCGAATAGTTTCAGCATGCTGCGGGCCAATGATCTGGTCTGGTCCTATGTGATCAACAACTACCTCAAGGGGGAGGGCCCCATCGCTTTCGACATCCTGTTCTGGAATTCGGACGCCACGAACATGCCGGCCAGAATGCACAGCTTCTACCTGCGCAACATGTACCTGCACAACCGGTTGCGGGAACCCGGCGGTCTCAAGCTCAAAGGAGTTCCCATCGATCTGTCGACGATCACCATCCCTGTCTATTTCATCTCCACCCGCGAGGATCATATCGCCATGTGGCAGGCGACCTATGCCGGCACAAAGCTTCATGGCGGTCCGGTCCGATTCGTCCTGGGAGCCTCCGGCCATGTGGCCGGCATCGTCAACCCGCCGCCCCGGATTAAATACGGACACTGGACCAATCTGCATCTTCCCGATTCCGCCACGGCATGGCTGAAAGCGGCGACATATCGGGAAGCGTCCTGGTGGCTTGATTGGCTGGCCTGGAGTCAGCCGCTTTCCGGCCCCATGGTCAAGGCGCGCGTTGTCGGCAAGGGGCGTCAAAAGTCACTGGAAGATGCACCCGGATGCTATGTCACCAAACGTCTGGATCTGCCGGAAAGCGGTGTGTGCTATCTTCCCAATGCACTTTTGTAAATTGCAATTTCGAATTTGTAATTGTTGGCCCGTAAGAACGGGCCAACAATTTTATAGTTTCAACGCCCGGCTGATGTGCGCCAGAATCAGATTTTCTCCATCGTTCATTTGATAATCGGCCAGGGCCACTTTTTTGGCGATTTCCAACGCGGCGGCCCTGTCCTTGGCATCCGGAATCAGTTTGGAGAGGGCCTGTAACGCTTTGTCTTCATCCGCCTCCAGGATGCAGGACTGTTGCCGAATCATCTGCTTGAAATCTTCTTCTTTAATGTTGCGCAGTCGTGCATCGGCCGCCACAACCTGATCGTAGGTCTTCAGCGCCTTGCGTCGCAGGCCTTCGTCCGCATGGGCCATGGCCACCATGATGCGGACCACCCCTTCGGCGAAGCCGCCCGTCTCGCCGGCTTCCAGCCATTGGGCACGGCAGGCGTTCTCATCCGAATCGCCCACCGCAGCGAATGTTTTGTATTCCTGGAAAAGGCCCAGCATCAACGGGTTACCGTAAATGACCTTGAACCAGAACTCCTGGGTTTGATCCCGCACATCACGATACAGATTGAACCCATCCGAAATCATCTGTGAAAAGCCTCTCTCCAATTTCACATAGGGATTTTCGGATGAAACCGGCCGGCGATTTGCCTTGATGACCGGGGCCATGTGTTTGAACGGCAGCATCCACGGATTCCGATCGGAAAAAGCGTAGCGCGAAACACGCAATGGATGGATCTGACGAATCCATTCCGCCGACCAGTCGTTCATGGCCAACCGCACCCAGGGGCTGAGAAAGGTACGATACAGGCGATCGTTGATTTCGGATATGGCCGCCACCGGCCGAAAATCTTCTTCATCCGACTGGCCATCATCCAAGGAAAGGATCTCTTCCATCTGGCGTTCTTCAAAGCGCACCTGGTATTCACCGGGAATCTCCCCATTCTCGATGACCATTTCATACAATCCGGGAGATAGATATCCGATCAAATCGATGCTGGCGATGATTTCCCGATGCTCTTTTTTGGAGACCTTGCCCGACACGAAAATACCCAGATGCCCGATGGTGTCGTGCAGCAAATAGACCACTACCTGCTGACGGCGTTTGATTTCAGCCGAGGACTTCCATACTTTGGTGATCCAGTTCAAGGCCTGTTGGGGCGGCGTGATATTATCGCCGCTGGAGGCAAACACCAGCACCGGATCCTTGAGGTTTTTCAAGTCGATGGCACGGCCCTCCAGTTCGAGCTCGCCCTTTTCGAGTTTGTTGCCCACAAACAGGTTGTTGACAATATAGTGAATCTCTTCGCGCGTCAGCATGAAATAGGCATTCCACCAGCGCTCGAACTCCAGGTAACGATCCGCTTCCTTATCCACATTGGCGTATACGTAGTATTGCTTGTTCCACAATGTATTGGCGGGGTTGAGATCTTCGAACCCGGCCACCAGGTTGGCGCCGTCGAAAATCCCGTTTCCCAGATCACTGAACAGAGAGGTCAACCATACGCCGCCCGTCAGCCCGCCGCGATACCGCATGGGATTTTTTCCGTCCACGCCGGCCCAGTATGACAGGGGGGAGCCGTTGAAAACCAGAGGACCGGCGATATCGGGCCGGTCGGCGCCGACTAACGCCGAAGCCCAGCCGGCCTGACAGTTCCCGATAATGGCCGGTTTTTGGGCCTTCGGATGGCGTCGCGTCACTTCCTCGATGAACCGGATTTGGGCGTGGTGAACGTCGGTCAACGTCTGGTTCGGCAGTGGATCGGCATCGAATATCACGAAATACACCGGATGCCCCTCATTCAGGGCCATCCCGATTTCCGAATCCCGCTTGGAACCACCGATTCCCGGACCATGGCCGGCACGGGGGTCGATGATGATGACGGGCCTTTTTTTTGGATCCGGCACTCCATCACCTTCGGGGTTGCGCCGTTTATCATGTCCATCGACGCCATTCAACTGGATGGCATCGCGCCGGTCGTGAATACGCGCCAATGAAAACGCCACCGGCCGCGAAAGATCGCGTCCGTCCATAATGATGTCGTAGCCGAAGGTTAAAACCGGCGGCTTGCCGTTTTGAATCTGCTCAAAATAAATGTTTCCTCTTTTTCGCAGGGTATCCATAAAAAGAACCGACCGCTGGCCGGCGTCTACAAGATAATCATATGCGTCGGCGGCGTAATCCGCTCGCCCGAACATCTTCAGATTGGAATTCATTAGATTCATTGTCACCCTCCTTGCGCTCGTTCATACGCGCGCGGCAATGGTATTGTGCTTTGCAACAAAGATAGGATCGCGAGCCGGACCTGTCAATCCCGGGCGATCCCCGACCGGAAACCATTCCGTCTGAAATATCATCATGAAAAATATTAAAATCTTGTTATTCTATAGCGTTATATATGGACGTGTCAGGATTTGGGATCTTCTTTTCCATCGGGCTTTTCTTCCGCCGATGATGTCGCCGCACCTTCTTCCGATGCCTGTTTTCCGGGAGCATACGGGAAAAAATCAAATAGATTGCCAAAAGCCGTCACGGGAGATCCGGGTTTCGGTATACGCGTGGACATATCCATCCCCAGGTCGAGCCATTTTTTCATTTGATCGTCAAAAGCCTTCTTATAGGAAAGATAATTCTGAATGGTCTGCTGCAGATATTTTTCCATGAATTCACCCAAGACGTTGTCTCCATAGCGGATAATCAAGTGCAACACCGGAACGGGCATCAGACTGTTTTTGTTCTTGGCCTCTTCCGTGATAATCTGGGTCAATATGAAAGCGGTCACATCTTCTTTTGTTTTGGCATCGATGATTTCGACCACTCTGTCCGCCTTGATCATGCCGGCCACCTCTTCCAGGGTGACATAACGACTTTGTTCCGTATCATACAGTCTACGATTGGTGTACTTTTTCAGCAAGATAGTGTTTGTCATGATGCCCCCCAGGTTGACCGGATTTTCAATTTCGTCAAAAACCATTCAATAGCCGGTCCGATTCGGATCATATCTATTGATTACCACCATAGTATACATGAAACCGGCGCGTGGCAATAAATTTTCAAAAAAATTGTGCGATGCAACATTTTATGTATTGACAATGCTTCCATGCGTGCTATCTTTTGAACAAGACAAACAAAGGCACTAACCGACACAACAAGGAGGAACGCCATGGAAACAACATTCATCACACAACAGGTTGTTGATATAAATCGACTGCTCATTGAAAATACGTGGAATGCGCTGACGCTTTTTCAGGATCAAATTGAAAGGACCGGACGCGCCGTTTTGGAACAGCGCAATGCCATTCTGGAAGAAGGCAATCGCTTTGTAGAAGAATGGACCAAGGAAACCAGAAAAGGCCGGCTCGCCGCCAAGAAAGCCATAGATGATAATTTCGAACAGGTTGTCGGCCTTCTTGACCTGCCGGCCGTTGAAAAACCGAAACGCGTGAAGACCGGAAGCTGAACATTTCCGAGACCAATTGAAACGCCCGTATACAAGGAGGGAATTACCATGGATCAAACAAAATTCATCAAACAGACCATTGATTTTAATAAAAATATTTTCAACAATCTATTCAATGCCACCGTGATGCTTCAGGATCAGGCGGAAAGACTTTCCCGTACGCTTCTGGATCAGGTAAGCTGGATTCCCGAAGAAGGGAAGGGCCTGGTAAACGAGTGGATCGAGGCCTGCAAAAAAGAGCGGGAAAATTACAAGCACAAGGCGGATGCCGGGTTCCAACAGATTGAAACCTTTTTCGGCGGCGCCAAATAAGGATGAACCGGGTTTGAACACCATTTCCGGTATTTTCGGTATCCGCGCAGGAATGACGAGTTTTGCGCGGTACGGTAACGATGCAAGTCAACCAACGCAAGGAGGAGGTAAGCAAGATGGATCCAAAACAAGTATTCAAGCAGATGCTGGATTTTAACAGAACTTCTTTCAACAACACCTTTAATGCCATGGTCATGGTCCAGGACCAGTCCGAAACGATGGCCGGTTCCCTGGTAGGCCAGGCGACCTGGTTGCCGGAAGAAGGCAAGAAGGCGGTTCAGGAGTGGGTCAATGCCTGTAAAAAGGGCCGGGAAGAATACAAAAAGCTGGTGGATAATGCGTTTGAAAAAGTAGAATCTTTTTTTAACAAAGCCGGCTGATGAGTTATGACCCGTATCCGAGGAGTTTTCGATGGATAAACAATTGCTGGAATTCTGGGGAAACACGCTGATCAACATGGCCAAAAACCAGGAACAGATGGAGACCATGACGCGCTGGATGAACCAGGGGACGAAATTGGGGCTGAGTGGCCTGGAATCGTGGACGGACCTTTTCGGTCGCTTTTGGGACACAGCGCCGAAAGCGGCAAAGAAGGAGCCCGGCGATGGGGATACAAACCCTTTCCAGGCCCCGACATGGATACGGCCCATGGAGGACCTGCAGGCTTCGATCAATTGGTTTTGCGATTTCATGGGATTTGTGCCCAAGCAGGAGCATCTTGAGATTGTGCAGAAATACGAGGCGCTGAAGCAACGGATGGCGGACCTCGAGGAAACCGTCCGGCACCTGCGGTTGGTGCAGCGGGAGGGAAATGTGGATCAGGGAACCGTCGTCAACGATTTCAGGCGCATGATTGAACAACAAACCGAACAGTTTCAGGAACTCATGAAAAACACGGAGAAATTTTTCAATTACACCGTCTCTCCATCGAAACCCCCGGAGCAGGCCTGAAAATGGCCTGCTGGTAAAAGGGTCGCGATCGTTGAAATACCGGTTTGCGGAATCGGGAAGTCGGAAGTCGGAATAAAGTGCCTGTGTTGCCTTTTTTCCGACTTCCGGCTCCCGCCTTTTACATCCCGGGGAACACAGAACGCACCCCGGAATCAGGCTTTCGCCGGCCGGGGAGGGCTGACCAGCGCCTCGCCGTCGAGGACGATGGTGTCTTCCTGATTCCGACAAGTTGTTTGCAGCCGCACCCTTCCTTTTTCCGGCAGTTTTTCCATCACGGTGACCCGCGCGGTAATGGTATCACCGATGCGAACCGGCGCGAGAAATCCGAGCGCCTGCTTCATATAAATGGTTCCCGGTCCCGGCAATTGCGTGCCGATCACGGTCGAAATCAGCCCGCCCACCAGCATGCCGTGAGCGATCCGGGTTTTAAAAAACGTTTTCTCGGCATACACGGCATTCACATGGGCGGGGTTCAAATCACCGGTTATTCCGGCATACAGATACACATCCGATTCCGAAATCGTCTTGGTAAATTCCGCCACATCACCCACAGAAAGTTCGTCAAAGCTTTTTCCGATCATAGGGGACCTCCTTTTTCTCCGATTTTACTGCTGATCCACCATCCTTACCCGTTGCCCCGAAGGAATGTCAATAAACAATCATCAAACGTCGGTACGGCTCAGTTTTAAATTGACAGTATCTCAAACCACCGATATGTTGGAGATTAGCAACCGCCAGGAATGTCTTTTCACTCTGACTTGACCAGGTATACCGACTATGAGCCACAGCTCATCTCATTTGGAACGTTTCTCCTTTCGAAGAACCGGCCGGCGAATGTTGTCATGGCAGGTAACCCACCCGAAAACCGTGCTACTCATCATCGTCCTGATGACGCTTGCCTTGGGATGGCGCCTTCCCCAGCTTTCCATGCGTACATCGATTTATGATCTGGTGATAGAAGATCTTCCGACAACCCGGCAATACAATGCATTTCAAAAAATTTTTGGTTCGGATGACATCATTCGGATCGTCATCAGGGGCAAGAACGCATTCGACCCCGATCTGTTCAAACAGGTCGAACAGCTGGCCACGGCTGCGGCCGGCATTCCGGGTATTCGACGGGTGATCAGCCTGCCGGGCATCAAGAAGGATGTGGATCCACGCAATCAGTGGTCTTTGGAAAAGTTCAGCCGGATCTGCTCGTCCATCGAATTGTTCCGGCGAAACCTCCTTTCCGATGACCGCAATACCACCGCCATTACCCTGGTATTGGATGAAACCGCCGATACCGAAACCGTCATCGATGCCGTCCAGAAGCTCCTCGATCAAGTCCATGCAGACCTTCGGCGATACCAGATTGGAATTCCGCTTGTCTCCCAAGCCCTGACGCAATATACGCAGGCGGATCTAATGACGCTGCTGCCCTTGACCTTTCTGGCCATCGCCGGACTTCTGTTTTTGTTGTATCGCAATATCTGGTATCTGCTTCTCCCCATGATAACCGTGGCCATGGCACTGACCTGGACCTTCGGCATCATGGCCTGGACCCAGGTTCCCTTCTCCATGCTGACCATGATCGTTCCGGTATTCATCGTTGCCGTGGGCACGGCCTACTGTCTGCATATCTGCGCCGCTTTGGTCGAAAATGTCGGAAAGGCCGATTCATCTCATACGGCGGTGATCAACACCTTCATGGAAATGTCCCTGCCCACGGGGCTTGCGGTATTTACGACCACGGTCGGACTGGGCTCGCTCCTCATCAACCGGATTACCGCCATCCAGGAATTCGCGGTCTTCGCAGGGGGCGGCATGCTCTCGCTGTTGTTCATCGTCCTGTGGTTTCTACCGGCCGCCTTTGCCCTGATCCCGCTCCCCCGACTTCAGAGCCGGCCCGCCCTGAGCAATTCCCGCGGGCTTCAACGATTTCTCGATCTGGTCATCCACATCGACCTGAAAACTCAGCGATATCTGTTTCCGATCATCGGCGCCGTCCTGGTGTTCTGTTCCATCGGTATTTTTTTTATCCAGGTCGAAACCAATCCGGTGGCTTATTTTAAACAGGAAACCCCGGTCAGCAAGAATTTTCACGATATCTACCAGGATCTTTCCGGCAGTTTTCCAATTCATGTGGTCATGGAAAGTCCCGAAGAGGATTTTTTCGAATCTCCGGACAATATCGCCCGTATCATCGAGCTGCAAAAATTCCTCAAATCCCTGTCCAAGGTGGATAAAACGGTTTCCTTTGCCGACTATCTGATGTTGGTCAACTATCTGGTCAATCAGTACGATCCAAAATTCTACAGCCTGCCGACGGAGTCCTTCGAGATCCGCATGTTGATCAATAATTATAAGATCATTCTCGGCCAGGACATGCTCACACCCTTTATGAACGCGACGTTTGACAAGACCAATATTCTGCTGTTGACCCATCTGTCCAGTTCACGTGAATTTCTCTCTATCCGGGAAAAAATTTTGGCGCATGTGAAGCAGCATTTTCCCGATTCGCTCACTTTCCAGGTGACCGGTATCGGCATGGTCATCTCCGATAGCAGCCATCATTTGGTAAGAGGCCAGATCAATAGCCTCTTCCTCACCATCGGCATCGTATTTTCCATCATGTTCATCCTGTTTCTGTCCGCCAAGGTAGGCCTGGTGGCCATTCTCGTCAATTTTTTCCCCATTCTGACGACATTCGGCATCATGGGCTGGTTCGGCATCGAATTGAACA
Source organism: Desulfobacterales bacterium (assembly GCA_041740615.1). GTDB lineage: Bacteria > Desulfobacterota > Desulfobacteria > Desulfobacterales > SURF-7 > DYJD01. The sequence goes on from JBGSLR010000031.1 coordinate 166,680, forward strand.
TGGGCACCGGCCTGATCGCCAGTATCGCCATCGGTCTGGCCGTGGACGATACCATTCACTACCTGACCCGATACAATCGCGAATTCAAAAAGGACCTGGACAAGGACCGCGCTCTGCGGGACACCATCCTGAGCGTCGGAAAACCCATGGTCTTCTATACCGTCACCATCAGCGTGGGATTCTCCCTGTTGCTGTTCTCCCATTTTATTCCCACGGCCGTTTTCGGATTCCTGATGGTCATGACCATGCTTTCCGCCCTGGTCGGCGACCTGATACTGCTGCCGGCTCTCATGCTGCATGTGGAACTGGTCACCGCCTGGGATCTGCTGCGTCTCATGCCGAGCCTGAGCGGCATGTCGGCAGGCGTGGCCCACGAATTGAACCAACCGCTGAATGCCATTAAAATGGGCAGCGAATACCTGAAAATCATGCTCCAAAAGGGTGGCGACATTTCCCAGAAAGATCTTTCGGAAGTCGTACATGAAGTCAGTTCCCAGGTGGATCGAGCCTCGGAAATCATTCACCGCTTGCAGGTTTTCGGTGAAAAACCCGCGTTTGCCAAGGAAGCGGTCGATATCAATGGCGCCATTCAGGACACGGCCGCCATCCTGGAACACCAACTCGCCCTGGACGATATCGACCTCGTTCTGGATCTGGATCCTCATCTGCCCGCCATATCCGGCCACCACCATCGGTTGGGACAGGTATTCTACAACCTGATCATCAACGCCGGTGAGGCCATCAACAAGGCCAGGGAAAATACGACGATCAATCGCCACCGAATTGAAATCAAAAGTTTTATACGGGACAATCGGGTTGCAATCACGGTGACCGACACCGGTATGGGCATTCCGAACCATCTGCGCGAGCGGATTTTCGAACCCTTTTTCACCACCAAGGAGTCCGGCAAAGGGAAAGGGCTGGGACTCTCCATTGCAAATGAAATCGTCCGCGATTATAGTGGCCGTATTGAAATCGAAAGTAAAAAAGGAATGGGTACGACCATTGCGCTCACCTTTCCGATTCGTGAAACATAGCCCTTGCGTGCGGGTCGCCGTTTTCATTCTGTTGGCGTTGCTCCTTTGCGGGAGTACGGCGTGCGACCGGCAAGAAGGCCCGGAAAAAACAGATGAAGCGGTCAGGGGAGTCACGGACTCCGAGATCCTCATCGGTTCTTCTCTGGCACTGGGGGGCCATGCCGGCTATCTGGGCACCCAGTCACTGCATGGGGCGCTGGCCTATTTAAACACCATCAACGAACTCGGCGGTGTTCAAGGCCGTAAAATACGCCTGATCACCTATGACGATGCCTATGACCCCGCGAAATGTGTTTATTATACCCAGAAGTTGATTGTGGAAGATATGGTTTTCGCGCTATTCTGCTATGTGGGTACCCCCACGACCGTAAAAATCATTCCGCTTGTCGCGGAGGCCCGTATCCCCCTGGTGGGAATGTTTACAGGCGCCCATGCCTTGCGCGAACCCTTTCACCGGTATATTATCAATGTTCGCGCTTCCTATTATCAGGAAACGGGGGCCGCCGTGGAATATATGGTGGAAAAACTCGGCATTCACCGCGTCGCCGTTTTCTACCAGTACGATGCCTACGGTTTCGACGGGCTCAAAGGCACCGAACTGGCGCTACAAAAATACAACCTGGCGCCGGTGGCGACCGGCACCTACATCCGGGGAACCGTAAATGTCATGGAGGGCCTGGATAAAATCATCCTATCGGCGGCCGAGGCCGTGGTCCTCATCGGCACCTATGATCCTTGCGCCCAATTCATTACCCAGGCGCGGCAACGGGGATTCAAACCCCTCTTTTACAACGTCTCCTTCGTTGGCTCGGATGAATTGGCGCGTAAACTTGGAAAGGAAGACGACGGCGTCATCGTCACCCAGGTGGTCCCCCCGCCGGAACAGCTGGGAACCAGAGAAATGCTCCGGGGCGCAAAGGAATACACCCGAAATCTGAAACGCTTTTTCCCGGAAGATGAACCCAATTTTGTGGGATTGGAAGGATATCTGAACGCCATCGTTCTGGTGGAAGGTCTGAAACGAAGCGGCCCCCGCCTGAATCGCGAACGGTTTATCGAGGCGATTGAATCGATCACCGATTTCGACCTTGGTATCGACAACACCCTGAATTTCGGTCCCACGGACCATCAGGGACTTGACCGCGTCTATTTCACCCGACTGGAAAACGGGAAATTCATTTTAATGAGCAAAGAAGAAACGAATTCACCACAATCTCCGGTGATCCGACCGTAAGGGAAATGAATATCATCATCAAAAAATTTCGGGAAGCCAGTCTGAAAAACAAGATGTTCTTCTCTTCCCTTACGGTCATCCTGCTCCTGAGCTTCGTCATCGCTCTGTTTACCCGCTGGGTGCTGATTTCAAGCCTTACCGAGGAACTGGTGATGCGAGGCCGCGGGATTGCTGAAAGGATTGCGGACAGCAGCCGCGGCTATATTCTGACCGAGGACTTTCCGGAGCTGACCCATCTGATTTTCGAAGCCCGGTTGGGACTTCGCGAATCCCTGATCGCCTATATTTTCATTGTCGATACAAGGGATAACGTGATGGCGCACACTTTCATGGAGACCTTTCCAGAAGGGCTTCACACCGCCAACGTGATTTCCCCACAATCGTCTCACAGCACCCGCCTGGTGAGCATCGGAGAGGGTTCGGCCTACGATATCGCCATGCCCATTCGGGAGGGAATATACCAGATCGGCACGGTCCACGTGGGCATTAAAAAAGAACATATCGACAGCCTGATCAGTAAATTGCGCACGACGTTCGTCGGCTTTTTGTCTTTCATCACCATTTTCTTTTTTGCCATCAGCCACATGCTTTCCCGGTATATCACCCGACCGATTTCCCAGTTGACGGAGATCTCCAATGAAATTTGTCGCGGTCAAGGTATGGGGGAATGCGCTTCGGACGGCAATCCGCTGTCGGAGAAGTATTCGGGTGACGAGGTGATGCAACTGGCCCATTCGTTCAACAACATGACCATTCAGCTATCCCGTAGTCAGAAGGAATTAAAGGAATCCGAAGGAAAATACCGCTCGCTGTTCAACAGCGGCCCCATACCGATTTTTGTTCTGGACCGGCAAACATTGGAAATTCTGGATGCCAATCCCAGCGCGGAGGAGACTTACGGATACTTGAAAAATGAACTGCACGGCAATTATTTCACCGATTTCGGACAGTTTGAATACGAAGGGCGCAATCTAGCCGAAACGGCGCACAAGGGGTGGCCGGAAGGCTACACGCTCACCGAAAACGTGCGGTATTATCGCAAGGGCGACAACCGCCCCAAGTACATCCGCTTCAAAGCTTGTCCGGCGGAGTACAAGGAACGTCAGGCATTGATTCTGGCGGCCACGGACATCACCGAAATGGTCGAAAAGGATGCCCAGTTGATTCAGGCCAGCAAAATGAGCACTCTGGGAGAAATGTCCGCCGGCGTGGCCCATGAACTCAACCAACCGTTGAACGCCATCAAACTTGGAAACGAATATCTCAAAACCATGGTCCAGGAGGGCAAGACGATCCCCGATGAAGACCTGCTGCAAGTGGCCACGGAAGTCAGCAACCAGGTGACGCGCGCCTCGGAGATCATCAACCGTCTGCGGGAATTCGGTCGAAAAACCGATTTTGCCAAGGAGCGCATCGACATCAGCACGCCGGTTCAAGGCGTATTGGGTATGATCGGCCGGCAGCTGCAGCTTGAAAACATCGCCGTCCAACTGGACCTGGATACAAACCTGCCGAAAATCATGGCGCATAACAACCGTCTGGAGCAGGTTCTGTTCAATCTGATCACCAACGGTATCGATGCCATCAACCGCAAAAAAGCATCCATCGAAGGCGATGGGCCCCATGTGATACGGATCCGGACCTTCCGGCAAAAAAGCCGCGTGGTCCTTTCGGTGGAGGACACCGGTACCGGTATCCCCAAAAGCATCCAAGAAAAAATTTTTGAACCGTTCTTTACCACCAAGGAGGTCGGCAAGGGAATGGGGCTCGGTCTTTCGATCATTTACGGCATCGTAAAAGACTATGGCGGTGATATCAACGTTGAAAGCAAGGAAGGCCTCGGAACGACATTTACACTGAGTTTTCCGGTCGCCCCAAACTGAAAAAGGAGTCTCAAATATGGAAAGAATTTTGATAATCGACGATGAAAAACCAACCCTTGCCATGTCGCGACTATTTTTAGGCGCGTTGGGCTATTCCGTCCTGACAGCCGAGAACGGGCCGGCAGGCCTTGAAATATTCGAGCGGGAGCGCCCCCGTATCATTCTGACCGATATTAAAATGCCGGGCATGGATGGTTTTGCCGTGCTGAAAAAAATCAAGCAGACCGATCCCAGAGCCGAAGTGATCGTCATTACCGGCCACGGCGATGTGGATCTGGCCAAACGAGCCCTGGATCTGCATGCCAGCGATTTTATCCATAAACCGATTGAGAAGGAAGCGCTGGAAGCCGCTCTGAAAAAAGCCGAGGAACGACTTCGATCCGCCTGATCGGTAGGTGTCCACACAATAAAGAATGGCGAAAAACCGCTATGCCGGATTCAATCATAGGAAACATCAGCATATTTCATATTTCAGAGGGACTTCGGGACGCTCTCTCCCATTTCTCCGGTCCAAGTCGGGTGGCGATTATGTATGCTACCGGGGAACACGACCCCTTACGCATTTATGACCCCCAATCGCTGTTGCGCGGGCATGAACCCAAGTTGAAGGAAATGTACCTCGATTCGGAATGCTGGCGTGAAAAGGCGCCTCAGATTCGCGCCATGGGACGTTTCAGTCAACCCATTACCGAGGCGGGTCCCGGTCTGACCGGATTGATTTCCATCGGCGGACGCTCACACTCCATGTTCTACCAGATGTGGTTTACCGAACACCATGCGGAAATGTGCGCCACCGGACCCACGGAACGATGGCTGGTAAGGGCCGTCTGGCTGCTCTCCCAGGATGTCGCCCGGGACAATGCCGATTATACCGGTGAATCCAGCTATGTGATCCGTGAATACGCGCCCCACGCGGTGCGGGACTTCCTGGTGGATGCGCTGAATCGGCGGATCGGCATGGATATCCAGCTTCGTATCTATCCGATTCTGGATGCGGTTCTCGGCATTTCCCGAACCATGGAGGAAGGCTTGTGGCCCCGGGGCGAACTGGTGTTTATGGAACCCCGCACCGTGAGCTTTCTGAAATTTCTAGCCCGTTTTCCCGAAAAGGAACGGCCCGAGCTGAAAAAGTTCAAGCATGTGCGCAAACTGCTTCAGGCAGTGGAAGGCTCGGACAGAAAGCTGATCTCCGACGGTGATACCATCGTGGGGATCACCGGGAATGAGTTGCCGTCCGTGCGGCTGGTGGCCGATTTCAGAGGCGGCCATGGCTTCCTGAAGCTCAACGACGATCTCGTTTGCAGTTTTTCCGACGGGAACTTTCACTCTTTTACACGTCGGGCCAAGATCGTGCAGTTGGAGGAATTCCTGCTGGAATCAGAAGCGCATCTCCCTTCTCCGGCCCATGATCTGTTTCAAATCATCGCCGATATCGTACATCATGCCGAAGCACAAAAATTCGGCTGCACCCTGGTGATCGATATCGACCCTCAACCCATCGACATCGCCGGGCAACACTTGGAAGCCCCTCTTGACCTGCGGGACCCCACAATTGTTTCCCTGACAAAATCATTGGCCAAGCTGGACGGTGCACTGCATATCAGCGCCGATCTAAAACTTCATGGGTTCGCCTGCATTCTCGATGGTCACGCCCTTAAAACCGAGGACCGCTCCCGCGGTGCCCGCTACAATTCGGCACTGCGCTTTACAGCCGAACATCGCAATATCGTGGTAGTGGTGGTTTCCGCCGATCGTCCGGTTTCGGTGATTCGGGAAGGAAGGGAACTCACCGGCGGAACCGAATGGACGCCAGTGCCGGCTAAATTGGTGTCTCCGCCCTTGTTGGCCGATTGGATTCTCGGGTAGTTCATGTCGATCCAGAGCTGGTGGATGCCGGTTAGTTCATTTTCGCGCAAGGGAATGAATAGGTAAAGGTGCTGCCTTTGCCTTCCTCGCTGTACAATTCGATATCGCCGCCGTAATCACGGATGATGCCGTAAATGATCGAAAGACCGAGCCCCATCCCCTTGCCGACCTCCTTGGTGGTAAAGAATGGTTCAAAAATCTTGGCGCGAATTTCCTTCGGGATCCCGCTCCCGGTATCGCTGACGGCGACGCCTACACGGCCGTTTCGGAAAAAAGTGGTAATGGTGATGGTATGAGGAGCGCTTTGCGGCTCACTCTGCTTCTTTTTGTTGATGGCGTCACGGGCGTTGGTGATCAGATTGAACAGAACCTGTTCCAGACGATTGTGCTGGGCCAAAATAATGGGCGGTTCTTCCATTAGTTCCAGCACCATCTTGATACTTTCCAGTTTGAGTTGTTCGCCGATCATTTTCAGCACACCGCGGACCGGTTCGTTGATATCGACCGCCTGTTTGGTGTCATCGGTTTTGCGGCCGAACGCGCGCAAGCGGTTGATGATATCCGAAGCCCGCTCCACCTGTTCGTTTACTTCCCCTACGACATGGAAGAGATCTTGATCCGGAATGGGAATTTTCCGGTTGATCATGGTTTTCAAATATTCGTTGCCCAATCGGATGGCGTTCAACGGCTGATTCAGCTCATGGGCAATGCCGGCGGACATTTCTCCCAGGGTCGTCATTTTACTGGCCTGAATCAACTGGGCGTCCTTTTCGATCACTTCGGTAATGTCCGTACCGGCCAGAATGGTTGCTTCCCGCCCTTTATAAATCGTCGGACTCACTTTGATTTTGATGTAACGTTGGTGGTCCGTTTTTGGATCGTGCAACCGTTGAATCACCATCCCATCCGCGGGCCAACCGTCCATATCGATACGGACCGGCTGGCGGTCGTCGTATTCAAATGTGCCGAAATCGATGAACACCTTGCCGATCAGGTCTTTTTTTTCATGGGCAAAGGTCGCCACCGCACAGGGGTTGGCGTCCAGAATTTCAAAATTCTGCTTGTCCAGTACCACAATGGGATTGGGGCCCGCGTTGAAGAGCGAACGATATTTTTCTTCCGATTCGAACAGGGCCTTTTCCGCCAGCTTGCGGACGGTAATATTGAGAAAAGCCCCGATGACGAAATCGATCCTGCCGGTTTCATCACAAATGATCTGACCGCCCTCTTCGATCCAGAAAATTTCGCCGCTTTTGGAACGGATACGATATTCGCGGATGTAGGATTTGTTGGTTTTCAGAGCCTGGATGAAGATTTTTTTGACATATTCCAGATCCTCGGGCGCGACGATATCCATCCATTTTTTCTTTCCGGACAGAAATTCTTCCTTACCGTACCCGGTCAGGGTCAAAATCTTATCGTCGATAAAATCGATATCGCCGTTGGCATATCCCTTGAAAACCACGTTGGGCAGGTTTTTGAGGAGTAGTCGATAGTTCCGTTCACTTTCCGTCAAGGCTTTTTCGGAACGTTTCTGCTCGGAAATATCATTGGCGATCAGCAGGAATCCGCTGATGGCGCCTTCGGCATCCCGCAGCGCATTGATGGACATACGCACGGGAAAACAGCTTCCGTCCTTGCGCACATACGTCCACTCGCGCTGTTTTCCATCCCGTTGCTCGGCGTAGGAAAAAAAGACATCAATCCCACTGATGATACGGCCGCATTGATGACTCAATGTTTCCCCGTGGGCGGTCAGTTCCGGCGGGGACAAAAACAATTCCGGAGTCGCATGCCCGATCACGTCTTTGGCGCGATACCCCAGAATATTTTCCGCACCGGTGTTGAAAACGATGATAATTCCGCTTTTATTGGTGGCGACGATGGAAATTTGAGAGGCGGAGTCCAATACCGCCTTGCGCATGGCGTTGGCCATCTGAAAGCGGTGCAGAATCTTCTCGGTCTCTTCGAACTGCTTCACCACCAGGTCGGCGGTGATCTTGGCCGCCTGTCGCGCCACGCGGATTTCTTCGCGCAAGGCATGATTCTCTTCCATGACGGCCTGTATATCCCGCTCCGTCATGGGATCATCCCATTGCCTTCTCCTTTGAATTCGAGGGGTTTCAATGGCCTGGGACATTTCCGTTACCTCGATAGCTGAACCGCATGCACGGTGCAAACCAGGCAGGGATCAAAGGATCTCAGAACGTGATCCACTTCAATCGGATTTTCCGGATTTTTGACCGGAGTCCCGATCAGGGCCTCCTCCCAGGGGCCTCTGACACCCGCGGTATCACGTGGGGAGGCATGCCACGTGCTGGGAGTGATGATCTGGTATTTTTCGATCTTGCCGTCCCGGATCTTTACCCAATGGCCGAGGGCGCCCCGGGGGGCCTCGATCAGTCCATACCCCTCGCCGGTATCAATCTTGTCATAGGGTTGAAAAAACCGTTTTTCCTGTTGACTGATTTCCTTAAGCCATTGTTCCAGCACCGGTATGATCAATACCGGCCGCACCAACCGCGCCAGCTCTCTGGTGAAAGCTGTCGGTCCCCCGTGTTTCACCAGATCCGTGAACAGCGGATTTTGGGCGACCATCATCTCCGCCAAGGGACCGGTTTCCACCGGTTTTCCATCATAGCGGGGCGCTTTGGCCCAGGAATATTTTTCGCTTTCGCTGCCGGTAGCATAGGGACGCGTCAAACCATCCAGTGGGTGGCGAATACCGGAATAACCGTTAAACCAGGCGTGGGTGATGTCTTCAAATACTTTTTCCTGTTGAAACGGCTCCACCTTCCCATCGGCGGTGACAAATCCGGCCGGCAGGAAATTCGTACCGCCGTTGACCGACTTGACCGCCGTATTCTGGGGCATATCCAGAAGCCCGTAACTTAAAAAATGTCCATGCCCCTTGCCGATTTTATCCAGACCCGCTTCCCGGGAAAAACGGATGAAAAAACCCACTTCCTTTTCCATATGGCCGGGATTTTCATCCAGCCAGGCGTCCAAATCAGCCCGGCTTTGGATTTCCTGCCAGCGCTCCAGGCAGCACCCCAGAAATTCGGTCTCGTACCAGGATCGGAAACTGCTGAGCAGATAGCGGCACTGCATGATTTCATTACGACTCGGCAGGGAAACGACCCCGCCCGGCACCATAAAGGAAGAATGGGGCCATTGGCCGCCTAAGATGGCCACAATTTCCAAAATCTTTTTCGTGTGATGGATGGCCTGACGGGTGACGCTGCCGGTCAGAAACGCATAGCGTCGCGCGGCCTCGCCGTAAAGGGAATGGTTCTGGTAAACCGGACGGGCGAAGTCGCTCATGAACAGCAGACTGGCCTGGCGGATGTCGTTTTGCAGCATTTCCACCATGAGCGTACCGCTGCGGATACGCCGGGCGCCTCCCGGAACCTTGACCCCCGTAATCATGTCCAGGGCCTTGGCCGCCGCTTTCAGGTGGGCCGTGCTGCAAACGCCGCAAATGCGAGGGGTGATGACGAGCCCGTCCAGTGCGCCGCGTCCCAGCAGTATATTCTCGAATCCCCGGTACATGGTACCGGCGCTCCAGGCATCCGTCACCACGCCGTCCTGGATTTCCAGCCGAACCTTGAGATCCCCTTCCACACGGTTCAGGGGATATACCTGTATGTTTTTTCGTTGGTTGCTCAAATTTCCGTCTTCCTGGTTTTCAGCCGTTCAGGTGCGGCCGCGGCGGCCATACCCTTATAGGCCAGATAATGGGCCCGGCTGACGCCGTCGGGCAGTTCAATGGGAATTCCCTCGATATTGCGGGTTTCAAAAAAAGAATAATGTTGCGGAAAATCGGGCCGGGTGCAACCGAAGCAAGGGACACCTACCCGTGTTTTGGACGAGCGTCGGTTCCACAGCCGTTTGTTGCAGGGACCGGTCGCCAGTGGCCCGTGGCACCCCAAATGAAAAAACATGCATCCTTTTTCGCCGAACTGCTTTTCCTCCACTCGAAATTCATGATATTCATTACGCGTGCATCCCTGGTGCACCATCATGCCGTACCATTCCAGGGGTGTATTGTGGCTGGTCAGCTCAATCTCCTGTCCGGTTACGAGAGCTGCCAGCGTCCCGCAGATGATGTCACAATGGCAGGGACATCCCGGCAGGTTGATCACCGGCATACCGCTCCCGCTGCGAAAGTCCGCGCCCATGAACCCGCCTTTTTCCCATTTATGAAACTGCATGCCCGTGGCCTCGATTTCACCGTCCGCCCCGATACCCCCGAAACTAGCGCAGGTGCCGATGGCCAGGACGTGATTCGCCCGTTTGGCCAGAGAAGCCACCAGGTTTTTCTTGGGTGCGCCATAGGCTTCGTCATACATGCCGGTCCCGCCCGGACCACGAATGATCGACCCCTCCACACATAAAATATCCAGTTTTTCTTCTTCCGAAATCAGACGCTCGATCATCTGCTCTTGCAGCCGGATGGATTTGTTCGAAATCGAGGGGTGCCACAGCAACTCGATATTCAGCAGGTCGACAAGTTCGACCAGATCCGGGGTTTCGGCATTGAACAGCGACCATGTATCTCCGCCGCATCCGCCGCATTGAATCCAATAAAGATTGATGGCCATGCGTCGCCTCTTTTCATTCGGTAACGATATTTTAAAATTGTTGAATTGAAAAATCATACTCTTTCATGTGGGCGGATTTCAAGTAATATTCATCGAGGAAAGCGGAGGCAGAAAATAATCACTTTAATTTCAATGTGTTAATATAATGTAAAACAACGGCGACATCTCGCGGCCACCTGTCTATGGCGTTTGCTTCGGGAAATGCCCTGAAAAACCATTCCCGTTCATCAAGTCGGCGCTCCATAGTGCTTTTCAGGATGCGTCGCCATCACTCGCTTCCGGACCCTGGCGGCCGACTTTCGCCGCGACGCATGGTACCGAACAAATACCCGGCCACGGCACCGAGAATACCGATGGCGGCCGTCAGTTGCTCATCCGTTTTGGCCATCTGCACCAGGATGATGGTGCCCTGGATAATGAAAATCAGACCGGTGACATTCACGATGGTGTCGGCGTTGAACCCTCGGGTATTGCGAAGAAAATACAGGACAACGAACAAGGAGAAAAATGCCAGAATGCACAACATGGCGACCTCAATGAGTTCATTCTGCTCCTCTTTGTGTCGCAATTCGTAATAATAGCATTCCGAACTCACGGAGACGCCCGGCGACACAGGCGTCTGCTGCGTCCGTACTTCCGTACGGGCATGCTCTGCGTTGGTATAGGATTGGTAGACCTGAGCGGCCTCTTCGGCAAATGTAGCGATATCATCGGTTGCCGATACAGTAGAAGGTGTTCCCCATAAACTTACCAGCATGAATCCCATGAACAACCCAACATACCGTTGCATGCCTACCTCCTTTCCCTGCTCAAAATTTCGAGCAGACGCGAATAATGGGTCGCTTTGCCCCAATCGCCGTTTTCGCGGGCCGTGTCCAGCTGTTTTTCAAATTTCCGTTTCAGCTCTTCCCGTTGAGGCTTTGGCAGGGTTGCGGTCTTGGCGGCGAAAGATTGATAATAGACCTCCAGGGTGGCCTCCGGTGGGATTTGCGATCTTTCAGATCCCCTGGATTGACCATAGGGCGCCTGCTGTTCCGGAGACGAGTATCCTCTGCGGTCGGGCGGCAGATAGGGTCGTAACTCCCCCGAGTGAAGGGGAGCGACAATGGAAAGGACCAGGACAAACCCCCCGATTGCCCGCAGCATCGCGGACCATGCTTTCCCATGAGACATGATCGAATCTCCTTTTCAAGAGTTGGCAGTTCATTAATCCGGCACTCATCGGGCGACGCAGGCCGGTACCGTCCGTGCAGTTGATTTTTCGCTGCGTCATCATCACGATACGATCCGTTCGAACAGCCAGGGGCCTGGCGACTACAATACGGCGTGGGGCGATGACTTTCCTGTTCCAACAGGTGGTCGTCTTTTGATACGGAAAGGGGATATCACGGGTTTGGATCGATGCGATTCGAATGAGTTCGATCCGAATCGATCGTATCTGCCACTCCGTTAATAAAAAAACAGCCGATTGTCAATCCGATTGGAGAGCCGCAACAGCTCCATTACGGAAATGAATGCCGGTTTGTTTTCCCGTATGGGTTGCATTTTGACGCCTTGCCTGATACCGTTTATCCAAAAAGAAACATCAGGAGAGGTAACGATGATCATCGCCATTGGAGAGGTGGTGACGGATCATTTTCCGGAATATCGACGCATCGGAGGGGCGCCGCTCAATTTTGCCTGCCATTTGAAAAAATTCGGGGAGGATGTGGGCCTGATCACCCGTTTGGGAACCGACGCCGACGGTAACGACATCCGGCGATTGATTCGCGACCATAACCTGCCGACTGAATTGATTCAGACCGATGGGGAGCACGCCACGGGCCGGGTAAATGTGACCCTGGACCAACAAGGCGTTCCCTATTTCGACATCGTCGAAAATGCCGCGTACGACTGTATTGATTTGAGTCCTTCCGTGACCGGTGAATGGACGTCCAAAGCAAGGCTGATCTATTACGGATCCTTGATCCAGCGCAGCACAAACGGTTTCTCGCAAATTCGGCGTTTTCTGGAGCGCCGGCCATCCACTGCCAAATGTTTTTGCGACATCAATCTGCGACCGCCGTTTATCGACCGTGCCGTCATCGAACAATGTCTGCGCTGCGCCGATATCCTCAAGCTCAATGGAGACGAACTCCGCCTCATCGGCGAAATGCTGACTGTTACGGGGGAGGGCTCCGCTGTTGTCAGGCGCCTGATGGAGATATACGGTCTGGAACTTGCCGCCGTCACCCTGGGGGAAGACGGGAGTTTTATCATACACGAGGGCAGGCGCTACGATGCGCCCCTCCCGGAAAAAACCGACTTGGTGGACACCGTGGGGGCGGGTGACGCCTTTGCGGCCGTTTTGGCCCTGGGATATCTGCGGGGCATCCCCTTGAACAGCGTCCTTGGGATCGCAACGAATTTCGCCGCCCGCATTTGTGAGTGCTCTGGCGCACTCCCGAACGACGACGGCCCGTATCGGCAGGTAAACCGACAACTGGAGGGCTTGCACAAATGACCGATCGCCAACCCCATGTTCAGATGTTCAGTCTTCACGGGCTCGTGCGCAGTAAGAACATGGAACTGGGAAAAGACGCGGATACCGGCGGACAGGTGAAATACGTCGTTGAGCTCTGCCACCACCTGAGCCGCAAAAAAGAAATCGGACGGGTTGATCTGTTTACCAGGCTGATTGCCGACAAACGCGTCTCAGAAGACTACGCCCAACCCATCGAAGTGGTGAACGACAAATTTCGCATCGTACGAATTCAATGCGGCGGCCGCAAATATATTCGCAAGGAACTGTTGTGGCCCCATCTGGATGAATATGTGGACAAATGCATCAAATTCATCAAAAGGGAAAAGCGGGCGCCCGATGTCGTGCACGGACATTATGCCGATGCCGGATACGTGGCCATGCAGCTGGCCGACTTTTTCGGAACGCCCCTCATATTCACCGGCCACAGCCTGGGACGCTCCAAATTGCAAAAACTCATGGCCGATGGGATGTCCCGGGAAGACATCATCAAGAAGTATAAGATCGACCAGCGCATCCAAGTGGAGGAAAGCATCCTGGCCCATGCGGATCTGTTGATTACCAGCACGCGTCAGGAGCGCGAGGTCCAATACGGGCAATATGACTACCACCAGTTGCCGACCTACGCCATCATTCCACCGGGTATCGACATCGAAAAGTTCTACCCGTTTTATCACAACCACATGTCGGACAACGGCGTATCGGAAAACGCCATGTTCGCCCAGGCTTCCATGCTGAAGGAACTCAACCGCTTTTTCCTCAAACCGGACAAACCATTGATTCTGGCTCTCTGCCGTCCGGACAAGCGCAAAAATATTTCCGGATTGATTCAGGCCTATGGGGAGGATCTGGAGCTGCAGGCCATGGCCAATCTGGCGGTGTTCGCCGGTATTCGGAAGGATATCGACACCATGGAGGAAAATGAACGCGACGTGCTCACTGGCATGCTCCTGCTGATGGACAAGTACGACCTGTACGGCAAAATGGCCATTCCGAAAAAACACGATTTCGAATATGAAGTACCCGCGCTCTATCGAATCGCGGCCGAAAGCCGAGGAGTATTCATCAATCCGGCCCTGACGGAGCCTTTCGGAATCACGCTGCTGGAGGCTTCGGCCACGGGCCTTCCCATTGTGGCCACCAATGACGGCGGCCCCACGGATATCCGCCAAAATTGCAGCAACGGCCTGCTGGTCGATCCGACCCGCAGTCGGTCCATTTCGAAGGCGTTAAAAAAAATCATCACAGACCCGGAACGCTGGGAAACCTATTCCAAAAACGGCATTCTCAACGTACGAAAGCACTATACCTGGCAGAGTCACGCGGCGGCATACACAGGGCGGACCCTGGCGCTGACCCGGAAAAGCCCGCCCCACCAACTGGAAACGGCCGTGCCCACGGACGCCATTGGACGTCACTTGATGGATTTGGACTATTTTGTCATTACCGATATCGACAACACCCTGATCGGAAAAGACAACCAACGCCTTCCGGAACTGCTGAAACTGCTGGAAACCCATCGGTATTGCCTCGGATTCGGTGTGGCCACCGGCCGCACCATCGAATCCACCCGGGAAATCCTGGCGAAGCACGGCGTGCCGGCGCCGGATGTCGTCATCAGCTCCGTGGGTTCGGAGATATACTACGGCCCCCAGAACCAATTCGGTCAAGGGTGGGCGACCCACATCGGACACAAATGGGAGCGTGAAAAAATCATCGATCTGCTGGACGATCTTCCCTTTCTAACCTTTCAGGAGAAAGATACCCAGCGACCCTTTAAGATCAGTTACTATATGACGCCGGGCAAGGATCGGCTGGCGAACATCCACCACCGACTCACCGCTCACAAATGCCGTTACAATCTGATCTACTCCCACGAGCGATTTCTGGATATCCTGCCGTATCGGGCCTCCAAGGGCAAAGCCATCCGCTATCTGAGTTATAAATGGGAAATCGCGCTGCAGAACCTTCTCGTCTGCGGTGATTCGGGCAATGACGAGGAGATGCTGCGCGGCGAACCCCTGGCCGTGATCGTGGGCGGTTACAGTCCTGAGCTGGAGACTCTCAAGGGCGGGCCCAACGTTTTTTTCGCCGAAGCGCATTGCGCCGGCGGCATACTACAGGGGTTGGAGAAGTACAAATTCATCGAAAAGGCCAAGGATGCGCATGACGCCCATTCAAAATAGGGCGCGACGGATTCAAGAGACATTTGATGTGAATCCATCCTCGACGAACCCGACAGGCCGGAGCTCCATGATACGGGCAGATGAAATCGGACCATATTGCATTGTATGCCATGGAAAGGAAGGTTGTCTTGAGCAAACAAATCGAATCGTTGCTGTCGAAAAATAAACCGGTTTTTTTTCGCTACTTACACGCGGTCGCCGGGCAGGAAAAAAAACTGTTCGTCAAAGGGGATCTTCTCGAAATATTGGATCAATTCAAAACCGACGGCGACAACGAGAATTTTTCCGCGATAACCGAATTATCACGGAAAATAAACGAGGGCGTCATTGTCGGAAATGCGGTCTACCTTGAAATCAGAGAAAAAATAGGTTGCTCCGAATTCTACTTTTTCAATCTCGAAACCCTCGCATTCAGAAAAATCAACTCAATCGTCTACCTAAAAGCAAAAGAGAACTATATCCAACCGGACCACCCCGAAGACCTGCTGACATTGAATTTTAGGACCTTTTATGACAAATTCCCGAGCATCCGGGAGTCAAAAAATATCGGGCATGGCGTTGAGTATCTGAACCGCTACCTTTCCAGCAATATGTTCACCAACCCCGCAAAATTGAGCGCCGCACTGTTCGATTTTCTGTTTCTCCATAAATTCGGTTCACAACAGCTTGTGTTAAATGACGGGATCAATAGCCCTGAAAAACTTTCCGCCAGCATCGATCAAGCAAGAAGTATGCTGCAAAGAGCAGAGGATGATGAACCTTACGAAAATCTGAAGCAGGCTCTCCGGGAATTCGGTTTTGAGCCCGGTTTGGGGAATACCGCATCCAAAATATCGGAAAGCCTGGAGTTGCTCGACACGATTATGCTGTCCCCCGATCCCCAATCGTTAAAAGAATTCTTATCCCGCATCCCCATGATCTTCCATATCGCCATCATTTCGCCCCATGGCTATTTCGGCCAGGAGGGCGTTCTGGGAATGCCCGATACGGGTGGACAGGTGGTTTATATCCTGGACCAAGTCAAAGCGCTGGAACGCGCCATGATCGAATCGTTTCGGGAATCCGGTGTCCAGGCGCAGCCCAAAATCATCATTCTGACGCGCCTGATACCAAACGCCGGCCGCACTACCTGTAACCAAAGAATGGAAAAAGTTCACGAGACTCAAAACGCATGGATACTGCGCGTACCCTTCCGAGAGCACAACAAAAAAATCACGGACAACTGGATTTCGCGATTTGAGATCTGGCCGTATCTAGAAGAGTTCGCGGAAGATTCATACCGTGAACTGCTTGTCGAATTCGGACATCGACCGGATTTGCTCATCGGTAATTATTCGGACGGCAACATGGTCGCCTCCATCCTTTCCCACAAATTCGGCGTAACCCAATGCAATATCGCCCATGCACTGGAGAAGAGCAAATATCTCTACAGCGCCTTGTATTGGGAGCAATTGGAAGATCAATATCACTTTTCCACGCAATTCACCGTCGATCTGCTGGCGATGAACAGCGCCAACTTCATCATCACATCCTCCTATCAGGAAATCGCAGGGACCGAAGAGAGCATCGGGCAATATGAATCCTACCTCAATTTCACGCTGCCGGGTTTATACCGCGTATCCGGCGGAATCAACCTGTTTCACCCCAAATTCAACATTCTCCCGCCCGGTGTGAATACGGACATTTACTTTCCCTATACCAAGGAAGAAGACCGGCTGCCGGAAACACGCCGCGATTTGACAAAACTGCTGTTTGAGAACGAAGATGATCCGGAGGTCGTCGGCAAGCTGGAGCATCCTGAAAAAATACCGATCTTTTCACTGGCCCGCTTGGATAAAATCAAAAACCTTGCGTCGCTGGTTGAATGGTTTGGGAAAAGCGCGGAATTACAGGAGCATGCAAACCTGATCATCGTCGCCGGAAAAGTCAGCGCCGATCAATCGGGAGACAGCGAGGAAAAAGAACAGATCCAGTTGTTGCATGGGATCATCAAAAAATACAACCTGCACCATAGAATCAGATGGATCGGCAAACTTTTCCGGAAAGAGCAAACCGGTGAGGTTTACCGGGTCGTTGCCGACAGAAAAGGACTATTCGTCCAGCCGGCTTTGTTCGAAGGATTCGGCTTGACCGTGTTGGAGGCCATGCGCTCCGGTCTGCCGGTATTCGCCACGATGTACGGCGGTCCCCTTGAGATTATTCAGGAAGCCAAATCCGGTTTCCATATTGATCCCATAAATGAAGCGGCCACCGTAAAAAAACTGTTGCAATTTATTGTCAAATGTAAACAGGAAGATGATCATTGGCGAAAAATTTCGGAAAGAGCCATCGAACGGGTAGACAAGACGTACAATTGGGAGTTGTATTCCAAAAACCTACTGTCCCTCGCCAAAATCTACGGATTCTGGAGATTCACGACGAATATTGAAATGGAAGAGATGAACGCCTATCTCGATGTCCTGTATCACCTGCTGTATGTACCGATGGCTAAAAAAATCATGGCGGCGCATATGAGCCGATAGGAGTCCGGATGTTCCCTCTCAAAGACGAAACCCTTTTTCAGGAACGGGCCTATATCAACGGCGGATGGCTATCGGCCGAAGGAAATGAGACGATCCCGGTTTTCAATCCGGCAACTGGCCGGGAAATCGGCCGGATTCCGGATCTCGGGAAATCGGAGATTCATTTCGCCGTCCAATGCGCCCAGGACGCCTTGAAAAACTGGCGCACCATGACCGCCAAAAAACGCGCCGGAATCCTGCGCCGCTGGTTCGACCTGGTCCTGGAACATCAGGAGGATCTGGCGGTGTTGATGACCGCCGAACAGGGCAAGCCCCTTGCGGAAGCCCGCGGCGAAATCGCCTACGCAGCCGCTTTTATCGAGTGGTTCGCCGAGGAAGGCAAACGCATTTACGGCGACATCATCCCGTCCCCCATGCGCGACAGCCGGATCCTGGTGCTGAAGGAGCCGGTGGGGGTGTGCGCCGCCATCACCCCCTGGAATTTTCCTTCCGCCATGATCACCCGCAAGGCCGCTCCAGCCTTGGCCGCTGGATGCACCATGATCGTAAAACCCGCTGCCCAGACCCCCTTTTCCGCTCTGGCTCTCGGGGAGTTATCGCTCCGGGCCGGAATACCCCCGGGCGTGTTGAATATCGTCACCGGTCGATCGGAAGTGGTGGGTGCTGCATTGACCGGCCATCCATTGGTGCGCAAACTGAGCTTTACCGGGTCCACTGCAACCGGCAAGCTGCTGATGGGGCAATGCGCCGGCACCGTCAAACGGATTTCCCTGGAACTGGGCGGGCATGCGCCGTTCATCGTCTTCGATGACGCCGATCCGGACGCCGCCGTGGCCGGCGCCATGGCTTCCAAGTACCGCAATTCTGGACAAACCTGCATCTGCGCCAACCGGTTTCTGGTTCAGGAGCGGATCTATGAGGCCTTCACCCGGAAACTGACCGAGGCCGCCGCCCGGTTGAAAGTCGCCGACGGATTTGAAACCGGTGCCCAGCAGGGCCCCCTGATCGATATGCTGGCAATTCAAAAAGTGACCGACCAGATTCAGGACGCCGTGGCCAAAGGCGCCAAGATACTCCTAGGCGGCAACCGCCATGCCCTGGGCGGATTGTTTTTTCAACCCACGGTGCTCGGCGACGTCACCTGCAACATGCGCATCGCCCATGAGGAGACCTTCGGACCAGTGGCACCGGTTTTCCGCTTTCAAACCGAGGAAGAAGCGATCCGCCTGGCCAACGACACCGAATACGGTCTGGCCGCCTACCTGTATACCCAGGATATGGGACGCATCTGGCGGGTTTCAGAAGCCCTGGAATACGGCATGCTGGGCATCAATACCGGCACGATATCCACGGAATCGGCGCCCTTCGGCGGCATGAAGCAGTCCGGCATGGGCAGGGAAGGATCCCGCTACGGAATCGATGAATATCTGGAGATAAAATATTTGTGTATGGGCGGGGTATGATCATCTGTCAAAAAACGAAGGTCACTTGACAATCCCTCAGAATGCGATTGACATGACAACTCCGAATTGTGCTACCTGCAATTTGGCCTCACTGGGAATAACCTGGCAATGGGTTTTCCAAAGGCGTTGTCAATCGTACTGGTCTTGATGACGAAATCTACCTTCTTAATCCAAACCAAAAAGAAGTAACCGTGCGATATGTTGAAAGCCAGTTATTCTGTTTTGCGGGTGTAATATCATATCGATTGCCGGGTTCTGAATGCTCACCTTTGAGACAATCCGTTGCGTCGCCTAGTTGGTTTCGTCCAGCACCTCTCGAACCTTGAACGCCAGGTCTTGCCTGGCAAAAGGCTTCTGAATGAAGTTCACCCCCTCATCCAGTACGCCATGGTGAGCAATCACGTCGGCCGTGTAACCGGACATGAACAGGCACTTGAGGTTCGGATAGAGAGAGAGCAGATTTCCGGCCAAGTCCCTGCCGTTCATCTCGGGCATGACAACATCGGTCATGAGCAGGTGGATCTCTCCGGAATACTCACGGGCCAGCCGGATGGCCTCGCCCGGCGTGCTTGCCTCAAGCACAGAGTATCCCAGCCGTTCCAGCATTATCGCCGTCATTCTCAGAATCGCCGGTTCATCTTCCACCAGAAGTATGGTTTCTTTTCCTCGCGCATCCGGCGTCATCAGATCTTTCTTGTGAATCTGTTTTTTTTCTGTTTCATGTCGGGGCAGGTAAATCCGGAAGGATGTCCCCTTTTCAGGTTCGCTGTATACATTGATGAACCCGTTGTTTTGTTTGGCAATGCCATAAACAGTGGCGAGGCCCAATCCAGTACCCTTATTCACATCCTTGGTGGTGAAAAAGGGCTCGAACAGGTTGGCCAGCGTTTCCGGCGCCATGCCGCTGCCATCGTCGCTTACGGCAAGCAATACATATTCACCTGGAACAAACCCAACATGGTCGGTGCAATAGGCTTCGTCAAATGTGGCCTTGCCCGTTTCAATGGTGATCTTTCCCACATCTGTAATGGCATCCCGCGCGTTGACACACAGATTGGCAAGAATCTGATCGATTTGCGACGGATCCATCCTGACCGGCCAGACGTTCGCCCCGGGAAACCAAGCCAGGTCGATATTCTCGCCGATGAGCCGCCGGATCATATTGAGCATTCCCCCTACCGTCTCGTTCAGGTCAAGCACTTTCGGGGCAATGGTCTGCTTGCGTGCAAAGGCCAGCAATTGACGAGTGATATCAGCGGAACGGTGAGCGGCGTTTAAGATTTCCTGAAGCGCGTGGTGAAGGGGATCATCCAGGACGACGTTGTCCATTGCCAACTCCGTATTACCGATGATCACGTTGAGCATATTGTTGAAGTCGTGGGCCACACCGCCGGCCAGGCGTCCCACCGATTCCATTTTCTGCGCCTGGAGCAGCTGTGCCTGGAGCTTCTCCCGTTCTTCCTCTGCCCGTTTGTTTTCGGTGATGTCCCGGAATTCCACTGTTCTTACATTTTTTCCTTTGTACGGAATATTTCGAGCTTCTAAACGCACCGGAAATTCTTCGCCGTTTTTCCGTAACCCAAAGGCCTCATATGGTTTTTCATAACCGGATACAATGTTATTCATTACTGCATTTCTTGATTTTTCTGCGATCAGCAGTAAACCATCCATTCCAATCAACTCGGTAACGGAATAGCCGGTTATTTGAGACAATCCCTGATTGCAGTCCATAATAACACCCTTGTCGTGGATTGCGATGCCACCAAAAGAAGCGTTGTGAAGGGCTTTGAAACGGGTTTCGCTCTCGCGCAGCAACTGTTCCGCTTGCTTACGCTCAGTGATTTCATGGTAATTCCCCAAAACCCCTCGTATATCCGGATCATGCAACAGATTGCTCCCTGTCAATTCTATCCACCGGTAACTGGTATCCTTGCATCTGTACCTGCATTCCACCGTTCCAACGGCATTCGGCTCATGCATAAGCGTCCCAAAGAATTTCTGCGTCGATTCCAAGTCATCGGGATGCACATTTTCCCATGTACTGGCGCCGATGACATCTTCGGGTTTCCAGCCAAACAATCTTTCACTGTTGGGGCTTTTGTATCGATTGATACCATCCTGATCTACGATGACAATCACATCTCCGATATTGGCAAACATTTTTCGCTGCATGGATTCGCTTCTTTTCAGAGCCGCCTCCGCCAACTTGCGGTCAGTGATTTCGATGATAGACCCTTCGATAAAACCTTGTTCAGGGTAGATCGTTGCCGAAAACAATATCCAGATATGGGTTCCATCCCTGCGAATAATTTTCGTCTCGTAATTGCTGACAGATCCATTTTTTTGTAAAACCTTCACAAGTTCATTGCGACCGTTGGTATCAACCCATGCTTTGCCGGGCTCGAACTCGGCCATGCAATCCGCAACATTCGAATACCCCGCCATTTCTGCATATTGTTTATTGATTTCTATTAATTTTCCGTCAACACTCGTCCTGAAAAGTGCGACCGGTGCGTTATGATATAAGGACTGGTATTTTTTTTCGCTCTCCCGCAGAGCCTCCTCCATCTGCTTTCGCTCGGTGATGTCGGTTGTTGTTCCGAATGCGACGATGTGTCCATCCGACAGCAGATAGGCCGATCCATAGGAACGGACCCAACATATCTTTCCGTCTGGCCGGCACAATCGGTATTCCGCGAAGGTTTCCTTTGCCGTGTTGGCCAACCCGGAAGAAAATATTTCTAGGACTCCCGGCAGGTCTTCGGGATGCAGATAGGAAAAGTATGTTTCGAAACTGTTCCCGATGATTCCAGTGGGCAAACCCAGCAACCGATCCGCGGCTTGTGAGATATAGCTTGTGATAAATTGTCCCTGGCCGTCTATCTCGTAGCGCCAGACGATATCGGAGATCATGGAGAGAACCTCTTCATAATTGGCTTCGCTCTCCCTGCGTTCTTCCTCCACTTGTTGGCGCTCAGATTCCGCTTTTTCTAGTTCCTGAATCCGTTGTTCCAGTTCTTCATAGGTCGGTTTCCCAGACATTTTTTATCTCCGTTTAATAGAACAGAAAAACGCTGTAATGAGTTGGGTACGGTTCAGAAAGACTTGCTCTTTAAAAAAGTATTTTTTACCAGATGTATATTTTGGGTATCATTAAAAATAATCCATGTGACCGGGGAACGTCGAAACATTTCACAAACCCTTCATAAGCTGGGTGGGGTCGGGATGGCAACGGAACAATCCAACGTAGCCGTATGGCAATGCAAACCGATCGACACCGGCGTTACGTCATAAAAAAACGCAGCCGGGAAGTGATTCCCCCGACTGCCTGATTTGTTAAAAAAGACCTGTTTATACCCCAAAATGAAAACGGTTAGACCGACCGGGGCCATGATACAATGGAAAGGATTGTCACCATGGACCGATGAGTCTATTGGAGGTTCGAGTCGACTCATACATACTGACATTTTTCGTCAGAAATTGTTTCCTGACCTTTGTTTTTTGTATATTGGGGTATCATCTGATTATAGCCGTTATGACCGGCGAACACCAAACATATCACATATGATTGAAACCACATTATTTTATACCGAGCATCGCTTGTTTCAGATCTTCTTGGGCAGGCTCTTTTCCAAGCCAAATCCCGAAGAACGATTTTTTAAAATCAATCCCTCTAATGGTGCCGAGCATACGTCCATTTTTATAAATACTAATGCCTTCTTCCGGGATGTAAATAAAATCAAAAACATCGTCCTGTTTATACTCGCTATTCAAAAGGAAGATCATTTTTTCGATCCGGGGTTGGATCGAAGTCGGATTCCCTTTGGTGGATTTTGCAAAACCCTCTTTCAAGGCATCCGTCATGATATTATGATTCACCAAACCCAGGATGACCTGAACTTTGATCGCCATGGGTTCATCCGCTTCAATTAACCGTGTTGCATCCTGGCTTTTCTTTTTCACATACAGACCGCCGGCATAGATATCCAGCATGAGTTTTACCCGAACTCCGCCACCATTTAAGACAAGCGTGTATTTTCCAGCGACGATCGTTTCAGGTAGATTTTTCCCGCCCACCTCTTTTGCAATCGCCATCGACGAAACCAACATCAAGGACACAAGTATAATGAACAGTATTTTCATCGCCACTCGCCCTTTTGACGTTCGAGTCGACTCACATATACTTGCATTATGGTGGCATCTCGGTTTTCTAGAGGAGCCTTCATGTATCCTTGACTTTTCAGGGTATTGTGTGCATGTCACCATTCCTTGCCATCGTGCGTTCACAGTCCGAACACCATTTTGGCGCACATGGAAACCGGCATCCTGTGATTATTGAATAATTACATACTATAAGATTCCAATTCTCACAACAACAGTTTCCTGATGCCGGAAGCGTCATGCCGCTGGACATCGGTTTCCTGATAAAAAAATCGACGGGGATCATCTGGAAGATTGATTTGGTCAAGAAGCTATATCCAACCATTCGTAACGAACTCCATGATGTTGTAGCGACGACCATCAAGTGCGTTGGATCGAACAGCGGAAATGATTTGTGATAGACCTTGCGCGTATGGAGCAGCCCCGAAGACTCTTGTTTCGAGTCGGATGCTTCCGACGTGGTCTTCGATCTCGATTTTGTGATAAGCATGCCGTGAAAGGTACTCTGCCGGAATTTCGAGGGATTCCAATTGCTCTTGCGGATCTCTCACCGAAATTATCCTCTCGCGTGGCAGGCCTATCGACTGGGCAATAGCGACTGCGGTTCCCGGCACAGATGATTTGTCGGCCTGGTGGGATTCGATAACACGTACCTTGTAGGTCGCGAAATGGTGCCCGCTCGTCGCGAGCATTGCCAAGAACTTGAGCATCAGTATGTTCGTGTTGGGGCACACAACGACGGGGAAACTGACCTCGCGGCCTTCAATTGAAGACCCTGTCGCCAGTTCGATGAGAGTTGAACCCGTTTCTTGGCAATATGCAATAACGTCTTCGAGTTCTCGTCCAGAACCAGCATGAACCACAACGGCCTTTCCGGTCTTGGTTGCATCGCCCCACGCAACAACCCGGATAGAAGATACACTCGGTAATTCACATAGAAGCTCCTGGGCCAGTTTTCCGGCACCTACTACTACGACCATCCTCTTTTCCTTTGCGTCTTGGACTTCAAATTGCATAGGCGTAAAGCCGCGTGTCCTAACGCCTAAAATGAGCTGACACCAAAGCCGCTGATTTATATGTAATTACGACATATCGGCCAGGCTTTTGTGGCCAGCTCCATTTTTTGTTCGCCATCTTTCTTTATTCTCGACCAGTTGGTTTCGGCCGCCATTGCTTGTTACCAACCCATCCCTCTGATGCTGACTCGATTATGTCAAATCTCGGTATATATGGCTTTAAATCAAGAAGCGGAGTTCCATCCAGCATGTCGACACTACTAATAATTAATAAATTTTCTTGCCTCTCTTTTAGTCGGACTATCGACATTCCTATACCATTCGGACGACATGGATGCCGTGAGGCATATATCCCATGTGATTCATCATCAAGGAAAGTTGGACGTACCAACTGGATTTCACCAGCACGATCAAATTGGTACAACATGTAAATATGAGAAAATGTTTCTATATCTTTGAGTCCGGCTGCATATTCACGGAAAACCTCAACCTTCCCCTCGACCTCGGAGGTATAAATAGGTTGAATCGGACAATCTTCCTTCGTCTTAAAAGGTGTATGTATGAGCCCAATAGGCTTAAATTCCATATTGTAATTCAATAATCAAAATCATGGTTTCGTAAGGGCCTGAACAAATATAGTCACCAGTACGGCCAAAACTTCAAAATCGATAAATTGAGTCGAGTTGAGATCAAACAATAAGGTTGCCCTCGCAGGAAACTCATCATCTCGGTCATAGAAAATAAGTTGTAATAAAATGTGAGGGAGCAAATCAAAAATTAAGCTCACCGAGCCTAAGCCTGCTTCTCCTCCTTTGTGTCCGCCATACAATGCCGCCACTTCAAATAATTCCGGAACGCGCCCTTGGAACCGCCTTATTATGGGTCTTTCTAAGGCGCTACTGGAATAACTACTTTGTTTGAACAGGGGACCCGCAAGTTCCGCAAAATTTATAAAATTTCCAGCCGGCCGGCTGCTACTGCCTTTCAAAATGTAGTGAATTAATATACTTCCAATCGCATCTTTGAACCTCTTTCCATCCGACCGTCGTACACCCTCATTGGATATGAGGAAAGTCGCACCCAAAAACGGGATCTTGGCTTCTCCGGCATCATTCAGGGTAAGACCAAGATGCTTTGCTGAAGTGGCAATATCCGAATTTCGAAGTTGTTCGATAAGATTTTCATAAATCCATCTATGGCCTCCAATTGCTACGTTTTCTTTCAATGTATGGTTCTGTTCCTTCATATTTTTATATAGTGTGTTAAGTATAACAGTGAGCTGTGCGGCGAGGGAACCGAGTCCGTCACCAGCGACAGGTTCAAGTAACCCGCTATCGCGGGAGTAAATCCAAAGCCGCAAATTATTCATGAACAGCAACAGTACCTGATTCCTCATAAAGATGAAATGATACCTCTCCCGGAAGAATGGTTCTTCCAATCTGGAGTTACCCAACACC
>JBGSLR010000032.1:0-92176 GCA_041740615.1 Desulfobacterales bacterium
CGGCATATCGTTATAAATATGATCAAACAGGAAAAAACGTTCAAGGGCAGTATCCAAACAAAAAGACTCAAAGCTGGCTGGGAAAACAACTACATGTTGAAAATCCTTAACTCTTGAAAAAAGATGTGCGATTGCCCTGTACATTTGGCTCATGGTATCTCTTTTCGGGATTGAATCGTGGAACGCGGAAATGTGCAAGCCATATCGAAAGGCTGTTGCATGGAACAACAAAATACGATATTTTAATTACAATCGATAGGTTAATGCGATCCTGCCGCGTAACGGCTTGGTTCGACAACTGGATTGAACGCGACATCAATGAGACCGTCGCTAACGGCGTTCTTGCCGGAGCGGTTCGTTCGCGGCGTTCTGCTCATGGCTACTTATGAAATACCTGAAAAAAATTGATAAATCTCTTCTGAAGTGGGCGTATCAAAGACGCTTTGAACATAATTATTCAATAAAGGCGTTAATTTTTTTGGGTGACGGTCCTTTTTGGATGATCGTTATATTCATCTTCGCTCTTATGGGACAATTATCAAACATAATATCATTTACACAGCTATCCATTTTACTTATGTTTGGTATGGCAATGAGTAATATGGTCTTTACTCCATTAAAGAGCCATGTAAAGCGGGTACGCCCATATGCCAATATGGAATTACAGCAGGATTTGCAAATTAGAATTGAAAATCGTGATCCTGGACATGGTTCAAAAGAGTTCGAAAGCTTCCCTTCTGGCCATGTATTATGGACAACCTTATGCGTTAGCCTCATTTGTTTTGAATTTGGTCTGATTGCCATACTTCTTTGTGGATGGATGATTCCCGTCATGATGTTTTTACGACCTTACTTGGGCGTTCATTATCCAAGCGATACGATTGCTGGTTTATTTCTGGGAAGTATTAATACGGCCATTACGCTCATGATAGCACCTCACCTTATCGAATCGATTAATGGTCTAAAAGAATTCAGTGTTTATATATATGGATATTGGGGATTTATATGTGTGTTTTTATTTGTGGGATTTAAATCTTGGTTAAAGAGAGTGTAATTGCTTTTCATCAACCTGAAATGGTTGACCTTGATCCGAAAGCTGAATTGGTAGAGGACCAGTAAAACTGGATGAATAGAGATATTTTGCAGCCAATCATCGAAAACCTATTGAGGCCTGATGATGAAAACTTTTTTTTTAATCCCAATTCTACTTTTTTATTTTCTATTATCTTCGGTTTACGCGGAAAAAAACATGGCACTATTGGAATTTGCTACTTCTGAAATCCCACCATCTGAGGTTACTGTAATTCGCAATACCGTTGAATCCGCTCTTGTAAACGACACAGACCTCCTTATTGTCGAACGAGAAAAAATGAACAAAATACTAAAGGAACTGAAGATACAAATGTCAGGAGTGACGGTATCTGATAATGCCGTCAAGCTGGGGAAGATGCTGAATGTACACTATTTAATGTTTGGGGATTTGTCAAAGGCGGATGGTAAATATTTTCTTGCCCTGAAAGTTATTTCAGTTGAAAACGCCAGGACGCTTGCGTTAAAACGGTTATCCGGTAGATCAATGGACGAATTGATAACAAAGATAGAAGAGAAGGTCCCGGACGAATTCAACGGTCTTGCGACCCTTGAAATATTTTACCCAACACTGGATCACAAAGATAAAGGCATCGAAATCCAGTCGGGTGCACTGAATGGACATCCGCAGTTTACGATCAGCATACGCAAATCAGAAGCCGGAGCAGGAATATATTTCGATATTTCAAAGATAGATATAACCTATTTTACAAAAATTAAAATTCGATTTGATAGGACGCTTCCGGTAGATGTTGCGTTTTCATTGGTTGATGCAAAGGGAAAGAATTCTGAAATCATAGGACTTAATAAGATCACGCAGATCCGTTTGAACACTTACGAGATTGCTGTTTCCGACTTCGATCTTGATGAAGAACTGGAATGGACCGGCATCACTTTCGTTTTTTCAGACAAGATGAACAATGAGAAGCTTGTGATCGGGGAGCTTGTAGTGCTTCCGTAATGAGCGTAAAAGAAAGGATAGGATCTTGCTTTTTGGGAATCGATATGATTGCGAAGGGCAATTGTGATGTTGAAAACGTTGGGGTGTCTATTTCGCGGTTTATTGTTCCTATTTTTCATGCTGTTGTCTTCAAAAGCTTATTCGGAGGTCATTCAGTTACACGTTCCGTTCGTGATGGATACCCCTGAACAGATGCCGTATTATTACGAACTCCTTACCGCTGCAATCACACAAGCAGGGCATACCCCTCACTTGGTTGTCCAAAAGGTACCTCATTTACGAGCAAAGCTGTACCTAAAACAAGGTGAGCTTTCTATTTTTTGGATGGTAGAATCTGCGCAAAGAAATCAAGAATTTATTCCCATTGAAGTTGGAATTACCAATGGATTGATCGGAGCGGAAAACGAATTTTGTTTATCAAAATAGGGGATCAACCGCTCTATGATCAAGTCAAGACCCTGGAGGATTTTCGCAGGCTGAATTTAGTCGGAGGGATGGGTGGTCAAGACTGGTTTGATGTAACCGTATGGAAAGATATCAGATGTCAAAAAGTAAACATATGTCGGACCTTCGTGGGGCCGGGCGTTTAACAAATGACGCCATTACCGGTATTACCGATCTCATTGAAGAATTGCATAATACCATCGTCGGCGGCGCCGGTACCATTGGCGAACCGGATCAACATGGGAAAACCGGCATTGCGGGGCTGGTTTACCAGAATATTCGGGCGGTTTCCGGATTGGTGGGCGGCGGTATTGATGCCGTGCTGGACCGACTCACCTCGCTACTTGGAGAAAAGGACGCAACCCCTGGACGCGAAGCGCTTTCGGCCGCTTTAAATGGCGTTCTTGGCGACCACCTGGCGGCTTCGCTCAATCCGCTTGCCATCCCCATGCAACTGCGTCGAAATGGTGCGCCGCTGGTTATGGGGGATCCCGTTTTTACCAAGGCGCTATTGGAATCCAACGGCAAACTTGTCGTCATGGTGCACGGATTATGCATGAATGATCTGCAGTGGAATCGGCAGGGGCACGATCATGGAGCCGCTCTGGAACGCGATCTGGGATACTTGCCGGTCTATCTGCATTATAATTCGGGTCTTCATATTTCAGAGAATGGCCGATCATTCTCCGAACGGATGGAAACCTTCATTCGTCAATTACCCCAGCCGATAGACCTGGTGATCATCGCCCATAGCATGGGAGGGCTTGTTTCCAGAAGCGCCTGCCATTATGGAAAAATTGCCGGACATACCTGGTTGAATTGTTTGCGTAAACTCATTTTTATCGGTACTCCCCACCATGGCGCGCCTTTGGAGCGTGGGGGCAACTGGATCGACATTCTCCTCAACATAAGCCCTTACAGCGCTCCTTTTTCCCGTTTGGGAAAAATTCGAAGCACCGGTGTTACCGATCTGCGTCACGGCAATTTGTTGGATGATGACTGGAAAGGGAGCGACCGGTTCGGATATTCGGAAGGGCGTCTTGTTGCCCTGCCGTTGCCGGATGGTGTTGCGTGTTACGCTATTGCAGCAACGATCGTTACAGAAGCGGGCAATCTCGGAGATCGTCTGATCGGAGACGGGCTGGTGACAGTGGACAGCGCTCTGGGGCGTCATAAAAATGCGGATTTACATCTTCCCTTTCCCGAGACGCATCAGTGGATCGGCCGTGGAATGAACCATTTGGACCTGCTGAATCGAATCGAGGTCTATGAAACCATCACACGGTGGTTGAAAAACGAATCGCCGGGGACCCGTATAGCGTAAAAACAGAAAACCGTTCATTTGCAATACTCGGGCAGGGCCAACAGATGCGCCCTGCCCGAGACATGTTATTGCTTGCAGAGTGCGCCCCTGGGCGCGCTGGTGGTGTGCTTGGCGAGCATGATGCTGAGCGTAATGAAAACAATCGTTGTTCCGATCATGACAACCTCCTTTTTAAACGCGGTCAGGTTGGAGATGCAAATGGATTTGATATCTTCAAAATCAACCGGCCACGTCTATGCCCAGATCGCAGCCCAGGTTGGGATCCGGGTGATCGCATTCAAAATTCCCAGACCTTGTATCGACGTGTCCGATTTCTCTTTCTTCATCCCGTTCAATATATTCGTTGGTTCCATATTCTGTATTCATGGTGGACCTCCTTATGTCATCAAATGGTTTTACTCTTTGTATGGAAACAATATAGGGATGGTTCCCGATTTGGCAACCATAGACGATAAGAGGCCTATCTGTAGATAAAAACTACCAATGTCACGATTCGACTGTCTTGAATTTATCTTTCGGAGCGCCACAGACCGGGCATTTTTCCGGGATGTTCTTATCGGTGACATATCCGCAAACCTGGCAAACATGGTAGGCTTTGACCTCATCCTTAATCACGCTGTAAATGGCGCGTTCATACAATTTGGCATGAAAGGTCTCCGCATCCCTCGCCTGACTGAAGGCCAGGGCGGCGGCGGTTTCGCCCTCCTCTTCGGCATCCTTGATAAAGTTTGGATATTCGTTTTCAGAGATGGATTTTTCACGTTGAAAGGAATTTTCCAGGTTGGTGTCCGTATCTTTGACCAGGATGTCTTTTACCAGATTCAAATGGCGCGTGGCATGAACTCTTTCCGCTTCGGCGATGGCGCGAAACAACAGGGCGATCTGCGGAACATCTTCTTCCGCGGCTTTTTGCGCATATGCCAACAGTCTGAAATACGCCTTGGCCTCGCCGATAAATGCCTTATAGATATTGTCGCTGGTTTTCTCTTTCATGACGGCCCTCCATACGGTTGTCGTTCCATTTTTTCCCAACGAAAAAGTACCGAAAGACTTCTCTTTTCCGTTCCGAAAATCATTTTATCTTGGTTTCCGCAATACCATGAAACAGCGGTATGACGCAATCAATCCCGATCCTCATGATTGGGTTGACATTTTCATTTTCTCCCTTCAATATTGATGACGCGAGTATCTCATCGGCGCAGGCGCCATGGGGTATGGACTATCAGAAACATGTTGGATGGAAACCATGGCCGGGGAGGGGAAATATGAATTTCTGGAAACGGATCCTGGCGATCGTTGTCGCCGTAATCATGCTTGCCGCCTGCATCGGATGCAGTAAGGAAGGCCCTGCGGAAAAGGCCGGCAAGGAAATGGATAAGGCCGTGGAAAAGGCCAAAAAGATATTTGAGTAGAAACAATCAGAGTCGCCGGCGGAGAATCAACCGAATTCCGGAGGGAGTTGCCAGTGCTCGACGTGATTGAAGCGCTTATCAGGAACAACAAGACTTGTGTGCTGGCCACATCCGCCGACAATAAACCCCATTGCTCGCTGATGGCCTACACCGTGAACGAAACCTGCCGGGAAATGTACCTGATAACCCATCGAACGACTCGTAAATATAAAAATTTGCAGAAAAATCCGCATGTCAGTCTCCTCGTGGACACCCGGGCAACATCTGATGATTCGGTTTGTGCACTCACCATTGAAGGGGTCTATTCAAAAATAGAAGACTCGGTCAAACGAAATCGAGTTGGTGACCAATTTCTATCGGCGCATCCCCGGATGCAATCTTTTATTGAGAATGGGGACACTGACTGGATGTGTATCCGGATTACCTCTTTTTTACTTCTGAATAACCTGACGGAAGCCCATTTTTTCAAGATTTCCTGACGTCTTTTTAAAGCGAGTATCCGGTAGCGGGATATCGGGGGGGGTACGCCGAATATTGGCCGACGTCAGGAAATAGTTGTGTTAAAAAGGAATAAACATCGTTACGTGATGGAAACAGTGGTAACAGTAATTATGAAAATTTGTTCCCATTCCCAACATCCGATCGGTAATGGTGATACAAAACATACTTATTTCATTGAAAATAAAAAAAACATCCCCCAATGGCACACGGATTGCTGAAGTCTGGTTACCATAACGCCGATGAGAGTAGTATAGGAATCGGTTTTTCTTGAACGGATCACAGCGAATCAAGGAGGATGGATGCATTACAAATCTGAAGATACGGTACGCAAGATGGAAATGACTGCCTCGGCTCTATCGTTCAAAACCGCCCTGATGATTCCGATAACGTTCGCAAATCTGGCTTTCCGAACCGGCTCCTGGATTTTCCGCGCCTGGGGCAATACGATCCCGGGTATGGGCAATCGTCATAAAGCAGCCACCATTCAAAGCCTGGAATCGGATCTACCGGATATCCTACTGGAAAAGCTTGTACGCGTAAGGAAATTCGGACCGAAGATTCATGTGCGGTGAATCAACAGGTGGCACACGGTGGTAGTTCCAAAATTTGGTGAGTTCATTGAAATTCAAAATCGAGAGATGCAGACTGTTTTCGGTGATCATGTTCGATACCCGACTTGCCATCCCGCCCTTTAAATCGATACGGTTTTTTATCGTCAGATTGGTTCGAAAGGATTCGATCTTTTCCAGGGTGATGCTGAAATCAAAGTCGGTGATCCGTATGCGGGATTCGGAGACGGGATACGGATAGTTCGATAATGCAGTTCCCTGAATGGTAATTTTTTTCCGGTTTTCATCGACGATGGTTTGAAATCGGATAATGACTTCCCGATCGTAAAACGGCCAGGGCAGGTCGATCCGGAAATAGGCAATGCAGTCCATGGCATCCGTGCCTTCGAGCAATTCGACCTGGTTACAATTATGGAGCCACCGCAAATAGAAGGGAATATCCATGAGAATGGAGCCGATGACATCGATGTGTTGGCGACAGGCGATTTGTGCGGTGAACTCTTTTTCTTCATGTCCGGCGATGGATTTTTGTCGGATCGATACCACATCCGTTTGGTAAGGATTTCCCCCATACGGGTCCGCAAACGAAAAAACGGGAAACAATAGCAGGAGCAATACTTGTGCAAGCAGATTCTGTTTTGCGATGACCGATACGTTTCGTATTCCTCTCAAATGAAAAATAACAAGTGTTACATAACGCATGTTATATTTCATGTCAAGACACAAATTCGGTATCGGTTGAAACGATCGCTTGTGAAAAAGATGACTTCTAATTCTGTTCCAGGAGGTGAAGCCGACCGGTTTGTTGAAACGTGTGCTTGATTTGTTGAAAAGATTCCGGTGTCATCCGGTGGAAGGTCGTGTCCCCCCGATGACGGAAATATACCAGCATGTCCGGATTTCGCTCAATATGAAAATGCTGTTGTTTGAGGGGACGAATTAAAATTTTATGTGTCTGGGTCACTGGGAATGCGTCCAGGATTCGAATATAATCCGGCATCCATTTCGGATCCATGCCGCCTTGTTTTTGCTGCTTCATGAACCAATCAAAGGTGGTTTGGGGATCAAACGGCCGGTTGTCCGACAGTTGAAGCGCCACCATCACTTTTTCGTCCGCCACATGGCAGGGCACCCCGAAAGCTGCGGCTTGCGCCACGTCCGGAAGTTGTAGTGCGCAAAGCGCGACATTTTCAGCAGAGAAATTTTCACCGTCCTTGCGGATCCAATCATCCGTGCGGCCGTTGAAATACAGGTAGCGTTTTCCATCGATCAGGCGGATATGTCCGAGGTCTCCGGATCGGAAATAGCCGTCGCGGAATTTTTTTTCCGTCGCCGTGCGATTCTGAAAATATCCGTCGAAAAATACATTTTCCGGCTCCATTTTCCGGGCGATTTCTCCTACCGCCTCCTTATAGTTCGCTAAATTGCCGGCGTCATCGATGATGCCGGGCGGACAGATCGCATCATTCTCATCCAGTATGACGATTTTCGCGGATGATACCTGTCCGACGCTGTCAGCCGGGTCGCCCGGTGTAACGACCGTCGTGATGGGCGCCTCTGTGGAGCCGTATAGTTCAAAGATATGGTCCATACCGAGATATCGGATCATTTTTTTTCGATCAATGGGCGGTGCGCCGTTTCCATGGGCGATACGGAATTTATTTTTGGGATTTCGGGCTAGAGCGGATAGAATCGCGGATTCGCTGCCGTATTTTTTTTCCAGCGCCGATAAAATGTAATGAATGGGTTGTCCGACATAATTCATATATGAAACGCCGTGTTTCAGAATGTCTTCTTCAAATGCGCTGGCACTGAATTTCCGTTTCAGCAGAAAACTACCACCCGCAAGCAACAGGGGCATAATTCCGAGCAGAATGGAATTGGAGTGAAACAACGGCATACAGATATATCCTCGGTCGCTGGACCGCAATCCAATGCGCTTGCGGGTGAGAAAAGCGGCGCCGATGCATTTGGCGTGGGAGCAGGGGACTCCCTTGGGAAGGCCGGTGGTGCCGGAAGTATAAATGACAATCAACGGGCCGAAAATATCGATATGGATTTTCCCAAGATTCGAGCCGCTTTCGTCCGCCGGAGGCAAGATATCCGCAATGGGCGTGAAATTCGTCCCTTCTCCATGGGATCTTTCTCCGACCAGCAGGATATCCTGTTCTGCAAGGGTACTGATTTCCGGCATCACCCGCTTTATTTCCTCGGTTGCCGAAGCGTCCGTAAGCAAAAGTGCGATTCCTGCCTGGTTGATGATCTGAACGAGTGTGTCACCACGAAAACCGGTATTCAATCCGAACAGAATCGATCCGCTCATGGCGGCGCCGAAAAATGCAAAGATGAATTCCGGCGAGTTTTCCTGGTAAATGCCGACGGCCATCGGTTCATGGGGTTCGATGCGGCCGTTTCGGATGTTTTTCGCTTTTTGGGAGCGAAACAGCGCTGCATACTGTCTGGACAGGCGATGGGTTTCCGCATAGGTGTATTCACGGTCCTCGAAAATAAAAAAGACGCGGTTTCTTCGTAAAGGGGAACGCGCGAAAAATGTAAACATGGAGCCCACATTGATAAAACCGAGGGTCTTCCGGAGAATGCTTTTGACGTTGAACAGTGCCATCTTTTTGATCCTTGGCGTTGCGTTTTGGTAGCCATCCAGGGTCATTCAAGAAACAGCGCTTTCTAAAAACATACCGAACGGTCTTATTATTTTGTCCCAAATTACATGAAACGCCGATCTTGTCAAGATATGTTTTGGGAATATATAAAAAATAGGACCCTTTACACTATGACTTCTCCTTGACATAAAAATCGATTTGTCCGTATAGTCACTCGGTTTCAACATAGCGAACATCATCCGGAAGAGGCACGGTTCATGAAAACGAAACAATTCGCTTTTTACGTTGCAGTATTTCTATCCATTGTATTGGTTTCTCCAGTAGCCGAAGGATTCGCGCAACAACACAAGAAAAAGGGGGTGGCAGTCAGCGCTCCGGCAACCCGGAAGGCTGGAAAGGGACCGAAGACCATCGCCAAAGATCCCTATCTTGGCGCGATCGTGATTGATGCGGCCACCGGTAAGGTTTTATTCGAAGATAACGCGGATGCCAAGGGATATCCGGCAAGTATAACAAAACTAATGAATTTGCTTGTTATTCTCGAGGCGATCGAGTCCCGCCGGCTATCCTGGGATGACCAGGTGACGGTAACGGCGGAATCGGCCAAAATCGGGGGGTCACAAGTATATCTGAAGGAAGGGGAAGTTTTCCCCGTGGGTGAATTGCTGTATGCCCTGATTGTTCAATCCGCCAATGATGCGGCTGCTGCCATTGCACTCCATTATTCAGGGAGCAAGGAAGCCTTTGTGGCGCTGATGAACCAACGAGCCCGGGAACTGGGAATGACCGATACGGTTTTTCATTCCGTGCATGGGCTGCCGCCGGGAAAGGGACAGTCTCCGGACGTCGCCACTCCGCGTGACGTGGCCAAACTCTGCCGGGAGTTGCTGAGACATCCGGATACATTGCGTTATACCGCCACAAAAGAACGTGCTTTCCGGCCGGATATACCGAAGCCGTTTATAATGCGCAGCCATAACCATCTGTTGGGGAAGATGGAAGGGTGTGACGGACTTAAAACCGGTTATTTCGCCGCAGCCGGATTCTCCATTGCCGCAACGGCGGCCAAAAACAACCAACGTGCCATCGCCGTTGTTCTCGGCTCACCGAATCGAAAGACACGGGATGCCAAAACCCGTGAAATCCTTTCAAAAGGCTTGATGGAACTCGTGATGGCAGCCCCCCCGCCAGCTCCTCCAACGGGAATTCAAGAAAAGAAAACCGAAAAAATCACCAAGGAAGAGGTGTCATCCGAGGTGGAAAAGAAAGACGTGATTGAAATCAAAAAAAGTACAATCATTATTGTCGTCGCTTTGATTGCAATCATCATCGCCATCCTTGCCATATGGATCACCGTGCGAAAAAGATCGATGAATGATCGTCCGTTTATCAGGTGAAATCGAACGGGAGCGACATCCGGACGACTCCGGGGCATGTGCCGGATAACCGGTAATTTTCGGGTGTTCTCAATTGGGCTTTCGCCGACGAAGAAGTTGACAATACGATTCATGGGGTTGCCAGGGGTTTGTTCAAGCCGCTTCCGGTCGGGTCCGTTACAAGTATGGCTCTTAAAAAACAATGGGTTTGACATGTCGAAGGCTTTCTTTTATATTATGTCTTCAGAGTCTTGGTATTGGAAGATATGGATTCCCGGTGAAAGGTTATCACAACAGAGGGAAATAGATGAAAAAATTCGTAGTTTTCGTGCTGGTTGCAATTCTGATGGTGGTTGCTGAATTCGGTGAATGCAAAACGAAGATTCTTCCGGAACCAGGTGTTGTTTCCGGACCCAAATACCGGGTGGAAGATTTGGAAGCGATGATGCACGGCCAAGGGATCTTTATGGTCAGCGGCAAGATCCGCAATATGGAAGCCAATCCCACAAAAGGCTATGTCATCATCTATTTCGCGGACGAGGGCGACCATGTAGTCGATTCCTCTGAAGCCGAGGTAAACGAAAGCATGCCCATCGAACCGGGTCAGACCGGTTTTTTTGAAGTCTCGAAAACCATTGGAAGCCATCAGCTGGTGCAAAAAACCTACATTGAATATGTGGAGCGGGAAAGGGTTCTCAAACCCATCAAAGCGTTGGTTGTAAAATCCCGTAAACAGTAAGTTCGGACGGGCGCCCCATTTCAAAGACCCGCGTTTCGTCCGAAAAGAGCCGCCTCCAGACGGCGGATGGCAGACAGATAATCCCGGGAACAGGAGAGATAGAAAGACAGGGCGCGGGAAAAATCTTGTCCGATGATGCCGTCGACGAGAAGCAGGCTGATTTCCCGTTCCATTTTCAGGAGGGACTGGGAGCGAAGCAGCAATTTGCTTTCTTCCGGCGACATGCGACGAATGATATGCCGGAAAGCGGTCCGCGCTCGGGGTTGATACATCCAGAAATAGAGTAGATCCAAGTTGTTGATGAACATGACCGTCAAGATTTCCTGTGTGTTGGGATCAGATGTCGACAGCCATCGGCCCGGATCATCCAGGACTTCTTCCACACTGTTTTCCGCAAAATGCATCTCGATTTTTTCGAATAGATCGAAATATTGTCTGATTTTAAACTGATAATCCGCAAGGCGAAAACGGATGTTCTGGGCGCGATCGGCGGCGCCTTCGATTAATCCGGCGACCGAATCGGAGGCGGTCTTGGAGATGACGGCCGCCCAGTTTTGCAGAATGCCGTTGACGTTTGACAGGCCGATGGATGCGAGGAGCGCTCCGATGAGGAAGTTGAGGCCGAAGGCGATCGGAATGGAAAACAGGCTGCGAAAGAAATTGGCGAAAGCGGCTTCTTTCTGTAATCCTCGGAATAGATTATGGGAGGTCAGGTAGAGACCGTTGGCCAACGCCATAATAGAGTAAAGCAGGGCGGGATTTGTGGTGGTGGTAATTCCCATGCCTTTTTCGAGTACCATTCTCTTGATGAGGAAGTCCAAAAGGGGCACGGAAAACCCGGTATACAGCAGGGAGTCGGTCAGCCGCTCCCAGCTGATGTAATCGTTCCACCGGAGCAGATGGGAACGCCGAATCCCGCCGCCTCCGAGAACGGATTGGATGATATTACGTAAACCGGTAATGCCGAACCAGATGAATGCCCCCAGATAGGCCAGCACCCACCAGTCGTAAGAATTGAAAAAAGTGAGAAAGGCGGGGAAGAATCCGATGAGCACCTTGAAAATGTTTTTCAGTCTTGAATTCAGATAACGGATGGCCGGTCTTCGTTTTGGGGGCGAGACTTGGGAAAAGCCGATCTCCAATGAATTGGACGGTTTCATGGGCAAGTGCCCCAGGGTGACGATGTTGCCCTGTTCGGACATGCGCGTCGAATGCTCCGCCACGTTCCATTCCCGTTGGCGGCGATAGCGTACAAAGTTGATCCCGGGAACGTGACGCAGTTTGTTCCAAAGATTCAGCCAGCGCTGATTCCATCCGCCCCGGGGGAGATATACGATGTGTGGGTAGGTATCGACATATATGGGGATGATTTTTCGAACGGAGGCTTGATCCGTTTTTAGAGATTTCTGGGCCCGGAGTGGGAGGGTTTCCCTGACGGCAAGACCCATGCCGTGAAACCGTGACGAGCGGCCGGTGGAATCGCTGCCGATTCTCGATTTCAGCGGTTTGACTTTATACATGGAGCGCAGCGTTGTGATATCCCTTCGGATTGTTTTGAGCTTTTCAATCCTTTCCGTCGGCAGATTTTTGCCGGATGCGATGAAATCGTTGATCATCCGCTTCAGGATGATGGCGTTTCCATCGTTGAGGGCCTTCTGCAGATCGCAAATGGCGGCGATATGCTCGGTTTTCCCGGCGGCATAATCCTTGAGATTGAATGTTTCAAGGCGCGTAATACGGCCGCCGCAGGCGAAGAGGATTTCCAGCACATCCTCAACCCGGAGATCGCTCAGATTCAAGGTAATCCGGTACCCGGAATGCAACCCGGCCAGTCGGTCGATCAACTCGCAGGGAGAGAGCTGCATGATCGTCGGCGCAGGGATATCGGTTTTCGATGCGGGAGCGCTGAAAATCGAATGGATTCCGATCGAACTCGGTAAATGATCCAGGATCGTTCCAGCATCGAGGCTGTCCAGGGCCTGAACTTGATCGACTATCCGCTTTCGATCGGCAACATCGGCATCGGGGTAGCGACGGTGCAGTTCTTCCACGCGGTTTTTCATGAGCGGAAGAATAATTATATGAATAAACTCGGCTAGATGCAATAGAGATGCTTGGCCGGTGCCGACGAATTCA
Organism: Desulfobacterales bacterium; assembly: GCA_041740615.1. Classification (GTDB taxonomy): domain Bacteria; phylum Desulfobacterota; class Desulfobacteria; order Desulfobacterales; family SURF-7; genus DYJD01. The sequence goes on from JBGSLR010000032.1 coordinate 13,173, forward strand.
AGAAACCTCTCCGGCACCAGCAGCGGCAAATCGATGCCGCATGTCGATTTGAGGATGTCGAGGGGTTTTCGGTTGAGTTCTTCGAGTATTTCGAGTACGGACCGTTGTTGGAATCCAGAGGCCTCGCGCCCTTCCGCCATGAGATTCGCCACCTTTTCCTGGCGCAGGAATTCCAGGAAATCCCCGGTGTCCGCGAACCCGCGCGGCACCCAGATCACCTGAACCGACTGGTCGTAAAATCGGGTCGAAAATTCGATGCCGATCCGGATCGTGATTCCCATGATTTCGGCCGCCTCCATCAATTCCGCGGCGACATTGGGGCGAATATGGTTGTAGTAAATGACCCGGAGTCTGCGGATGCCTTTGATCCAGGCGTCCATGATCAGATGGGTCGGAGATTTGCGTCCCTTGGTATTGGCGTCGTGGACATGGTCGTCAAAAGCGGCCTGGGTCCAGTTTTCCGGCATTTCCAGCAAATGATATTGGCGCAAAAAAGCGCGGACAATGCGGGGTTTCCCCGAGGCCGCCATGCGAAAATCATGGGCCAGCTCCAATCGCTGGGTTTCATTGCCATGGGAGCGCACCAGGGCCTTCATAATTTCCAAGAGAACCCGGGCAGTATTTTTTTGAAAGGAATTGGATTCGTTGCTGAGCATTTCATTTTTCAATGATCGAAGCGCGCTGAGGCGGTCGGCGCTCTGGCCGACCTCCAGGGAGTCCAGCAGACGAATGACGGCATAGGCGATACGCAACCCCTTGGACTCCGCCATTTCCTTGATGCCGTGGGGATGACAATAGGGAAAGAATATCCGCTGGGCTTCCAGGCGACCTGTTTCCTTGCGCAGCACCCGATTGACGATTCCCAGCAGTTCGTAGTCGCGGCGGTCGAAAAAGACTTTTGGTGTCTGAGATGGTTTTCGTTGCAATTCCGACAAGGTGATCTATTCTTTCCGATTATCGGTTTGCATCCGTGCCGATACTTTGAGTGTTATGTGGCGCTTGTCATCCCAAGGCCAGAACATGGCGATCATATCATTGTTGCCGACTTTATTGAAAAACAGGGTTTGATTGGGCCGGATGCCGCGAAGCTCGCGGGTCAGCACCTGATCCCGACCGGAAGGCTTTTGGCCGGCCGGCTTCACGGCCGGTCCGAAAAGATTCGTGAACAGCTCGTTCCATTTGATCAGATCGCCGGCAAAAAAAACGATTTCGAGGTAGTCCTCTTTTTGTTTCTTGATTTTTTTGATTTCCAGTTCACTGCATTTCTCAAGAATCATCTGTATCGACATGGGCAGTTTCCAATCCATCGGTGATTTGGATGAAAAAGTGGGCGCCGGAACGCGCTTCCTGTAAAACACGAATCAAAATACCGGGGTTGCGGTAAAATTTCAATAAAAACATTGATATTCAACCATAAGACCAATTATAATATCAAATGAATCGTACCGTCCGTCTGGATACGGATGGCTGGAATGTGAAATGAAATAAAAGCTGAGGAATTGAATGAAAAAAAGCGCTGTGTTGGTGATCCTGCTGTCGCTGCTGCCGATGTTGGCGGAGGCGTATGAGACATTGAGATGCGACAACAGTCTGATTCAGACAGGGGACCATAAAAGCAAAGTGTTGCAGAGCTGCGGTGAGCCGGACATGAAGGAAGACATCGGGGTAAAAGTATACCGCGATGTAAATGAAAAGGTCGAGCTGCCCGTGAGCGAATGGACTTATATCCGCTATCAATACGACATTGTGATTACTTTTGAGGGTGCTAAAATCGTGAAAATCGAAAATATCTACAAATAAAAATTTCCCCTTGACAATCCGTTTTTATTCCGATAATGGACGAGTAAATTTCTATCCTACCCAATATATACCTACCCGCCGAAGTCATGCAGTAAGCAGTTTCATTTTGATTGTACCATAAACAACATGGTTCCAGAGTCGCATCCTCTGTTCAGAACAGCGGCCGATCCGCAGAGAAGGGGGGGCGACTTCCATTCACGATCGCATCCAGAGTATCGGGAGGAGGAGTAATGGCGTGTTGTCTGTCCCAGCTGTTTTCGTTTTGTCGGCTTCCCCGGAAGAAAACCACCCGGTTTCAAAGGGATTGGCAGAGGAAAGGAGGTATCTCCTTCCAGGACGGTTTCTCCCTGTTGGAATTGATGACGGTGATCAGCATCATCGCGATTGCGGTTACAATCGCCTCGCCGATCTATCTCAGTTGGCTGCCGCGATACCGACTGAAGCATGCCGCTTTGGACCTTTTCGCAAATTATCAACGCGCCCGGATGCTGGCAATTCGAAACGGTGTCGAGGTGGCGCTGGTATTTGAACCCGAAGCCGGGGTTTATCGCCTGATCAGCGGCGGGGCCGACAGGCGTTACAACGGGACGGCCCATCCAAACGACGATATCGTTACCCAAACGGTGCGGTTATCGGAATACGGAAGCGGCGTGAAATTCGGTCATGGGGACGCCCTGAAAAACGCAACCACCGCCGCAAGCAGCGAGTTCCCTTCCGACGGCGTCAGCTACAATGACAATGTAGCGAAATTCAACGCCGAGGGAATCAGCAATGTCAAAGGGTATGTATATCTGACAAACTGCCGTCGCAAGGCATTCGCAGTAGCGACACCGACAATGGCCGGAGCGATTCGACTGCTCATGTGGAACGGTTTGGAATGGCAATAAACAACACTGACAAGGGGTTCGTGGGGCTGGCTCCCGAACGGAAAACACACGCTGGATTCAGTCTGGTTGAAGTCCTTATGGCGTTGGTGTTGGCCGGCTTCGTTGTTGGGGGAATCATGAAAGCGTTTATCGCCCAGAGTCATTCCTATACGGTTCAAATCAGCACCGCCGCGGTGCAGCAGAATCTGCGGGCCGCCATGAATGTGTTGTCACGGGATATACTGCTTGCCTGCTATTACACTTGCATGGATGCGCGGATTTATCCGGCCTGTGTGGACTGGAACCCAAAAATTGCGGGCAAGGAGGATTTGCTGCCGTTTATCCATGGGCTTGACAATCTGAGCGGTATCCCAAACTATCGGGACGGAACGGACTTGATAGTGGTCGTCAAAGCAAGCAGTGATATCGGTAAGCTCGGGGAGAAAGAATATGCGGCAAGCGGTGGGACAATCATCAACGTAGACAATCTGGATCTGGACGAAGACGGCGATGTGGATTTAAACACCACCGGGCGTCGTTTCGGGGTGATTGCGAAGTCCGATTTCACAACCGGCCAGATGTTTGAAATTATCCATATCGAAGAAGGGGAGATCACGGTCAAATATCCATTGATGGCGTCATATTCGGAAAACGATACGATTGCGCGCGCGGATATCGTTATCTATCGGGTGGATGACGCCAATTCGACATTTCAGCGGTCCGTTTTCGCTCGTAAGAATGTTGGTAACGGAGAACGATTTCAGGTTGTTGCCGAAGATATTGTCGATCTTCAATGCACCTATATCATGAAAGACGGTTCCGAAGCGCATGATCCGGCCGGTTCCGAAGGCGCTGTGCGGGCGGTCAAGGTCCGTCTTGCGGCGGAGATCGACATTCCCCGGGAGGGAAGGATTCGCAGAATGTTGGAATCCGTTGTTCTGGTGCGCAATTTCCCACGGTAGAAGCGTAATGGAGGTTACGACATGCGTTGTTGCCCCAGTCAAAGGAATCAAGACGGCTTTACCTTTACGGAAGTCATGATCGCCATGACCATTTTTTCCATCGGTATGCTTGGCATCATCGGCCTGCAGATTTCCGGAATCAACAATAACCGCCTGGGAGAATTGGGGACTAGGGCAATGGGTCTGGGGCAAATGCAGATGGAGCAGATAATGCGCATGGATTTTACGGACCCGAACATCCGTGACGTGAATCCCGGGAACAATAGCAACCTGATGTCGCTCACGGATGTCGACTATCGGAATGTCGATGCGAACGGGGAGAAGATCGACCTTCGCCCTTACACGCTTGTCTGGAACATCGCCTCCGACTTTCCCATCCCGGGAACAAAAACCATCGTCATCACTGTCCTGTGGGATAACGGGCGGCGGAGCAGACGGTTGGTGGGGATCAAATCTTCATTAGAGTAGAAGCCATTTCATGATGAAACTGTTTGTTGGAGAGGTCAGTGCTTTTCGGGAAATTGACGGTTGCCGAACGGAAGCGGGATCGGTCAATGGGGTAGCGATCTTTTTTCTGTCCCTGCTGACGATATTGGCCGTTTCCGTCAGTTCTTTATCCATCAGCGAAGTGCTGATATCCAGGAATGAGGCGATTCGAAAAAGGGATTTTTATATCGCCGAAGGAGGTGTGCATCGCGAATCCCGGGAAATTGGAAACGGGCACTATGATGTGGATGACATCCGGTCGCCTCAAATCGTCGCCACGGAAAAAGGCCGTTTTTTGCCGGAGCCTTCACCGCATCGTGTTTTGGGGGAAACGTACGCGTTTACGGTTACATATGAAGGGATTTTTCCACCTTTAAAGGGTTTTTCAACCAAGCGCTTCCAGCGTTACGATTACGAAGTACACGTCCGCCATGGAAGCTGTCTGGTCAAAGCCCGATACGCCCGTATCGGACCACGCCCCCTGTAGTTCCGAATGGAATAAATCGAAAAACACTTGATTGCATCTTGGAAGCTGGTATATCCATTCCGGTATGTCCAATATGGTTTTTCCATCTTGATCCCATTCAAATGGAGGAAGGGTGTTGTATGCCCGTCACCCGAGTAAGATCCTTTTCAGCGGAAAATGTTTGCAGTATCTTGACCGGCAGGGGGATCATTTCTCCTGCGCAGTCCGACAAAATTTTGTTCAACAAGGATCGCGTCCGGCAGAAACTTGAAAAAGAGAGATGCAGTCGTCAGGAGCATATGCCGGCCGGTAGACGGATCGTGAATCCGGTAACGTCCATTGACGTCATCTCCACATTGAATTTGCGACGGGCGGATGCTCCGGAAAAAAACATCGACGAAGAAACCATTTATCAAATATTGGCGGAAACCTGGAATATCCCATACCAGAAAATCGATCCGTTGACGCTTGATTTGAATACGGTGACCATGACGATTCCGCGGTCTTTCGCCATGAAGCACTTGGTGTTGCCCATCGCCATACAGGAAGGCTATCTCACGGTCGCCACATCCGATCCTTTCAACAGCGAGGTTTTCGAAGATATCAATCGTGTCAGTCAGATGAAAGTCAGTGTGGTGCTCAGCTCAAAATCGGACATCATTCGGCTTATCGATGAATTTTTCGGCTTTAAACGTTCCATTGCCGCGGCGGAAATGGAATTCGGCAGCATGGGGCCGGATCTGGGAAATCTGGAACAATATGTCAAGCTGCATTCCGTTGATGAACTTCCCTCCAACGATCATCATATTGTGAATGCCGTCAATCATTTGTTCAGTTACGCCATCGACCAGCGGGCCAGCGATATTCACATTGAGCCCAAACGGGAGATCAGCCTGGTTCGCATGCGGATTGACGGTATGCTCCATACCGTTTACAAGCTTCCGAAAAAAGTGCATCTGGCCATTATCAGTCGCATCAAGAACTTATCCCGTCTGGACATGGCCGAAAAACGCCGACCCCAGGATGGTCGTATCAAGACGGACAAGGGTGGCGTGGAGGTGGAGGTTCGGATTTCAACCGTTCCGGTGGCCTTCGGTGAGAAAGTCGTGATGCGCATCATGGATCCGGATATTCTGTTTCAGGACTTGAAGAACCTTGGATTCAATGATCATGACTACAGTTGCTTCAGCCGCTTCGTTCAGATGCCCCATGGCATCGTGCTGGTATGCGGGCCAACCGGAAGCGGCAAATCAACGACGTTGTATTCCACTCTTCGGGGGCTTGCAACGCCGGAGATCAATATCACTACCGTTGAGGACCCCATTGAGATGATTCATGAGGACTTCAATCAGATAGCGGTTCAACCGGCTGTTGATATTACATTCGACTCGATTTTGCGGACGATTTTGCGCCAAGATCCCGATATCATAATGATCGGAGAGATGCGTGATCTTGCGACCGCGCAGAATGCGGTTCAGGCCGCCCTGACCGGTCATTTGGTGCTGTCCACACTGCACACCAACGATGCCCCTACCGCCATTACCCGGCTGTTGGACCTGGGGGTGCCGCATTTTTTGATTCAAGCCACACTGATCGGCGTTCTGGGGCAACGTCTTGTCAGAAAAATCTGCAAATACTGCAAGGAGTCCTTTGAAATCGACACCCTGACTCTGATGGATTTAGGGATAAAGCTCCCTAAATCCAAAGGTCGGATGACCCTCTATCGTGGTAAAGGCTGCATCCGCTGTCGTGGAACCGGTTATCTCGGCCGGGTCGGTATCTTCGAAGTACTACCCTATTCCGAACCGATCCGGAAATTGACCACGGATCATACGAATCTTGAAATGATCGTTGCATCCGCCCGGCAGGAGGGTATGTCGACCCTGCGGGAAGATGCGGTCGAGAAAATGGGGAAAGGGTTGACGACCTATCAGGAAGTGTTGCGGGTTACCTGGGAGGCGCGCTGATTCCAATCGCTTCCGTCCCTTGTTTTGGGATTTTCAAATGGATTACCCATGCCCCCCTGTAAAAAAGGGGCGCATGGGTAATCGGATGCGACGACGGGAAAGATGCGCCGTGTTATTGAGCGATGGTGCGAACGCCGAGACCGGGTTCGAGATCCCGTTTTGAACTGGTGATCACGACGGTTGCCGTTGTGGGCTCCGTTTGCAACACCATCAGCCTGCCGATATCGATTTTCTTGGAGACGGGGTTGAGTTCCTCCTTGTAGTAAATGCTGTATTCCTGCCCTGGTTTGACGCCTTCGGTTTCGCCCTTGTCGATGAAGGCGATGGTCTGACCGAAAATTTTCTCATGCTCCATGGTAACCAGAATCCGGCAGTCAAAATTTTTGACGCTTTCCGTCAAGGGGATATCGGGCGAACGTCGTTTGTAGGGCATGATCTTGTCGTTTATCTGAATCGGTTTGGCGCTCTTGAGCACCTTGGCTTCCGCGATGACCGGTTCCTGGCTGATCATTTCCGAAATTTCGATCAGGCCCACCATATCATGTTGAATGCCGATCGGCTTGCCGCTATCGAGGTCTTTGATGGGCTCCTCAAGGGTTCGATAAACTGTGTAAAGCCCGCCCGGAATAAGGGCCGGGCGATCGGTTTTTTCCTGTTTCAGATAGATGATGTCTCCGGCGCTGATCAGGCGTTTTTCGTCTTTGACCTTGAAAATGACGGCGTCCGGTTTAATCACCTCATCCCGTATAAAACCGATCATGTCCATCCAGGGAAATGTGAAGGTAGGGAGGGCGGGTTGCTCCGGCGCGGGAAGCACGGTCGTTTCTTTTTTTACCACCGGCTCTTCAATCGTCACCGGCGCCTTGCCGACGACAGCCACGGGTTCTTGGGCCGGCTCCGCTATGGGAACTTGCTCGATAATGATTCTGCCTTCCTTCTGATACAAATGCAGTCGATTGCCGGGATAGATCAAGTGCGGATTGGCGATCTGCTTGTTTTTCGACCACAATTCCGGCCATAGTTTTGGATTGTCGAAAAACTGCCTTGAAATTCCCCACAGGGTGTCTCCCTTTTTGACCGTATAATAAAAGCCGGTCTCCTGTTTGAGGGTCGCTTCTTCGTTTTCAGCTACGGCAGGGCGGATAAGGGCGAAAATGACGGTCGCTGCAATGATGGCTGCAAGAGGTACTCGTGTTTTGGAAAGCATGGCGTATCCCTACTCTTTCTGAGATTATAGTTGGCTAGACGGATCCTGATAGACTATTATCTCTAATTTGGGTGATTTGTCAAGTCTTTCAGTATATTATAGTTAAATTTTATTGCCGCATCCGGTTTGCGGTCTTGCAACGCCTCTGATTATATGCTGAAAATAAACAGAATTGAAACGTTTTTCAACCAAACTTGTCCGCTAGAAATTCGGAAGAAGGAGATCAGATGAAACATATTGCCGATCTGTTTTTTGAAGCCGGAATGCTGAAGCAGATTCCCCGGTCCGGGTATCATTTTTTGGGAACCGGAAAAGAGTCCGTAGCGGAACATTCTTTCATGGTGGCTTTTATTGCCTGGGTGATGTCCAGATTGCTACCGGAAGTAGATGCCACCCGATTGATGGCCATGTGCCTGGTGCATGATCTGCCGGAAGCCCGAATTGGTGATTTGAATTCGGTTCAAAAACAATATGTCTGTGCTGACGAGCAAAAAGCCGTTGCAGATATGACCCGGTCTTTGTCTTTTGGTTCAACGTTGTTTGACTTGATCGAAGAGTTCACTGCCGGATCCAGTCCCCTGGCGGCGCTGGCGCATGATGCGGACCAGCTGGCATTTATACTGGATCTGAAAGCGCAGGCGGATATGGGACGACCGGCCCCCGCGGAATGGCTTCCCTCAGTCTTGAAGCGGTTGAAGACCGAGGTGGGCAGAAAGATTGCCGCCGGCATTCAAGAGACCACCCGGGACGACTGGTGGCGCAAAAATTTTATTGACTGATGCCGGACAATGCCATTACGATGAAAAGCCTCATCGTCGGAGACGAAATTCGCGGCATTAGGGACAACATTAGACTCGTGGTCGAAAACCAATGGAGTAAATCGATGAACTGGTTGATGAACATGTTGGCGTCTTCCATCGGGAAGAAGCTTTGTATGGCGCTCACCGGAATCTGTTTTTGTTGCTTTCTGGCGGCGCATCTGGTGGGAAATCTGACCCTCTTGGCAGGGAAAGACGCCTTTAACACGTATGCCGAGCGCCTTCACTCCCTCGGCTTTTTGCTGACGGTGGCGGAATTCGGGTTGTTGACGTTTGCAATGATTCATATCACTGTCGGCGCCATCTTGTTTTACGGCAATTTCATGTCCCGACCGACGGGCTATCGAATGAAGAAGAGCGCCGGTGGACGCAGCATCGGCTCGGCGACCATGCCATACACCGGATTTTTATTGCTGTTGTTCATTGTCTTTCACTTGATGAATTTTCATTTTGTGGACAAAACCAATCAGACGATTTTTCAAATCGTTTCGACGGCTTTCCAGCAGCCGGTTTACATCCTTCTCTATATGGCCGCCATGATCGTCGCCGCGCTGCATGTGAGTCACGGGCTTTGGAGCGCCTTTCAGACACTGGGGGTGAACCATGTCAAATATACGCCGGTGATCCGTCTGGCCAGCGTTCTTTTCAGTTTACTCGTGGGCGTTGGTTTCGGATTTCTTCCGGTGTATATATCAATGATGCTTTAATTGAGGAAATATCATGAAACTGGATTCAAAAATTCCAGCTGGGCCGCTTGCGGAAAAATGGGATCGGCATTTATTCGAACTGAAGTTGGTCAATCCCGCCAACAAAAGGAAATTTGATATCATCGTTGTGGGAACCGGCCTGGCCGGCGCGTCGGCGTCGGCGACCATGGCGGAACTGGGTTACAACGTCAAGACGTTCTGCATTCAGGACAGTCCCCGCAGGGCTCATAGCATCGCCGCCCAGGGAGGCATCAACGCGGCCAAGAATTACGCCAACGACGGAGACAGCGTATGGCGATTGTTTTACGACACCATAAAAGGCGGCGATTATCGCTCCCGGGAAGCGAACGTTTACCGACTGGCCCAAACCAGCACGCTTATCATCGATCATTGCGTGGCCCAGGGTATCCCTTTCGCGCGTGATTACGGAGGACTGCTTGCCAACCGGAGTTTCGGCGGCGCCCAAGTATCCCGGACTTTCTATGCCAGAGGCCAGACCGGTCAACAGCTACTGCTGGGCGCCTACAGTGCCCTTTCCCGGCAGGTGGCTGCCGGCAAAGTGAAGCTGTTGACCCGTCGGGATATGCTGGACCTTGTCGTAGCGGACGGCAGGGCTTGCGGTATCGTGGTGCGCAATCTGATTAACGGTGAGATTGAAACGCACGCGGCGGACGCCGTGGTTCTGGCTACCGGTGGATACGGCAACGTTTTCTATTTGTCCACGAACGCCATGGCCAGCAATGTGACCGCCTGTTATCAATCCTATAAAAGGGGTGCCTTGTTCGCAAACCCTTGTTTTACGCAAATTCATCCGACCTGCATACCGGTGCACGGTGAGTATCAGTCCAAGTTGACCCTGATGAGTGAAAGCCTCAGAAACGACGGGCGGGTATGGGTTCCCAAAAAGCCGGGGGACCGGCGTCCGCCGGATCAAATTCCGGAAGCGGATCGGGATTACTACCTGGAAAACAAATATCCGAGTTTTGGCAACCTGGTCCCCCGTGACGTGGCCTCCCGGAATGCCAAGGAACAATGTGATCTGGGGAAGGGCGTCGGTGACACCGGCCTGGCCGTCTATCTTGATTTCGCGGACGCCATTCACAGAGACGGCCGGGAGATGATTGCCCAAAAATACGGCAACCTGTTCCAAATGTACGCCAAAATTACGGACGATGATCCCTATGCAACGCCGATGATGATTTACCCGGCAGTGCATTATACCATGGGTGGTTTATGGGTTGATTACAACCTGATGAGCACGGTTCCGGGACTTTTTGTTATCGGCGAAGCGAATTTTTCCGATCACGGTGCCAACCGGCTTGGTGCGAGTGCATTGATGCAAGGCCTGGCGGACGGATATTTTATTCTGCCCTATACCATCGGCGGCTACCTGGCCGGAACCGCTTCCCGGAAAATGACGAGCGACCATCCGGATTTCAAGGCGGCATCTGAAAAGGTTCGCGGTCGCATCACCCGGCTTTTATCCATTCGGGGACGGCGGACAGCCGATGATTTTCATCGTGAACTCGGTAAAATCATGTGGGAATATTGCGGGATGGCCAGAAATAACAATGGGTTGCAAAAAGCAAGAGAACTGATTGTCGCGTTGCGGGCCGAATTCTGGGATAACCTGATTGTTCCGGGAACCGGTCGACAGTTCAATCAAAGCCTGGAAAAGGCCGGCAGAGTCGCCGATTCACTTGAGTTCGGTGAGCTGGTGATTGTCGATGCCTTAGCTCGTCAGGAATCCTGCGGCGGGCATTTCAACGAAGCGTATCAAACCGAGGAAAACGAGGCCAGGAGGGATGACGAGAATTTCAGGCATGTGGCTGCGTGGGAATTCGCCGGCGAAGACAAAGATCCTGCATTTCACAAGGAGGAGCTCGTGTTTGAAAATGTCAAACTATCCCAAAGGAGTTACAAGTGACAACAGCGAAGAAAGCGAAAACGATCAATCTAACGCTCAAGGTCTTCCGTCAGAACGGACCGGATCAAAAAGGAAAACTGGAAAGCTATCCGGCAAATGATATTTCAACGGATATGTCCTTCCTGGAAATGCTCGATGTCGTCAATGAGTCACTTGCACTGGCGGGTAAGGATCCCATCGCTTTTGATCATGATTGCCGGGAAGGCATTTGCGGTATGTGCGGCGCCGTGGTGAACGGTCGCGCCCATGGTCCCCAGCGGGAAACGACCCTTTGTCAGCTTCACATGCGTCATTTTTCAGACGGGGATACCATCGTGATCGAACCATGGCGATCCCGGGCTTTCAAAGTTATTAAGGACCTTGTCGTTGACCGCAGCGCTTTTGATACCATTATCCAGGCCGGCGGTTATATTTCCGTCAACGCGGGAGGAGCTCCGGACGCCAACGCCCTGCCTGTGCCGAAGGAAACGGCAGACCAGGCAATGGACGCCGCTGCCTGCATCGGTTGTGGCGCCTGTGTGGCTTCCTGTCCCAATGCCTCGGCCATGTTGTTTGTCGGCGCGAAAATTTCCCATCTGGCGCTGTTGCCACAGGGGAAACCGGAGGCAGCCAGACGCGCGCTCGCCATGGTCCATACCATGGATGCTCTTGGATTCGGTAACTGCACCAACGAGCGGGAATGTGAGGCCGAATGCCCCAAAGGTATTTCCATTGTGCATATCGCTCGGATGAATCGCGAGTTTTTCAAAGCCAGCTTTTTGTAGGACTTTTTCCAGGGCAAGGCACTGGAACAGTCGACGTCGGCGCCAGTGGTCCAAATCGACGGTCACGGCGGACGGCGCGACATAAAAAAGATTTGAGAAAGACCGGATTATTTGATATAAATTAAAAAACCATCCTTTCAAGTATTCCACAACAATCCGGGCGATGGTTCGCTTCCAGCCTGCACACGTCAAGGTCCAGACAGGAATGGGAGGTGAACGGAACCTACAACCATACACCATTCAATCCCATGACGACGATGACCCAACAGAATCAACAGCCGAAACATCGAATCCTATGTGTGGATGACGACCCCGCAACGATTGACATCTATGGGCGCTATCTGGCGGAAACAGATTATGAGATGATTTCGGCCGAGAGCGCCGAGGAGGGCTTTCACTTGGCCCTTGAGAGGCGGCCGGACATTATCATCAGCGATGTCGTCATGATGGCGGAAAACGGTCTCGATTTTTGTAAGCGAGTCAAAGAAACGCCTGTTTTACAGAATGTTATCTTTATTCTCGCATCCGCCGTACACGTTGATTCTTCCGATACCATCAAGGGTATTGAATCCGGTGCCGACGATTATCTCTATAAACCGGTAAGACAGGTGGAATTGATCGCCAAGATCAAGGCCTTTCTCCGGATCAAGACCCTTCAGGATCAACTCCGCGCATCCAATCGAAAATTGAACAAGGCCATGGGAGGTCTGGAAGAATATCAGCGAAAACTGGAAGAAAACAATCAGGTCCTGGCCAAGGAAAAGAAGATGCTCCAGAATTCTCTGAAGCAGATCCAACTGATGGTGGAAGAACGAGAGTTGGCCAACCGGAAATTGGAAGCATTGAATAAAGCACAGATGGAGAACTTTAACGGATTGATCTCCATTTTGTCGGCCACAATTGAATCGAAACGCCAGTATCACCGGGGGCATTCCAAAAAAGTAGCCGAGATTGCAACCTTTATCGCCAGGGAACTGAAATTGCCGAAACCCGAAATCCGGAATATCGAAATTGCCGCCCTGCTCCATGAACTGGGCAAGCTGTCCATCCCGGACGAACTGGCCCTGAAAAATCCGAAGGAGTATACCCAGACGGAAAAAGATTTCCTCAGCCGGCATCCGGTGGAAGGGGCGACCCTGCTGGAAAAGTTCCCGGGGTTTCGAAGGATTGCGGAAATCATCCGCCATTTTAACGAAAATGTCGACGGCACGGGAGTGCCGGATGGACTGCGGGGGGAACACATCCCCGTTGGTTCCCGCATTATCGCAGCCGCAAATCTGTTCGAGAATCTGATGTATCGAAAAAAAGAAGAAAATACGGAAAGCGCCTTTGAAGCCATCGAGGAGACGGCGGGGACCCGGCTGGATGCCGGGATGCTGTTCTATCTTCATAAATACGCCGCATCCTATCCGGTGAAGGAATCGGAGAAGGCAAAAGCGGTGAGGCTGATAGAACTCAAAGCCGGCATGACGCTGGCTGCGGGAATTTTCAGTGCCAAAGGCGCCAAATTGGTGCCGCGCAATACGGTGTTGACGGAAGAATTGATTCAGCAGTTGGCCCAATTCAATAAAAGAGAGCCCATCAGAGAGACTGCTTTTGTAAAGTAAATCGGAGATCTATGGATTTAGCGACCATTATCGGCGTTGTATCGGGCGTGGGGGTTATTCTTGTCGGAATCCTTCTGGGTAGCGGGCTGGGCCCTTTTGTTGATCCTGCTTCCATGGCGATTGTCGGCGGCGGGACCATCGCCGCAACCCTGATCGGGTATCCGCTGCGGGATTTTTTAATGGTGCTGAAACTGGGCGCCCGGGTTTTTATTTTCAAGATCGAAAAGCAGGACGTGTTGATCAAGGATCTGGTGGAGATTTCCAACAAGGCCAGAAAAGGGGGGCTCCTTTCCATTGAAGCCGACATCAAAAAAGTCAAGGATCCCTTTCTGGCCAAGGCCTTGCAAATGACCGTCGACGGCGTGAGTACGGAAGTGATCGCCGCCATTATGCAAAAACAGATATCCCTGATCCAGAAACAACACAAGGTCGGTTACAGTATATTCGCTTCCATGGCTGCCTATGCGCCGGCTTTCGGTATGGTCGGAACCCTGATCGGACTGATCCAGATGCTGGCCACGCTGGATGATCCGTCCACCATCGGTCCCAAGATGGCGGTGGCCATGATCACCACATTTTACGGAGCAGTGGCGGCCAACCTGTTTTTCATTCCCATGTCGGATAAACTGAAGCTTCGCAGCGCCGAGGAAATCGCCAATATGACCCTTTTATTCGAGGGTGTTATGTCGATTCGTGAGGGTGAACATCCCCGGTTGATGGAAGACAAGCTGAATGTGTATCTCACGACCGGGGCCGATAAGGCCAAAGACAAGGCCGGAGACAAGGCCGGAGACAAGGCCAAGGGCGCCGCAAAGGGAAAGGCCTCCGGAGAGGGAGCCGATAAGGGGAAAAAATAACGACAATGGCGGAATCATCAGGACAAAAAGACGGTAAATCGAGTGAAGGCGGCGGAATCCCGGCGGCACCCCCGGAAAGCGAAGAGGAAAGCCCACCCGCAGGCGCTCCGGCCTGGATGGCGACCTTTTCCGACATGATGACCCTGTTGTTGTGCCTTTTCGTATTGTTGTTCGCCATGAGTTCGACCCAAGAGGAATCTTTCAAGGAATTGGTCCAATCCCTGCGGAGCGCTCTGGGTGTTCAGCAGGTGCCCGAAGCCGGAACCCGCGAGGGGCTTGTCATGCACAACATCCCCACCGAGAAAACCGCCACCGAGGCAGTGGACGAGGCCGGGGGGATGGTGCAGAAAGAACTCAACGAGATCGTCTCCGATGTGCGCGAACTGGTCATGTTCAACCAGTTGGGGGGGATGGTAAAAGTGGAGCAAAACGAAATGGGCGCGGTAATCACCATTTCCGATGTGGTATTATTCCCACCCGGCGATTCGCGGATGACGGAAGACGGACTCAAGATCATTCGAAAAATCGCCATCGTCCTGGCCCAGTTCCAATATCATATCCAGATCGCCGGGCATACGGACAACACGCCGATCAGTTCCGCCTGTTATCCTTCCAACTGGGAGCTTTCGGCGAGCAGGGCCTGCGAGGTCGTGCGGTATCTGACCCAAAACGGTTTGGATCCGACCATGTTGTCGGCGGTCGGATATGGTGAGTTCCGCCCCATCGATACCAATGACACACCCGAGGGGCGCGCCCAGAACCGGCGCGTGGAAATTGTATACCTGCGTGAGCATATCGCCAGCGCCGTCTCTGCAACGACTGCGGAAAAGGTGGTCCCTGAAAATCCGGCCCCTGAAAAACAGGAACAAACTCCTTGATTTTTTCCGGTAACGAGTATTTAACAGAAAACCGGCATGCGAACGAGTGGATTCGTTTTGGAAAGACAGCAGCGGATAGTAGGATGAATTTGACAATTGAAAAGTTGGCGCAAGCGCTTGAACTCCCGGCCGCTACGGTGGAACGCTGGATCCGTCAAGGCAGGATTCCCATTCGCCGGAACGGCGCGGATTGTGTTTTCAACCAGTCGGCGCTGGAAAAATGGGCGAAAACCCACAACCTGCCCTTTGCATTGCCGGGAAAAACAGTTGAATCCAAGAGCGTTGAAGCGCCGGAAACGTTGTTTGAGGCAATGAGCCGCGGCGGTGTGCACCATGGGATCAAGGGAGATACGGTTGAATCCGTCCTGCAATCGGCGGTGGACCGGATCGATTTCTTACACGCACCGGCGAGATCGGAACTCTACCAACGCCTTGTGGAACGGGAAGCACTGGCGTCGACCGGCATTGGTCGCGGTGTGGGGATTCCCCATCCGCGTACGCCGATTCCAGGGGGTATCGAACAACCGGTCATTGTGACCTGTTTTCTGGAAAAACCGGTCGAATACAGAGCTGTGGATGATCAGCCCGTATTCGTTCTGTTTATTCTGATCAATACAACCATCCAGCAGCATCTGCGGCTGCTCTCGCGTCTTTCATACTGCATGCGTTCCGACGAGTTTGTCCGTTTTTTGCGAACGACTCCCGGTTCGGAAGCCTTTCTGAATACAATTGATGAATTCGAGAAGCGGCTCGACAGCGCGGATAGTTGACGGACCATGGAATGATACCGATGAAGAGGTTCTGGCGATATCCGGCGAAATGGGCGCTTTTCCGTTGGGATGACCGACTGCTCCTGATCGTGATGGGCGTGATCGTCGGCGTATGCAGCGGTCTGGCGGCGCTGGTGTTGAACCGATCGCTCATCGCCATGCTGGATGCGCTGCATGCATATCGGCATTTCTGGTGGGCATTTGTTTTACCGGCGGTGGGCGCCATGCTTTCCGCGTTGTTTCTTGAAAAAATCGTCAAAGAAGGTCCCGGGCACGGCGTGCCGGAAGTAATCGACAGTGTGTTGCGCTACGGCGGCCTGTTGCGCTTTCGTTCCAGTTTTTCGCGATTGATTTCCGCCTGCCTGACCATCGGGAGCGGTGGTTCGGCCGGTCCCGAAGCACCGGTGGTGATCAGCGGCTCAGCGATCGGCTCGAATATCGCCGGATTTTTTTCATTGAATGAGCGTCAGCGGGTCACCTTGGTCGGTTGTGGAGCGGCCGGGGCTATTGCCGCTATTTTCAATGCGCCGATATCCGGAATGATTTTCGCCATTGAAGTCATTATCGGCCAATGGTCGGCGTTGAATATTATTCCCATCGCCATTGCGGCAGTTGCCGGAACGCAGGTCAGTCGGCGGTTGCAGGGCAATCAAATCGCCTTTTCCCATCGGGTGTTCGACATCGGGTTTATCGATATCCTCGCTTGCCTTGGATTGGCCATGTTGACCGCAGTTATGTCCATTCTGCTGACCCGTATGCTGAGAAAGATGCATGGGGTTTCCACTCGAACCGATTTGTCCGTTTGGTATCGCGCCGCCATCGGAGGCGCAGCCGTGGGCGGCCTCGCCATTCTGTTACCGGATGTTCTGGGGGAAGGGTATCACGCCATCGGTTCCATGATTTCCGGCCACTACCCCAAAGGCCTCGCCATTGCCGGCGCCATGATGCTGGCCAAAATTCTGGCCACCTCCCTGACGCTGGGTTGGGGCGGGTCCGGCGGCATCTTCGCGCCCTGCCTGGTGATCGGCAGTTTCAGCGGACTCTTCTGGCAACGTTTCCTTTCATCCGTATGGCCTGCCGTTCCCTGGGTGGATGAAGGCTGTTTCGCCCTGATCGGGATGGCCGGAATGGTCGGCGGGATGTTGCAGGCGCCCTTGACCGGGATTTTTCTGATTGTCGAAATTACAGGGGGATACGACGTCATCCTGCCGTTGATTCTGGTTTCGGCCATTTCAACGGCGCTTTGCCATTACGTCGAGCCCGCTTCCTTTTACCTCAAAGACCTGGTGGAGAAGGGGCGATTCCTGCTGCCGGGAACCGACGGTCGCGTTCTTGCCGACCTGAGCGTGGACGAACTCTTGGAAAAGGACTGCATTGTCGTCCATCAGAACCTGCTGCTGCGGGAATTCATCAATATCGTCAAAAAATCCCATCGCAACCACTTCCCGGTGGAAGATGAAAAAACCGGTCAGTTCCTCGGCATGGTAAGTCTGGACGACATCCGGCCGTTTCTATTTGACGTGGTCATGTACGATACGGTTTTCCTGGAACAGCTCATGCGGAAACAAGTGGAAACCGCCGACCCGGACGACGATCTGGCCGTCATCCTGCAAAAAATGGATACAAAACACCTGTACAGCCTGCCGGTCATCGATAACGGCCGTTTCGTCGGAATGCTCTCGAAAGCCACCCTGCTGGACCAGTACCGCAGGGAACTCCGGGTACAGACGCCCTATTGACGGACTATTTTCCCAGAAAGCTTCCGGTCGGTTTCTTCTTGAAGTTTGGCGCAGGGGGTGGTGGAAAAGTCCACCATACTGCGAAAGGGAAGGTCGTCAGATGGCGACGTGGGTCAGGCTGATATCCTTTTTCAGCAACAATCGGGCGATTTTTTCAAACTGGGTGGTGACGTCGGACACGAAAAATTGAGAACGGCCGTTTTTCTCCATGCCGGCGGATATTTCCGGATATTGGTCCATGAATTGTTTGACCTTGCCGGCCACGGCGATGGAGGAATCAATAATTTTCACCCGTTTCCCGATTTTTGACTGGATAATGGGTTTCAGCAGCGGGTAGTGGGTGCATCCCAGGATGAGCGTGTCGATCTGTCGGACCTTCAACGGCAGTAGATATTTTTTTACGATCATGCGGGTTTCCGGTCTTTTGAGCCAGCCTTCCTCCACCAATGGGACCAGTAGCGGACAGGCCGCCGAGTAAACCTTGGCGTCCGGTCGGCTGTTTGTGATTTTCCGCGTATAAATCCCGCTGTTGACGGTGGCGCGGGTTCCGATTACGCCGATGTGTTGTTTCATGGATGTCGCCACGGCCATTTCCACGGCCGGCGTGATGACCTCGAAAATGGGGCCGTCATAGGCCTTATGCAATCGGTCCATGGCCACACTGGAAGCCGAATTGCAGGCGACGACGATGACCCGGGCGCCTTTGCCGACGAGAAAATCCGTATTTTCAACCGCGTATCCGGAAACGGTGTCGCCGCTTTTACTGCCGTAGGGGGTTCGTGCGGTGTCTCCGAAATAGACGATATCGTACTCCGGCAGTTGCTCCATTATCGCTTTGACAACCGTCAGGCCGCCGATGCCTGAATCGAAAATGCCGATCATTTTGTTGATTTCTCTTTCATCCGTTTGATTTCCATGCGCACGACCTCAGCGACTGCCGGATCCGGTATGTCCGTGCGAATACCGGGGCACAAACCCGCCATGATATCCCAATTGCGGGGATCGATCAATACGGCCTCGATAAAGGGCCAGGCGCGGCACATGCGCGGTTTTACCGGATGGATCGTGCAGAGTTTTTCAAAGAAAATGCAGTAGCCGTTTTTTTGTTGGGCGATCAGTTGTTTCCCGCCGGACAACCGGCAGAAATCGGCAATCAGGTTTTCAGAGGTGATATGAAGATATCGGGCGATGGCGATAATGTCGTCGGGCGAAACGTACGTCCCGCCGTAACCTTTGCAGCAGTCTCCGCATTTCTTGCATTGGAAGATATCCGTGGCGGTCAATCGATCAGATGGCATGACGCTGCTCCATGGCCCGTTTGATGGTTACCTGGTCCACATATTTCAAATCTCCGCCGATGGGAACTCCGGATGCGATTCGCGTCAGTTGGATGGGGAATCCGGATAGCCGTTCGGCCAGATAGGCGGCCGTGGATTCACCTTCCACATTGGTGCCCGTTGCCACGATTACTTCATGGATTTGTCCCGACGCCACTCGCGAAATCAGTTCGTGGATTCGGAGATGCTCCGGTCCAATCCCGTCCATGGGGGAAAGTGCTCCCTGAAGAATATGATACAGTCCGCCGAACCCACCGGATTTTTCAATCGCGACCATATCGCCCGGCTGTTCGACCACGCACAATTGGGCCGCATTTCGAGAGGGATTACCGCAGATCCGGCATTTCTCCTGATCGCTCATGGCAAAACACATGGAGCAGAGCCGGGTTTTTTCTTTCAATTCCCGGATGCTGGCGGCCAATTGACGCGCTTCTTCCTCCGGCGCCCGAAGAATATGCAGCGCCAGCCGTTCCGCGGTTTTCTCGCCAATACCCGGCAGCTTTCCCAAATTCCGGATGACATTGATGATCGTTGGTGGGTAGTACTGCATGAGGTCTCATTCATCGTAAAGGTTGTCGGTCAACAAATCAATTCCGTCGGTATGACGCCTGCGCCATCAAGCAAAGGCTACATCAAACCGGGGATGCTCATGCCCCCCGTCAATTTGCTCATCTCCGACGACATCATTTCCTGGGATTTGGTCAGGGCATCGTTGACCGCCGCCAGGACCAGGTCCTGCAACAACTCCACGTCTTCCGGATCGACGACTTCTTTTTCGATTTGAATGGAGATAATCTGTTGTTTCCCGTTGGCGACAACCTTGACCATCCCGCCGCCAGCGGAGGCCTCGACTGTTTTAACAGCCATCTCTTCCTGCATTTTCATCATTTTGGCCTGGAGTTGCTGGGCCTGCTTCATCATGTTTCCCATACCCTTCATCGTAATGCCCTCCTATAATATTTTAACATCAACCACTTTACCTTCGAAAAGCTCCACGGCTTTGGCCACCATCGGATGACGCAGCGCCGCTTCCCTCAGTTGACCGTTTTGGGCGGTGTTGCTCTCGTGATTCTTATTGATATCGATTTCAAATCGGCAACTCATTTTCTTGCCGAACAGCTCGGTGACCATTTCATCGAACAGGTTTTGTTTCCGCTGGATCATATCGGCGTTAAACGCGTTGGTCCGGATGTGAAGCCTGATCTCGTTTTCCGTCCGTCCGGCTACGGTGCAATCCGATAGCGAGGCAGCCATGGAAGGATGTTTTTCGATCACCCGACGGCAAATGTCATCCCAAATGCCGGCCAGATCTTCCGGGTCCCTCGGTTTTTTGGGGGGGGCTTCCACGGCGTTTGACCCGGATGGGGTGCTTCTGGTTTTCGGCGCGGAACGGTTTTCCTCGTCGGTCGCTGGGACGACAGGCCGGGACGGATGGGATTGGGGCGGCGGAGCCGGTGCGGTGTCGGTATTCGATTGGTACAATTCGTTGCGCAGCGCATCGATTCTTTCGATCAGCGTCTCGATGGACAGGACCGGCTTGATCTGGAGCGTTTTTATCAATGTCGCTTCGAGGGCCAGTCTGGGTTGCGATGACAGTTTGACAAAGGCTTCTTCTTTCAGCATGCCATCCAGCATTTGGCTGAGGTGGAGTTCCGTTACGCGAAGCGCCTGCTGTTTCATCTGTTCGATTTCATGAGCCGGTGCATCCACCAGGCGGTCGACATTCTGTCCCATTTTGACAACCAGCAGATTTCGAAAATGGGTGGTCAACTCGCCGAAAAATTTCTTCAAATCATGACCGCGCATGAATATATCATCGATAATATCGAGCAACCGTGGAATATCACCATCAAGGATGGCGTCGGCTGTATTAAAAATCAATACGCGGTCGACGACGCCCAGAACTTCCAGAATCTGTTGATGAGTGATCGAGCCGGTGGAGAAGCCGATGACCTGATCCAGCAGACTCAAGGCATCCCGCATGCAACCGTCGGCTTCTCTTGCAATCAGGGTCAGACTTGCTGCCGGAAGCGGAATGGATTCCTTCTCGCAAATGGCGGCCATGTGGCGAACCATGTCATCCAAGCCGATGCGTTTCAAATCGTGGCGTTGACACCGGGAGAGGATGGTGATGGGAATTTTTTGCGGTTCGGTGGTGGCAAAGAAAAAAAGGACATGCCCGGGCGGTTCTTCGAGGGTTTTGAGCAAGGCGTTGAATGCCGCGATGCTCAACATATGGACTTCATCTATAATATAGATCTTATAGCGGCTGTGTTGGGGCATGTATTTGACGTTTTCACGCAGATCCCTGACCTGATCCACCCCGTTGTTGGAGGCGCCGTCGATTTCAAACACATCCGCGGCGCTTCCGGCGGTGATTTCCTTACAGGATTGGCATTGATTGCAGGGGGTCGCAGTGGAGCCCTGCTGACAATTCATGGCTTTGGCAAGGATTCTGGCAATGGTGGTTTTTCCGGTGCCCCGGGGGCCGGAAAATACGATGGCATGGGCCATTCGATTGGAAGCAACCGCGTTTGCCAGGGTTTGGATGACATGGGGCTGGTTGACGACTTCTTCAAATGTCTGCGGCCGATATTTGCGGGCCAACACAAGATAGGACATGCAACAAAACCTCAATGATCACAAACTGATGTATTGACCGGCAGGGGACGCCCGGAGGGCCCTTGCTCGGAAAGGGGTGTACGAACAGCGCTGTCAATCAGGATAAAAGGCCCGGAAATCAAACACAAGAGAAAGGGATGAATCCAAAATGAAATTGGCGGAGAGAGAGGGATTCGAACCCTCGGTGCCTTTTACAGCACACACGATTTCCAGTCGTGCACCTTCAGCCAGCTCGGCCATCTCTCCGCAACACTCGCAGCGGTCGTTGACGTTCGGTTCCCCATTTGTATCAGACCGAACCCAATTTTTACATCATCCATGGGAAAAAGCCGTCCAAGTAACCTTATTTGCCTGTCGTGCACCCGCCATCACTTACGGAGAGGGTAGATGCGAATCCGCGCTATTGCATTAAGCAAATATAATTTCAATTACTTATACCGTCTTTTTTTGCCGGTTCGTAAAGCGCTTGCCAATCCTGTTTGCAAGCCACCATTTCTTATAGTTTTGGAGGACGGAAATCAAGAGGTTTTTATGTTTTTTCTGTTATCCATCATGCGGCGCATTGAATCGGTGGTATGCCCGCCATATAACCGTTTGGGAACACCCCCAAACAACAGCGATAGTCGGGCCTTTGTTTTGAACATGGGCCGAATTCGTCATCCGGCCCATGATTATGGGTTAATCTTGTCAAGCCCTATCAACAGCAACAGCAACAACAGTCTTCTTCATAATCACTTTCGGGCTCAAGCGAACATGCACCGGACTCATCCTCCCGACATTCCCAGGATTCCTGGGTATCGGAAGATTTACTGATACTGATATCGTTTGTGTTATTGTCATTGATCATGTTCTGTCTCCTTTTCATCAAAAGCGGTTTCAATCCGTATGGCCGATTGATATCGCATCTTGGTATGATGGCCATCGATAATAGGCGCCCCGATCGGAATCGGCACCCTTTATCTTGATGGAGTGAATATAATACTCATTTGGGTTCCCGCCATCCCTCGGCCTCATTTTGATATCCGCCCGGCTTGACCGACCTCGACAAAACCGCTTTCGGGTTTCATGCGGGAGCGTCACCCTGGCGCTATTTTTGTACTTTAGATGTGGCCTGATTCGGCTTCGTTTATTGCGAGATGGCTTGAAAAAAGAATACCACTACCCAATTTGTTTCGAGATGTTGAGGGCTTTCATCCGCGATCTCAACGTGGTGGGTTTCAATCCCAACAAATCGGCGGCACCATCCTCGCCTTGAATTTTCCACTGAGATTTTTGGAGAGCATTCAGAATGTTCTTTCGTTGAAACGATATCCATTCGCCCTCTGTGATGATTCTAGTGCTTTTCTGATTCATCGGTTGGGTTTCGATCTGATCGATGTTTTTTTGAGGAAGAAAAGTAAAACTCAACTCGCCACCGTCTGAAATAATAATCGCCCGTTCGATTACATTTTGCAGTTCACGGACATTCCCCGGCCAATCATGAAACTCCGGAAGGAGTCACTCTGAACTGTAAAACAATTGATAAGGAAAGTCTAACCATCCATTGCAAGGTAATGATTGCTGCTGATGGTGGATCATCAACGGTTGCCCAAATGCTTGACCCTGTCGGCCGGGCCAATTTGAAATGGTCTTTTGCCGTGCAGGATTTATACGAATGCGCCTGTGATTTGGAACCCGGTTACTGGCATTATTTCGTAGATCCCAAAATTTCCTGGTATCCGTGTGCCTATCGCAAGGATGGTTTTCTGATCATGGACGTTGCGTTAAAATCAGAAGAGAAAGCGTTTCATCACATCGAACGCTTTAAAAATTTCCTCAAACACCGGTTTGGGTTTAGAGATGCTACCCTTTTGCGGCGGATGGGGTGCAGAGTTACATTTCCAGCGCCCCAGCGCTGGTTCCATTTCGGCACAAACCGAATTTTACTGGCCGGTGAAGCCGGTGGTCTGTTTAACCTTTTTGGCGAAGGCATATCCTCGGCCATGGCATCCGGCGCTATTGCGGGGCAGGTTTCCGCAAAAAGCATTCATCAAAAAACACCACCGGGTTCAATGTATCGCAAAGAAATTGAGCCGGAACGGTTTAAAACCGCGCAACAATTCACACTTAAATCCATGCTTTCGGATTCCCGAATGAAGGACGCACTTCGCAACATTCCTTTACTCAATCGACCGATTATCATGAAAGACATGATCAAATGGTTGTTTTTTATAAATAAAATGGGACAAGGCGGGTTGCCGAATGGGTAGCTCCGATGCCATACATCGGATTAAGCCTGAGGGTCGGTCCACAATCCCACTGCCACCAAGGATACATGAGCGATGGTACCAGGCGCCAAAAATGGAAAAGCCCGGACCATCATCTCGATGGAGCCGGGCTCATTGCGTTTGCAATCTGTTTGCGATTACATTTCGATTCTAACAATCTAATTTAGATCGCAATAATTGTTTTTTTCGGTTTTATTCGATTTTGCTGTTGTTTGAGTAATTTCAATATTCTATGGAGCGGAGAGGGTGGGATTCGAACCCACGATCCCGTTACCAGGATTCCGCTTTTCGAGAGCGACGCCTTCAGCCTCTCGGCCACCTCTCCTCAGTCAGTCCTTACGCCGGTGCCCCTCAATACCCTGTTTGTCACTGGCTGTCAATGCTCTTATCGATGAAAAACGCCGGTGACCGGATCGATATTTTGTCTTGAATTACGATTTGCTTTTTAGTATCAATTCGAGCTTGTACATTTTGAATTTCAGCATGTCCGATGCGATGTCGGACGGAAAACAAGAAGGGACGGCAAGAATGGCGACAATAGCACCATTTCGGGGTATTCGATACAATCCTGAAAAAATAGAGGATATCGCGGCAGTTGTGACGCCGCCTTATGATGTCATACCCCCAAAGGAGCAAGCGGCTTTTTACCACCGTCACCCGTATAATATTATCCGTCTTGATTTGAATCCGCCGACCCATCAGGATACCGCGGATAACAATCCCCATACCCGGGCGGCGGAAGCTTTTGGAAAATGGCGCTCGGAAGGAGCGTTAACCCGAGATCAAGCTCCGGCCATTTATTTGACCCGTGTGGATTTTGAAATGGACGGTCGTCAAGTCGCCCGTCATGGCATGATTGCCCTGGTGGGTCTGGAGCCGTTCGAAAAAAAAATCATCCTGCCCCATGAAAAGACTTTTTCCAAAGTCAAATCCGAACGGCTCGATCTGATGAAAGCGTGTCATGCCAATTTCAGTCCGGTTTTTTCCTTGTTTTCGGACCAGGAAGGCATCCAGGATCGACTCCTATCCGCGGCGGAAGGTCGGGAACCGGCCATGGACATTCTGGATGATTATGGTTTGCGACATCGGATGTGGGTGGTTACGGATCCCGAGGTGCATCGGTCGATAGCCCGTGCGTTTCAAGCCAAGCGCCTGTTCATCGCCGACGGCCATCATCGATATGAAACCGCTTTGAATTATCGCAATTGGATATCCCAACGGACACAGGGATGGCATCCGGAGCACCCGGCCAATTTTATCATGATGTATCTTTGCAGCATGGAAGATCCAGGCCTGGTCGTCCTTCCGGCCCATCGGATGCTGTCGGATGTCCCGGAGAGCATGCTGGAGAACTTCATTCGCATCGCAGCCGACTATTTCGAAGTGGAAGCCATGCCGTTCGAAGCGGCGGAGTTCAAGACGGCCCGGGAAGCTTTCTTGAATCACCTGGGGCAAGCACAGGGACACGCCACCATCGGCGTCACCATCGCGGGTCGACAGGAGCTGTATTTGCTGAAACTCCGACAGGGAATCATGGAGCGGTTATTCGGTGATGAAATTCCCCCGGCACTTAAATCTCTCGACGTAACCGTGCTGACCCGACTCATATTGATGGAGATTCTGGGCTTTGATCAGACAAGACTGGATGATGAAACGCTGATCACCTATTCGAGCAGGGCATTGGATGTTCTGGATACCACAGCGGCTGGTGGGTGCAAGATCGCCTTTCTGTTGAATCCTACGAAAATCGAACAGGTTCAGGCAATTGCCGAAGCGGGGCTCATTATGCCCAGAAAGACCACCTACTTTTTCCCCAAGCCGATCACCGGACAGGTGGTCAACACCCTTATCGCGGAATAACGCCCGCAACAGGATGAAGCTCCCACACTGAATGTCAAAGATGATTTCATTCCGCACCTGAACGGTGAGGGTTCAGGGTAGAAAAAACCTGGCGACTTCCTCCGTGTAGGCGTCATTGTCCTGATAGATGATCAGGGGCGGGGCGATGATCAAGCCCGTACCCCCGCCTTTCTGGCCTTCTACGATGACGAGTTTGGCGTCACCGCCGGACTTTGAATGAACGGTTCTCAATTTCTTGGGTTCAATCCCCGTCAATCGCATGGTATGGATGAGTTCCGCCGCGCGTTGGGCGGGATAGATAATGGCGAATCTGCCGGATGTCCGCAGAATGCGGAAGGCTGCGGCGACGACATCTTCCAGCGCGCTTTCAATTTCATGCCGGGCGATGGCCCGTTGCCGATCCGGATTGACCCTGCCGGATTCGGATTTTCGGTACGGTGGATTGCTGATCACCAGATCGACCGGCCGGGAAAAATCAGCGGCCTTTATTTTTTTCAAATCCCCACATACAACCCGTATGCGATCCGACAATTGGTTTTCGTTGATGTTGCACTGCGCGGATTCGAATAATGCCGGCTGGATTTCCAGCCCGACAACCCGGATGTGTGGGAAGCGGTATGCCAGAATCAGGGGGATGATGCCGCAGCCCGTTCCGAGATCGACGATTTGGTCGTTGGGCCGTGGGACGACCTGACCGGCCAGCAGGACAGCATCGATGGAAAAACGATATCCCTGTCTTTCCTGACGTATGGTAATGCCGCCGTTGAAGAACGTGTCATTTGTATGAGAAGACATCATCTGCGGTGATTTACAGAGATCCGATCTTGAACCGGATGTCTTTGATCAGGGGCTGGCCGAGGGCTTCATTGACTTGTCGTATGATGTCTTCCTTCATGAAGCGAATCTGCTGCAGCCACGGTGAGTTGGTTACATGAACCAACAGCAGTTCGCCTTTGAATGCCGCCGGTTGGGCGTTTTCAGCGATGCTGCCGCCGACCGCCTGATCCCATATGCTCCAGATTTGCGTCAGCTGGATATCTTTCGACTGCCGGTAGTTCTGCATGAGATTACCGACCAGATTGCCGATGTGGGAAAAATTCCGATTCGTTTTTCGATCCATTTCCATCCCTCAAGAATGCCTTCACATGGGATACTAAAGCCAGATAACCACATGCCTGTCAAGTAAAAGACTTTGACAATCTTTGGTTTTTCCTTGACTTGTGCTATTGCGTCATTTAGAGATAATGGTTCAAGATGTTCCTACGAGCGATACCGTTTGGATGCAGCTGTGCGGCGGGTTTTTCGCCGGCAGGCGCCCTTACGAATCGCATTGTTCTCAAATCGGGACGATCTCCCTTCGGGAGTCACCCCATCACCACCGTCAACCGAACTAACAGGAAAAGAATATGAGTTGGGATTGGGAAAAGTTGCAGCAACAAAACAAACAGCACCGTCAGGATCAACGGGGGGTTCCTCCCCAGATGGATGATTTTATCAACAAGATGAAGGGCTTGAAGTTTTCCGGCGGCCCTGTGTTGATCATTGTTATCCTCCTGGTCGTTTTTTTCGGACAGTCCATGTTCTATACGATCGGTGTGGATGAGGTCGGGATCATTCAACGATTCGGGAAATATGTCCGTACGACGTCCCCGGGCCTCAATTTTAAATTCCCCGCCGGAATTGAAAAGGTCACCAAGGTGAAGGTCAAACGAATCTACAAGGAAGAGTTCGGATTTCGCGATGTGCGTGCCGGCAGCTCAAGATTCACGGCCGACGACGGCAACAGGGGCGAAGCCCTGATGCTGACCGGCGACCTGAACGTGGCGGTCGTACCGTGGATCGTTCAATATCGGATCAAGGATCCCATCAATTACATGTTCAAGGTCAATAACGTGACCAAGATTCTGCGCGATATGTCCGAAGCGGCCATGCGGCTGGTGGTGGGGGATCGCAGCATCGATGAGGTGATCAGCAAACGAGAGGAAATCGCCGACGAGTCCAAGGTTATCCTGCAGGCGGAACTGGACAATGCGGAGACGGGCATCAACGTGGTGACCATCGAAATGAAAAAAACCAACGTGCCGGATCCGGTTCAGCCGTCCTTCAATGAGGTCAATCAGGCGGTTCAGGAAAAAGAGAAAATGATCTATCAGGCCAAGGAAGATTACAATAAGGCCATTCCGGCCGCTCGCGGAGAGGCGGAACGCACCATCAAGGCGGCGGAAGGGTATGCGCTCGACCGGGTCAACAGAGCCGAAGGTGATGCCGATCGATTTGTGGCGCTCTATGAAGAATATGCAAAGGCCAAGGATGTGACCAAAAGGAGGATCTACCTGGAGAAAATTCAGGAAATTTTTCCCAAACTCGGTCAGAAATATATCGTCGACGCAAACCAGAAGAACCTGTTGCCTTTACTCAATTTAGGAAAGCAAGGCGGTGAGATCAAATGAAAAATAAAAGTTTACTGTTCATACCGGTGCTGATTATCATTGCCCTGTTTGCGTCGGCGTATGTTGTGGATGAAACCGAGCAGGTAGTCGTGACCCGTTTCGGCAAAGTGATCGGGACTCCCAAGACGGCTCCCGGGTTATATTTCAAGGTGCCGCTGGTAGATATCGCCAATTATTTCCCCAAAAACCTCCAGGAGTGGGATGGTGATCCGGGGCAGATTCCCACTTTGGATAAAACCTACATTTGGGTGGACGCGTTTGCCCGCTGGAAGATCGTCGACCCGGTGAAATTTTTTCAGACCATCGGGACCGTCTTGGGCGCATTGGGGCGCCTGGACGACATCATCGACCCGGCTGTCCGGAACTATGTCACCTCATATTCCCTGATTGAAAGCGTTCGGAAAAGCAGCCGCCGGCTGGTGTTTGAACTGGAGGGAGACGGCACGGAAAAAGATCAACGTTCCGAATATCAGGTCAAATTCGGTCGTGAAAAAATTACCCAAGGCATCATGCAGCAGGCTCAACCCAAACTGTCCGAATTCGGCATTGAACTGGTGGATGTAAAAATCAAGCGGATCAATTATGTGGAGGAGGTTCAGAAATCGGTTTACGGACGCATGATTGCGGAACGGAAGCAGATTGCCGAGAAATTCCGTTCGGAAGGCGTCGGAGAAGCCCAGAAAATTTTGGGTGAAAAGGAAAGAGATTTAAAGAAGATTACATCCGAAGCATATCGCACCGCCCAGGAAATCAAAGGCAAGGCCGATGCCACGGTTACCAAACTGTTTGCCAAGGCATACGGCAACGATCCGGAATTTTATTCCTTTGTGCGAAGCCTGGAAATCTATAGCGATGCACTCGGTGACAAAAGTTCCGTGATCCTGTCCACCGATTCCGAGTTTTTAAAATATCTGAACGGTTATTTATCAACCGGCGGAAAATAGCGAGACGATGTCAGGAGGGGAAAGGGACTGTATTCCCGCTTCCCGTGATCGGGGCGCAAGATGTGACGGACAAGAAAAACAGAAAAAGCGCCGCTGCCCAGCCATCGGGTGGTTGCTTTTCCTGTTTTTCTTTTAAAAAAATGAGGCGGAATTACTTGCCTTTTCTGCGTTGGTGGCGTGTACGGGCCAATAACTTTCTATGTTTATGCCGGCGCATTTTTTTTCTCCGTTTTTTTACGACACTTCCCAACTGACCACCTCCAATCAAAAATAAATTCAGTAATGTGATGTTTCAACGTAACGTTATGTTTCAAGTATAGATAAATCGTGACCCTAACACTAATCGAAATTGTTTGTCCACCCTTTTTTAATAAAAATGATCGGAAACTTGGAAAAATTTGACAAAGCGCAGCTGGACGTAGTGAATCAGGCCGTCAACGTGTCTGAAGAACTGGTCGGTAACTATTACAAGTTGTCCGTAAACCAGTGGCTGCGGCATCGATATGATGTGAAGACCCTGGTCGGTCTGGAACCGGTTGAAATCGTGCACGGACCGTTCGCCCAGATTATCCGCTACAAGGGACAGAAGAAAAACGCATTCCTGGGATCGTCGGTGTATGACTTTTATAAAATTTGTCTCCAGGACCATGCCATCCTGGCCGCACTGAAACAAAAACCGAAACTGTCCCTCTTTCCGTTCTGCTTGTATATCGTAACCCATGAATTGATTCACATCGTTCGTTTCAGTCGTTTCCTCGTCGGGTTTGAGGCCAATCCGGAGGAGAAACTGCTGGAGGAAAGCCGGGTGCATCAGGAGACTCATCGGATGCTGAAGAACGTCCAGATCGCCGGAATGGTGCGTGCGTTTTCTTTTTTTCGCACCTGGGGGCTGCCCTTGGATAGTATCCATATTTCCTAAAGAAAACTGATATATGGTGCTTGACAAAAATAAAACACTGACTATCTTAGTTCAGATTTACCGGGAGAGCCGCCAAATGGTTAATAAGGTATTGAAAATATAAATATTATTTTAAGGGGGATTGAGATGCCTGTTTATGAATATGAGTGCACGAAATGCGGCGACCATCAGGAGGTCTTCCAAAAGCTTTCCGATAGACCGCTTAAAAAGTGTTCCCACTGTTCCGGGAGACTCAATAAATTGATTTCCCACAGCGCCTTCCATTTAAAGGGATCGGGTTGGTATGTCACGGACTATGCCAATGCATCCAAGAGTGCGGCTTCTCCCGAAAAGAAGCCGGCCGGTGAAAACTCGCCGGCAAAAGAGACCAAACAAACCGAGAGCAAATCAACCGAATCGTGATGTCAATCCCGACTGGACGTTCCCGCATGGAGATTTTACCGGGAGACCCCTTTACAATCCACAAAGGGTGATTAACTTTTTCGGCGATCGATAAAAAATCAACGGTTGACAAACGGGTAATGATATAAAACCTTAATTAATGTCTACAACAAAAGGAGAAAGGACAAGATGAAGATCAGACCATTACAAGACCGAATTCTGGTGAAGCGTGTTGCTGAGGAGGAAAAGACAAAAGGCGGGATCATTATTCCGGACACGGCAAAAGAAAAACCCGTCGAGGGTAAAGTCATTGCAGTCGGAACCGGCAGAATCGGCGACGACGGCAAGAAAATTCCGTTGGAAGTCAAAGCAGGGGATCGAATTCTGTTTGGGAAATACGGTGGAACGGAAGTCAAAATCAGCGGCGATGAATACCTGATTATGCGTGAAGACGATGTTCTTGGCATTATAGAATAAATAAACGAGGGAGGATAGAGCAAGATGGCAAAAGAGATCAAATATGATGCGAAAGCCCGTGAATCAATGCTGGCGGGCGTTAATAAGCTTGCGGATGCAGTGGTCGTGACCCTGGGGCCCAAGGGAAGAAATGTCGTGATCGATAAATCCTGGGGCGCACCCACGGTTACCAAAGACGGTGTTACCGTCGCCAAGGAGATCGACCTGGAAGATAAATTCGAAAATATGGGCGCCCAGATGGTGAAGGAAGTGGCGAGCAAGACCAGCGACATGGCCGGCGACGGCACCACAACGGCCACCATTCTGGCCAGAGCGATTTATGTCGAAGGACAGAAGCTCGTGGTCGCAGGAAACAATCCCATGGCGATCAAGCGCGGTATCGATAAAGCTGTAGAGGCGGCCGTGAAGGAGTTGGCCAGAATGAGTAAACCGACCAAGGATCAACGTGAGATCGCGCAGGTCGGAACCATCTCCGCCAACAGTGATGAAACCATCGGCAACATTATTGCCGAGGCCATGAACAAAGTCGGCAAGGAAGGCGTTATTACCGTTGAGGAAGCCAAATCCATGGAGACGACCCTGGACGTGGTCGAAGGTATGCAGTTTGATCGCGGATACCTTTCTCCTTATTTTGTCACCGACTCCGAAAAGATGATTGCTTCCCTGGAGAATCCCTTCATTCTGATCAACGAGAAAAAGATCAGCAATATGAAAGACCTCCTGCCCATCCTGGAGCAGGTCGCGAAAATGGGTAAACCGCTGGTGATCATCGCCGAGGATGTGGACGGAGAGGCCTTGGCGACCCTGGTCGTGAACAAGCTGCGCGGAACCCTGAGCGTGGCGGCCGTAAAGGCGCCCGGCTTCGGCGACAGAAGGAAGGCCATGCTGGAAGATATCGCCATTCTGACCGGCGGCCAGGTCGTTTCTGAAGATATCGGCATCAAACTGGAGAACATTACCCTGAACGATCTCGGCAAAGCCAAGCGTATCACCATCGACAAAGACAATACCACCATCGTCGATGGCGCCGGAACCAGAAGCGCACTGGAAGGCCGTGTCAAACAGATCCGGGCTCAAGTGGAAGAAACCACTTCGGACTATGATCGCGAAAAATTGCAGGAACGTTTGGCCAAACTCATCGGCGGCGTAGCGGTGATTAATGTAGGTGCCGCCACTGAAACCGAAATGAAAGAGAAGAAAGCACGCGTGGAAGACGCATTGAACGCCACTCGCGCGGCGGTAGAGGAAGGTATTGTGCCTGGCGGCGGTGTTGCGCTGGTGCGCTGTGTGGATGCCCTGAGCAAAATCAAAATCAAAGCCGAAGAGAAACTCGGCGTCAAGGTCGTCATGCGCGCCATGGAAGAACCCCTGCGTCAAATTGCCAATAACGCCGGCGTGGAAGGCTCCGTCGTGATGGACAAGGTTAAAAACGGGGAAGGCGCTTTTGGTTACAACGCAGCCCTGGATAAATTCGAAGATCTGATTGAAGCCGGTGTTATCGATCCCACCAAGGTGGTGCGTTTCGCTCTTCAGAACGCTGCCTCCGTAGCCGGATTGATGATCACCACCGAAGCGATGATTGCCGATAAACCGGAAGAAAAAGAAGCCGGACCCGGTATGCCGCCGGGTGGTATGGGCGGCATGGGCGGTATGGGCGGCATGATGTAAGCCCTTTCGTCGATTGATAAAAACGAGCGACTCGTCGCAGTTGTTGCATACATGTGGTTAGAAAAAAGCCCTCATGGAACCCATGAGGGCTTTTGATTTTTAAGATAAATCTTTTTTATGGGCTTCAATTTGCTTGACACTGATTTAATAGTCAGATAGTTTACTCATTTAAATTTTATATATGGTTCTACGATGAACATAACAGAAAAGCCTGCACCATTTATATATTGTGTGGGCTTTGCCATTACATGGCTTCATCCGTGGAAACGGATGCGGATAAATCAGTCGGAACGGATGCTTGGAGCTGTCGGGTGATGTCAGAAAAATTAGATCTTTTTCATATGTTTATCAATGCCAGCGGGATGGTCCAACTGGTCATGCTGCTGCTGGCGTTTTTTTCCATTGCGTCGTGGGCGATCATTTTTGTGAAATACACGTATATTCGCAAGGCCTATAACGAGTCGGCGGTTTTTATCGACTATTTCTGGAAAAGCCGGGATCTCTCCGACGCCTTCGCCAAGGCCAAACAACTGCAGTCCAGTCCGCTCGCCAGAATTTTCCGGATCGGCTACATCGAGTTGAAGAAAATCACGCGACCGGGACCGTCGGCCACGAACCCCGAAGGCGCCGCCGATTCCGTTTCTCCCGGGCTGTTCGTGTCCGGAACCGATAATGTCAAACGCTCCCTGCGTCGGGCCATCAATACCGAGGTCACCCAGCTGACCCAGCTGGTCCCGTTTCTGGCCACGGCCGGCAACACGACGCCGTTTATCGGACTCTTCGGAACCGTTTGGGGAATCATGCATTCCTTTCACGGCATCGGCATGCGCGGTTCGGCCAGCCTCGCCGTTGTGGCCCCCGGTATTTCGGAGGCGCTGATTGCAACAGCGGCCGGTCTGGCGGTCGCCATCCCGTCGGTAATCGCTTATAACTACTTTACCCAGAAAATTCGTGTCATCGAATCGGAGTTGATCAGTTTCTCGGCTGATTTTTTGAATATCATTGAACGTGATATCATGAGAAGCAAGGAGAAGGAGCGATGAAATCCGGTGGAACCAACGACAGCCTGATGTCGGAAATCAACGTGACGCCTTTTGTGGATGTAATGCTGGTATTGCTGATCATCTTCATGGTCACCGCTCCCATGATGGTTCAAGGGGTGGATGTGTCGCTTCCCGAGGCGAGCAACGCTCCTTTAAAAACGGAAGAAAACCAGCTTGTTATCAGTATAAATAAGGATTCGCAGGTCTACATCAACGATGTGCAGGTCGCCTCGGATTTTTTGCCGGAAAAACTGCTGAAAGTGCTTGAAAATCGTACGGACCGGAACGTCTTCTTGCGTGCGGATAAAACCATTCCATACGGTCTGGTGGTAAAGGTGATGTCCGATATCAAGAACGCCGGAGTGGAGAAGTTGGGCATGCTGACCGAGCCGGAGGAAAACACGAACAAAAAAACAGGGAGTAAACAATAGCGAGGATGCATGCGGAAACAACCTGGTTGAGCGGAATGGACGCCGATACCCGGCGCTTCACCATCTTCCTGACGATCTCA
Source organism: Desulfobacterales bacterium (assembly GCA_041740615.1). Classification (GTDB taxonomy): domain Bacteria; phylum Desulfobacterota; class Desulfobacteria; order Desulfobacterales; family SURF-7; genus DYJD01. Next base: position 47,473 of record JBGSLR010000032.1, read on the forward strand.
ACCGTCGGTCATTTGCTTGTTTTCGTTCTGTTGCTGGTTATACCGAATTTGTCGACATCGCGGAGTTATTCCCCGTCCTTTATCAGCGTCGATCTTGTATCGATGGCCGCCCCCGGACCGCCGCCCGGCGATACGCTTCGCCCGGCGCCGCCGCCAAAAAAGGAAGCCGCAGTAACAAAGCCGTCGCCTGAAACCAAGCAACCGGTTATGCCGGTCGCCACACAAAAGCAATCGACGACAACCTTCAAAACCAAAACATCCTTAAAGGAAAAGACCTATAAATCGTCAAGGGTGATCGACAGCGCCGTTACCAAGATGAAGGCCAAAGTCGCAAAGGAAGCCAACGATTCCTATCAGGAAACGTTGGATCGGCTGGCCCGCAAAGTCAAAAATGTCGAGCCCGACCGGCCCGGCCGGTTCGGGGTACCGGGCGGGAGCGGGGGCGGCGGCGGCACCCAGGCGTTCGGGCCGCTCGAGATCTATAAGGCCGAGATTATTTTCTCCGTTCAGAAAAACTGGGCGTTTTCCGAACAATTGGCCGGAGAACGAAAGGATCTGGAGGCCTTGCTCGGCATCAAAATTATGCCCAACGGAGAAATTCGAGACATTTGGTTTGATAAACGTTCCGGGAATCAGTATCTGGATGATTCGGCGGAGAAGGCCTTGTTGAAATCGAGTCCTCTGCCGCCCTTGCCTTCGGGATTTCAGGAACCGTTTTTGAATTTGGGACTGCGTTTCACCCCGTCCGGTCTGCAATAGATGGGTTGACGGACGTGAGCCGGAAAAGTCAGAGATAAAAAACGTATGATGAATAGATGGTTGCCTACGGTAAATGGAATGGACTGGAAGCGGGTTTTCCTGGAGCGGCGCTCACTGGTTCGAATGAGTAAGGACCTGGGGCGGAAAAGGATGCCCGGGTTGTTGCGGTGCTTTTTGTTGTTTGTTGTCTGGGGGCTGCTGGTCGCTTCCTCGAGCGACGCCGGATATGAATATATTGATATCACAAACCCCTATATCAAGAAGATACCCGTCGCCGTGCCGCGGTTTCAGAATATCAATCGGGACGAAAGCGGCGAGACGATCGCCCGGGATGCCGCCAAGCTCCTGGAAGACACCCTCGATTTTACAGGCTACTTTAAAGTGATCGACCATGGTGCCTTTTTGGAGTATCCCCATGAAACCGGAATTTCCGCGGAAAAACTGCATTTCAGAAACTGGACCGGCATCGGAGCGGAACTCCTCGTAACCGGCGGTGTGCAGATTCAGGATGGCGACCTGTTGCTGGAATTGCGCCTGTTCGATACCTTCAAGTCAAAACTGATGATCGGCAAGCGGTATCGAAGCAAACCGACCGACCAGCGGCGGATTATCCGAAAATTCTGCGCCGAGGTGGTCAAGTTGCTGACGGGTCGGGAAGGACTGTTTGACAGCAAAATCGTTTTCATTTCCAACGGAACCGGTGCCAAAGAAGTGTTTATCTGTGATTTCGACGGCTATGATCCAAGACAGCTCACCAACTCCAAGCGGATTTCGTTGTCCCCGGCCCTGTCCCCGGATGGCGATCATCTGGCCTATACGGACTATGCGCGCGGGAAACCAGATCTCTATATTAAAAACCTGCGGAACAATAAAACCTGGGTGGTGGATCAGCAGGGGGTCAACATTACGCCGTCATGGGTGCCGGGCACCTTTACATTGGCGGCGACGCTCTCTTTTTCCGGTGATCAAGAAATTTATTTATTGACCGGGGCCGGGAAAATGATTAAAAGACTGACGAGAAATTGGGGGATAGATGTTTCTCCTTCGTTTTCGCCCGATGGGAGGCAGATGGCTTTCGTGTCGAAACGGGCAGGAACACCCCAGATATTCATTCAAGACCTTCAGACGGACCAGGTCAGGCGATTGACTTTTGAGGGACAGTATAATACATCGCCGGCGTGGTCTCCTCGCGGAGATAAAATCGCATATGCTTCTTCGAAGGATGGGCGGTTCAACATTTATGTAATAGGAATAGACGGTAGTAATCCAAAGGCGCTAACCCTGCAAACAGGCGACAATGAATCGCCGACGTGGTCTCCGGACGGCAGTCTCATCGCTTTCAGTTCGTCGCGGGAAGGGGTGGAGAGAATATATGTGATGACGGTGTTTGGAACCGATCAGCGGCGGTTATTGGCCCTGCCGGGTGCGCAAACGCAGCCAAAATGGTCAACAAAAATTGACAATAACTAAAACAATGTAGGGAAGAGGAGGCAACATGAAAATCAAGGTATTCAAGGGGCTTTTGTTAATGATGATGGTTTCGGCGATGCTGATGACCGTATCCTGCCAGAAAAAGCAGATGGAAGTCGCTCCGGAACCGCCGGTTGCGCAAATTGAAGAAGCGCCCGTGACGGAAACGGCGCCGCCGGTTGTAACCACCGGTGAAGACGATGCCGTGAGACGCGAAAGGGAAGAAGCCCGTCGGATGTTCATCAGTGAAGACATCCATTTCGCTTTCGATGATTCATCCCTTTCATCCACCGCCCAGGAAGTTCTGCAACGCAAAGCCTCCTGGATGCGGGACAACCCCGATGATGCAGTCGTGGTTGAAGGACATTGCGACGAACGCGGCACCACTGAATACAACATTGCGCTGGGTGATCGCCGTGCACAGAGTGCCAAGGCCTTCCTGGTGGATTTGGGGATTGCTTCATCGCGACTTTCAACCGTAAGTTACGGCGAGGAAATGCCGGTTGATCCGCGCCATACGGAAGACGCGTATGCAAAAAACAGACGGGCGCATTTTACGATTAAATAAAATGTAGCTGGATTGCCGGGGCAATCATGTTGAATTGGAAACGCAAGCGGTCGGCAACATAGCGCCGCTTGCGTTTTTCTTTTTGGCGCATGGACGGGTAATCATTTCTAACGGGTTGAGCGGGAGCCATGAAAAAAACAGTTCTGATCTTTATTGCCGTCTTGATCTTTACAGGGGGCTGCGCCATGCGGAGGGACTTGATGGTGCTCGAAGGACGTTTGGCGCAGCTTGAGATGCAGATTGGCGAGTCTGAAAAACAGATGACCCGATTCAACGCAAAAATGGAAAATGCCGACAAGAACCGGAATGAAACCTTGAATGACGCCCGGGGCAACTATGCCGGTCTGCGGACCCAGGTTGACGGACTTCGAGAGGAACTCAACCTGTTGAACGGGCAAATGGAAGAACTGCGGTATACCCTGAAACAATCCGCAGCCGGTGGCACCCAGGCGACGGACCGCTTCGACCGGTTGGATCGCACCATCACGCAGAATACGGATCGGATTATCCGGATAGAAGCCTATCTGGGCCTGGAGGCGGGCAAGACGGTTCCGGGAGGTGAGACCCGGGGGAAAACGCCGGTTGTCATTCCCCAAGCCCCGCAACCGGCGCCGGAAAGCGTCGCTTCATCCGATAGCGACCTGTATCAGGAAGCCAAACGGGACTTTGATGCCGGGAATATGGCGGGGGCCCGGCAAGGGTTCAAGAAACTGCTGAAAACCTATCCCCAGTCGGGAAACGCCGACAATGCCCAGTTCTGGATTGCCGAGACGTACTACCAGGAGAAATGGTATGAAAAAGCGATCCTGGAATATCATGAGGTCATCAAGAAATATCCCAACGGAAACAAGGTGCCTGCCGCCTTGTTGAAACAGGGTCTCGCATTTCAGCAGATCGGCGACAAGCAGAACGCCAAGCTGGTATTACAGGAATTGATCCGAAAATATCCGCAATCCAACGAGGCCGTCATTGCCAAGCAGAAACAACAGGGACTCTGAAATCGTTTCGCGTTTGGAGCGAAGGTGGCCATGAAATGCATCGGAGTCGATCCGGGACTTGCGGCAACCGGTATCGGTATTGTCGTCGGACGGGAAACGACCATTGACGGATATTCCTTTGGAAGCATCACGACGGACAAAGAAATGCCGTTGCCCAAGCGCCTGACGCGAATTTTTTCAAAATTGTCCGATCTGTTGGAAGCGGAGCGGCCGGATCTGATGGTGGTCGAAGACGTATTTTCGCTTCAAAAATATCCCAAATCCGGTATATTGTTGGGCAAGGTGATCGGTGTCATTCTCCTGGCCAGCGCCCGTCTGGACATTCCGGTGATAGAGGTTCCGGTGAGGGAAGCGAAACAATTACTCAGTGGGAATGGAAATGCCGGCAAGGAACAATTGGAGCTGGCCGTCCGCCATTTGTTGAAACACCCGGTTCCGATCCGACCTGATCATGCGTCGGACGCAATGGCCCTGGCCATTATCGGGCAGTTTCGTTACGGACGCCGATCGGAGTTATCTTCTTGAACGGTTGCAGTGGATTATGATCGCCTATCTCGAAGGACAGCTGTTGAACAAGGATGAGGAGCGAATTCTATTGCTCGCCGGCCACGTGGGATACGAAGTCCTATTGCCCGCCTTCGTGATGAACACCTTGGAAGGAAAGGAACGCGGCGCATCCGTCGCTTTTTACATCTACTATCATCAGACCGAGAGACAACCGAAACCGGTGCTGATCGGGTTCAATTTGGAAGCAGAGAAGGAGTTTTTTCAGTATTTCATTTCCGTTGAAGCCATCGGCCCTCTTAAAGCGGCAAAGGCCTTGAATCTTCCCATACGGGAAGTCGCCCGGGCGATCGAACAGAAGGATGTCGGGAAACTGTGCCAGCTGAAAGGCATCGGCAATCGATCCGCACAGAAGATCATTGCAACGCTGGAAGGCCGTATGAACAAATTCGCGCTCATCCGTAAGGATGAAACCGAATCGAAAATGGCGCCGGCGGATTTTACGCAGCCGGTCTACGAAGTGCTGGTAAACCAGCTCGGCCACAAGCCCGCCGATGCGAAAGGTATGATCACCAAGGCAATGGAGCGAAACCAGTCAATCCATACGCCGGAGGCGCTTTTTGATGAAGTGTACCGCAGTGAGGCAGGCTGATGACCGATGATATTCTCTCCTTTTCATCGGAGCGGCAGGGAATCGTTTCACGTGAGAGCCTGCCCATGGATCAGGAACCGGAATTCCTGTCTCTGCGTCCTCGGACCCTGGCCGAATACATCGGGCAGTCCGAAATCATCGAGACCTTGGAGATCGCCATTCAGGCGGCCAAGAAGCGCGGCGAACCCCTTGATCATGTATTGCTGCACGGCCCCCCCGGGCTCGGCAAGACGACACTCGCTCACATCATCGCCAACGAAATGGGCGGCACGCTGGTGACCACTTCCGGTCCCGCGCTGGAGAAAGGCGGGGACCTGATCGGACTGTTGACCCATCTGTCCGAAGGCGACGTCCTGTTTATGGATGAAATCCACCGGATGCCGAAAACCGTGGAGGAATTTCTCTATCCCGCCATGGAGGACTTCGCGGTGGATTTCGTTTTTGATAAAGGGATGCACGCCCGCAGCCATCGTTACCGGTTGAAACGCTTCACCCTGGTGGGAGCCACCACCCGGGTGGGACTGCTCAGCGCTCCATTGCGGGACCGGTTCGGTATTTTCCGGAGTCTTGATTTCTACGAGCAGGCGGATCTCATTACGATTACCAAACGCTCGGCGTCCTTGCTGAATCTTCGCGCTTCCGACGAGGGCGCTTTTGAACTCGCCAGGCGTTCCCGGGGGACGCCCCGGATTGTCAACCGGCTGTTGAAACGGGCGCGGGATTATTCCCAGGTGCGCGCCGACGGGGAAATATCGGCAAAGACGGTTGTGGATGCCCTGAAACTGGAAGGGGTGGACGATCAGGGCTTGACAAAGCTCGATCGCAGTTACTTGAAAACGATTATTGAATACTATCACGGCGGGCCGGTCGGGATCGAGGCTATGGCGGCGACGCTTCAGGAAGAGACCGATACACTGGTGGATGTCATTGAGCCGTACTTGTTGAAAATCGGTATGATCACGCGCACATCGTCCGGTAGAAAAGCATCCGAATCGGCCTATCGCCACATGGGTTTTGAGATTTCCTGACGAATCCCGACGCAACCGATCCCGCTGCTGGTTTTATATGCGTTTCCCGATAAAATGAAACCAATCATTACATTGACCACTGATTTCGGCCTGCAGGATCCCTATGTGGGGATGATGAAAGGCGCCATTCTTTCGGTGCATCCGGAGGCCGCCATCGTTGACATCACTCATCAGATCCATCCCCAGGCGGTGGATCAGGCCGCCAATGTCATTCATTCCGCCTACGGTTATTTCCCCGCCGGCGCCATCCATGTGGTGGTGGTCGACCCGGGTGTCGGCGGGGACCGCGGCATCATTGCACTGAAAGCGGACGGACACGTATTTCTGGCGCCGGACAACGGTGTTCTAACCCGTATTCTGGAAACGGGCAAGACGACCATCTGCGTGCGCATTATGGAAAGCCGTTATTTCCGGCCCACCGTCAGCCGGACGTTTCATGGGCGGGATATATTCGCACCTGTGGCCGGCCATATCGCAACAGGACTCGCGCCCGAGGCGCTGGGGACGATTTTCCAGCCGGAAGAAGCCGTACGAATCGCTTTTCCCAAGACATCGATCAAAAATGAAACGGAAATAATCGGCGCGGTGATCTCCATCGATCGTTTCGGCAATCTCATCACCAATATTCATGCGGATATCCTTACGACATTCCTGCAGTTGCGGCTTTTGGAAAAGCACATGGTGGCGGTGCGAATCGGGGAGTGCGTTATCAGCGGTTTGCAGAGCTGCTATCAGGATGCACCCGCGGGACAGCCCCTGGCGCTTGTCGGCAGCAACGGCTATCTGGAAATCGCACTGAACCGGGGAGATGCCCGAGGTTATTGCCAAGCAAAGCAAGGTGATCCGGTCGTGGTGTATGCGAAGTGACGGTGGTTCCCGCCGGTCAATGATCATAGGAAATAGTTTGTAAACCAAGTCTTTGAAACCATTGACAGATATATATAGATACAATATAATCGGTTCATGGAATCGAAAACAGCGCCTGGAAGGGACAGCCGGCGTCAAATTGCCGTGGGCGAGTCGCTGTCCGGGTAAACCGTATCCGGTGAACGGAGCCGCTATTTTTCTCATCCGCAATTCAGTTTTTCAGTATCTCGATCTTCATGCAATCGAAAGGGGTAGGGTGCAAAGGGAAACCTACGGCAAGAACGTGTTGCGGTATTAACTTGATGACTCACAGGAGGGGATGTTGAACCGTCGTTTACTGATTGGGGTGATGATCTGGATTTTTTTGTTTTCAAGCCAAACCACGAATTCTATCGGCAAGGAAGACCAACCGGCCGACAATTTGATACCCGATAATATCGTTGCACTTGGCGATGTTGCGTCCGGTGAATCCGCCATCATTGTCGAGAAAGCCTCTCAACGCTTGATGCTCTATTCATTTGACGGGACCTATCGGAACATAATGAATTTCGATTGTTCCACCGGGGAAATCGCCGGCGCCAAAACACGCGCCGGTGATAAAAAAACCCCGGAAGGCATATATTTTTTCCTGCAGGCGCATGAAAAAAAATATCTGTCGGCGGTTTATGGGGATCGGGCTTTTCCCATGGATTATCCAAACCTTATGGATCGTCTGCATGATCACAAAGGCAATTCGATTTGGATGCACGGGACCAATAAAACGATCCAGCCGATGAATTCGAACGGCTGTATCGTACTGGACAACGACGACATCAATACGCTTTCTCCCTATGTCACCCTGAACCGGACGCCGATCATCGTTGTGGAAAAGGTCAGATACGTCCCGGCGCAACAGAATCGCGTCGTCGGAGAACAGCTGACGGAATTGCTGCAGGATTGGAATCAAGCCATTTCATCCGGCACCTATCAGGAATACCTCACTTTTTATGATGCGGAGTATGTTCCGGATATTTCCTGGTGGCCGGCCTGGCTGAAAACCCAGAAGAGACTGTCCGAGTCCGGGACGTCTCCGGTCGTAGGCATGGAACCTCCCGTTATCGTAAAAGATAACGAAGTATATGTCGCTTTGTTCGATCAGGTCGTGACCCTTGGTGGGCGTAGCCTTCCCGTGGGAACCCGCAAACTGTTCATCGCCAAAGATGAGGATCGCTTTCGGATCGTCGGCGATGAATTCCAGCCCCAGGTCCTGGAACCGAAGCCGGCGAAACCGGAGTATCCGCTGTTGGCCGCCTGTTTGAGTATGAAACCGGAAATGGAAAGCGGCCCGAAAAAAGGCGCCGCAGACGATCAGGAAATCGCCGGTTTAATAGAAGATTGGCTGCAAGCCTGGTCATCCAAGGATATCGATCGGTACGGCAGTCACTACTCCAAGGGATTTCAAGCCGAGGGTATGAATTTGGACAATTGGCTGAAGTACAAACGGCAACTGAGCCGGAAATATGAGTATATTAAAATCTCGAAAAAAAATCTTGCCATCGACAGGGGTGAAAATACCAGCACCGCCAGTTTCGTTCAAGAGTATGAATCCAGTGGATACAAAGCCGTGGGCAAGAAACGTCTACTCCTGAAGCGGGAAGGCGGCAGATGGAAAATATATCGAGAAACATGGAAAAGAATGTAACCGCTCCAAGCGCTTCGATCACTAAAAGAAGCCGGGCCTGGCAAGTTCTGTTCGTAGGAGACGATGGAAGGGTCTTCGCCGTCACCCGCTTCAAGGCGGCGGTGCTTACCATCTTTATCGTGCTTTCGGCGAGCCTTGCGGCGGCGATCATCTTCGGTATCCTGTGGCAGAAGAACCTGGAAGAAAAAACGGTCCTGCGGCGGCAGGTAACAGAACTCGATCATCAGAACGGTGCCTTGGTGGAGGAAGTGGACATTCTGACGGCCCGACTCGTCCTGGCGGAGTCCCGGTCGGAAGGGGCGGAAGCCCGACTCGAAGGGAAGGCTTCCCGTCCCGAAGGGAAGAAGCCGGCTACTGGGAATTCGGGAAAGCCCGACAACGACGTGGCAAGCAACGGCGCGTCGGTGCTCACCCCAAAAACGTTGCCGGTTCCAGACCCCAAAACGCCTCCCCAACGATCGGATGACCCCGGTGAGCGTCCGGAAAAAACAGAGGCACATCCATCATTGGGCGGGATCGAAACGCGCGATTTCAGCGCCACGTATGATCCGGATAACGGCGCCCTGCGGCTTCGCTTTGTGATCCATCGTGTACGGCAGGAGACGACAACAACCTCGGGATACTGCTTCGTCATATTAAAAGGTGATGATTCGGATCCGCAGCATTGGTCGGCAATTCCGGAAGTCCCACTGGTCAACGGCCGTCCGGAGGCCACGGCCAGGGGGCAGTTTTTCAAAATATCGCGGTACAAGACCGTATCCTTCAAGGTGAAGAATCAACGATCTCCGGAACAGTTTACGACCGCCTCTATCCTGATTTACAGCCAGGACGGCCGGATCATACACGAAGAGGACATTCCCCTGTCGATCGTAATAAAGAGGCGCAAATGATGTGTCGATATCGAGGGAAATTTCCGTGCAGCGGTATGTGGCTGGTAGGCATCCTCATGGGGGTTTCCATCCTTTTTGCATTTCCGGCGGCGGCCCGGATGACTCAGACGGTATATTTTGAGGGCACTGATCATGAGTTGCACGTCTATCGCAGCAGCGGAAGGGAGCCCGGGAAGACCTTGATGCTCATCGGCGGGATTCAAGGGGATGAACCCGGCGGTTTTTTATCAGCGGATCTGTATGCGGATTTTTCGTTGCTGAAAGGAAATCTGATTGTCGTTCCCCGCGCCAATTTTCAATCCATCGTATTGAATCGCCGGCAGGTCAACGACGACATGAACCGTAAATTCGGCGATGACCGTAAGGACAATTATGAAACCAAAGTAGTGGGAATCCTCAAAACGTTGATTGCGGAAAGTGATCTATTGTTGAATCTGCATGACGGGTCCGGATTTTTTTCGGAAAAATGGGAGGGGCCGGATCGAAACCCTTTGCGGTATGGACAATCGATTATCGCGGACTGTGAAGTCTACCAGGCATCCCGACAGGGCAAGCCCCTATGGTTGGGCCGGATGGCCCGGGAGGTGGTGGATAAAATCAACTCCCAGATCAGCGACAGGACGCGCCATTTCCATTTCAACAATCATCGAACCGGAGAAAAGGATTCCCAACACAAGGAGCAGCGCAATTCCGCCACCTACTATGCGTTGCATACCTGTGGAATCCCCGCATTCGGAATCGAAACCAGCAAATCGCTGTCATTGGAAGAGCAGGTGCGTCAGCATAATCTGGCGATCAACGTATTTATGGAACAAATGGACATTCGACCCGAAACACCCGGGATCCGACTCGATCCGCCGGAGCTGCGGTACCTGATCATTTCGGTCAATGATTCCCTGCCGGTTCTGGTGGAGAATCAACAGACGCTGAATATCAAACCCAATGACAGTGTCATGATCATGCACATCGCCGCCAATTACGAGCGCGGGTTATGCGCCGATATCATCGGGTTTGGGACGATAAACGATACCCGTAAGCGGGTCACCATCCGTCGACCGACCCGGATCACCGTGCGGAAGGACTATCACCCCTGCGGCACCGTCTATCTGGCCCTGGGAGGCGCGGAAGGAAAATTTCCTTCCGATGTTTCCGTTGCCGGCACCAACGGCGGCGGACGAACGGAATATCTGTTTTTTAAAATCAAGATCAATGGTGAGCAGCGGACCTATGGGAACAACGAACAGGTCAAGCTCGTGAAAGGGGATACGATCGAGATTGAAGACGTGATCAGCAGTATGGCCGACCCTTCGGAATTCGTCGTCAATTTCAAAGGCTTCGTGGGCGACAGGAATCGCAACGAGGGTGAGGACCGAGGTTATGTCATCGATACGGGAAAGGATTTATGGACCCACTATTCGGTTGACAAGCAGGGAGGAAAATACCAGGTGATTGTGGAGTTGCGCCAGCGGAAAATCGGGAATCTCCTGGTCGAGCTGGAAGAACCGGCCCTGGATTATATCGTCCTTAAAACGGAAAACAACGCCATGCAATGTGTTGAGCCCGGGGGGACGGCATGGATCGATGCCGGGAAGCCCATTCGGTTGATGGATATCATCACGAATATCCAGCACAACGATCGCGTGAGCGCCTTTCTGGCCGGTCCGGGTGCGTTCCGGCAGCTTCTCAAGATGGATGATGTCATACCCTTCAATGGGTCGACGGACTATTCTTCGAGCAAAGAGTATCGGTTGGATATTCTGCGGGATCAGATCAACATCGGTTCCGTTTATTTTAAAAACATTTCAGGAGACGCCTCGTGAAAAAGCGGTCCAAAAATCTTTCCATCATCGATAATGAGTTGGAGGTCAATGGAACCATTACCAGCAAAGGAAGCCTGGTGATACGCGGATGTGTGCGGGGGAATCTGAAGGGGGAAGAGGTCGTCATTGCCGAAGAAGGCTCGATATACGGGGACCTGGAAGTCTCAACCCTCACCATCGGCGGTGTTTTTGAAGGTGATGTGCGGGCCACGGATTCGCTGGTCATCCTGTCCACCGGAAAATGCACGGGATCGGCTACCTGCAAAGACCTGATTGTTGAAAGCGGCGGATTGCTGAATGCCACGGTGACCTCGCTCACCGGCGGTGAGATTTCCGAAAAGGTGGAAAAAACGTTTTTCCCGAGCATCAAGCTATGAGGTGCGGTCTTTATCCCCGGTGTTGATGCATACGATCGGCGATCAGTTGTCGGATCTGATCTTCATCCAGGTGGACGGTTTTGAAATTGTCGAAAGTAATATCGGAAAACGGGAGATTGCAAGCCCTTTTCAATCCATCGAAAAGCGCCAGATAATTGGATAGAATTCTGGATTCCCAGGGTAGTCCGATCCCGCGGGCGACATCTCGGATGGCGTCCCGATCGCCTTCGATTTCAAGAAAGGCGCCGAAGGGCAGCATGTCGATACAGCATACGGTTCCCCCGAACGAAAATGTTTCCCGCCATTTTTCATAGGTTTGGGCCCGATGAAAGCCGAGCGCTTGCAGAATACGATCCGTGGTCTCAAAATGATCGACCGTCACCTCGAGCTCCTGGTGAACTTTGAAATCTCGGTCTTGTTGGGGTGGTTCGGATTTGAAGGTCAGGGTCGCCTTTTGGTCCTGTCGGAGTCGCAACAGGGATTTATTCCGAAATAACGTTTCTTGGGCGTCTTCATATCGGATATTTTTTTCGAAAAATCGTCCTTTGGGTTCGGCGCCCAACCGGAGAATGCGATCCCGGGTGGATGGAACGTCCTCCAAGTGGAATTTGACTTCGATTTCTATTGGATTCACTTTTTTTCCCTTCGGTCATGGGGGGGCGGGTATGATGAAAAACGCCACCGGGTCTTTTTGAGGCAATATATTCAAAAAGTGTTCGAACTGTCAATTCCGGAGCGTTTTCAGACGATTTTTTACAAGTTTTTGCTTGACATCATTCCGGCTTTCCTCTAAATACACTTAATTCTACATTCTCAAGGGGAGTTCGGACAGTGAAGAAATACACATACAATGCAAAAGACACAGATCAGCAGGATAAATGGTTTTTGGTGGATGCCGAGGGTGCGGTTCTTGGTCGGATGGCTTCGATGATTGCCGCACGTCTGAGAGGAAAATTCAACCCTATGTTTACCCCCCATGTGGACGTGGGCGATTCGGTGGTGGTGATCAATGCCGATAAAATCGTTCTGACGGGCCGGAAATGGGAGCAGAAAACCTACTATCGTCATAGTGGGTATACCGGTGGGCTTAGATCGATTACCGCTCGGAAACTGCAGGAAAAACGGCCGGAAGATCTCATCCGTTTCGCCGTAAAAGGCATGCTGCCGAAAAACAGACTCGGCCGGAAAATGATCAGCAAACTAAAGGTATACACGGGAAATGAGCATCCCCATTTTGCCCAGAAACCCGAGAAAATCGAACTGTAACAAACCGGAGACAGATACCAGGGTAATTTATGGAAAAGAAAAATGTTTATTATGCGACTGGAAAGCGTAAAAATGCCGTTGCGCGTACATGGATGATGCCGGGTACGGGAAAAATTACCGTGAACGACAAGCCTGCGGAAGAATATTTTACCATCGAATCTTCTAAAATTATTTTGGCCCAGCCCATGGTGCTCACCAATACGCGGGAATCCTATGATATCAATGTGAAAGTGAAGGGCGGAGGTGTGTTGGGACAAGCCGGTGCGGTCCGCCACGGTATTACCCGAGCATTGATGCTGGCTGATCCGGATCTGCGACAGATTCTGAAGAAAGCCGGATTCGTCAGACGCGATTCACGAGTAAAGGAACGGAAAAAATACGGTCAGAGGGGCGCTCGCGCGAGATTCCAGTTCTCCAAACGATAGTTTTCCTCCACCAAATCAGGTTTACAAGGGAACAAGCCCGCAAGGCATGTTCCCTTTTTTTATTTGTGGTCGGGTCCCCGCAGAAAAGCGATCAGCATTCCCATGACGGCGATGATGCCGCCGGCCGTGATGGTATGGCGGAAAGCGATCATAAAAACGGACTCCAGTTCCGGGTGGTACTGTTTCAGATCGATGCCGCCACTCAATCGGTGGAAAGTGCTGTTGAAAATAGCGCCGGCCATGGCCACGCCCAACACCATGCCGAGGTTTCGGGCGGCGGCCACCGTGCTGGCGGCAATGCCACGGTGTTTTTGGGGGACGGCGTTCATGGTGGCGGCGCTGTTGGGTGACAGAAAAATGGCGATACCGGCTCCCGCCAGCATCAGGCGCCAGGCGATCGAGATCCCGGGAGCCTGGGGAGGAAGCTTGGCGATGAAAAAGAACGCCAGGGACAGGATGCCCATGCCCAGGGTGCACAACAGTTGCGAACCGATTCGGTCCGAGAGGCTGCCGGAAACGGGCGCGACGAAAAAGAGGGATATAAAAAGGGCCATCATGATATAGCCGGACTCTCGTTCTGAATATCCTGCCGGATTCATTAAATAAAAAGGCATTATAAACACCAGGGTGAACAAACCGGCGAAAATGACCACCGCGGACAGCAGCGGCAGAGTGAACAAACGGATCTTGAGCAGGGACGTCGTCATGATGGGGTGGGGGATGCGGCTTTCGATCCAGGTCAGTCCGGAAAACGCCAAGCCGGAAATGCCGAACAGCGCCATGGTATGGCCGGACATATAACCCCACTGGTAGCCGTACGAAAGGGCCAGCAGCAGGCTGCCGAGGCCCAGGATCAGCATGGATGCGCCGGCGCGGTCAAACGGTTCCTTTTGGGAAATATCGGTGTTGCCCCCTTTCAAGCAGCGGTCGGCGGCGATGGCGGCGGCGATTCCGATGGGAATATTGATGATGAAGATGGCGCGCCACGAAAAATGATACATCAGCAGCCCACCCAGGAGGGGGCCCAGGGTGAGCCCCGAGGCGACAATCGCGCCCATCATGCCCAGCGCCCTTCCCCGTTCGTGAATATCAAATGTATCGACGACGATGGCCGGCGTACAGGCCATGATCATGGCGGCGCCGACTCCCTGAAACAGCCTGGCGGCGATGAGCCATGCGACGGTTTGGGACACGGTGCAGAACAGGGAACCCGTGGCGAAAAGAATGAGACCGCGGGTGTAGATATAGCGCCGGCCTTTGATGTCGCTGAGGCGGCCGAAGCTGAGCAACAGCGAGGTGACCGTCAGGAGATAGATCATGACAATCCATTGAACGGCGGCCATGGAAGTGTTCAGTTCGCGCATGATCACCGGGAGGGTGATGTTCACGATGCTGCCGTCCAGGGTCGACATGAAAATGCCCACGGCCACGATCAGGAAGACGGTCCAGCGGTTCGGTCGAACAGGATGGGGTTGCGTGGTCTTTTGTAGGGGCATGTTTTTCGATTGAAATGGGTTAGATGATTCCATGCAGGGCATTCCCCGGGGCCCCCAGTGCGTCGATCCGTTTTTCAATCCGTGGATCCGGTTCCAGGGGCGGCGCATGATAGGTTTTCAACCGGGCGTCAATGATCAGCGGTCCGCGGCACCCCCAGTGTTTGCAGTGGGAAAAAGCGTCCACGCCGTAAATGTCCGTAGCCGGATCCGAGCGGGTAAAGGTCACCCACAGGAAATTTTCCCAGGATCGGGCGGTAAAGGCCGGATCATCCGTGACAATCATCAGGGGGAAATGGTCCAGTTCGGGAACTTGTCGGAGGTATTCGCCCAACCGGTGCAGCTCCTTGTCCTGTCGATCTCGTTCCAGCTGGTGGCGGGGACCTTTGAAGAGCAGAATGCCGGGCGAGAATACTGTCGGCTGCCGGAACCCCGGCGGAAGCGTGAACGTCTTCGGCAATTCGTTCCCGAGCCTTCTTTTTGGGGGGCCGGCCACGGCCAAAACGAGTTTGGAACCCTGATTCAGGTTGATTCCGGAATAATCCAGGGTGTCCATGGTGGTGCGGGTGATGAAGTGGAGATCGTTGGTCCAATCCGCCCGTTCCAGGATGTGCCGAAAAAAGTCGGGGATCTTTTGGGTCGAGAGTGTCGGGTCATCTTCCCGGGCGCAGATCCATACATATTTGGAGAGCGCGGTCTGCGTGGTGCCGAGCAGCGACAGACCGCAGGTGATGATTTCCTGGGGGCGTCGGTCGGCGGCATAGGGTACGTAGCGTTCGCTGCCGATAGCCAAGAGCAAGGGATGAACTCCCGATGCATCCACTGCGTTCACCTCATGAACCCCGGAGAAAACCGTGGGCACCAGCGGGCCGGTCAGGTCATGGATGAATTCCCCGAAAACCGTATCTTCCTGGGGCGGCCGTCCCACCGTGGTGAAGGGCCAGACTGCGTCCGGGCGGTGATAGACCGCTTTGACCGTCAGCACGGGAAAATCATGGACCAGGCTGTAATACCCGAGATGGTCGCCGAAGGGGCCTTCCGGCAGTTGACGGTTTAGGTTCACTTCCCCGCAGATGCAGAAGTCCACTTCGGCCGGAATGGGAAGCATGCCGGTTTTGACGATCATTTTCAGGCGGCGCCCGGCCAGCATGCCGGCGAAAAAAAGTTCCGGCAGACCTTCCGGAAGCGGCATGACCGCCGCCAGGGTCAAGGCCGGCGGTCCTCCGATGAATACATTAACCGGAAGCGGCCGGCCGGCTTGTATGGCCTCGGCATGATGATGACCGATGCCCCGATGGATCTGATAATGCAACCCCACTTCACTATCGCGTGCGTATTGATTTCCGGAGAGCTGAATCCGGTACATGCCCAGATTGGAACGGGCGAAACCCGGCCGCTGCATGCTTTCGGAATAGACCTGGGGCAGGGTGGCGTAACTGCCGCCGTCCAAGGGCCATGATATCAACCGGGGTAGGGCTGAAATGGAGGTTCTCCGTTTCAGTATAGGGCCGTCCGACACTTTTTGGGGCAGGGCGCTCAACAGTGCCTTTGGAATCCGGACGAACTTCATGGGCGATTTCAGCAGGGCCAGGGGGTTGACCTTGAGGTTGACAACGGCTTCGATGTCCCGAAGTGTATCCCGGAAAAGATACCGCATGCGATCCAGGGTGCCATACAGGTTGCCGACCATGGGGAAACCGCAGTTCTTGACATTGGTAAACAACAGCGCCGGCCCCTTGTTCCGGAACACGCGCCGCTGAATGGCCCCGATCTCGAGGTTCGCGTCGACTTCCTGATGGATACGAATCAGTTCCCCTTTGGATTCCAGGTCCGCGAGACATTGCCGTAAATTATGATAACCCAACGAGAATCTCCGGATACATGTGGGATGAATGAGGCCGATACAGACGCCGTGATAGTCGCAGCCGCCTGTCAATTCCATTGTCGCCACCATACCACGCCGGGCGGATGGGGGGCAAGGCCCGAAATCGTTGCGGCTGTCGTCTTCATTTCTTTTTTGCCTTGCGCAAAGCCGCGACGTCGCGAAGAAAAGCCGGTTCGGGTTCGCCTCGAGCGGTATCGATTCAAGGAGTTCACAACATGATTTGACAAAGGAAATCTTTTTGCGATATGAGCTTTACGATGTTCCGGTCAAAAAAGGACCGAATTACAACCTTACCTTGAAAACTGGAGAGAGCGACCACCATGAGTGCACACAATATGAAGTCCGCAATGGAGACCATCCGCGTAAAACTCAATCCAACAGCATGGGGCGGCGAAATCTGGCGAAAATTTTTTCTGGTCGCCGCGCTCTGGAATCTTTCCGGCGCAATCCCCGGAATCTTGATGCCCGGTCTGAACCTGCGGTTGTTTTATGGTATCCAGACGACGGATTTCCATATGCTTCTTCTGAATACCATGTTCTGGGGCGCCGTTCTTGTTTTCGGTATCGGGTACCTCCTTGTGGCCAAGAATCCGGAGAAGAACCCGGGGATCGTCGTTCTGGGCGTAATTTCAAAGACACTCGTGGCGGTTGTCTGGTATTATCTCTACTTTTTTTGTGATGATCGCGCCACCATCCTGGTGGTCGGTGGTGCAACCGGCGATGTCGTTTTTACCGGCTATTTTGTTTACTACCTGATGCGCGGGGCGAAAACGGAATAGGAAGTTTCGCGAATTTCTTGCGATGTCGACGACACAATGTATTTCCAGTTTTTTCGAGACCGTGGCCGGAAGATTGTTATGGACCAGAAGTTGATTGTATGGGCAACCAACCTCGTAAACGAAAAAAAAGCCGCCCCTAACCTCATGACATAAAGGAAGTGACACATGGCCGTTATCGTCAAATATTTTATCGTCCGCAATGGCGTCGAACTGGATCAGGCGTTCAGTGATAAAAAAGAAGCCGATGCTTATGACAAAATGCTGGATGCGGCGGACGAACTGGAAACTTTTATCCGAAACAGCGGCATTGAAATCGATCTGAACGACAAGACCATCCGTGAAATCGCGGTGGTTCTGGCCAAAAACGGGCCCGAGGTCACCAAAATTCTGAAGAACGTCAAACCGATTACTCCTGCCAAACGGTCCGGCGAGCCGACCGGTTCCACGGATGCGGAAAAGGAAAAGGCGCCGGCCGAGAGATCCAAACGCAAAAGTAAATAAGCCCCATGACGGCCATTTCCAAACGAGAAGCCGATGCCCACGATCGGGTCATCGAAGCTGCCATGCGTCTGGGCGATCTCCTGGAATCCCAGGGGATCGAGATGGACGAGTACGACCTTGAGAAGCTGACGATCCTTCTGGCCAAGAACGGGCCGTTGATCAAAACGATCCTGAAAAAATGCACCATGACCTTTGAACCGAAAGCGCAACAATAGGAGAGGACTCTCCGATTCCCTACATGCGGACATGTCCGCGCCCTTTCAGGCCAAGCATCTTGCGGGTGTCATCCGGGCTTGCCGGTTCGTAGCCGAACTCCCTGGCGATTCGGACCATTTTTTCGACGAGCTCGGCGTTGGATTTCGCCATTTCGCCGGCGGAAAGCCACAGATTGTCTTCCAGCCCCACGCGGGCACCTCCGCCTAAAAACAGGGACGTCGCGGCCATGGGAAGCTCCTGTTTGCCGGCGCCGATGGTCGAAAACAGGTATTTGTTCCCAAACAGGGCATCGCCGGTCTGCTTCATATGCAGTAGATGGGGTATGGTGGAGGCGATCCCCCCCAAAATTCCGGTAACAAACTGGACATAAAACGGGTCCGCGATCTCGCCTTTGGCGTAAAAATAATGGGCGTTATGAAGGTGGCCGATATCATAGGCTTCAAATTCCGGCTTGGTGCCGCTTTCTCGAAAGACGCCCAAGATCCGTTCCAAATCGGAAAATGTGTTGCGAAAAATAAAATCCTTCGACATTTCCAGATACTTCGGCTCCCAATCATATCGCCATTGGCGGATTTTCTCCAGAATCGGAAACAATGCAAAATTCATCGAACCCAGATTGCAAGAGGCCAGCTCGGGTTGATAGACCGGAACCGCCGCGATGCGTTCATCCACGGTCATGTTGATCCCCCCGCCCGTGGTGATACAAATAACGACATCACATTTGGCATGAATGGTTGAAACGATTTCTCCCATGATGTCGATATTGCCGGTGGGCATTCCGGTTTCGGGGTCCCTTGCATGAACATGCACGGTTGAGGCTCCGGCGTGGGCGGCCTCGATCGCTTGGGATGCAATGTCCCGAGGTGTGATCGGTAGATAAGGGGCCATGGTCGGCGTATGGATGGCACCGGTCACTGCGCAGTTGAGGATGAATTTTTGCATGAAACCTCCGAAAAGATCGTCTTCATTTTATGGATGTCCGTTTACCGTTGTTCCATTTTCGATACGGCTTCCAGAATGCTCGCGTGATAGGTCTCCGCTCTTTCTTGGGAAAACGGTGCAGGCCTCCCGGTATTCGATGATCCGATTGTTGTTCTGGAGATGTAAATAGAAACCGCCTGTCATAAACAGGATCGCAACAAGCGCCAACGGGATTGTGACGCCTTTCGCATATGGCGTCTGGCCGATTTTCCAAAAAGCCATGGAAACGATCAGTATGACCGTTCCATACAGAAACGCCATGTTTCCTTCAAAAATTTCCCCACGGCACCAGTCGATCGCGTATCCGATCAAATCCATCGTGATCCTCCTCCAGTCAAGAGACGTTTTCAGAGACACCGTCTCGGCAATAGAAGTGACAGCCCGTCTTTTGCCGAAAATTTTCTATCCTGCGACAGCGCTGACAATGATCCATGTATGCGGGCCTTGATCTTCTTCCCCGATCGCGGTCGGCACCATGACGTCATCATCGGTCAATTCAAAATGTAGGCCCTTGCCTCCAGGTTGCGAATAGGCTCTTTTCACAAGAATCACTTCTCTGTCGTTGATGATTGTATCACTATTGTACAGCAACACAACCCCGCCGTACCGATCCGAGCGGATGATGTGTTTTTCGGATTCGGCCTCCATACCGCCCGGTCCGTCGCAATGTCGTTTTCGGCATGCTGTAGGGATATCGACAGCCGGGAGAAATCCGCCGGATCAGGCTTGGGCTCCTCCAGCCGACGGTTGCCGGGACAGTTTGCCCTGGGGGCCGGAGGCCATGATAAGGGAGGAGTCCGTCGAAAGATCCTGCCGGATGACAGTAACCATGCCGGCGGCCTTAAGCCACTCGGCCACCGCTTTCGCGGAATGACAAGCGCCGTCATACGTATTCAGCAGCATGGCAAGATCGTAAAGAGCACCTTTCTGGGGAGACCGCTCGCCCATATCCGGAAAGTAGTCGTGCACCACCAGAAGGCCCGCTGGCGAAAGCAGGGATGCCGCCTTTTCGAGCAGCTTGCGGGCTTCGGTCGGGCCATAGACGTGGAGAAAATTTCCCATGAGAATCAGTCCGAATTGTTGATTTTCCGGAAACCGGTGCGTGCGAAAATCTCCGCAATGGGTGTTGATGCGATGCCAGTCGGCTGAATCCGGATAAATTTCCTGGGCGGCCTGGATGACCTCGGGAAGATCGAATAGATGGGCTTTGCCATGGGGTTTGGAGCGGATCATGGTCCGACAGAGCGCGCCGGCTCCGCCACCGATATCCAGGATCGGCGGTCGCCAGCTCTCGTCCGGGATGATATTTGCAATGTCGCAGGCTTTTTCGCGGGCCAGGGCGTCCATGACTTTTACATAGCGAAAGTTCCGAAGGGTGTAGTCATTTTCTGGTGCCGTCGTTTCAGAAAGGGGCGGCCGGCTTCCGGATAACCGGTTGAGGAGCGTTCCCCAGCCGGTTTTCATGTACTGCCGATAGAGCAGGAAATCCCCCAGATAGGCGGGAACGGTGGTGACGAGATACCGGTCGGCAGCCGGGCGGTTGAACCATTTCCCGCCCGATTCCCCGACAAGGGCAAGTTTCTGGAGAGCCGTGAGCAGTCGGGAAAGGACAGTCGGATCGCAACAGGTTGCATGGGCCAGGGTATCAAGGTCGCTTGCGCCATTCCCCAAATGATCGAAAAGCTTCCGTTCCAGGGCGGCAAAGAACACCTCCGAGTACCAGTAGGCGGTGGCAAGATCTTCCAGATACTGAAAACCGGCGCGGGCGGAAGCTTCATCCTGAAAAGGGAGCGGTTTCATTCGGGCGCTCCAGGGCCGGATACCCGGGCTTCCTGGAAGGTGAGCATCTCCGTGGCCACCCGGGAGGCCGCCGCCAGGATGGAAAGCCCAAAGGCGGCGCCGGTGCCTTCGCCAAGACGCATGCCCATATCCACCATCGGTGAAATCCCCAATGCCGTCAACATCCGGCGGTGACCTTCCACGGCCGACTGATGGCCGGAAAAGAGATAGTTTCTCACTTCCGGATGGAAGCCGCACGCGATCATGGCGGCGGCTGTGGAAATGAAACCATCCACCACCACCGGCACCCGGTGTGCGCAGGCCGCCAGGATGACCCCGGCGATGCCGCCGATTTCAAATCCGCCGACTTTGGTGAGGATATCCAGCGGATCGGATGGGTCGGGCTTGTTGACTTCCAAAGCGCGGGCAACGATCCGGATTTTGTTGTCAAGAGCGGCGTCATCGATGCCGGTGCCGCGGTTGACAACCCGGTCCGGGGGAATATTGAGGATAGCGGCCGCGATGGCCGAGGACGGCGTGGTGTTGGCAATCCCCATATCCCCGGTGCCCACCGCATCCAGTCCCCGTTCTTTCTCTTCCCTGAAGATCCGGATGCCGGTTTCCAGCGCCTCCAGGGCCTGTTTCCGGCTCATGGCCGGCCCCTGGGAGATGTCATGGGTACCGGGCGCTATTTTTCGGGAAACATAGCGAACCATGTCTTCTTCCATGGCCGCATTCATTTCCGCCCCGGCAACCCCCATATCCACCACGGTTAGCCTTGCGCCGAAATGGCGGGCCAGTACATTGATGGCCGCTCCGCCCCGGGTGAAGTTGGCCACCATCTCTCGGGTAACCTCCTGGGGAAACTTGCTGACGCCCCGGGACGCCACCCCATGGTCTCCGGCCATGGTGATGATGGCCAGGTCGCGAATGGCGGGTCGCGGATTACCGGTGATGCCGGCCATCCGCACGCCGAATTCATGGAGACGGCCCAGGCTGGCAAGGGGAATGGCCAGCTGATCCTGATGCATCTGCGCCGCCTCCATGGCGTCTGTATCCAATGGACCGATGGTATGGATGGTGGATTCAAGCATGGATTCTCCTTCGAAGCCTGGTTTTATGGGCCAGCAGGGTAACAATGGTTAGGCTTTGATGCTGTTCAACGTCCCTGCAAAAAGCGCCGAAGAGGCCTTGTTCGCACAGAAATTGCCGCACATGGTGCATACATTCGGATCGCAGGAAGGGGAACGATCCTGCCGTATCCTCCCGGCATCTTCCGGGAAAAGGGCGTTTTCGAATTGTCCTTTCCAATCCAGATCCCGCCGCGCCTTGCTCATGGCAAGGTCCCGGGGGCGGGTCCTTTGGGGGAGTTTGCCAAGATCGCCGATGTGGGCCGCCAGCCGCGCCACTTTTACGCCTTCCACGACATCCTGTTCGTCGGGCAGCGCCAAATGTTCCGCCGGCGTGATGTAGCAGACCAGATCCGCGCCGTATCGCGCGGATTGTGCGGCCCCGATGGCGGCCGCCACATGATCGTAGGCGGCACCGATATCCGTGGGAAGGGGTCCGAGCATATAATAGGGGGCGTAATTGCTCATTCGTTTCTGGAGGATAATGTTGGCCTCGATCTCATCCATGGGAACGTGCCCGGGGCCTTCCACCATCATCTGACAGCCCATTTTACGGCCTTCCTCGGCCAGCTCACAATTGATCAGCAGTTCCTGGATCATGGCCCGGTCAAAGGAATCGCCGATGGAACCGGCGCGAAGCCCGTTTCCAAGAGAGAGGACCACATCATGCTTTTTCAGGATGGCAACCACCCGGTCGAACTTTTCGTAAAGCGGATTTTCTTTGTGATTGGTTTTCATCCAGGCCACCATGGAGGCGCCGCCTTTGCTCACCAGACCGCCGTAGCGATAGCCCTGTCTTTCCAGTCGCTCTATGGTATATAGATTGATGCCGCAATGGATGGCCATGAAGGACATGCCGTCTTCACACTGCCGCTCGATGATATCGAAGAGCATCTCTTCATCCAGCTTGTTGGGGTCGCCGTATTTTTCATCGGCTTCGCAGAACGCCTGGTAGAGGGGGACGTTGCCCACGGGCAGGTCAACGGCGGCCAGAACCTCCCTGCGGATGCGATTCAGGTCGCCGCCCACGGAAAGCTCCATGAGGGTGTCGGCGCCGGCCGCTTGTGCGGCAAGGGCTTTTGCGACCTCGGCGTCAACGTCGGCAATGTCCGTGGATGTTCCGATGGAGGCGTTTACTTTGGTGGAGAGCCCCATACCGATTCCCACCACCCGGCAGGGACGGTTTTTGTTCAGGGGAACCACGATCCGGCCTTCCGCAAATCGCGTCCGGACCAGTTCGGGGGTAAGGTTTTCGAATTCCGCGATGGTTTTCATTTCCTCGGTGATGGCGCCCGCAACGGCCCATTCAACTTGCGTTTTGAACATGTTGAACTCCTTTTTTATCAGGCCGGGGCAAAAAAAACCCAAGCCAACTGGATATTGGCCTGGGGATTTACCGTCTCCACCAAGAACTCACGCGATATTCGGCAGGTCTTCTGACTCGCGGATCATCCTATTCCCCGCACCTTCCCGTGCCGCTTCGTGCCCTATCTTGCGGTACAGTGGTTTTTGCGGGTTTCGTCCTCGCTCACAGCGGCGGGTCCGTGCCGGATTCCAACCGGCTTCCCGAATTATGGCCCTTTGGGCCACCGGATATCGTCTTTCATTTTCGGCGCGGCTGTAACACGAAGGAAAAACGGCTGTCAAGGAAAAATAGTCGGGTCGAAACAAGCCCATCGGCTTTGTGGCCGGGCTCTAAGACTGCGGCATGGTATCCGGTGAAGGATGGCCTACCTGGGGTGCATCGCGGAACAGCGCCAGTAGATCAAGGGTCTGTTGGGCGATTCGCAGGCTGTCTTCCAAAAAGCCGTAAAATAAAATGCTCAGGCGGGTCTTTGATTCGTTCCGCTGGATTCGCTGGACCTGGTTGCGACCGAACTCCGTTATCAGTGCTTCGATTTGGAGATAGTTGGTCGTAAGGCTCTCATAACCGTTTTCGTTCTTGCCGACGGAGACGGCGGCCGCGCCCGCGAGAAGCTCGTTGAGCAGCGGCTGAATTTTGATCAGTTCCGCCTTTTGGGCCGGGCTGAAACCCGAATGGTTGTTCTCCACGTGGGTATGGGCCTTCAAAATGATGTCGCGGTGACTTTCGGCAATGGCCTGAAGAGAACGAATGGTTTGGGAAAATTTCCGGGGATGGGATGTCATGTCCGATTGGTGGACCAGATAGATGGTTTTAAACATATTGGCGATGATGATATTGGCCCATTTTTGGATTTTTTTGGTTTCCTTGCGGGCTTGTTTGAGACGCTGCCGGTCTTCGGTCAACAATCCATCGAAGCAGTCATTCACATTGCTTCGGACTGTATTCAAGAAAAAACCGAGATGCTCAAAAGTGGTTTTCACGGCCCGCCGCGCATCGGTCATGCGTTTCAGACTGAAGGCCTCGATGGCCTCTGTTTCCGCCTGCAGGCGGGAATGCACGCGGGAGTTCCGCCAGACGAAGAGGATCCCCAGCGCCAAGAGGGCGATGACTGCCGGAAATTTCAGAAAATACACAATCAATGCGAATATCGAAGCAACGGTAAATGCGATAAATGCCGTGACAAACCAGCCGCCGATGACCGTCAATACGCCGGTCACCCGATATACCGCACTCTCGCGACCCCAGGCTTGATCGGTCAGGGACGTCCCCATGGCCACCATAAACGTGACGTAGGTGGTGGACAGGGGGAGCTTCTGGGAGGTTGCAAAGGAAACGACGGCGCTGGCCACCATCAGATTCACCGAGGCCCGGAGCAAATCAAAAGCGGGCGGACCTTCGCCATGGGAATGTTCCGGCATGCCTCCGCCGGGGTCCAATCTCACCGCAATCCACCGTCTGACAGGTGAGGGGATGATTTTTTTCACCGCATCATACTGCGTCGACACCATCCGAACGATGATCCGTGACAATGCGGAGGACTCGAAATATTCATTGCCCTCATCCTGCCGCCCCAAACGGACTTCCGTTTTTGTCACGGTCTGGGCTTTTTTGGAAATCCAGAGCGTCATGGCCATAATCAGACCGGCGATGAGCAGAATATAGGTATTGGATTGAACCGGCTTTTCAAGGGCCGCCATGGTGGCGATGGATCCGTCGGTTGCATGGGCAACGCTATAGGCGCTGAAACCGGCCAGGGGAACCCCGATAAAATTGACCAGATCGTTTGCCGCAAAGGCCATGGCCAGCGCAAAGGTGCCCACCAGGACGATGGGTTTCAAAATATTGATTCGGGTGAATGTCATGAGAAGTTGAAACACGGTGCCGAAAAATAAAAAGCTGGCCGTCAGAATCGTCCAGGTATTGGAGTGGATCCAGGCAATGGTCTCAGGGGCGATGAAAGATGCGCCTTTGGCGCCCTTTATCAGGATAAAATAGGCAATGGCCGAAAGGGAGATACCGCCCCATATTCCGCCGTAGCGTTTGAGTCGCCGCTGATAGTTGAAGGTAAATACAAGGCGGGTGACAAATTGGACAAGGGCTCCGCAGACAAAGGAGATAACCACGGACAACAGAATTCCGGATATGATCACGAGGGCGCTGCCGCTGTTGATATAGTTGGCCAATGAGGAAAGGCTGTCACCGGCGTGAGCGATTTTGATCAGGGATACGGCCACGGCGGCGCCCAGCAGTTCAAACACGATGGAAACCGTTGTGGAGGTTGGCAGGCCGAAGGTATTGAAGAGATCGAGCAAAATGACGTCGGTGAGCATCACCGCCAGAAAGATGGTCATCAGCTCCGGCATCAGAAACAGACCGGGATGAAAAATTCCCTTGCGGGCCACTTCCATCATTCCGCTGGAAAAGGTTACGCCGGCCAGCATTCCCAGACTTGCAATGATCATGATCACATAGCGCGGAGCCACCCGGGAGCCGACCGACGAATTTAGAAAATTGACGGCATCGTTGCTGACCCCGACCACCAGATCGGAGACGGCCAGGCCGGCCAGAATGAACAGTGAAAAAAAATAAACGTCCACGAATCCCCCTTAT
This sequence comes from Desulfobacterales bacterium, assembly GCA_041740615.1. Lineage (GTDB taxonomy): Bacteria > Desulfobacterota > Desulfobacteria > Desulfobacterales > SURF-7 > DYJD01. The sequence continues at coordinate 73,518 of JBGSLR010000032.1, forward strand.
ATCGTATCAGAATCGAACAAGCTGGCGAGTTGTAACAGTGAAATGTTAGATTTTTGTTAGGAATGTTAAACTTTTGTTAACATATCGAATGTCATGGATAAAAACAAGGCTCAATATATCCTGGAAGATGATGCTGTAAATGGCGAACAGACAGCAACCGAGGGCTTTTTTCCAGATCACGCAACGGGAACGAGCCATCGTTACAATTTTTATGAGAATCATGGGGACGGAAGGATGATCCTGTTGAAAAAAATGTTTTTTCAGTTTACCGGATGAATTTTTTTTGATCACCGATAGATACGATACAACATATTGTATTTGCTTATTTCTTGACACATATCCGGCTTTCACCTATAGTGATTTCAATATCACCGTTATCCATTCCATCTGAGGTGCCGGATGAGCGACAAAGGGGTGAAGGCCAGAAGGCTTGTCGGTCTGTTTCTGATCGGATGTGTATTGTCCAATTATCCGATCATTTCGTTGTTCAATCTGAAGCGCATGTTCCTCGGCTTTCCTCTTCTGTATCTGTACATGTTTTCCATCTGGGGCGGAATGGTGCTGCTGATTTTCTGGATTACCCGCTCGTCTTCTGAAAACAGGCGCCCGGTGTCAGCGGCCAAATCGGAACAGACGGCGCCATGATCAAAACCAGTATCGTTCTGACCATTTCGTTCGGATATCTCTGCCTGCTGTTCGCCATCGCCTATTACGGCGACAAACGGGCCGACGAAAACCGCAGTATTATCAGCAACCCCTATATTTACGCGCTTTCTTTGGCCGTCTATTGCACGGCCTGGACGTTCTACGGCAGTGTGGGGTTTGCCGCGAGGAGCGGGTTGGGATTCCTGCCCATCTATCTCGGCCCGACCCTGATGGCATCCCTGGGTTGGCTGGTTTTGCGAAAAATTATCCGCATCAGCAAGATCCATCGCATCACGACCATATCGGATTTTATCGCCTCCCGGTACGGGAAGAGCATGACAATGGGCGCCATTGTCGCGATTATCGCCGTTCTCGGCGTCATTCCCTATATTTCCCTGCAATTGAAAGCCATTTCCAGCAGTCTCCTGATCCTGACCAAATCACTGCCGGTACAGCATGCGCACATCCCGGTATTCACCGATACGGCCTTCTACGCCACCATCATTCTGGCGATCTTCGCCATCCTGTTCGGCACACGTCATCTGGACGCCACCGAACGCCATGAAGGAATGGTCGCGGCCATCGCCTTCGAATCCATTGTCAAGCTATCGGCTTTTTTGGCGGTGGGCGTATTCGTTACGTTTTTCATTTACGACGGTTTCGGCGATCTGGCGGCCAGGGCCAATGAAAATGAAGGGCTCCGGCGGTTGTTTACCATGGATACGGAAGCCGGCGCCCTGGCCTATGCGGACTGGAGCATCTATCTGTTTCTGTCCATGACCGCCGTGCTGTTCCTCCCCCGGCAATTTCAAGTGGCCGTTGTCGAGAACGTCAATGAAGACCATCTGAACAAGGCCATATGGCTATTCCCTTTGTACCTTCTGGCGATCAATATTTTCGTTCTGCCCGTTGCCTTCGGCGGGGCGCTTCATTTCGTCGGTCAGGACATGGACGCCGATTTTTTCGCCCTGACCATGCCCATGATCGAGAACCAGAAATGGCTGGCCCTTTTCGTTTTCATCGGCGGCACTTCGGCGGCCACGGGAATGGTGATTGTCGAGACCATCGCCTTGTCCACCATGATTTGCAATGAATTGGTCATGCCCACGCTGCTGCGCCTGCCCATTCGTCGATTGACCCAGCGAAAGGATTTCAGCGGCTTCATCCTGGCGACACGAAGGGGAGGCATCGTTCTCGTCCTGCTGCTGGGCTACGCATATTTCCGATATGTCGGAGAGTTTTACAGCCTGGTTTCCATCGGCCTGATGTCCTTTTCCGCCATCGCTCAGTTCACGCCCTCCATATTGGGCGGCATTTTCTGGAAATCCGGCACGCGCTCCGGCGCCTTGAGCGGTCTTGTGGCGGGATTTTTGGTTTGGGGATATACCCTCATGCTGCCGTCCCTGTGCCAGGCCGGGATCCTGCCGGAGACTTTCGTCACCCAGGGGCCCTGGGGAATTGAGCTGCTCAAACCCCTCCATCTGTTCGGTCTGCAAGGTTTCAACCATATCTCCCATGCGGTTTTCTGGAGTATGCTGCTGAATCTGTCCATGTATATCGGGGTTTCGATGTTCAGTGTTCAGAGCGCCATCGAGCATTCCCAGGCGAACCTCTTTGTGGATGTATTCAAGTTCTCGGAGCAGTCCCAGGAATCCCATATCTGGCGCGGCACCGCGTTCGTACCGGATTTGCGGTCCCTGTTGGGGGCCGTGTTGGGTAAAAGCAGGGCCAATGACGTGATCGCAACCTATGCCAAAAGAAATAAAATCAACATGAATCAAAGACTGAAAGCCGATCCGGGCATGGTCAGCTATGCCGAAAAAATACTGGCCGGAACCATCGGGTCGGCTTCGGCCCATGTCATGGTGTCATCCGTGGTCAAAGAAGAGCCACTGGCCATTCAGGATGTGATGAAAATTCTGGACGAGACTCGCCAGGCCATCGCTTACAGTCGCGATCTTGAAAAGGCCACCGCCGAACTCAAGGCCGCCAACGAACAGCTGAAAGCCCTGGACAACCTGAAAGATGAGTTCATCTCCACGGTTACCCATGAACTGAGAACGCCCCTGACTTCCGTGCGGTCCCTGGCTGGAATACTGCACGACAATCCGGACCTGGAAGTGGAACAGCGCAATCGTTTTTCCGGTATCATCATTCAGGAAGGAGAACGCCTTACCCGACTGATCAACCAGGTGTTGGATTTCCAGAAAATCGAGTCCGGCTCCATCGCCATGCAGATCGCCCCGGTGGACCTGAAAGAAGTGATTCAAGACGCCCTGACTTCCACCCGCCAACTGATCGGTGAAAACCGCATACAGGTCCGTCTGGATCTTTCCGGCAATGTCCCTACGATACAAGGAGACAAGGATCGTCTGATCCAGGTGATGCTCAATCTGATTTCCAATGCGGTTAAATTCTGCAACCAGGAAAACGGCATCATTCAAATCGAACTGTTTTCGTATAAGAACCAAGCCAGGATCAATGTTACGGACAATGGTGAGGGGATCAGCAGGGAAAATCTGGATGTTGTTTTCGAACGTTTCTGGCAGGTCAGGAACAATACCAAAGGACGCCCGACAGGCAGTGGTCTGGGGCTGGCCATCGCCAAGCAGATTATCGATCGACATTACGGCAAAATATGGGTGGAAAGCCAACTGGGGCAGGGTGCGACGTTTTCCCTGACCCTGCCGCTGACTTGATTTCCCGCGACCGGCAACATATTATTCGGGTCAGTATTTGATTCGGGCATAAAAAGTCTTCCGGGAGGCCGTCAGGGCTTCCTGCAGAGTCAGGATTCCTTTTTCCGCCAACAGCGGAATCATTTTCAAAAACAGTTTGCCGGTGGCGATGGCGTCTCCCATGGCGGTATGGCGGCCGACGATGGATACGCCGAGCCGATCGGCGATGGCTTCCAGGGTATGAACGGCTTGCGCCGGATGAACCACCGCGGACAGCAGGAGGGTGTCCAGAACGGGATTTTGAAACTGGATTCCCGTTGTCTTTTCCTTTATCTGAAGCAGGCGCATATCAAAAGCGGCATTGTGCGCCACCAAGATCGTATCTGCTGCAAACCGATGGAAACGCGGCAGTACGTTGTCGATATGCGGTCGTCCCTGCAGCATTTCAGGCTGAATTCCGTGGATTCGAATGGAGGCGGAAGGAACGGAACGCCGGGGGTCGATGAGTTGTTCGAAACTTTCTTCCCGGAGCAGACGTCCATTGACAATGCGAACCGCGCCGATGGAGATGATTTCATCCCCGCCGCCGGGATCCAATCCCGTGGTTTCCGTGTCGAAAACCGTGTAGCTCAGTTCCGTCAAGTGGCAATGGGCGACTTCCGAAAGGGTGTCCACATGACCGAACAAATCGAAATCAAAGAACTCGGGACGACTTTGGGATAAAATCGTCACCCTTCTTGTTTTTTCCGAAACGACGTCGTCACACGCCGGGATGAATAAACGCAGGGAGGATTCATTGTTTTTCAGCGGATCCGAATAGGCGCATATTTCAGCACCGTGATGCCCCATGACCTCCTTGAACGTAAAGGGCAGGCGTTCCTCCTCGATGTGCAGCAGCATGCCGCCCCATTCCCGCAGCATATCGATTTTGACCGGCCTGCCGGACCATGACAAATCGAGATGAACAAAATTCCCCTTGCGCTCCAGTCTGCCCGCGAACTCCGCGGCGCCGTTGTCTTCCCGGATTCGGATCAGGATGAACAGGATCGCCTGGGTCAGGGCGTACATGTCGGCTTGGATGTCATATTCCGGCTGGGATTCCGCGATTCGAATGACGGCGCCCAGTTTTTCCAAGGCTTTTTTGCCGATCATTTTGAGAAGGTCGGATGTCCGGGTCCGAACAAGGGGCCACTCGGTTTTTCGTTGTCCGTTGCCGTCGATGCCCATTTTATCGATGATCGCCCCCAGCATGACCGCTTCTTTATGAATGACTTTTCGGAATCGGTCCAGTTGGGCTTTGTCCATATCCGGGTAGGTGAGAATCGCTTCGATGGTCGCCCGTATTCCGGCCGAAGACGCCCGGATTTCCCTGGCAAGGGAAGTCAATGTGCCTTCAAACCTGCCGGCTGCCTGGAGATGACGGGTGATATCCTGGAATATGAGAATAAAACCGGTAAAGGCCTTCTCATGATCCAATACGGGAAGTACTTCGACCCGCAGCAGCTCCCCGGCGCTACCAACGGCGACGAAATAGGCGACCACATTGGTTTCGTTGCATTTCAGCTTACCATCGACCTCATCCAGGGCATGCCGGATCTGATTTTTATCCATCACATTGTAAATGGAGCGCCCCAGACCGACAAACGCGTCCGATTGGGTTTCCGGTTGCTTGCCCTCAAAGGCGGCCCCCGCGTATTGACTTAAGAATTGTTTGGCCTGCTGGTTGTATAGCAGTATACGACCGGTGGCATTACAGACCAGGACGCCTTCCGGAAGTTCGGCCAGAATGGCGGCCAGAATGTTCCGTTCCTTTTCGACTTCCGCCTTGATGTTTTGTATTTTTTCCTGGTCGTATTTCTGGATGGCCTCGAAACGAACTGCAATCGCGTTGATTGCCTGAACCAGGCCGCGGAATAGCAGGCCGCCATCGACTTTGATGCGATGCCGGGAATTGGCCATGCCGATCAGGGAAATTTCTTCCACCAGTTTGTTCAGCGGAACGATAAAGAGGCGGAAAACCATATCGACTAGGATGATCACGCCCACCAGGATACAGATGGCCACGGTCAGGAAATACCCGCTGTGATGCTGCAAGTCGGTGAGAAATCGGCGGCTTTTGTCAGGTGAAACCTGAAAAAAAACCAACAGTGTCAGACCGGAAATAAAGGCGAAAAATACGGTGAGGGCGACAATCCATTGGATTTTCCGCCGGTCGTTCATAGGGCGTCACCCAGCAGCTTTTTGACTTTATCGACGACTTCCGAGTTGGCGAACGGCTTGATGATGTATGCGTCGGCCCCCAATACCAGACCTTTGGCCACATCCACGTCACGTCCCTTGGCGGTGAGGAAGATGATTTTCATATGCTTCCATTTTGGATGCAGTCGCACGATTTCGCAGACTTCATACCCGTCGATGCCGGGAAGCATAATGTCGAGCAAAATTAGATCCGGGGAGAACTGCATGATTTTTTCAATGGCTTCCTCACCGCTGGAGGCGATGGTGACCTGGTAGTTATTCTGTTCCATTAAAAACTGCAGCGGCAGAACGATGTTGGGTTCATCGTCGACAATCAGAATTTTATACGGCATGGGAATGGCCTCTTTCTCCGATTATGGTAATCAGATTCCACCTGTGAAGTCTAGATTCAATCGGGTCTGCACCCCCTCGATACGCTTGAATATTTCTTTGAGCAGGGTCTGCTCGATACGCGACAATTTTTTAGGATTGATATAGTTTTCCGGCGTCTTGCCCTTCTCGATCTGGTTGATCTGGCAAAGCAGCCGCTGTTGCATCAAATAATTGTAGGCCTGGTTCAATTCGTCATATTCGTTTTGATTCAAAATCTTTTTGAGATGGAGCTGATAAATTCTTTCCTGGGTGTTGGTATCGGCGATATTGTGATGAAGGGCGTTGATTCTGGCAAAATCAACGATGGGCGTCATGGCGTTTTTGATATTGAATTTATGGCGATGCTCCCCTTTGGATTCCACCACAAAATTGCGAAAAAAACCGATGGGCGGTTTGAAACCGAGGGCATTCGCCGCCAGATCCCTGAAAAAACGCGACCACCCCGTCAACGTTTCGAATAAATATAACCGCAATTCATTGACCAGCCCCATATCCCCGTAAGCGCCTCTGAAATCGAAAAAGATCGCCGCCTCCAGAAGATCCTTTCCGGTGGAGACCCGGATCCATGATTTGAAGTAGGACTTCCAGGTGGAGATCGGTTGGCACCATTTTGGATTTTGGGCCATGACATTGCCTTTGCAGAAAGCATATCCGGCCTGATCCAGCCATGAGCAAACCTGTTCCCCGAGCTTCAGAAAGTAATCCTTGCCGGTTTCCGCATCCGGCCCATCCATATCCGTGTAAATGATGGCATTGTCCTGATCCGTTTTCAGGGTCTGCTCCATCCTTCCTTCACTTCCCAGGACCATGAAGGCGAATTCGCACGGCGCGGGTCCCAGTTTTTCCATGGCGAAGCGGATGAGTTTGTTCAAAATCGCATCGGAAATTTTTGTGATCAGCTTGGTGACCAGACGCGATTTGGCGCCGCTGTTAATCATGTTATGAATCAGCCGGGGGATTCTTTTTTGTTTACGGATGATTTCGTCGATCGTGGATGCCGCCGTTATCTCGCGAATGATAAAAAACGGCGATTGTTCCTGGGCGGACAAGATGTCGCTGTTGGTTACCACGCCGACGACCTTTCCGTGAGCGTCCGTTACGGCGAGATGTTTTAAATTGGTATCCATCATTTCCAGCAACGCTTCGGAGACCATGGCATTGGCCGGAATGGTATGGAGGGGAGAGGACATGATGTCGGAGACCGGTTTTGTGATGTCGAATCCCCGGGCGATCACCTTTTTACGGAGATCGTTGTCGGTAACCACGCCGGTGAAATCGCCGCCGGTGGATTTTACGAAAATGGAGCTGCATCCCTGTCGGCTCATGGAGGCCGCCGCCTCTTGAATGGGCGTATGGGCTTCACAAAATAACAGGTTGGCGTGGTAAATCGTTTCCACCGGCAGATTGAAGAACTGGGAGGCCTCCTCCGCGGGACCGGTATTGCTTTTAATGATCGCGGCATAGGATCTGTCGATCATTCGTTTTCCGAAGGTGTCCGTAAAATATTCGGAAAAATTGTCATAGTCACGGCAAAGTCTCAAGAATGAATCTTTCGGCAGAATGTAGAAATAGGTGTTTTCGCTGACAAAAACCGTGCGGACCGAAATACCGTTGTTGATCAGCATGGAGATTCCGCCGTAGATATCCCCTTCTCCCAGCATTCCCCGCAGGTTTTTTGCTCCGTTTTCTTCGATATAGCGCTCAACCGCGCCTTTTTGAATGATATAGAGATGGTCCACCATCGAGCTCCCCTGGACAAACAGCAGGGTGCCTTTGGCGTAGTGGACCAGGGCGAGCTTTTTGGATATGGTTTCCAGTTCATGATCGGGAAGAAATGAGAAGGGAAGTATTCCGGAAAGGAAGGCGATCACCTGACCTTCCTGAAAAAAGGAGGCGTAGGATTTGTCCAGCATCAGATCGTGAAAGGTTTCCACAAAATAGGTATTAAACCCATCGTACTGTTTACAGGTTTCCAGGAACAGGTCGCCGGGAATCGCGTACAAGGTGACATCCTCGCGGACTGTGACCGTCCGAACGGATATGCCGCTGTTCATCAACAGGGAGATACCGCCGAAGAGATCCCCCTGTTCCAGAATTCCCCGCAGGGTCTTTCGGCCGTCTTTTTCAAAAAAGAGCTCCAGGGAGCCCTGACGGATGATCAGCACTTTTTCGACGACGGTCTTGTTTTGAACGGCGACCGTCACTCCCGTTTGATAGTGTTCCGTCTCGATTCTGGCACAGATGGATTGCAATTCATTCGCCGGCAGGGAAGCAAAAACGGGGATGGCGGAAAGAAAGGCGTATATCGATGAAAGATCGGAAGTCGGGGGTTTTGTCGGACGCATCTGCTTTCCTTATTCCATTCAAAATCGGCGTATCCGCATCCCCTGCGGATACGCCGATCCATTCCGGGAACTTCCCGCGTTAATGGGCCACGGCGGAACCCGCGCCGATCGGCACGCGGATATCCTCCACCATTCGCTGAATGTCTTCCGGAACTTCTTCCGTGATGCTGGAAACCGCCATCGCCACGGCGAAGTTCAATCCGGCGCCTACAGCGCCGAATGCGCCGGGCGAAATTCCCAGCAGCCAGTGGGCCGCATCATCTGGCGCCATGGCGGTCGTCGGAATGAAAAACCAGCCTTTGTACCAGAAGATGTAGACCAGGGTGGAAAGCAGGCCGGTCATCATCCCGCAGATGGCGCCGGTGCGGTTACAGCGTTTGGAAAAAATGCCTAGCATCAACGCCGGAAAGATGGAGGAAGCCGCCAGGCCGAAGGCAAGCGCCACGACCTGGGCGGCGAATCCAGGTGGATTCAGCCCCAGATATCCGGCCACGAGGATCGCGGCGGCCATGGCGAAGCGGCTGGAGAGCAATTCCGCTTTTTCATTGATCTGGGGCATGAAAATGCCCTTCAGCAAATCATGGGAAATGGCGGAAGAAATGGCCAGCAACAGTCCGGCCGCTGTCGACAGGGCTGCGGCAATGCCGCCGGCGGCGACGAGGGCGATGACCCAGTTGGGTAAACCCGCGATTTCCGGATTGGCAAGCACCATGATGTCATTGTCCACTTTGACCATTTCATTGCCGGTCCATCCGAAAGAGGCCGCTTTTGCCGCGAAATCCTTGCTTTCATTGTAATACTGGATGCGACCGTCGCCGTTTTTGTCCTCGAACTGGAGAAGGCCCGTCTTTTCCCAGTTCTTGAACCAGGAGGGACGGTCATCGTAGCGCAGATTCCCATTCGGGGAACCGACGGCTCCGGTCTGAATGGTGTGCATCAAGTTCAGGCGGGCCATGGCGCCCACCGCCGGGGCCGTGGTGTACAGGATGGCGATAAAGACCAGCGCCCAGCCGGTTGAAAAACGGGCGTCCTTCACTTTGGGAACGGTGAAAAAGCGGGTGATCACGTGGGGCAGCCCGGCGGTTCCGATCATCAGGGACAGGGTCAGCAGAAACAAGTTGATGGTCGACCCTTTTTGGGCGGTATAGGCGGCGAAGCCGAGATCCACGCAGACCTTGTCCAGCTTTTCCAGCATGTGAAGCCCGCTGCCGTCCGCCATGGTGCTGCCGAGTCCCAGCTGGGGAATCGGATTGCCCGTCAACTGCAGGGCGATGAAAACGGCCGGGATGGTGTAGGCGAAAATCAACACGCAATACTGGGCGATCTGGGTATAGGTGATGCCTTTCATCCCGCCGAGGACCGCGTAGACGAATACGATGGCCATGCCGGCCACCAATCCGACGGAAAAATCGACCTCGAGAAAGCGGGAGAAGGCGACCCCGATTCCTTTCATCTGACCGATGACGTAGGTCAGGGAGCAAACGATCAGGCAGACGATGGCAACCAGTCGCGCCCGTTTGGAATAAAAACGATCGCCGATGAATTCCGGCACCGTATATTTACCGTATTTCCGCAAATAGGGCGCCAGCATCATGGCCAGAAGCACATAGCCGCCGGTCCAGCCCATTAAATAGACGGATGCGTCATAACCTTGAAAGGCGATCAAGCCGGCCATGGATATGAACGAAGCCGCCGACATCCAGTCCGCTCCGGTGGCCATACCGTTCAGGATCGGATGAACCCCTTTGCCGGCTACGTAGAACTCGGCCGTGCTTCGGGCGCGCGCCCGAATGGCGATGTAAATATAAACGGCGAAGGTCAAGCCCACAACGATAAATGTTGTTGTTTTCAGTCCCATGATTCCCTCCTTATTCTTCCACTTTGAATTTGCGGTCAAGGGTGTTCATTCGATTGGCGTAAATAAAGATCAACGCAATGAAGATATACATGGAACCTTGCTGGGCAAACCAGAAACCGAGCATGTAACCACCGATTTTGATATGGTTGAGAACATCGACAAGCAAGATGCCGAACCCGAATGAAACGATAAACCAGACGACGATACAGGTAACGACCAACCGCAGATTCGCCTGCCAGTAGGCTTTGTTGTCACTCATAATCTATCCTCCTTTTTGTTTGATTGCTGAGTTGTTTCAATATGTCGATGGGCTGCCGACATCCTGCATTTTTTATGCTGCTACGGCGATTGTTCCTCCTTTCTGAAGCATCAATTGCACATAGTGAATTGCACATCAGTGCTTCTTCAGCGATGGTGTATTTCCGTTCCGGGTGCGGAAACTCACTTCTTTGCCCCGGCATACCCCATCTGCTGCAGGGCCAATTCCATTTCGTTCAGAATCGTCGGATCGTCGATGGTCGCCGGAACATTGTATTCCTCCTTGTCCGCAATCTTCCGGATCGTGCCCCGCAGAATTTTGCCGGACCTTGTTTTGGGCAGGCGCTTTACCGTCGTCACCAGTTTGAAGGACGCCACCGGACCGATCCGTTCCCGGACCATCCCGATGACCTCTTTTTCGATTTCACGAATGTCGCGGGTCACGCCTGATTTCAGTACGAGGAATCCGATGGGTATCTGCCCCTTCAATTTATCCTGGACGCCCAGGACCGCGCATTCCGCCACGTCCGGGTGGTCCGAGAGGACTTCTTCCATTCCCCCGGTGGACAAGCGGTGACCGGCGACATTGATGATGTCGTCGGTGCGGGACATGACGAAAATATAGCCGTCTTCGTCGATGTATCCGGCATCGGCTGTTTTGTAATAACCGGGGAAATCCTTCAAATACGATTGAATATATCCGGCGTCGTTTTTCCAGAGCGTGGGGAGGGTTCCCGGAGGTAGCGGCAATTTGACCGCCAACGCTCCGATCTCGCCAGCCTTGACAGGCTGGTTGTTGGCGTCGAGCACCTGCACCGACCAACCCGGGACGGCTTTGGTCGGCGATCCCTGCTTCACCGGCAGTCGTTGAATGCCGATACAGTTGGCGGCAATGGCCCAGCCGGTTTCCGTCTGCCACCAGTGATCGATCACCGGCACGTTCAGTTTGTTTTCCGCCCAATGGAGGGTGTCGGGATCGGTTCTTTCACCGGCGAGAAACAACGCCTCGAAACGGGAAAGATCATAGTCGCCGATCAGTCGGCCTTCCGGATCTTCCCGCTTGATGGCGCGGAACGCGGTGGGCGCTGTAAACAGCGCTTTGACGTTATGTTGGGATATTACCCGCCAGAAGACACCGGCATCCGGCGTTCCCACCGGTTTGCCCTCGAAAAGAATGGTGGTGCACCCCTTCAGCAGCGGACCATAGACGATGTAGGAATGTCCAACGACCCAGCCGACGTCCGAGGCGGCCCAGAACACTTCCCCCGGCTCCATGTTGTAAATGGCTTTCATGGACCACTTGAGCGCTACCATATGTCCGCCGTTGTCCCGGACGACTCCTTTGGGAACGCCGGTGGTGCCGGAAGTGTAGAGGATATACAGTGGATCCGTGGCGGCCACCGGAACGCAATCCAGGGGTTGGGCCACCGCCATCTCGGCCTGCCAGTCGCAATCCACACCCGGTATCATATCGGCGGTTTTTTCCGGTCGTTGGAAAAGGATGCGATAGTCCGGTTTGGAGACGGCCATTTCCACGGCTTTATCCAGAAGCGGCTTGTAGGGGATTACTTTGCCCCCTTCAATTCCGCAGGAGGCGGAGACAATTACCTTGGGGGTGGCGTCGTTGATCCGGGTGGCCAGTTCCTTGGGCGCAAAGCCGCCGAAAACCACGGAATGAACTGCCCCGATCCTGGCGCAGGCCAGCATGGCGATGGCGGCTTCCGGAATCATGGGCATGTACAGCAGGACGCGGTCGCCTTTTTGGACACCCTTGGAGGAGAGCACCCCTGCGAATTTGGCGGTCTCGTCCCGCAGCTGCCGATAGGTATAGGTCTTGATGGTTTGTGTGACCGGACTGTCGTAGATCAGGGCGGCTTGATCGCCGAGGCCTTTTTCAATATGGTAATCCAGGGCGTTGAAACAGGTATTGACCATTCCGCCGGAAAACCAACGATAGAAGGGTTTGTTCGAATCGTCCAACACTTTGTCCCATTTTTTATACCAGTGACAATCTTCCGCAGGGACGCGCCAGAAAGCATCCGGGTCCTGAATGGATTGTTCATAATATCGGTTATACAGGCTATCCATAACCATCCTCCTGCTACAAGGCTGTTCCCATGTTCCGGGGGTTTATTTTTTCACCATATCCTGGATTTCCGTTACGATATTGGGATTGGCCAGGGTGGTTACATCCCCCACATCTCTCTCATTCGAAATGGCGGCCAGCACCCGCCGCATGATTTTACCGGAACGGGTCTTGGGCATATCCTTCACGATCCAGACTTTCCTCGGCTTGGCGATTTTACCGATTTCGTTGCAGACCGCATCGGAGATCCGTTTCGCGAGTTCTTCGGTAGCGTCGATGCCTGGCTTCAGTGCGATATACAGATCCGGTTCCTTGCCTTTGATTTCATGGGCCACGGGAACCACCGCCGCCTCTGCCACCTCGGGAACCACCATGGAAGCGGATTCGATTTCCTTTGTGCCCAACCGATGCCCGGAGACATTGATGACGTCATCGATCCTGCCCAGGATGCGGTAATAGCCGTCCTTGGCCTGGACTGCGGCGTCGCCGGTGAGATAGGGCCAATCCCGCCAGTCCTTGCTGTCCGGGTTTTTGCAGTAGCGGGCGTAGTAATTGCTGACAAAGCGGTCCCGATCCCCCCAGATGGTCTGAAAGGCGCCGGGCCAGGGGTTCTGGATGCAGATGTTGCCGGCCTTGCCGGATCCGGCCTCCAGTACGTTCCCTTCGTCATCATAGATGATCGGATGGATGCCGGGCATGGCCGGTCCGGCGCTTCCCGGTTTCATGGGTGTGATGGCCGGCAGGGTGCTGCACAGGAATCCGCCGGTTTCCGTTTGCCACCACGTGTCCACAATAATGGCTTTCCCCTTGCCGACTTTCTTGTGATACCATTTCCAGACTTCGGGCTCGATGGGCTCGCCGACCGTGGTCATATGTTTAAACTGGTAGTTGTACTTGGCCGGCTCGTCGGGACCGATTTTCCGCAGGGCCCGAATGGCGGTGGGGGCCGTGTGAAAAATGTTCACTCCCAGATCCTGGGCGATGCGCCAGGGCCGACCGGCATCCGGGAAATTGGGTACGCCTTCATAGATTACCGTGGAAGCGCATAGCGTCAACGGGCCGTAGACAATATAGGAGTGCCCCGTGATCCAGCCGATATCGGCCATGCACCAGTAGACGTCTTCCGGATGGATATCCTGGACATACTTGGATGTGCCGGCGACATAGGCAAGGTACCCCCCCGTGCTGTGTTGGCAGCCTTTGGGTTTTCCGGTGGTGCCGCTGGTATACATGAGAAACAGGGGGGCCTCCGCCGGCATGGCGACGGGAGTGACCCGTTTCCCATAGAATTGTTTGAGCAGATCGTTGATAAAAAAATCACGGCCGCCAACCATGGGGGTCGGGCTGGATGGTTTGCCCGGATAGCGCTGCCACACCAGAACTTTATCCACCACCTGACCGTCCTTCCGGGCCAAGTCCACTGCGATATCCGCATTCTCTTTGTGATCCAGAAGCTTGCCGCTCCGGTAATAGGCATCCATGGTGATCAGAACATTGCTCCTGGAATCCACAATCCGGTCTGCGCAGGCCCTGCCGCTGAACCCCCCGAACACTTCGGAGTGAATGATCCCCAACCTGGCGCAGGCCAGCATGGCGATGGGAAGCTCCACCGACATGGGCATGTGAAGGGTTACCCGATCTCCGGCCTTCAATCCTGCGAAATCGCGCAGAAGTGCCGCGAACTCGTTCACCCGGACATAGAGCTCCTGATAGGTGATATGTTCGATTTTTTCTTCTTCCAGTTCCGGCACGAAATGAATGGCGGTCTTGTTCCTGTTTTTCGCCAGATGGCGGTCGATGCAGTTGTAACTCGCGTTCAGCTTGCCCCCGACGAACCATTTCCAGCAGGGTGCATCACTGGTGTCCAGAATCGTATGCCAATATTCGTCCCATGTCAGCAGATCCGCATATTCTTTGTAGCAATTGGGGAAATTATCCAGGCTGAAACGCTCATAAACCGTTTCATCCGTCATATTGGCCTGGGCGATGAATTGGGCGGACGGATAATAATAGTCTTCTTCCTGCCAGTGAACAGCAATTTGAGCCTCCGAAGTGGCTGTGAACTCTCTCTCCGACATGGTGACCTCCTTGTTTAGTAGTGTTGGATATCGGCGCCGACATAGATTCCGCAGATATCCGCGGCAATCCAAAGGGGATTGATCCCCTCATTGTTTCCGTGGTGCGAAAACGTTATTTCCAGACAGTTCCGATCAATAGGGGGCTACTTCCATTCGAACTCGGCCCGGAATCCGATCCGGGGGCTTCCTGTTTTACAAGCGATCAGGCGGAGAGGCGGTGTCGTCGAGGCGGATGTTCAGTGTTCTGCTGCAGGCCAGGTAGTGCCGTCCTTTGGGACCGATGACAATCCGTTCGCGATGGAAACTGTGTCTCTGCCTGAAACTCTGAACCAATACAAATTTATGAGTGAGATTCATTTTTTATATATTAATAGAATTTTTCATCAAAATTTGTCAAGATAAATTATATTCATTTATTAAAGTATGATGGTTTATCGAAAATTTCGGGCGGGCATCCTGCTGTACGAGAGAGGGGATTCAGGTGGACGTTTTGTCCGGCGCAATGCCGCGAAAAAAAATATCAAAGGCGGTCTTGAGATTTCTTTTCAAGTCGCTTTTGCGGTTATCGAGGACTTTTTTATTTTCTTCCAACAAGACGATACCGGAGAAAAAAGCCCAGATCATTTCCGCCAGAATGCCTGATTTTTCCTGGATGAAGACGCCGTTTTCAATTCCTTCCTGGAACAGGGCGGCGATCGCGTCCCGGGCTTTCAAATATAATACCTTGATTTCGTTTTGCAATTGGGCGGTCAGGCTTTCAAAGATTTCGCTGGATTGAAAATGAAACATCTTGATGAACATCTGGGGGTCGAATTCATATACGTCGTAAATTGATTCTTTTAACAATTCAAGGCGTTTTTTGGAATCGATGCCTTCCTTGACTCTGACTTCCTCCAGTCGGATGAGCAGATATTGGAGTATCCGCAGGGAAAGGGAGGCATAGAGTTCGTTCTTGTTTTTAAAATACAGGTAGAGAGTCCCGGGGCTCAGCTCCGCTTCCCGGGCGATATCTTCCATGGTCGCTTTATTGAAGCCATTCCGATGGAAAACGGTTTTGGCGGCCACCATGATCTGTTGGCGCCGTCTCTCCCGTTCTCGACCTTTTCTTTCCTGAATTCCCATAATAATATGAATCCTATTCATTTTTTTCCAAGGTACGATTTTTGGCGTCTTTCTGTCAAGGAGAAAAAATAGATTCAAGGTTTTAGGGGCACGGTTCAAGGTTTCAGGTTGCTACACTGGCAAAACATCAGAGTGGTTCCGCTGAACAGGAGATCGCATGACGCGTTTGTAAACAATCATGGATTTCCCGGCCCGTTGATCCAGGGAGAAAAGAGGACATTCCCTTGCCCGGGGCTTCATGTTGGATGTGGAAAATCGGAAGGGATTTTTTGCGAAATGCCGCCGTTCATTCATGATGTCCCTTCCATTGAATCGTCGAAATGAACGAAATCCGTTACGACACGATTCCGTCCCTGCCGTTTGGCCGCATACAGGGCGGCGTCCGCCCGCTTCAAAACCGTTTCAAAGGAGGCGTCCTCGGACGTGATTTCGGTCAACCCCATACTGACGGTGAATTGGATATCCTGTTCCCCAATGTGGAGGACCAGGTGTTCCAGGGTGATCCGCAGTCTTTCGGCGATGGCGTTGGCCGTTTTCATGTCCGCGCCCACTAAAACGATGGCGAATTCCTCGCCGCCCATGCGTCCGAAAAAATCGGTTTGGCGCAGGCCCTCTCGACAGGTTTCCACCAGTCTGCAAAGCACTTCATCGCCCACCCCATGACCATAGGTATCGTTGATTCGCTTGAAATGATCGATATCCAGCGCCGATAGGCAGAAGGATTCGCCGTACCGCAGAAACCGTTGAAATTCCAAGTCGGCGCGTTCCAGGAACCGTCGTCTGTTTTCCGCTCCGGTGAGGGGGTCCGTAGTGGCCTGCACCTTCAATTCCGCTTCCATATGCCGGCGCTGGGTAATGTCCCGGGCAACGCCGAGGATACCCGAGGGTTTACCGGAATGGTAAATGAGAGCTCCCTGGGCTTCGATGAACCGTTGCCGCCCGTCCCGGCAACGGATCTGGTACACGCGTTTGTGTTTGGTGTAGCCGAGTCGGTTGATTTCCACAAAGGCCCGCAGGGCCATGCGCAGCTGCTGCTGGGGCAGTAGATCCTGTAAGCGGATCGCCGAGACCTCCTTGCGCTCATACCCCAGCAGTTTCAACATGGCGGGATTGGCGTCCGTGAACGCCCCGGTGAAGTCCTGGATATAGACGCATTCCAGGGAGCGATCGAAAAGGGCCCGGAAACGCTCTTCGCTTTCCCGCAGTGCCAATTCCGTCAGTTTTCGTTGGGTGATATCTCTAACGATTCCCCTGAAACCGTTCGGGTTTCTTTCCATATCCAAGATTAGGGAAACCGAAGCCTCCAGATATCGATGCTCGCCGTTTTTACAAATCAGATCGCCTTCCACGGCTTGAATGGGCTGGCCGCTCCGATACAACTGCCGAAATTCCCGGGCCAGTTTCGCGATGGAGGATGGATTGGTTAGCCGGCGAAAATTCATCCCCATCATTTCGGAGCGCTCATAAGCGGTGATCCGGCAAATGGAATCATTGAAAAACGTCAAATCGCCACGAAGATCGACTTCGAAATAACCGTCCTCGATGTTTTCCAGAAGGGCTTTATCCCGTTCCTCGCTTTGGCGCAGCGCTTCCAACATTCCATTGATGTCCCGGGCCAGGGTCGTGAGTTCATCCTTGCCTTCCAGGGTGATCCGGGGGGTAAACAATTTCGCCATTCCGATTTCACGAACCGTTTTGCTGAGGTAGGCAAGTTTATGCAGAACACTTTTTTCCAGAAAGACCAACGTGACCAGGATGAAAGCCAGGCTGATGGCCAGCAGGGAAACCATGAAATAGTCCAGGCTTTCATGACCCTGACGAAAAATATCCCGTTCCTTTTCAATCTTGGCGATCAGCGCCGACCGGCCTTCGATATCCCGCAGGAGAATATAGGCGGAAATCCGGTTGGGACCGTTTCGTTGAATGCTCACCGAGTCTTTTCCCATCAGAGCGGATTGGGCGGTCTTGAATTCAGCCGGCAAATTGGGGTCGTCCCACCGGCGGGTCTCCAGCGGCAGTTGGACCTTTTCTCCGATTGTTTCGATTTCCACCACATTCAGGAAGCGGCCCATGATCAGGGCGCCGCGGATGGGGCCCTCGAATTTGCTGTTCAATATCGGCACGGAAGTGACGAGAACGATTTGATCCGGCAGCAGCAGCAAGCCTTTGATGAGGTCCTGGTTGCGGCGATGGCCGATCAGGTTCGGGTGGGCCTTCAGTTGCTCGATCAGGGTTTCCGGAAACGGCATGGATTCCTGTTTTTCCAGGTGATACGCTTTCCCGTATACGAAATTCCCATGCTCATTTACAAATGCAATGAAGGAGAGCCTGAAATTGAGGAAGGTTTCATCGATCAGGTTGTTGTCGATATAATCCTGATTTGTATTGACGACGAATTCATAGGTATCGTCCCAGGGTCCCCAGTCGAGGGCGAAGCTTTTAATTTGGTCCACTTCGCTCTCAATGATATGGGTGAGCTGCCGAATATTGTGCCGGATATCCCGTTCTTCCAACTCACTGTATCCGTTTATTAATATCACCCGAGTAATGGAGTAGATCGCTCCCATCATCAAGAAAAAGATACACCCCACGGTCAGTACGATCTTTTGACGAAGAGACATCACCGCCCTTTTTCTTTGCCGATTGCGGATATGGATACCATGGTTGTTGATGACAAATTGAAAATGGAAGTAAACAAATCGGAAGTGAATGGAATTTGCAAAGTCCGGAATGATGCTCCTGCAGCATTTCCGTGCCTACGGTCTTTGTCTTTCTATCACGATTGTGATACCAAATCAAGCCGGTAGTCGATATTCAGCAGGGCAATCGCATATCTTTGATGGCATAGAATTTGATGCATTGAATTGAGTGCCCATGCATCTATACGCATAACCACTCAATTTTATAAACAATATCATTATTAAACAACCTATTGAAAATATTAAATAAATCTAGACA